>DBWR01000074.1:42125-60229 GCA_002309305.1 Treponema sp. UBA1233 | reverse complement strand
AGTGAACCATTTTTTCTTCACCCTTGTACAAACCGCATGCCTCAAGATCTTCAATTACAAGGGCACGTGCCTGCTCGGGTTTAAGCCCACGGTATTTTTCCGGTACGTTTTCGTTAAGGCGTCCGTCGGGAGTCAAAAGGTTTACTACTTCAAGATTATGGCGTAGTCCAACTTCCCAGTCGTTCGGGTCATGGGCTGGAGTAATCTTTACCATACCGGTTCCGAATTCCTTGTCTACATAATCATCTGCAATTATGGGGATTTCTTTACCTGTAAGCGGAAGCTTGAGTTTTTTTCCTACAAGCGCGGTATAGCGTTCATCTGTGGGGTTAACGGCAACGGCTGTATCACCAAAGAAAGTTTCTGGACGTGTTGTGGCAACTTCTATTTTACCACTGCCATCAGCATATTCATAATAAAGGTGATACATCGCACCCTGTGTATCCTCGTGGTCAACTTCATCATCAGCAAGGGCTGTTCCACAACGGGGGCACCAGTTTACAAGACGTTTTCCACGGTACATGAGGCCGCGTTCATAAAGGGTTACAAATACATCACGTACTGCGGCACTAAGTCCTTCATCATAGGTAAAGCGTTCCCTGTCCCAATCGGTGGAGTTACCAAGCTTTTTCTGCTGCTTTACGATTATAGTGTGGTGTTCTTCCTTTACCTTCCATGTCCTTTCCAAGAATTTTTCACGTCCCAGATCATTTCTGGTTTTGCCTTCCTTCTTCAATGCCCTTTCAACAACATTCTGGGTTGCAATTCCAGCATGGTCTGTTCCGGGAATCCACAGGGTATCGTCACCCTTCATCCTGTGATAGCGCACTACTATGTCCTGCAGGGTATTGTTAAGGCCGTGTCCCATGTGAAGGACTCCGGTGACGTTTGGCGGTGGAATTACGACAGTATATTTTGCTACTTTTATGTTCTTTGATTTTTTGTCAAGGTAAGTCTGGTGAATGGGTGAAGATGGATCTGATGCAGGTTTAAAACAACCGCTTTTCACCCAATTATCATAAATTCTGTCCTCAAAGTCTTTTGGATTATAAGATTTTTCTAATTCAATTGCCTTCATAAAATAACTCCACGGAGGCATTGTAGCACTTTTTGGCAATGTATTCTAGTAGTTTTTTTAAGCTGATTTTCCGCGGCATTCCCTGCAGAGTCCGTAAAATACGGTTCTGGTCATGTCCAGAACAAAGTCATGGTCCTTGAGGATGTGGTTTTCAAGATTGAGGATTTCGCCGCACTCAAGGTGAATCAGCTTTCCGCATTCCAGGCATTTGCAGTGGAAGCAGTTTTTATCCCTGCCCTGACCGTCGTTTCCGATATACTCAAAGCATGCGCTTTCACTTCCGTCCAGAACATATTTGTTTACAAGGCCATTTCCAACCAGTCGCTCTATCTGCCTGTAGACTGTGGTAAGACCCACGCTTTTTCCCATGTCATTCAAGTGGCGGCATATTTCCTGCGCAGTAAGGTGGACTCCGGGGTTTTCCTTGAGGTAATCCAGAATGTCACCGCTGTGTTTCGTATTGTACTTTATTTCGCTCATGTTGCACCTCACAGGCCCTTTTTAAGCTGATCAAGATTTGACTGCATTATTCCAAGGTATGTCTTTCCGCCTTCCACATCATTTTTTGATATTGACTGCATGGAATCAAGCACCAGAATGTTGCGGTCATGCCTTTTTGAATTTTCAATGATTGTCTTTGCAAGCTTTTTGTCAGAAGATTCTATTACAAAGATATTGTCCAAGTCAAGTTCGTCGATTTTGTCCACAAGGAATTTTACAGTCTGGAAGCTGGCCTCCGTCTCTGCAGAACAACCAGAGAAGGCGGCATAATAGTCAAGCCCATAATCCTTAACCAGATAGCGGAACGGGAAACGGTCTGCAAACACAAGGGTTTTGTTTTTGGCACCTGCACATGTACTTGAATACTGCTTTTCCAAATCAGAAAGTTTTGAACAGTAAGCGGATGCATTTGAGCTGTACAGTGAAGAATTTGATTCATCAGAGGAAATGAACGCCCTGGAAATCTCTTCCACACACAAGGCGGCATTTTTCAGCGAGAGCCAGATATGCTCGTCATATTCAACTTCTTCCTCTTCACCCTCTTCCTCTTCTTCTTCCCCCTGCATTCCTTCAACCAGTTCTTCTTCCAGGATTCTTGATTCAAGGGCATCCATCAGGTTTATGGCCTTTAAGTTCTTGTTTTTTACAGTACGGAGCACATCCTCCACCCATTCGTCACTTTCACCGCCAACATAGATGAAAATGTCAGCAGAAGATACTTTTGCAATGTCCTTTACAGATGGTTGGAAACTGTGCAAGTCTGCACCATTGTTCAGGAGCATGGTATATTCGATATTGCTGTTGCCTGCCCCAACTTCCCTAGACCAATCGTAAATCGGGAAAATCGTTGTAACGACAGAAAATTTCTTATTCTTTTTTACTGCCTTTGGAAGGGCGAGAACTCCTACTATGCATGCCAAAGCAATTATGCACAAAATAGATATTTTCTTTACACTCATGATTAGACCTCAATATGAAAATGATTTTCATTTTTATATCATATTTGAAAAATCATGTCAAGAAAAAAAATCTTTTAAAATCAATCCAGCTCAATTCCACCTGTATAGAGCTGGTAGTACCTTCCCTTCTTTGCCAGAAGTTCCTCGTGGTTACCCCGCTCAACGATTGTTCCTTTTTCCAGTACGATTATTTCCGTTGCGTTCCTTACCGTGCTCAAGCGGTGTGCGATTACGAATACGGTGCGTCCTTCCATGAGGCTGTCCATTCCCTTTTCGATAAGAGCTTCGGTACGTGTGTCAATGGATGATGTTGCCTCGTCAAGAATCAAAACCGGCGGATCTGCAACTGCGGCACGTGCAATGGCCAGAAGCTGCCTCTGTCCCTGACTCAAGTTTCCACCGTCGCCTGTTATTACCGTGTCATAGCCCTTGTCCAGATGGCGGATAAAGTTGTCTGCGTTTGCAAGTTTGGCGGCCGCAATGATCTGGGATTCACTTGCCTCAAGGTTTCCGTATTTTATGTTGTCGCGTATTGTTCCCGTAAACAGATGGGTATCCTGCAATACCATGCCAAGGGACTTCCTCAAATCATCCTTTGCAATGTCCTTGAGTGGTATTCCGTCGTAGGTTATGGTTCCCTTTCCGTCCTCTATGTCATAGAAGCGTGTAAGCAGGTTTGTAATTGTCGTCTTGCCGCTACCAGTTGAACCTACAAGAGCAATTTTTTCTCCTGGCTTTGCATGAAGGTCTATGTGGTGCAGGACTTCCTTTTCCGGAACATAGCTGAACGAAACGTCATTAAAGATAACGTCACCCTTCAGTTTCCTCAAGTGGAAGCCGGGATTGTCTGCGATTGAAGGCATTTGCTCAGAGTCTGACTCAACCTTTACAGAATCGTTAATCCTCCACGCCCACTCACCCGTGTATGCGAATGACTGGACAAGGTGTGAAACTCCGTCTGGAGATGCGGCTGGAATTGTCTCGCTTGCGTTTACCAGAGTTACTGTGCCCTCGTCTACCTCACCCTTTTCGTCGATTACGGCAAAGATTCTTTCGGCACCGGCCAGGGCATTAAGGATTCCGTTAAGCTGCTGGCTCATCATCGTGATGGGACGGTTAAAGCTTCTTGTGTACTGAAGGAATGATGCTATGCTACCCAAGTCAAGATGTCCTGAAATGACGCGTACTGCACCGGCTATTGCAACAATGGCATATTGAACATGGCTAAGGTTTCCCATAATCGGCATGAGTATGTTTGCAAAAGAATTTGCCCTTGTACCCGCCCTGCACAGATCATCGTTAATAGTATTGAAATCCCTAATCGATTCATCCTCGTGGTTGAATACCTTGATTACTTTCTGGCCCGAAACCATTTCCTCAACATAACCGTTTACCTTTGCAATCGCAGCCTGCTGGTCACGGAACGCCAATGCAGACCTCTTTCCGATAAAGCCCGCAATGAAAATGCTTAATGCCATAGTCACAATCACTATGGCCGTAAGAAGCGGACTTACAACAAGCATCATCGTAAAGATTCCGATTACGGAAATCACGCTTGAAAACAGCTGGGGAACGGTCTGGCTCATCATGTCACGCAGAGTGTCAATGTCATTTGTAAAAAGCGACATCAGCTCACCGTGGGTGTGACCGTCAAAATATTTCAGCGGAAGTGTTTCCAGCTCGCGGAAAAGATCCGTGCGGATAATGTAAAGGGTTCTGCTTGAAATGTACAGCATGATTCTGCCATTAACCCATGCTGCAAAAGCACCGAACAGATAGATCACTGCCATGATTAAAATCAGTTTTGTAAAAGGCAGAAAATCAATGGCGCTAAGGCTTCCCTCGGCACTGAATTTTTTTGCAAGGTCCACCAGTCCGTTTACGGCAGGCTTTAAAAGCGAATCCCCTACAACCTGGGCTCCCGAGCTTACCAGAACCGCAAGCAGTACAAAAACAAGAAGCACCTTGTATTTCCCAATGTATTGAATCAGCCGTCCTATCGTCTTCTTTGCATTTACGGGTTTTGCAACACCCCTTATTGGTCTTGGCATATCATCCCCTTCCTAGTTCTGAGACTGCTGTGAATCGTAAACTTCACGGTAAATCTTATTGTTTTCAAGCAGCTCTTCGTGAGTGCCGCATCCGTCTATCATTCCGTTGTCAAGGACATAAATCTTGTCCGCATCCTGAACTGAATTGATTCTCTGTGCGATGATGATTTTGGTCGTTTCCGGAAGTTGAGTCCTCAGGGCCTTTCTTATGCGTGCATCGGTGGCCGTGTCAACTGCGGAAGTACTGTCGTCAAGGATAAGGATCTTAGGCTTTTTTAACAGGGCACGTGCAATGCATAGGCGCTGTTTCTGTCCGCCGGAAATGTTTACTCCACCCTGTCCCAAATCCGTGTCATATCCGTTGGGGAATGAAGAGATGAACTCATGTGCATCCGCCGCAATACATGCCTGTTCAATTTCTTCATCCGTGGCATCCTCGTTTCCCCACCTTAGGTTGTCGCGTATTGTTCCTGAAAAGAGCACGTTCTTCTGCAGAACCATTGCAACACTGTCACGCAATGCCGTAAGGTTGTATTTCTTTACGTCGATTCCACCAACACTCACTGAACCAGACAGTACGTCATAGAGCCGTGGAACAAGAGATACCAGAGTGGTTTTTGAAGAGCCTGTTCCTCCGATGACACCAATCATCTGTCCGCTGTCGATATGCAGGTTGATTCCTGAAAGAACGCAGTTGTCCTCGCGCTTTGAATAGCTGAAACGCACGTCCTTAAAGTCAATTGAACCGTCGGGGACTTCTTCTGTGGCTTCTGCATCCGGGTTTTTAATCTCGGGGTCTTCGTCAAGTACTTCCACAATACGGGAAATGCTTGCACGTGAGAGAACCAGCATTATGAAAATCATGGAAAGCATCATCAATGACATCAGGATCTGACCGATGTAGGTTATGAAGGAAATGAGCTCACCGGTCTGCATGTTGCCTGCAACAACCATGTGGCCTCCAAACCACAGTGAAAGGATGACGCATGAATAAACGACAAGCTGCATTATCGGGCTTGTAAATATGACCAGTTTTTCCGCATTTACCTGGGCACGCCTTACTGCATCCGCTGAATCGGAGAATTTCTTGTTTTCAAAAGGTGTACGTACAAAACTCTTTACTACACGAATGGCGGTAAGGTTTTCCTGAACCGTGGCATTCATGTTGTCGTACTGCTTCATCATTTTGGAAAAGCGTGGGAAAGCCTTGATTCCAATCAGGGCAAGAAAGAAAGCCAGGACCGGAATGGCAACAAAGAAAATTACCGAAAGGTTCCTGTTTATGACGCATGCCATTACCGTACCGGAAACCAGCATGAACGGTGCCCTGAAGCAAAGCCTTATTATCATCTGATAGGTGTTCTGGACGTTGGTTACGTCAGTTGTGAGTCGTGTTACAAGGGATGATGTGGAAAAGCGGTCCAGATTTCCAAATGAAAAATCCTGAATCTTGGAAAAGAGATTACGCCTTAGGTTACGGGAAAAGCCGAGTGCCGCAACAGCAGAAAAGCGGGCTCCCAGCGCACCAAATAGGAGTGAAAGGCATGAAAGCCCCACCATTATGAGTCCCACTTTCAACACATAGGAAAGGTCTCCATTCGCAATGCCCACATCAATTATGCGAGCCATGAACAACGGGATGACAATTTCAAGCAGGACTTCGCCAATCATTGAAACCGGGCTTAAAACAGAACAAAGCTTGTATTTTTTCTCAAGCCCTTTTAATAGTTTAGAAACGTTTGACATGGTCCAAAGTATAATGGTTTTTACCATAAAATTCAATTGTCAAAATGCTTGTAAATTTTCTTCAAATGTGCTTTAATGTCGGAGAATCAACGGTTTTACGCTGATTCAGAGGAGTTACAAAATGCCTATTTTAAAGGGTGCTTACACAGCAATGATTACCCCCATGCTCGAAGACGGCTCAGTCGACTACGAAGGCTTTAAGAAGAATGTTCTCTTTCAGCTTGAGCATGGAATTGACGGACTTTTACCGCTGGGAACCAGTGGCGAAACACCTACTCTTACAGAAGAGGAAGAAGAAAAACTCTTGAATATTGTCATTCCTACTGTAAAGGACTACAACAAACGCACAGGCCGTGACGTAAAAATCATGATCGGTGCGGGAAGCAACTGTACACGTGATGCAGTTCGCTATGTTGAACGTGCCAAACAGATGGGCGGAGACTTTGCGCTTGTAGTAACTCCATATTACAACAAACCCAGTGATGAGGGTATCTACCGCCATTTTGAGGCTGTTTCAAAGGTTGGCATTCCGATTGTGGTATACAACATTCAGGGACGCACTGCAAAGAACATTTCCACTTCCCTTCTTGAACGCATAGCGGATCTTCCTAACATCATCGGCGTAAAGGAAGCAAGCGGAAACATCAACCAGATGATGGAAGTTATCGAAAAGGTCGTTTCAAAGCATCCAGACTTTTCTGTGATGAGCGGAGACGACGGACTTACACTTCCACTTATGGCAGCTGGAGGACAGGGCATCATTTCCGTTGTCACAAACCTGATTCCGGATCTGATGACAGAACTTACACATGACTGTCTTGAAGGAAAGTTTGCAGAGGCACGCAAGATTCACTACCGCCTGCAGCCATTCTTCCGTGCGGCATTTGTAGACGGAAACCCGTCATGCATCAAGTATGCCATGAACGTAAAGGGACTTCCGGCAGGATCCGTAAGGCTTCCGCTGGTTGAACCAAAGCCCGAGGCAAAGGCCATCATCGAACAGGCCATCAAAAGCTGCGGACTTTAATCATTCAAAAGGGGTCGCTTCATAAAATGAACCGGCTCCGAACAACAGGAGTATCACATGAGCGATAAAATAAAGGTCGGAGTACTGGGAGCCACCGGTATGGTAGGACAGAGGTACATCAAGCTTTTGGAAGATCATCCATGGTTTGAGGTAAGCTATGTCGCCGCTTCTCCCCGTTCTGCAGGAAAACTTTACAAGGACGCGGTAGCAAACCGCTGGCTGATTGGAGAAGACATTCCAGAGGGTGTTGCAAACCTCACCGTTCAGGATGCAAACGACGCTTCACTGGCATTGGGAAAATGCAAGTTTGTCTTTAGTGCGCTTGAAATGGGAAAGGATGAGATTAAGGCTCTTGAAGAAGCTTATGCTGCAGAGGGAATCCCTGTCGTTTCAAATGCCTCTGCAAACCGCTGGACCCCAGATGTACCAATGCTTGTTCCGGAAATCAACTACAAGCATCTTGACGTCATCAAAAAGCAGCAGGAACACCACGGCTGGGACAAGGGCTTTATCGTCGTAAAACCAAACTGTTCCCTGCAAACCTACATGATGCCTCTTCATGCACTGATTCAGGCTGGTTATCCTGTAAAGAGGATGATCGTAACCACGGAGCAGGCAGTCAGCGGCGCGGGATATCCTGGCGTTCCAAGCTATGACGAAATTGACAACATTGTCCCATACATCGGCGGCGAGGAAGAAAAGACGGAAAAGGAATGCCTCAAGATCCTCGGTTCAGTTGAATTTGACAGAATCGAAAACGCATCCCTTCCGGTAGTTTCTTCAACCTGTACGAGGGTACCTGTAGTTGACGGTCATACTGCCATAGTAAACCTGGAGTTTGACCTTCCGGAAAACAAGAAACCATCACTTGAAGAAATTGAACGCGTATGGACGAGCTATACCTCAGTGCCACAGAAGCTGAACTTGCCTTCTGCACCGGTACATCCTATTGTCGTGCGTCATGAGGAAAACAGGCCTCAGCCACGCCGTGACAGGGAGACGGAAAAGGGAATGGCTTGTGTAATCGGCCGTCTTAGAAAGTGCAATGTGTTCGATGTCAAATTCGTAGCATTGAGCCACAACACCAAACGTGGTGCCGCAAGAGGAGGAATCCTGAATGCGGAACTTCTTCAGTCATACGGTTATTTTGAAAAACTGTAATCGATAAATTTAAAACAAACATGAATGCAGGCGGTTGTAGCCATACGGTTACGGCCACCTGCTTTTTTTATTCGCTGTATGACATTACAACTTTGGCATCACAGTCTGCATCCCACGCAAAATCCCAGCCGGCAGGTACAGAAGAAGCACGGCATGCTATCGTCTGCTCAGAATTCCAGAACCAGAATGCGTAATTTTTTATTGTTGTAACTGATGCAGGTATGACAATCTTTTTCATTTCCAGACAATTGCTAAAGGCATGTGAACCTATAGAAGCAAGTCCATCGTTAAGGGTAATGTCGTTCAATTTTTTGCAGTCATCAAAAGCATGATGTCCCAAAGACTTTACGTTTTTCATAACGACTTTTTTCAAGTCATAGTTTCTGTTGAATGCATACGGTCCTATTGTTTCAACAGTCTCGGGTATAGTTACTGTTCCTGATGCGGCAGGCCATTCTACAAGTGTCTTTAAGTCAGCAGAATAAATTGCACCATTGCTTGCACTGAACGTCCTGTTTCCATCCTGCACCGTAATTGAAGAAAGAGAAGAACACTCTGCAAATGCACCACCATCACAGCGCCGTAGATTTGCAGGCAGGTCAATCTGCTTGAGTGCCGTACATTTTTCAAAGGCATAAGACTCTATTATCGCTACATTGCTCATCATCACAATGGAAAGATCAGTGCAAGACGAAAAGGCCTGATATCCGATTTCCCTTACGGAACGCGGCATTGTAACTTGTATCAAACCTGTCTGGTTTTGGAATGCACAGTCATCAATCCTTGTTACTGAATCCGGAATGACAATGTTCTTTTTTGCAGAAGGCCAGGCATACAAGACTGTACCATCATAAGAAAGAATCTGGCCCTTGCTTGAGCTGTATGTTTTATCAGCTTCATCTATAACAATGTCTTCCAGCAATGAACAATGTTCAAAAACATTTTTATCTATTAACTCCAAGGCAGAATAAAACACAACCTTATTGAGCGAAACACAGTCCTTGAACGCGAACGGCTTTACAGTTTTTACACCAGACATCACGACAGAACTAAGTTCACTGCATCCTGCAAAACAATAATCCGACAAAAGTTGTATTGTCTCTGGAAGAACGACATCTCCAGCCGCAGAAGGCCAAGCCACAAGCGAACGTTGGGTTTTATCAGTCAGCACTCCATTCTTAGACGCAAAGTATTTGTTCCTTGAACTAACCTCTATTTCTGTAAGGCTGGTACATGCCTCAAACACATCGCCTTCAACAGTCTGCAAGCCCTCAGGAATTACAAGTCGATACATCGATGAACAGAATGCGAATGATTCTTTTCCAAGGGTTTTCATGTCTGGAGACAGTACAAATGACTTTAAGTTTTTTGAATTATAAAAGCCTCGGAACCCCATGGTCATGTTCGGACAGTCCGACATGTCAATGTTTACCGGAGACTTAATTTGATTCATTGCAGAAAGTAAGGGATTGTCAAAGCCAAGGTTTACAAAAGTCTTGTCCTTTATTATGACGAAAATTCCTGCCGTATCCTGACTTTTTATGATTGCGGCGCTGGCATAGGCAAGTGACGAACAATATGCAATCCTAACCTTGTTATGCTTCAGGTCAACAGTAAAAAAAGCTCCTGTGTCCACACCGTCTTCATAGAGCCTGTATTCTCCTGCCGGAAGGACTGCATGATATATGCTGGAATCATCTTCTGCGGCCTGAAATGGAGTGTCACCGATGACAACGACTTCACCGTTTTCGCCTACATCCTCAAAGACTTCCCCCTTCAAATTACGGAAAGAAAAATTGCGAACCTCACCAACATAGATATCGTCATCAACAATCAGATCCAATTCAACATCGACGATCTCTTCTTTTTTACCGGCACATGAGCAGAGTGCAAACAAGCACAAAGCCCCCACCACACAAAACAGATTAAATATTGCCCTTCTATTTTTCATCTTTAAGCTCCTTTTGATTAAGAAAGCCTGATTGACATAAAAAGCTAAACACTTTTTGTAATCAAATGAAAATTACAAAGATTTCCATCCATCAACAAACTCGATCATAAACTGCTGTACGTCTCCAAACCATTTGTTCTGGAACAAACAGGCAGGTTTACCAATGTAGCGGAAGTGCCAGCATTCCCACATAAAGCCTGTCACATCTTCATAATCCTGGGGGAAAGAAAGCGACCATCCGTATTCCTCGCTGTGCTGGTTGAGCCATTTTCCCATCTTGGTCAATGCAAAATCATCAGTAACCGAACCAAAGTCAATGGCAACACCAAGCTGATGCTGGCTTGTTCCGGGTTTTGCAGAATAGCGTGAGGCAAGTTCCTCTCCGTCTTCCCTTACATAGCGGGCAAAAAGGTTTTTCTGATACTCATAAGATCTGTATGTGGAAGAAACCATCAGCTTGATGCCGTCTTCAAGAGCAGCATCCGCCATGACAGTAAGTGCTTCTTCAACATCAGGACGGAGGCTAAGGTCATTGCGACTTACATTATAATGGGAATTGCCTGAAACCTTGACCAAATCCTTTGGAACATAATCTTCACCAACAAAATGTTTTTTATCGATTAAATAGTAAAGCGAAAGGTCATCATCTCGGAATTTTTTTTCTTCTTCAAGTACGCTATGAAGGTCTGCCAGGAATTCGTCATAGTTTGATTCAGGAATCTTGACAACTTCCTTGAACCTTGGACTCATCTTGGCAACTACAGCCTTTATTTTTTCATATTCTGGATTAACAGGAGCCACTTCTTCAACTGGTTTATCATCCACTTTCTTTGACTCAACGTTTACAGTAGAGCTTTCTTTTGCCGAAGCCTTTTGCAGTACAGGAGAACTTCCACCCCTGTTGCATGACATTAACATGACGACGCATGCAAAATACAGACAAACACTAAAAAACCTACGAAACATCGGAAACCTCCGTGATACCATGAATTATATTGAAAGTATCCAGAAAGCCCGTCCTTTCCAGTGCATGACGTGCAGATTCAGATGGATTCATTATGAATATCTGAGTGTTGTGTTCCTCTCCATCATTTATTCCGGCAAGAACAACCCCCACCCCGGCCGCATCAATTGAAAGAACTTCGGACATATCCAGAACGACATTGGTATCCTGAATGTAACTGTACACTTTTTCCTGAAATTCTGCAAGAGTATAGCCGTTTACAGATCCAGCAAGCTCTAAAAGCATGTAGTTGGCACCAGATTTTTCATGTATGGTAAGTTGATCCATTTAATCCTCCTATTTATCGCTCTTGTACTTGAGAACAAGAACAGTAACATCACTTTCCAGAGCACGGGATGTAAAGTTGACAAGTCCGTCGTATGTAAACTGGGCCATTTTGTCTGCCGGGAAAGATGAGTTTTCCATAATCTGTGACTGAATGCGTGTTTTTCCGTAGCTTTCACCACGCAATGACTTTTCTTCAATAAGACCGTCGGTACATGCAAGAATGATGTCTCCTTCCGACAGCTTGACTTTTTTTACGCGGATCAAATTGCTGATATCCTTTTTAAAGCCCAAAACGTGTCCTTCACCCTGAATTTCAATGACGTTGTTGTATATGTGGTTGTACATGAAAAGCGCCGGGCTTCCGCAGTTAATGTAATACATTGTATCTGTTGCGAAATCCAGCATGCCCAAGACACCAGCAAAGAAAGTTCCTTTTGGAAGGCTGTTTCTGATAAAGTAATTTATCTTTTGCACCAATACCTTAAAATCAGAAGTTTCCGCAAGGTCAGTACGGATGACGGACTTTAAGATGACCATACTCATGGAAGCCGCAATACCCTTACCGTTCAATGAACCGATTATGAACATGTGCCTTGTGCTGTTCAGGCGGATAAGGTCTATGAACTCACCACCAATGTTGTGGGCAGGAACCATGCGGTATCCGCAGTCAATCTTAGGATTGTTGATGTAGTCCATGTTTTCCTGAATTGAAGTAATGATCTGGCTGGACATGCGGATTTCCCTGTTGACCGTACCGACGACAGATTCGTTCATGATGTTCTTCATGTAATAGGCGTTGACGAAGAAGTTGGAATACATTTTTGTAAACACTTCGTAATCGTATGGAGTATATCGGTTGCCGCTGTTTTTTGGACCAAGGAACATGATGCCAATGACGTGACGGCCTTCGTTCAATACAATGAATGCGTCGCTTTTTGTACTGTCCAAAAGCTGGACAAGCTGTTCGCGCACTGACGCAACAGAATAGTCTTTTTGTGCATATTCGCGGAAGACGATAGGATGCTTTTGGTTCAAGAGTACGTCAAAGGATGGATCGTCAACCGGAATCATTATCTTGTTTTCTTCTTCCGTAAAAATCGATTCCAAAAATCCTGTACCGGCATCAATTGCAAGGGTAAAGGAACTTGAATCTACATACTTCATAAAGCTGGTGGAAAGAATGTCAATTATCGCCTTGGAATCACCGTCATAATTGATTTTGGAAATTGAATTTTCAAAAACCTCTCCATAACGGCTGTCGCGCAATTTGTCTGTCTTCATAAAGTGGCGGCCCATGAAAACCCAAAGCACAACAACAAGAATCGTTCCTACAAGAACAAACAGATAATAAGAAGTTGTTCCAACCTGGAAAAGATGACGTGCAAGAAGATAAATGGCGCCTTCAATTCCAGCAGGCAAAATGTATATGACAAAGATGCGGAAAATGGTTCTTGCTATGAGCCTCTTGCCCCAGACTTCCAACGTATTAAAAGCAACGGCAAAGATGATGATGGCAGGTACAAAACTAAAGACAACAAGGCTTGAGAACATCGGCTGGAATCTGTTTCCCAACTGAAGCAGCGCATACATGACCCACATGGACATAAAGCCCAATGCGATTGTATGAAGGTTTTGGCGTGTAAGCTTTGACTTTGTATTTTCCGCACGAATCAAAACGACAAGAGAAGAAAGGAACGGCAGCACGATGATGTATACCACACAGTAAAGGGTAAACCATGTAAACGGAAGAAGCTGAGCCATTCCACCGCTGAATGCATATCCTGAATAGACTTTTACGTAATTGTCCGGTTCGATTATCAAGTCACGGAAAGCACCCCTTACGATGAAAATCACGACGAATGCCGCAATGTTGAATATCCACTGGAATACATTCAATGCCGGATGCCGCTCTTTTTCAGAGTCATAGGTAACCGCTATCTTGCACAGGCCGGTAGAAACCCAAGCCATGAGCACATACATCAGCTTAGCAATCAAAAGCACGAACTGACGTGGAGCCGAAATGATTGTAAATAACTGAACAAGTGCCAGCAGGAAGAATATTGCGGACACGAACATAACCATGTTTACAAGAGGATTATTGAAACGTGAGCCGTTTGTGTTATCAAAAGAAAAAGCAAAAACAATCAGCAGAGCGCCAACTAAAGCACTTAACAACATAAAAAACATAGCTTACCCCTCTACCTTTGCCACCATCATGGTAACGTCATCGCGTAATTTTTTGTCACCATTATAGGTCATTACAAGATTTACCACATCGTCTATGAATTCCTGAGGTTCCTTTACGGCACAGGATTTGATTGTATCTTCGTACAGCTTTGTGTCTCCCAATTCCACACCGCTTTCGTCCATTACTTCTGATACACCGTCAGATGCCATGAGGATTACATCGCCGCGGAAAAGCCTCTGTTCGCTTACAGTTACTTCCATCAAATCGATGATTCCTACCAGAGAGCAGTTGGAGCTGAGCGGTTTTATCCTGTATCCGTCCGGAGACTTTGAAATGATGAGCGGGTCAGACATGGATGCGTTTACATAACGTATGGTCATTGCGTTTGTATCAACAATGCCCAGGAAAAGAACCGTGTACTTGTCCTGAAGCTTCATTTCCTTGATGGCCTTGTCAACAGCACGAATCATGTTGGGCAAATCTTCCTTATTGTCCAAAATCTTTACGGTATTCATCACGAGACCCATGACAAGTGCGGCCGCAAGACCTTTACCAGACACGTCTCCCAACATCAAAAGTGTTTTTGAGCGGGATATGGGCAAAACTGTATAATAGTCACCGGAAACATTTACCAGAGGGCGGTAATATGCGGCAACCTTAAGCTTGTCGATTTTAGGCATTACAGGAGGAAGGAATGAGCGCTGTGTATCCGCAAGCTGGTTCCATTCCGATGAAAGTTCCGAGATTTCCGCCAGATCATCGATGGTCTTTGCCCTTGCAAAAAAGAGCTTGAACTCGTGTATGAAAGTCGGATAAACCGCCGGATCAAAAAGTTTGGTATAGCGGCAGAAAATGAAAAGCTGGTGCTTGTTGTGGACTATAAAGAAACCGCGGGCTGTTTTTGGCCCGGAAACGATACCGTAGTTGTCGCCCAGGAAAAAGCAGCCTTCCGCCCATGACACCGGAAAGTTTTGTGACAGTTTTGTAAGGACTGAGGGATTGCAAGTGAGCTTGTCGGAACTGTTGTAAAGAACGTAATCCTTCTGCCTGTCTATGAAAAGAACCGAACAGTCACCCTTTTCCTCAAGTATTGTGCCGATGTTTTCATAAAAATCATCCATTGAATAGCAAAACCTGAGCTTGTCAATGAATTCGGTAAGGAGCCCCGTCTCTTCCTTGTGGAATATTCTTTTCTTGATTTTTTCTACGATATGAAAGCTTGCAAGGTGAAAAACGACGGATAATACTATGAAAACTCCAACAACAGTAAGCCAGACAAAAAGCGGAATACGGCTTTGCTCACGGATTGGATTGGGGATTATGAAACCTACCAAAAGGATTAAACTTATTACCAAAAGCAGGTCGGTCAGCACCATGACCGCATACCGTTTCGTCTTGAACATAAAAACTCCTTAATACCAGAGACTGTCTCACACGGGTAAAGCGCATGAAAAAAAACGCCTTTTTCCCATTATAACACAGTATCGGCAGAAACACAAAAGTTTTTTAATGTGCCAGAGATGCTAGAGGTATAAGTTGAGGGGTATTTGTAGCATTTTCAAGCTTTGCATACTCTTCCATGACAGCCTGCTGCTGCCTTGTAAGTTTGGTGGGCAGTTGAACTATGATTTTTACGTACAAATCACCCTTTCGGCCGGAAGAAGAAGGAACTCCCTCGTCCTTTATGCGCAAAAGCTTGCCCTGTGGGGTACCAGAAGGAATCCGCACGGTAATCCTGCGTCCGTCGAGCGCCGTAATGTCGATGTCAGCCCCCAACGCCGCCTGAGAAATGGAAATAGGAACTGCACAATAAAGGTCACTGCCGTCCCGTTCAAAGAATTTGTCGCTTTTTACATGAACCACGATGATAAGGTCGCCCGGCTTTCCTCCGTTTGTACCTGCATCACCTTGGTGTGGAATTGAAATTCGCCTTCCGTCATCGATTCCTGCAGGAATTGTAACGGTCATGCGCTTTTCCTTTTCCTGGACACCGGAACCACGGCACTGTTGGCACGGATGGTCGATTACAGTACCTTTTCCGGAACATGTGGGACAAGTCTGCTGTACGGCAAAAAATCCCGCACTGCGCCTGATTTGCCCCGCACCCTGACAGGTAGGACATGTCTTCCTGCTGGAACCGGCGGCACCCCCCGTACCGTTGCATTCCGGACAGGTTTCGTTGTGCCTGAACCGGATGTCGGTCTTGCAGCCATATACAGCATCCTTGAAGCTGATTTCAAGGTCATATCGGAGGCTTGCACCGTCGTTGTTCTGCCTGCTTCTTGATGAAGATGAAAAACCGCCACCAAAGAGATTCTCAAAAATGTCTCCGAAGCCACTGGAACCAAAAATATCGCTGAAATCGTGGAAGGCATGGCTGTATCCGCCTGCACCTCCCATTCCGTCAACACCAGCAAATCCATACTGATCATAAATCGGACGCTTCTGGTCGTCGCTCAATATTTCATAAGCTTCAGTAGCTTCCTTGAACTTCTCCTCGGCTTCCTTATTTCCGGGGTTACGGTCAGGATGGTACTTGATGGCAAGCTTCTTATAAGCCCTCTTTATCGTTTCCTTGTCGGCAGTCTTATCGACTCCCAAAACTTCGTAGTAATCTCTTTTGTTTGCCATTTTCGTTCTTCTTATTATTTGTCGTCATGCACTTCGTACTGCACGTCGTCCGCTGTTCCCTTGTCGAACTTTGAGTTGTCGGAAGAACCGGCACCTTCACTGCCAGCCTCTGGACCTGCACCGGCTCCTGCTGATGCACCTGCTCCACTGGCGGCATTCTGGGCCTTGTACATTTCTTCGGCAATCTTGTATGAAGCCTGCTTGAGGTTTTCTGTCTTTGCCTTGATTGCGGCAATGTCTGATCCTGCAAGAGCATCCTTCAATTCCTTGACTGCATCTTCCACCTTGCTCTTGTCTCCGGCTGAAACCTTGTCACCGTAATCCTTGAGTGCCTTTTCCGTCTGATATACAAGGCTGTCGGCTTCGTTGCGGGCATCAACTTCCTCACGCTTCTTTTTGTCGGATTCTGCGTTGACTTCAGCATCCTTTACCATGCGGTTGATTTCGTCCTCGCTAAGACCTGAAGAGTTCTGGATCTGAATCTTCTGTTCTTTTCCGGTTCCCATATCCTTTGCGGATACCTTTACGATACCGTTTGCGTCAATGTCGAATGTAACCTCAATCTGTGGAACTCCGCGTGGTGCCGGTGGAATGCCGACCAGGTCAAAGTTGCCCAAAGTGCGGTTTTCTGATGCCATCTCGCGCTCACCCTGCAGAACGTGGATTGTAACAGCTGTCTGTCCGTCTGCGGCTGTAGAGAAGATCTGGCTCTTTTTTGTAGGAATAGTTGTGTTGCGGTTGATGAGGCGTGTAAATACACCACCCATTGTCTCGATACCGAGTGAAAGAGGTGTTACGTCCAGCAAGAGAACGTCCTTTACGTCTCCTGTAAGAACACCACCCTGAATAGCGGCACCGATTGCAACAGCTTCGTCCGGGTTTACAGAACGGCTTCCTTCCTTTCCGAAAATGCTCTTTACAATTTCCTGAACCTTTGGCATGCGGCTTGAACCACCGACAAGAAGAACCTCGTCAATCTTGTCTGCGCTGATTCCTGCGTCATTCATAGCCTTGATACATGGCTCACGTGTTGCCTCAAAGAGGTCATCAGTCATCTTTTCGAATTCCGAGCGGCTGAGTGACTTCTGCAAGTGCTTTGGACCTGATGCATCAGCTGTGATGAACGGCAGGTTGATGTCTGCTGTCGTCTGGTTGGAAAGAGAAATCTTTGCGTTTTCTGCAGCCTCACGCAAGCGCTGTAGTGCCATGCTGTCCTTTGAAAGGTCGATTCCAGTGTCTGCCTTAAAGCTGTCGATGAGCCAGTTGACTATGCGGCGGTCCCAGTCGTCTCCACCAAGGTGTGTGTTACCGTTGGTTGACTGAACCTCAAATACGCCGTCACCAAGTTCAAGAATTGAAATATCAAATGTACCACCACCAAGGTCGTAAACTGCGATTGTCTTTTCCTGCTTTGAATCCTTGTTGAATCCGAAAGCAAGGGAAGCGGCTGTAGGCTCGTTGATGATCCTCTTTACGTCAAGGCCTGCGATTTTACCGGCATCCTTTGTTGCCTGGCGCTG
>DBWR01000074.1:41902-42053 GCA_002309305.1 Treponema sp. UBA1233 | reverse complement strand
GGATGAATGCGCTGATTTCCTGAGGACTATACTGCTTGTCCACGCCATTTTCCTGTACCTGAACGCGGACATCTTCTCCGTGGTCGATTACGGTATATGGCACCATCTTTGCCTCACCTGCAAGCTCGCTGTAACGGTGTCCGATAAAACG
>DBWR01000074.1:29777-41736 GCA_002309305.1 Treponema sp. UBA1233 | reverse complement strand
CAATACCAATAATCTTTCCCATATCATTATCTCCTCAAAAAAATTCTCTATTTAGACTCTTCCGCTTTTTCAGCTTTGGAGTCACCTGTATCTTTAGCCTTGACACTTCCATCCGGCATGCTTACCATAACCTTTGCATGACGAATGACCCTGTCCTTAAGCTTGTACCCTTTTAAATATACTGCTTTTAAAACCGGTTCGGCAACAGGGTCATCGGATTTTCCTATTGCCTCGTGAATATCGGGATCAAAAGCGTCCCCTACTGCCCCGTAAGCTACCAGATCGTACTTGTTTTCCAGCATGCTCACCATGCTCTTGTTTATCATGGTCACTCCGTCCGCAATTGCCTTGGGATCACTTGCACTGGAAGCGGCTTCCACCGTACGGTCAAAATTATCCAGGCTGTCCAGCAGGTCCTTCAGCAAGTTTGTATTGGCATAGTCGTATGCTTCCTGCTTTTCCTGAATCGAGCGTTTCCTGAGGTTCTGGAAATCTGCAACGGCCCTAAGGTATTTGTCCTTGTAATCCGCAGCCTCTGCCTCGAGCTCCTCAATCCTCTTTTTAGCCTTATCCAGCTCTGATTCCTGAGAGTCCTCTTCGGCCACAGTTTCCTCGGAACCCTGAACCCCGGCATTTTCTGTCTCTGATTCCTTTTCTACAGGAATATCTGTCTGAGCCTCTGACTCAGCTTCTTTTTCGTTTACTTCTTCGCTCATGATTGAACGGCCTCTTGATAATAAGTAATTCTTCTTGTTATAGGAAAAAATACTAAAATTATACGCTTATCGTCAACATTTTTAAGAAAAAAATATGTGAATTCAGCAGTGTTTTTCTGTAAGAAAGAGCTTTTCAGGCAGTCTTTTTCTTATCATCCAAAAACGGGAGAATCTTTACGGCTATCTTCCACAGTTTTGGACCAAGCCATAGGGCAAGACATGCGCACACAATTCCAACCACCAGTCCACCAAGCACATCTGTAGGATAATGGACTCCCACATACATGCGTGACAGTGCTATCAGAACGGCAAGAATCACAGCAGGAATTCCAAAGCGTTTTTTTGTGGTGAAAAGAAGGACAATTGATACGGCAAAGGAAATGGCCGTATGTCCTGACGGGAAAGAAGAATCATCGGGAAGGTTACCCAGAGGAACCAGCCCCTGTATCACCTCGTAGGGCCTAGTTCGGTCTACTATATGCTTTATGCAGATGTTGTTGATCAGGAACATGCATCCTATGGCAAAACAGCACATGAAGCCCACTTTGCGCGTCTTCTTGAAAATCAGCAGCACCAGTGAAAGCGTAATCCAGAACCATCCGTGATCCGCAAGAAAAGTTATGCCCTTCATAATCGTATCCAAAAACGGCATCCGGATGTTGTTTTGGATGAACAGTAAGATATCCCCTTCCATTTTTATCTGACTCCTATTTTATTACTTTAAGTTTATAATCGCCTAGTCTGAAGGTCCTGCGGTCCCGCCGTCATCATCCTGAACCTTATCCGGTCCAAGCGGGTTCTGAACCCTTTCTTCAATCGGCACGTAATCACGCTCTTCCAGAACATTCTTGTATGCCGGGCGGTAAATGCGGCCTCCTGCAACAATTTCCTCTATGCGGTGTGCGCTCCAGCCTGCAATACGGGCTATGGCAAACAATGGCGTAAACAGTTCACGCGGAATTCCCAGCATGGAATAGACAAAGCCTGAATAGAAGTCGACGTTGGCACAGATGCGCTTTTTGTCCCCGAGCTTTTCGTAGATGACATCAGGGGCAATCCGTTCAATTATGTTATACAGGTTGAGTTCTTCCTCGCAACCCTTTTCTTTTGCAAGTTCGGTAGCCTTTGCCTTTAACAGTGTGGTACGCGGATCGCTGACCGTATAAACCGCATGTCCCTGACCATAAATCAAGCCGGTGTGGTCGAATGCCTCTTTATGCAGGATCTTGCGGAGGTATTCGGCAATTTCCTTCTCGTTGCTCCAGTCCTTTACGTTGGACTTGATTTCATCCATCATTTCCATTACGCGGATGTTGGCACCACCATGACGGCGTCCCTTAAGAGAACCGACGGCAGCGGCAACAGCGGAATATGTATCCGTATCAGCAGAAGAGACGACATGAATCGTTAGAGATGAGTTGTTTCCACCACCGTGCTCTGCATGAAGGATAAGCGCAAGGTCAAGGATCTCGGCTTCAAGGCGTGTGTATGATTTGTCCGCACGAATAAGACGCAGGAAATTCTCTGATGTGCTCAGGCTGGGGTCCGGATTGTGGATGTACATGCTCTTTCCGTCATAATAACGCCTCTTTGCCTGATATCCGTAGGCTGCAAGGGTTCCGAAACGGGAGATGAGCTCAACACACTGACGCATTACATTCTGCACGTCACGGTTTTCCGGATCACTGTCATATGAATATGAAGCAAGGACTCCACGGGCAATCTTGTTCATTATGTCGCTGGAAGGAGCCTTCATGATCATGTCTTCCGTGAAATTAGGCGGAAGGGTCCTCAACGCACCAAGGACATAGGTAAATTCATCAAGCTGCTGCTGTGTGGGCAGTTCTCCAAAAAGAAGGAGGTAAACGCACTGCTCATATCCAAACTGATGGTTTTTCTGAGCGTCATGAACAATGTCTTCAACTGAATATCCACGGTAAATCAGGCGGCCTGGAATTGCAACCTTGTTTCCATTTTCGTCCATCTCATAGCCGACAACATCACCGATATGTGTAAGGCCTACAAGAACACCGCGACCGTCTGCATAACGGAGTCCACGCTTTACATCATATTTCTGATAAAGGCTTGTATCGATGGGGTCATTATTTTGTGCCAGCTTGGTCAGTTTTTGAATCAATTCACCATAATCCAATGTTTCAAAAGACATGATTTCCTCCGTCGTTAAGTTTTCGCATAAATATTCAAAAGTTTTAAAGATAGATTAAATAATTATACAAAAACTTGCTGTTTGATTCAAGAGGGGGAATTCATAATTCATAATTCATAATTCATAATTCATAATTCATAATTCATAATGAGGAATGAGGAATTGAGCTTGTCTTGCAGATTTGCTTTGTGTCTTGCTGGTTGGTGATTGAAAAAAAAACAAAAAAATCCTTCCAAAAATTGTTAAAAACATTGGGGGCTGATACTAATTATATATTAGTGGCATTCGCAATCGATGGTGGTCTTGCCTCCAAAATTCGACTGTTCTGAGAAATTAGGACGGATTACGTATGATTAGGAGGCTGCTATGAGTCTATATGAGTTTTTGGATCTGCTGTTTACAGCAATTCAGCTTCTCATCGACATCATTACGCGCCTTTCCACAAAAAAGAGGAAGAAACGTAAGAAAAAAAAATAGCCTGCCACCAAGCTTCGACCCTTCGTGGCAGGCTTTGTCCATAGGGACAAAACAAACCTAGAGGCAAGACGCTAGATTGCGGATGCCTTTACTATAATATAATCCAATCACATTAAAAAAACAAGAGGATTTTTTAATTCTGAATTTACTATAGCAGAATACACAATGTGAACCAAGCTTAATGCGGAATTAGGTTGCATGAATTTACTTTTGGGATTATACTGTCTTTTATGGAACATAACATGATTCTTTCTGCGTCGGGCTGGCGCAAGGTTTTTGCTGAATCTGGAGACGGTGAGGATGTCTCACCTGATATTGGATATGAAAATACGGAGCTTTGTGCCCTTATCGCCGACACATTTTCTGATTACATCACTGAAAAGGCCAAGGGGAAGCCTGTTGTCGTAGTTGCCAGGGATACCCGTCCTACCGGAGAGGAAATAACTGACTGCATACTCAGGACCCTCATTGCAAAGGAAATAAATGTCCGCTATCTTGGAATTGCATCCGCCCCGGAAATCATGGCCTATGCACGTTCTTTCAGCGGTTTTGTATATATATCCGCAAGCCACAACCCAATCGGCCACAACGGCATAAAATTCGGGCTTAACGACGGCGGTGTCATTCCTGGACCTGAAAATTCCAGACTGGTAGATGCCTTCCTGGAAAAATGTGCCTCACCGGAAGCAGAGGAAAACGCACAGGACTTGCTCCATGGATGTGACGAAAGGGAACTCCAGCTTGCCTATACCCTGAGCGACCAGTATAAAAAGGAATCCCTCTGGGTTTACGAGGATTTCCTTAGGGAAGTAATAACCGGAACAACAGACCCGCACGTTCAGGATGAGGTATTCTCAATAATCAGGGCATCATTCCAAAAACATCCGCTTGGCATAACAGCCGACATGAACGGTTCATCAAGGACCAGATCAGTTGACGACAAGATCATAACGGGTTCCGGCATCAATTTCCTGCCATTTAACAACGAGCCCGGGAACATTGCTCACGAAATCATTCCAGAACCGGAAAACCTCAAATGGTGTGTGGAAGTCATGGAAGACCTGCACAAGGACGGTGACGAGGATACAGTTCTTGGCTATATGCCGGACTGCGACGGAGACCGCGGAAACATAGTCTACTGGGATAAAAAAAGCCGGTCAGCCAAAACAATAGAGGCACAGGATGTCTTTGCACTAAGTGTAATTGCAGAAACTGCCTTTGAAATCTGGAAACACAACACATTCCCGCAAAAAAGCCTCCTCTGGAAAGCAATGGCCCATTACGGAAAGACAGCAGTGGTTGTAAACGGACCTACTTCCATGAGGATAGACCATATATGCAAGGCATTGAACCTGTCTCTGTTCAGGGCGGAAGTTGGAGAGGCAAATGTCGTTAACCTTGCCCGAGAGAAAAGAAGTCAGGGATATACAGTGCGCATTCTGGGAGAAGGAAGCAACGGCGGAAACATCACCTATCCGTCCAGCGTGCGTGACCCGATTGCCACAGTTTTTGCAATAGTCAAGCTTCTTACAATACGTGACACAGTTAATGCCGACGGAAGCAAGAATCTTGGGCCATTCCATCTGTGGTGCAAGAAATCAGACCAGGAATACAAGTACAGGGAAGATTTTACCATGGCAGACATCATGGCTACCCTCCCCGAATACACTACTACAGGTGTAAGTGAGGAAAGTGCGATTCTGCAGGTAGAAACAGAAGACAAGGGCATACTAAAGGAACATTTCCAGGAAGTCTTTGACGCGGAATGGGACCAGCACCTTGAGGAAATGCAGGCAATATATTCAATCTACAGCTACAGGGTTTTTGCCACCAACGGAACCGTGGAAAGGGAACTCAGGAATGGAGAAAGCTGGAACAACGGTAACGGAGGCCTTAAAATCATGTTCTATGACCAGGCACAGAGACCGTTTGCATTCATCTGGATGCGTCCAAGCGGAACAGAACCTGTATTCCGTGTAATGTGCGACGTACGGGGCAATGAACTGGGAGCCGAAAGAAGCCTCTTGAGGTGGGAAACCAGCATGATACGCAAAGCCGACAAAATGGGGTCTTAACATTTAGGTCCTTTTTGCCGATAAACAAGGCGTGAAAAAGAATTTTTTTAACGGAAAACATAAATTCCTCCTTGCCTTTGTGCTTTTTGCCATCATTGTTGCAGACAGTGCAAGCGCATACGTCTGTAAATACAAGGAAGACTACTACAAGCTCTACCACATCCACTACCAGCAGCTTCCCGATGACTGCATCGAAAACATCTACTGGCTGGAAAAGGCCGTCAATGCCGACTTTGCAAACCCATACTATGCCATGGCCCATGTAGAGACCGAACGCGAATGGGAAAAATACCGCTATCTCTTCATGATGCACATAAACCTCAAGCTTATAGAGCAGCACCTCCGTCTTGGCCGCATATACGACAAGCAGGCCGCACTCTTTTACGATGCCCCCTGGAACGAGGAATACCTCCGCAACCTGGAAAAGGCAAAATCATGCTATGAAGCGGGCTACTACTACTGGGAAGAAGTAAAGCTCTGGGCGGAAAAGGCAACCGTATCCCAGTTCAACTTCCTTTACCTGACCGACATCCAGAACTGGGAAGATGAACGTGAGCGCATTGTAAACGGTGAACTCGATTACAAGAGGACTTTGGACAGGGAACTTACAAGGCTCCAGAAGGTAATCGACAAGCTAGTTGACATGACAGATAAAAAATACTAAATTCTCCGCATGGAAAAAAACTTATTTACCATCTCATACCCAAAAGACTCCGGATTTGACAGGACAGACATATATTTTTATCAGGGGAAACCTTCGCCGGAGGAAGTCTACCTTAAGGACACCTGTGACGGACGGCAGAGGCTTTTTGTCACGGACGCTTCAATTTTTTCACTTGAATCCATGAAAGAATTTTCCAAAAGCTTTACCCAAGTTGAATGTACCACACTTTGCGACGGGGCAAGGCTCTTTTCTTCGGGCAATGACCTTCTTGTAGTCCTTGGATCAGGCGAAAGATTCAAAACCCTGCAGAACATAACGAACATAATTCAGGCAGCACTTGAACACGACTATAACCGCAACTGCCTTTTCATTGCCATAGGTGGCGGGGTAATCTGCGACATGACCGCTTTTGCCGCATCAATCTACAAGCGGGGGGTGGAAGTTGAATTTGTACCCACTACCCTTCTTTCCATGGTTGATGCCGCTATCGGTGGCAAATCAGGATGCGATTATTCAAGCTACAAGAACATGATAGGCTCTTTCTGGCCTGCAAAAAAACTTCACGTGTGGTCGGATTTCGTTCTTTCCTTACCGGACAGCGAATACCTTTCCGGACTTGGGGAAGCATTAAAGACAGCCCTTTTGTTTTCCGAAAAACTGTGCCGTATTTTTACACAGGAAAAAGACAAAGTCATGGCAAGGGACCGCGATACGCTTAAAGTTATAATTGATGAATGTGCCTGTGCAAAGGCAGCCATAGTTGAAGAAGACCTGAGGGAGCACGGAAGACGCGCCTTCCTGAATCTGGGCCACACCTTTGGACATGCCCTTGAAAGCTGTGCGGGATTGGGAACGATTTCACACGGAGAGGCTGTTGTCTGGGGAATCGGACGTGCACTTGACCTTAGCGCAAACCTTGGCCTCTGTTCAGAAGAATATGCCGCCACAAACAAAAGCATGCTTTCTTCCTACGGCTACGACATGAACCCCATTCCATCGGTACTCAAAGGATTTGACGGAGACTGCACGCAGGAACTCATCAGGGCCATGCACAAGGACAAGAAAAACAACAGCAATGAAATAAGGCTCATTTTGCAAAGAAATTATTCGGACACTGTAATTCAAACGGTGAGCGATGGGGAAATAGAGAAAGTACTCAAATGACGGACAAGACACATTATTTTGACTGGGCTGCCACCGCCCCCCAGGATGCAGAAATTGCAAGACAGGCACTTGAACTCACACTGGAAAACTGGGCAAATCCGTCCAGCATACACAAGGCCGGAACCGACGCAAAAAAGATTCTTGAGGAAGCCAGGGCACGTGCTGCAAAGGCTCTTGGAGTAAAGCCGGAAACCCTTTATTTTACATCAGGCGGAACGGAAAGCGACCACATTCCACTTCTTTCACTTTTGACAAGACAGGGCAAGGGCTCATTTATAACTTCCGCAATCGAACATCCTGCACTCTCCCACATGACAAAGATGATGGAAAACTGCGGGTGGAAGCCAATCATAGTTTCTCCAGACAAAAACGGATTCATTCAACCAGAGGCTGTCGTATCCCACATTCAGGATGACACGGCCTTTGTTGCCATCATGAGCGTAAACAACGAAACCGGTGCGATCCAGGACATAAAGGGAATTGCACAGGCGATACTGCAAAACACAAAAAACGGACGCAAGCCGTGGTTCCATGTTGACTGCGTTCAGGCTGCGGGTAAAATCGAGCTTGATTTGAATACCCCAGGAATTGATTCAGCCGCAATGAGCGCGCACAAAATCGGAGGTCCCAGAGGAATCGGCCTTTTGTATCTTTCCCGACAGATGACTTCATTTTTAAGGGGTGGCGGTCAGGAAAAGAACATAAGGAGCGGAACCGAAAACGTCTATGGTGCGGCGGCATTCTCCATGTGCCTTGAAAAATACCTCATACGAAAGGAAAATCCATCTTCAACCGAACGCTTTGAACAGCAGATGGAGTGGACCAGAAGCTTCATAAAGGACATACTTACAATACCGGGATGCACGATAATCCCACACTGCCGTGAAGATGAAGGCATGACCGAAAACTTTTCTCCGTGGATAGTCCAGGCCTCATTCAAGGGGATTCCGGGACAGGTCATGGAAAGGGCATTGAGCGAAAAGGGCTATTACATCTCCACCGGAAGCGCATGTTCGCAGGGAAGGCATTCACGGCCTGTACTGGACAGCATGGGCATAAGCGGTCAGGAAAAGGAAGATGCCGTAAGGTTCAGCTTTGGCCACGACACGACAAAGGAAGCCATGGATGATTTGGTCAATGTCTTGAAGGAAACGGCGGGACTTTTCGGGTAGGATGACAACTAATGCGTAATTCGTAATTCTTAATTATACAGCTTCCTCGCCGAAATTACCGACTGGATTCTGGAGAGGGTCTTTTCTTCTTCTGCCACTAGCCCCTTTAGAATGTTACTGCGCGGTACCGCACGGCGGTTTTACCGCCGACGTCAAATAACTTTCCTTAAAGGTTTCGACAACGTTAGTTGGCGGAGCGGACCAGGCGGAAGCCCATGAAGCAGTCCCTGAGGCCCGGGTCGTCGTAGCTACGGTAGGCAACACGACAGACGTCCGAGTAGTAGTTCCAACTGCCACCACGTAGGACGCGGCAATCGCCCGACGAGGGCCCAAAAGGATTTGTCTGTGCATTACTTCCATACGAGCCGTACCAGTCCCAGCACCACTCCCATATATTTCCGCTCATGTCATACAAACCTAATTCATTCGGAGCCTTTTTGGCCACATCATGAGTCTGGTCTCCGCTGTTGTCACAATACCAGGCTACTGTGCTCAGGTTGTCGCTTCCACTGTACTTGTAGCCCTTACGTTTCTTGCCACCCCAGGCCGCGAATTCCCACTCCGCTTCCGTAGGCAGTCTGTAACCGTTTGCGTTTGTATTCATCGTGATGGTTCCGCTTATGGAGTTTCCCTTGCAGGGAATGTAGCCCCATGTGTCAGGGTCTGTCTTACCGTTTACGCTGTATGCGGGTGTCCTGCCGTCCATCATGCTCAGCTTGTTGCAGAATACTATGGCATCATACCAGCTGACGCATTCCACAGGACGCTTGTCTCCCTTAAAGTCACTTGGATTGTTTCCCATTACGGCAGTCCACTGGGCCTGGGTTACCTCGGTCTTTCCTATGTAGAAACTGGAGACTGTAACGTTGTGAACTGGTTTCTCATCACTTTGTCCAGAGGAGCTTCCCATCGGGAAGGTTCCGCCCTGCACAAAGACGAAGTTTTCCTTGATGCTTTTCAGCTTATTGGCCTTTTGTTCTGCTATGGCCTTTTCTTCTTCCACCTTGGCAGACGAATCCACCAGTTTTAACTGGGAAAAAACAGGCAGAGATAGAGCCATCAAGCCCATGGTACAAGTCAAAATCCTAAAAAACCTAGATTTCATGTAAGTCTCCCGCATACAAAAGATTTCTTAATATTATAACCTCATTTCCCTGAAAAAGCTACAGATATAGGTTAATTAAGAATTTAGAATGCATAATTCAGAATTAGGAATTCGGAATTGAGCCTGTCATGCTGAACTTGCTTCAGCATCTTACTGGATGGTAATTGAAAAAAAATTCAAAAATTCTCCCAAAAAATTGTTAAAAAACATGGGGGTCACCACTATTTAAATAGTAGGGGCTTTTGTAAGTCCCATATTACTATTTAATTGGAGGCCAAACATGCCAAAAAAGAAAAAGTCACCGTCATGGGAAGAACTCACATTTGCCAACAACTTCCTCTTCTGCAAGATAATGGAAAGCGAACCCGAACTCTGCCGACGCATCCTAGAGATTCTACTGGACATCAAGATTGAGCGCCTGGAACCGCCCCAGGCCGAAAAGACAATGTATGAGACCCTGGACTCTAAATCCGTCCGCTTTGACGTTTACACAAAGGATAAGAAACATGTCTTTGACATTGAGATTCAAACCACAGTCAACAAAAAGCTACCCAAACGTGCACGCTATTATCAAAGCGTAATCGACATGGACAACCTTTCACGAGGAGACAAGTACAGCAAACTAAAGGATTCATACGTCATCTTCCTCTGCCTTGAATCCCCATTCAAGAAGAAACTTCCGGTCTATTTCTTTGAGAACATCTGCCGTGATGACCAAAGCATAAAACTGAACGACAGGGCCTACAAGGTCTTTTTCAATGCGTCGGAATATGATAGAATTGAGGACGAAGAGGCAAGGGCATTCTTGAAGTACCTGAAGGAACACAGCCCCCAGAGCGACCTTACCAAATCCATCGAGGAGAAGGTGGCCTTCGCCAAAAGAAACAAGACCTGGAGGAAACAGTACATGACATGGCAGCAGACGATAGATGATGAGAAGGAAGACGCATACGAGGAGGGCCTCTCTGTCGGTCGTGCAGAAGGCATCTCTGTAGGTCGTGCTGAGGGTCTAGCCCAGGGGGCCTCCCAGAAAGCCGTGGAAGCCGCCAGGAACTTTTTCGCCAATGGAGTATCCATCGAACTCATTGCAAAATCCCTTAAAATGTCAGAATCCGAAATACATGAGCTTACCAAGGATATTGTCCCAGAAATGGAACTGACACAATCGAATTCGAAACAGTGAATGCGGTATAAGAGCAAGCGACAGCTTGCGACAGGAGGAGATGAAGATGGCACAGACACTTCTAAACACGATGAGCCGCGACCAGCAGGAATGGGAGAACCAGTACGGCTACGAGCGATTTGTCCACGACTGCATCTCCCGGGAAAAGTCCGCATATTCCAGAGGCGAGGAGAAAGGAATACAACAGGGTATCGCCCAAAAAGCCATGGAAGCCGCTGAAAACTTTCTGCGGGAAGGAATCCCAATGGAAACTGTTTCCCGCTGTCTTGAGCTCCCACTTGAAAAAGTACAGGAAATTGCAGAGCAATTAAGAATTCATAATTCATAATTCTTAATTCATTAAATCCGCGTGACAATCCTTACTAAAGACTTGTCGGAAATCGAATTCTGGGCTATGTTGGCGGGTTGGTGTTATCATCATGTAAACTGGTGATTTATAAGTTCACATACTTGTTTTTTTTTCTTTAATATATTATATTTCTTGAAAATCCATTTACATGAACAAGGAAGGAAACGATGGGTATTCGCGGTGAACTTTATACGACTCAAATAAACTTTGACAACCGTTCATATTTTTTCAATGTCAAGGAAAACCGTAACCATGACGTGTTTTTGCAGATTGTCGAAAGCAAGGTCAAGGACGGACAGGATGACAGGCGTGCCATCGTAGTTTTTGCTGACGACATGCAGGAATTTTTGTCAGGCATGGATCAGGCCCTTACGTTCATAGAAAAGGACAGGAAGGAAAAGGCCAAGGCCAAGGCAGAAAAGAAAGCCGCCAAGGAAGCCAAATTCGGCCAGGGTGAATCTGATTCTGATGCCTCAAAAAAGAAGGTTTACCGCAGAAAGGGAGAAAGCCGTCTTGTTGCCGAACGCAAGGCCAAAAAGGAAGATACCGGCGTAAAGAAAACAGGACGCATCATCGTAACTTCAAAGCGTGCCACAACAAAAGAAGACAACGAATACTGATTTCTACTTTTTTTCATAACTAAAGCTCATCCGCTGAATGGGAGACGGTCCGATTTTACGGCAGATTTCCCTATGAGCCTTTGTGGGATATCCCTTGTGCTTTGCATATCCGTATTCGGGGTAAAGCGCGTCATATTTGACCATTATCCTGTCACGCTCAACCTTGGCAAGTATGCTGGCCGCCATAACCTCAGGAACCGTGGCATCAGCCTTGACCTTTGACTCAACTTCACAAGAAAGATCCGGCACTTTGTTTCCGTCCACAAT
>DBWR01000074.1:0-29731 GCA_002309305.1 Treponema sp. UBA1233 | reverse complement strand
CATCTTTTCGTATGCTTTTTTCATGGCAAGGAGGCTTGCATTCAGGATGTTGATTCTGTCAATTTCATCGTGTTCAACGCGGGCAACACCCCAGAGGCATTTTTCCTTTATGATTTTTTCTGCCATGTTTCTTTTTCTCTCGGAAAGCTTTTTGCTGTCACCCAAAATTTCAACAGGAAAACCAGGACTTAATACGACACATGCGGCTACAACAGGGCCTGCCAGAGGTCCCCTTCCCGCTTCATCAAGGCCTGCCAATAAACCGGACATTAATCAAACACCTCGACATTATCTTCATCCTGAATCACAGTACATATTTCATCTACATACAGAGAACGACCGTCGCCTTTTGTAAGATGCCCCGTAAAACTGTTTCCGTAAAGTGAAAGTCTGGTTCCGCTGGCTTCTATCATGCGTCCAAGCTCACCCCACAATGTGCATGAGCTGTTTGTCAGAGAGCATGAGCCTCCATTGACACTCAGGGCTGTGGCATGAACACCTGTACATGTCAACCTTGATTCATTTATTGATACGGCGGAATCCCTCGAATTGACCAGGACCGCATATTCTTTGCTCTGCATTGTCAGACCACCGCCATTAAAGCTTAAACGGCTGTCCTTAAGATCCACCATAGAGGCAGTTTCCAAAAAGTTTCCGATAAGTTCACAGTCATAAAAACTCAGGCTTGATCCTTTTGCATCAATAATCCGGTCAGAGGAAGCGTTACTTTCCTTTTTCAGGACACACAATTCAAGCTGAACATCCGCATCCTGAACAAACAGAACCGCATCGTCAATAAAACAGAGGGTATGATCCGCTCCGTCTATCGTGCAATCCTGAGTCAGCGTAAATGACCTTTCCATTTCCATATCGGACACCAGATGAACCTTACACAGGTACCCCTCGTTTGCAAGGGCCAATGCTTCTTCAATGGTCTGATATGGATTTTGAATTGAACCGGCAGGGTATTGCCTGTCTCTTGAGGAAGTTGAGCCTACATAGATGTCTGCCCCATGCCTCATTATTTTCTTTGATGATACGGGATTTCCTTCCTCGTATGCCATTGACTGCCAGCGGACAATGTGGTCCTGCCTCATGTCAAGCTTTCTTGGAGTCTTATCCGCAGACCAGTATTCATCGTCTATCTGATAAATCAAAAAATCACCGGTAAAGGTAAAGGTTCCGTCGCGGTCAATTGAGTAAGGTATGATTTCCTGAACATCCAGCGCCACGGCAATCTGACAGCAAAAAACAAAGGTCAGAAAAATGGAAATCCGCAGCCCTGCTCTCTTAAAAGCCATTTAAGCCTCCATTTAGAAATACTCTTTATTTATCGGCAAAAATCGGCTCAAGCACCTTCCTTAATTCAGGATATGGTTTATAAAAGTTGTTTTCAAGCTCTTCTTTTGTAAGCCCCACAAGCTCATGGCTGTTGTAATTTATCCAGGTATTGTTTTCAGGTTTGTCCACGTCAAGCTTGCGGCACCAGTAGTCGGGAACGATTGGAAGCGCCTCCTTGTATTTGTAGACCTTGTAGTCATGCACCACAACCTTGATGTTTTCGCGGGGAATTCCCTTTTCCAAAAGGACTCCCACAAGATAGTTCAATGTCTTTCCTGAGTCGTAGATGTCGTCCACAAGCATTACGTTGTCGCCCTGCCTCAGATAGTCCGGAGAGTAGGTCCAGCCGTCCACACGAACCGCATCATGCTGCTTTACGTCGGTATAGGAACGTGCCACAACTGCCGCATACAAAACAGGCTTGTGCCTCTTGAGTGCCACCTTGTAGTATTCGCTCAGGATATTGGCCATGTATGCACCACCACGCAATGACGCATAAATTACGTCCGGAACAAAACCGTCCTCCTGATAAATCTTGTGTGCAAGAAGAAGAGCATCATTTCTGACTGTATCGTAGGGCAAAAATTCCTTCATGTTGAACTCCTGTTATTCCGTTTGCTCCATATATTCCATGGGATGAGATCCTTCAATTTTAAGGGGATGGGCTTCGTCTGAAATGTTCGTCAGTTTTTTTACGCCTCCCGCATCTGCAAATGATACCTTGAGCTTGTCATTCTTGCATTCGATTACAACGCGGGAACTGTTTTTCCCCTTGCCGGAAAGTATGAGGGTTGCAAGCTGGTCTTCAATTTCCTGCTGAATCAGGCGCCTCATCGGTCGGGCTCCCATCAGCTGGTCATAACCATGCTCAACCATATATTCGCGTGCCTTTGGCTTTACGGAGATTGTAAGTCCCTGTTCGGCAATCCGTTCTTCCAGCTCCCTGATTTGAATGTCGAGTATGCTGCTGATTTCCTTTTTACCCAATGCGTTGAACACGATTACATCGTCAATGCGGTTTATGAGCTCAGGAGACATTATGTGCTTCAGTTCTTCCATGGCGTTCTGCTCCATTTCGTCGTGGGGCAGTATTCCGTCCTTGCTGGATGCAAAGCCCAGTTTTGATTCCGCATTGATGTTGCGTACTCCGGCATTGCTTGTCAAAATCACCAGGGTGTTCTTAAAGCTTACGGTGTGGTTCTGTGTATCCGACAGCTCACCTTCTTCAAAAATCTGAAGCAGAAGGTTGAATATCTGCGGGTCGGCTTTTTCAATTTCGTCAAACAAAACAACTGAATACGGTTTCTGCCTGACTTTTTCGGTAAGGCGGCCTCCCTCTTCGTGACCGATGTATCCTGGTGGCGCTCCGATTAAAGATGATGAAGTATATTTGTCGCTGAATTCGCTCATGTCAAAGCGGATAAGGGCATCCTCGCTTCCAAACAGGAATTTTGCTAGAGCCTTTGCAAGCTGTGTTTTTCCCACACCTGTTGGTCCCAGGAATATGAATGATCCAATCGGCCTCTTTAGGGATGAGACACCTGAGCGGCTTCTTCTTACTGCGGAACTGATTACGGAAATAGCCTTATCCTGACCGATGACATCCTTTTTGAGTGTATCCTCCATCTGAAGGAGTTTTTTGCTTTCGTCGGCATCAAGTTTTTCTATCGGGATTCCTGTCATGCCGGAAATGACGGAACAAATGTCCTGCACCGTGACCCTGGTCCTTACCCTTGCGTCCTGAGCCCTGAGTGCAGTGTTGTATTCGTCAAGCTGCTTCCTTAGGTGGGAAACCTTGTCACGCACATAGGCGGCCTGTTCGTAGTCCTGTTCCTGAACCAGATTCCTCTTTTCTTCTATAAGCTCATCGATGGTCTTTTCCAGCTGTTCAAGTTCCACCGGCCTCTGTTCATTTTGAATCTTCTTTGCGGCACCGGCTTCGTCCAGAACGTCTATCGCCTTGTCGGGCAGACACCTTTCCTGAATGTAGCGGCGGCTGTATTTTACCGTGGCCTTTATTACGTCATCATCGTAGCGCACATGGTGGAAGTCTTCAAACTTTGTCTTGAGTCCTTCCAGCATCTGTTCCGTTTCCGCATCGCTGGGTTCGTTTATCATAATCATCTGGAACCTTCGCGTAAGGGCCGTATCACGCTCCAGACGGTTACGGTATTCCTTTAAGGTTGTGGCTCCGATTATCTGTATTTCTCCACGGCTCAGGGCGGGCTTTATCATGTTGCTAGCCTCCATTGAACCTTCCGGTCCTCCGGCTCCGATTATCGTGTGTATTTCGTCAACAAAGAGGATTATGTCACGGTTTTCCTTGACTTCCTTCATCACCCTCTTCATCCTTTCCTCAAAGTCACCGCGGTATTTTGTTCCGGCTATCATTGCGGCAAGGTCCAGACAGAGTATGCGCTTCTTTAAGAGTCCACGCGGAACATTTCCCTTTACTATCCTTTGTGCAAGGCCTTCTACTATGGCGGTTTTTCCGACACCAGGCTCTCCAACAAGAATCGGATTGTTTTTGCTCCTGCGGCTGAGAGTTTGCACTATGCGGCTTATCTCCTGTTCTCTTCCTACAACAGGATCCGTATCTGAATCACGTGCAATTTCCGTAAGGTCACGGCTGAACTGCTGAAGTATGCTGTCCGCACTCTTTTTCTTCTGTGAACTTCCGTCAGACATCGTGGGAACCGGCTCTGAATATGGTGTGGAATTTCCGTCCAGTTTTGCTGATGAAGGAACCTTCTTCTGGATTTCCATGGCGCACTGTCTTGCCTGATCAAGCGTAATGCCTGCCCGTTCAAAAAAAGTCTTTACGATGGATTTTTCCTCGCGAATTGCCGCAAGCAGGATGTGTTCGGTACCTATGTAGTCAGACCTGGTAATCCTTGCCTCTACCCCAGCAACTTCCATCAATGCAGAAAGCCTTGCAGAACGTGGCAAATCATACAGGGCCGTATTGGAAATTCTGGCCGGCATGCTCTGTTCAATTGTAGTCTGAAGCATGAGCACGTTTATCTTAAGTGCCTTGAGGACGATGTATCCCAAACCGTCGGCAGACTTCAGCAGTGCAAGAACCATGTGCTCCACATCAAGCTGGCTGCTGCCAAAATTATATGCTTCTTCGGGTGCAAGAACCGAAATAATCCTCTGTACGCGAGGTGAAGGACCTCTTATCATTTCCCAACTCCTAGAGCCCTAGAGGGCCAGTTTAATGTCCTGAAAGGCTTCCTGCAAAATCAAAGCCCTGAGCCTTTCATTTTTCTTCTGCGGCACATCCTTTACGTCCTTTTCAAAATGGAAAATACCGTTTTTAAGGACATACTCAAGATGCCCCTCCTGTATTCTGTACAAAAGGGCGTGTAATTCAGTATCGTCAATTCCGGTCAAAAAGCCCATATCCTTTCCCCATTTTACGCCGCTGATTATGGAAATCGCCTCGCGCAGGGAAACGAACATGCTGGATCTTGCAAGGGCAACAGCACGGTACATGTAGTTTTTTACGCTAGTAGTACTGTTCATCTTGCATTCATCACGACTTGTCCTTTCCATGTCCTTGATTTTGGCCGCCATGGAAACCACAGCGCTCATTTGATCAAGTTCAGTTCCAGACTGGCTGTTAACCGTATCCAGAGTATAATACGAACCAAGGGACGAACCTTTCCCACCGGAACCGTCCACATTGTTATATCCGCCGTTGCCATATGTTGCCGTAAAGGAAAAGCCTTCCGACATGACCATCGATGCAAGTGACCTGATGCCTCCCATTGCCGCCACAGACGGAAGATGCATTCTGAGTGAAATCTTCATTCCACTTCCCGCATCCCAAGTGTTGGCCGTAAGGTAACCGAAATCATAGCTTGCCGCAAACTGAATCTTTGACTGCAATAGTGAATCAACAGAAGTTGCCATGCGCATTGTCTGGTCCAAATCAAGTCCGGTTGCAAACGCCTTTATCTGAACGTGATCACCGGAGTTTACCGTACATGACAGCTTTCCGTCATTGCGGAGGACAAGGCCTTCTTTTTTTGAACCGTGAACGTCAAGCGCACCCCTTTCGTGAAGTATCCGCCAGCCAAGGGTGTCGAGCTTGTCCATGGTCACAGCCTGGAAAAAATCTCCGTCAGGCATCTGGTTGAAAGCATCGAATACAATTGAAATAATCCTTTCGTCATCTCCGGGACGCAAATGTTCCGGGAAGGGAAAATCTGCAAGGTTTCGTGCAAGTCGTACCCTGGTGGCCACAATAACGTCATTATCCTGACCGTCATACGTGTACCAGGCTTCCGTGCCTTCGGTCTGAGGTGAGTTGTCTTTCATCAGCCCTCTTCCTCCCCGGCATTATCACGGCTTCCGTCGGCTACAGCCTGATTCTCCAGGGCTCTGAGGTAGTCGCGGTACATGGCGGCCTTTTCGTAGTCTTCACTTGCAACCGCCGCATCCAGCTTGTTCTGGAGAATCATGCGGTCGTTGAGGACAGAATGCACGTTGGAAAGCCTCTGTGGCATGGAACCCGAATATGTACCCGAAATACCCTTGTTTTCCAGACATTTCCTTATGTCAGCCTTGAAAATTGAATAGCATTCAGGACAACCGGCCATCATGGTCTTTTTTATCTGGGCAAGGGATGTTCCGCAAACAGGACACATCTTGGAGTCTTCGGCACGGAGTTTCTGGGCAACTGCGGTAAGTTCGGAAAAAAGGTCGCCTATGGAAGCCTCTATGCTTCTGGGATCATCGCTTATACCGCGTTCAAGGGCGCACTTCATGCACATGTTAATCTTGCGCTTTTGACCGTTGTTTACCTGTTCCAGAAAAATAACCGCCTTTTCTTCATGGCAAAAATCACATACCATAATTCAATCCTCCAAAGCTACCCTATACACAATAACGCCTTCAAGCACCAGATGTAACATTATACACTAAATTTACATTTTACGCAAAGTATCCAGCGGTTTTTCCTTTCCGGCCTTTATTGCGGGTATGGCAGACACAATCAGCGACAGTATGAGGGTTCCCAGAGTAATGACCAAAAGTTCTCCAAAGGGTATGATTACAGGGATTTCCTGCAGATAATAGGCGGGATCCAGAAGATGGACGGAAGTAAAGCCCCCCTGGTTGCCATTTGCCAAAACGTATGCGAATTTCAGGAAGAGGTTCACCACCTTTTCCATAAAAGAGATTATCCTGTTGATGTTCACTCCGGCCAAAAGACCTACGGGAATGCCAGTCAGGACTCCGCCAGCCCCCGAAACGATTCCAATCAGAAGGAAACTTGCCGTAATTCCGGAACTGTCGGCCCCCACACTCTTTAGAATCGCTATTTCCTTGCGCCTTTCCATGACAATCATCACAAGGGCCGAACTGATGTTTACGGATGCAACCAGCACTATCAAAAGCATTATCAAAAGGAGCAAAAGCTTTGTTGACGCAAAATTCTCGTATTCCGCGGCATTAAGCTCATTCCACGAATACACCCTGCTCTGGTCAAGCGTAATGTTGTCTCCATAGCCCATGATGTCGTTCCTGACGTTCTGCTTTATCTTTGCCAGATCCCCCGAAAAAGGATCGCTTGTGGTAAGTGAGAACACAGTCTTGCTGGATCTCTTGGACAGTACTGAAAAGGCCGTTTCCAGGGGAATGAACACCCACAGCGCGTCAAGTTCCTGATATCCGGAAGAAACCACACCGCTTACCGTAAACACCGCCATCTTTGGAACCATCTGCTCACCGACTTTTTCCACCGTGATGAGGCTGATTTTATCCTGAGGATGAATGTCCAGAATCTGGGATATTTTTTCGCCCACAATCATGTTGCGTTCACCGGACAAATCCGCCTCGCCCTCCTTTACCTGCATGAGGGAAGAAAATCCCGTGTTCGTCTGGAATATGTCGTTTTGGACACCGCGAACCGTCGCACCCGTCCTTATTCCGTTAAAAGAAACCAGAGCCATGCCCTGCATCTCAGGATAGGAGCCTGTAATTCCCTGAAGTTCTGAAAAACGGTCGGAGATTTCCACCATGTCCTCGTATTCTTCCACATCAGGAGAAAGTGAGCTTACGTAAACCTGCAGGTCTTGGGTCGAAAGCCCTATCATGCGTCCGGTAATTCCCTGAATCATTCCCTCGCTTATGATGAGGACTGAAACAAGTGGAACAAGGCTTATGCCGATGCACATCATTGCACCAAACAGACTCCTGCGTCCCAGGCTTCTGTCAGAAGAAGTGCGGTGAGGAAAACACAGCCTTATTGCATACAGGAATGAAGAAGAAAAGGTCATATCTCACCGTCCTCTGACAAGGCTCCGTTTTTAAGGAAGAGCTTGAGGTCTCCTTTGGATGCAAGATTCATGTCGTGGGTTACGAGTATGAGGGTCTTCTTGTATTTGTCCGCCATGGAAAACAAGAGGTCACCGATAACCGCCGCATTTGCAGGGTCAAGGTTTCCCGTGGGTTCATCCGCCAGAATCAATTCAGGATCGTTTATGAGGCTACGGGCAACAGCCACCCTCTGCCTCTCTCCGCCGGAAAGTGCCGAAGGAAGATGGTTTGCCCTGTCGCTGAGCCCCACATCGTTCAGAAGTGCCTTTGCCTTTTCCATTGCAAGCTTTTTTGATACGCCCGCCATGTACGACGGAAGGAAAATGTTTTCAAGTGCGGTAAAATCCTTTAAAAGATAATGGAACTGAAAAATCAGACCAAGGAATTTCTGCCTGTAGTCCGTGAGTTCTTCCTCTCCAAGCGATGATATAAGCTTTCCGTCAATCTCCACCGTACCGGATGAAGCAGTATCCAGGCCTCCGATGATGTTGAGCAGGGTTGACTTTCCGCTGCCGCTCTTGCCGACGATTACGCACTTGGTTCCGCGCCTTACGTTCATGTCAAGGTTTTTTAAAATCGTCAGGGTTTCGCTGGAAGTTTTAAATGTCTTTTCCAGAGATGCAATGCGCACAATAATATCGTTTTCGTTCAAATCAGTCGTCATGAAGAACCTCCGCTACAGTAACCTTTAGAATTTGCCTGCTTGCAAACCACGAAGCAGACAGGGATGCAAATATGCCAAAAAAGAAAATCAATATTATCTCGCTAAAAACCATGCGGGCCGGAATGCTTGCATAGATTCTGAACATTGGATTTTCCTGCATCATCAAAGCATTTGAAGGAGAAAGAATCATTGTGATGAAGTACTGGACGTAATACTGGGCCTTGGACAAAAACAGGAACACCTTCCGCATGTTCACGCACACCAAAAGTCCAAGAAGAAGACCGGGAAGAGCCCCACTGATTCCAGTCACAAACCCCTTGTAAATGAACACAGCCTGAACGTTCCTCTTGGAGCTGCCCAAAGCCGTAAGGACCGCAATTTCTTCCCGCCGCTCGTAGACCATCCTCCGCATTCCATTGTAGATGTTGATTGCAACCACAACAAAAATCAGAAACACCATGAGCATGAGCATGTTTTTTTCTACCCGAAGCGCACCAAAGAACGCACGGTTGTATGACCTCCACGAATCAGCCTTGACCGACGGAAACTTTTGGTTCAACTTTGAGATAAATGCAGAATCCCTGTTGCTGTCCTTGATTTTTATTCCAAGAACTTCCCTGGCGCTTTCTCCAAAATTCCTTTTGCCTGCATCCAGACTGATGAACGAATAGGCGTTGTTTATGTCTGCGTAATTTGTAAAAAAGATTCCCTTTACGACAAAGGACCTCTGATTTGAAAAAAGGCTTACGTCGCTGGAGCCGCTCAATGCAAAAATCGTGACAGTACCGCCGACTCTGGCACCAATGCTTGTTGCAAGGTCATTTCCCAAAACGATGGAAGTTTCGTCGCTCAAGTCAAAGTCACCGGAAACCATTTTCATTTCCCTGTCAAAACCGGCATCCTTCTGCATTACGTCTGGATCAATCGCACGCACAAGGGCAGCCCCTTCCTGACCGGATGAACTGAGCATGAGCCCCTGAGCCTCATAAAAGGGAATCACTGTAGTTACGTTTCTATCTTCTTCACACCAGCGTGTAAATTCATCAATGTCGTCGATTTCTGTTGCACGTACATGATACGAAGAGACTTCCATTATGGCATCGATGAATTCCATCTGGAATCCGTTCATAACCGAGATGACCACAATGAGCGCAAGAACTCCAAAGCATACACCAAGGCTTGACAGGTTGGAGGTAACCGCAGTCCTTCCGCTTCTGTCCACCTTGTTGAACCTTCGGGAAACATAGTTAATCCATTTAAGGGAAGAAAAAACATTACGCCTCTTATTCATTCAAGATACCCTCGTATTCCTTTCCCGCATGATAAATCGTTTCATTCACCTTTACTCCATCCTTGAACTCGCTCTTTATGGAAAAACCGCCGTCAAAGAAAACGGTTTCCACATAGGTGTAGTCACTGAATCCATATTCCGTCTGAAGCCTTAACACTCCATTCTCATAATACTTTACGCTGGGCTTGACACCATCCGTCACATACTTGTATTCCCTCTTCCTTTCAACAAAACTGCCGTCTTCAACACGGTCTGAGCTTTCTTCAAGAATTACCCTGCCCTTTGAATCATAATCATAGACAATCTTTTGTTCCAGAACTTCTTTGGATTTTGGACCTGCCTTTGAGAATTTTTCAAACTGAAGGACTTTGCCGGACGGAGAATATCGTATGACGTTTACAATCTTTTTTTCATAGAGTTCCTGACGTTCCCTTACCGGAAATGAAGAATCACCAGAGCCGTAGAAAAATTCAATCTTGCTGAGCATCACAGAATCCTTTACAGTAGGTGCATTCTTCCATGTGATTTTTTCCTTGAGGCGGTAGAGGTCGTCGTATACGTTGCGAACAATAATTGAAGAGTTGACGTTAACCGTCGCGTTTGAACCGTCAAGAGGAGACGACGGGCTGAAGTATTCCTCACCATAATTGAAAAACGCAAGTCGCTTCAGGGAATTCTTATATACAATCTCCGCATAGTTTTCTTCCTCAAGACCAAGGGCAAGTGCAGAACCGGCACTCTGTGGACCAAACTCCGGATTTTCCAAAAGCTCAAGATTGTCGATGGCAATTTCACCTTCGCTGGTGTCAAGGAATTCTTCCTGCATGTAAAGATTCCATTCGTTTAATGCGGCAGTAAGGCTCTGGCCTCCATCCATCTCTATCGAATTTCTTTGTTCCGCATGAGTTTCCAGATAGTGTTCCTGGAGCTGCTCCTGCTGCGGGGAGATAATGGGGAAAAGCATGTACAAAGACAAAACCATCGCCTCTAAGGTCATAAAGCCCCGCTATCCTTCCAGGAATTCATCAAGATATTTTTCCGGGTTCAACAGTGAGATGTCCGGATATTTTTCGCCGGTGCAGACAAAGGCCACGGGTATGTTCAGTTCCTTGCCGATTGAGATGATGCATCCGCCCTTTGCAGTTGAATCGTATTTTGTAAGGACGATTGCGTCAACACCAACAGCCTCGTTAAAGACTTCCGCCTGACGCAGTGCATTTTGTCCTGTGGTTGAATCCACTACAAGAAGCTTTTTGTAACAGCCTTCGCTTGCCTTTGACTTTGCAACCCTGTCGATTTTTTTAAGCTCGTTGACAAGGTTTTCCTTGTTGTGAAGTCGTCCCGCAGTATCGGCAAGAACAAGTCCACCACCGGCAGCCTCACACGCAGAGCATGCATCAAACACAACAGCCGAAGGATCGCTTCCCATCTGATGCTTTACCACACGGATTCCAAGACGCTCGCCATGCATGTCAAGCTGGTCAACAGCCGCCGCCCTGAATGTATCCGATGCAGACATTACGACATTTATATTTTTGTCCGAAAACATTTTTCCTATTTTTGCAACGGAGGTAGTTTTACCCACGCCGTTAACACCAAGCACCATGAACACATTTACTTTTCCAGGTTCTATCGGAAGTTCAACTGAATGGACATAAGGCAAGAGGAGTTCCTTTAATGCGGCAACGATTTTCTCCTGTCCGGAAATCTTTTCTTCCCTGCATTTTTTCTGGAGGGCATCGACAATTTCCATGGCAGTCTTTGCACCGATGTCTCCTTCGATCATGGCATCCATCAGGTCGTCAAAGAAATCTTCGTCCTGTGCATTGTGCTTTCCAAAAAGATTTTTAAGTTTTTCTGCAAAAGATGTTTTAGCCATTTCCTTACTCCTTTATGTCTTGACCGTCTTCAGCCGAATCTTCCTTGACCGGATCTGATGAGGCATCATTTTTTATCTGGAATACCCTTGCGTTGATTTCTTCCAGTTCTCCGGGTTTTGCTTCCCTTGCCTTTACCGGAAGAGCCTTGTTTGCGGTACAAAGATAGCGTACAAGTTCATATACAAAAAATCCTGCGGCTGCCACAGTCAGTCCCAGCGACGTCCATCTGAGCACATCCCATTTGTGAACTTCTTCATAAGGAATCGAAGCGGACATGTATGCGTTTGCGGCACTGTTGTAGTGGCCCATTGAATAAAAGGTAAACGGCAGTGTCAGAATCAGGGCTGTATACCCACGGTAAGACCATATCCTCCTCTTTTCTATTTCCGCATTCAAGTCCTGAGGTACTGCTGGAACAACAAGGTTTGCCTGTGGCATCTGAAGCGTTGGAGGAATCAAAAAGAAGGTGTCTTTATCCGGAAGTGCAAGCTGACCGATTATGTTCCGTCCGTTGATTGAAACCTGTGCGCCTTCAATTGCATTGCCGATGGCAGTTGAATTGAAATACAGCTGACCGTCGACAGGTTCCTTTAGCATGACGGAAAACGATCCCTCAGACTGCTCCTTTAGCGGTACATGGATTACGAAATGAGGGCTGTCCTGAAAAAGATATGTGACTGTTTGCGTTACGTATCCCTGACACTGGATTTCGATTGTATGTGTTGAGGCAGGAACAATGACCGGGTTGTCTATTTTTACCGGAAGTCCGTCCACTGTGACACGAGCCTTTGACGCAAGCTCTGCGGGTTCAATTTCAAAATGAAGTGAAGTTCCAGTTGTATTTGCGATTACCGGAAGAATCTTTTGCGCAACCGAACGAGAAAGCCTTCCTATGTCATCCATGGAACCTACTTCCATGACTGTGGCAATGGGCTTGGCTCCAGGATACAGTATGAGTTCCGCGCTGACAGAAAGGTAATTGCCGTAGATTGTGATAGAACCTGAAACCAGGGCATTTATCTTTGAATCGATGACTGCCTTTTCATAACGGCGAGAATTGACTCCTTCTGCCATAGCCTCTTTTGAGGGAACATACAGGCTTGAGCTTTCGTTCTTGTAGAGCACAAGTTTTTCCGCACCGGGAAGAACCTCGGCTTCGTTTTCAGCGGAGTCAGAAACCGCACCGGCATTTGGATTTGATTCGGGAAGGTATTTTGCAGATTCATCAAGATTTTCCTTAATCTTTTTTTCTAGCTCAGCAATTTTTTTTTCTTCTTCCGCAATCTTCTTTTTGATGGTCTTTGCATTCGCTTCCTGAACCATTACTGAGTCACGACGCTTTACCGCCGCAGACAATTCAAGAAACAGGGACTGCCTCTTTTGCAAAAGCTCCTCATATTCCCTTGCGTTCAATTCATCTGCCGGAGGAATGCGCCTTGTGTCGGTATTGAGCTGTTCAAGAATCAAACTGGGAATCATCTTGCAAAGGCTCAACTCCGACTGTGAATGCGGAAGGCTTTGGGTAAATGTAAATTCCCTTGCGGCAAGCACCCAGTCACCGGCATGTGCCAGAATCACCATGTTAAGGCATATCAAAAGAGACAGCAGAGTTTTTTTGGCACACGTTCGGAAAAAGGGAGCTTTCATTTTTATCAGTCCGCGTCTCCCAGATCATCATCGTCATCGCCAACCGGAACACCCTTCCACTTGACGGAAAGCCATGAGTCCAGGAAACCGTCGATGTCACCGTCCATTACACCCTGAATGTTACCGACGGAATACTTTGTGCGGTGGTCCTTTACCATCGTGTAAGGCTGGAATACGTATGAGCGAATCTGGCTTCCAAAAGAGATGTCCTTTTTTTCGCCCGCAAACTTTTCGTTTTCCTTTTCCTTTTGTTCCTTGTAATATTCATAGAGCCTTGAACGGAGGATGCTCATTGCAGTGGCCCTGTTCATCAGCTGGCTTCTTTCGCTTTCACACTGAACGACTATGCCTGTAGGAAGGTGGGTAAAACGGACGGCTGATTCGGTCTTATTGACATGCTGGCCACCCTTACCGCCCGCACGGAATGTATCTACACGCAAATCCTTGGGGTCAATGTTAACTTCTATGCTGTCGTCAAGAACGGGAAACACATAAACCGAGGCAAAAGAAGTGTGCCGCCTGGCGTTTGCATCAAATGGGCTTATGCGTACAAGACGGTGTACTCCCGCCTCTCCCTTGGTGTATCCGTAAACATAGGGACCTGAAATCCTCATATTGATTGACTTGAGTCCGCCTTCAACTTCTTCCTGAGAAAGAACTTCCATCTTGTATCCGTGGCGTTCTGCCCATCTCTGGTACATTCGGCTGAGCATGAAAGTCCAGTCGCAGGCTTCAGTTCCACCGGCTCCCGCATGCACGGAAAGGAAGCAGTCGTTTTTATCAACTTCGTCGGAAAGCAGGTTGAGTATGCTCTGGTGCTCGTATTCCTTTTGTGCATTGTCCAAAAGTTCCTTGAGCTCCTTTTCAACACTCTGGTCGTTTTCCTCTATGCCAAGATCGTAGAGGGTTTCCATGTCGGACACTTTTTGAATCAGTTCTTCCCACGGCTCAACACGTCCCTTGAGCATCTTGATGTCGTTCATCACCTTTGTGGCCTTGTCATTGTCGTCCCAGAATCCGGGGGCAGTTGTCAGGGCCTCTTTTTCCGCTATTTTTTTCCTGATGTCGTCCGGGTCAAAGACGCCCCCATACGTCCATTATGTTTTCCTTAAGTTCGGAAATGGGTTCGCGTAAATCTTCAAGCATTTTTTTATTCTCCTAATAAATTAACGTCCAGCCGTTCTAGCCGCACCTTTTTGTGGGGTTTGTGCCGCACTAAGCTGACATCTCCTCCACTTTTTCTCTTTTAGCTCCGTAATGACAAACATGCCCTTGAGCGGAAACTGATAAATACGGACAACGTCATAATAATCCGTGACGCGGTCAATATCCTTCTTGATTTCAGAAAGTTCAGCCTCCGAAATCTTGGGGTTTTCCCAGCATGAACGCTGTACTTTTTTGAAACCGGAATTTGTGAGCAATTCCACCATTGATTTGGCGCTATCTATGCTGCCCGGGTCTATAATAATTGAAACAAACATATCTATAGAATAATTAAAACATTGCATCTTGTCAAACCGTAAATTTTGTTCGATTATATAAAATATGAAGAAAACACAACTTTTTAGGCATATTTTTCTCATCTGCATGCTTTTCATGGGAATTTGCGCTTTTTCCCAGACCACAAGGCCGGTTGTAAGCAATATAGAGACTTCCACCGTATCCACAAACAAAATCGAGCTGCGCTGGTCACTTCCGCAGAACCCTTCCGGAAAGACAATCACAGGAATTTCAATTTACCGGGACATAAAACCCATAAAATCAATAGAAAACATGATTCCACTGACCGTAACCCACCCCAGAACCGAAACATGGCAGGATACAGTCACCGACCTTAAGGATTACTATTATGCCGTAGTTTGTGTCGTCCTTGAAAGTGAAAGCGGCGGTTACGAAAACAACTTGTATTATGACGAGCAGTATGACAGAAAACCGTCGGAAGTCATTGGAAAAGCCTATACCCTGATTCTTCCGGGTGTAAATGCGACGGTTGCGGGCATAAGGGCAAAGGGACGTTCTGCCACCGACACGACGATTGAGCAGCAGAAGACCGAAAAAATCTACCGCGACAACGAATTGAGGGAAAGGCCCCTGCCGTACATGGACATTCTTGACGGAGAGGATTATCCCGACCCGACTATAGACAAAAGCGTCCGTAATACAGCACTTTCCCTGGTTGAAGCCAAGCCCACCGCAAAACAGACCGTTCTGGAATACCATATTTTCCAGGAGGATATCGTAAAGGCGGAAAGCGGGGATGATGCGGTCCTGTTTGACATACTCAAGAGTTCGTTTATAAACAGGCGCTATGCACAAGCCGAAAAGGAGCTGTATGACTTTACCCTCGGTTCCAGAAATCCGTCCACCAAGGACAGGGCATACTTTTATCTTGGAGAATGCTATTACTACAACGGAAAATTCAGCGACGCGGTAAGGATGTTCATCAGCCTGCAGGACAAATACCCGGCCCTGAGCCGAAAATGGACCGACGCCACCCTGGACCTCTTTTTAATCAGTGAGTAGGAGTATTTGTTTCATCCTGAAAAATAATGGTTTCTACAAACTGTTTTACTTTTTTTCTGCAAATCTTAACCATTCATTTACCAGTTCTTTATCCATACAGGACAACTCCTTGGTATTAACACCATTTTTTCCTGAACAAGTTTTTTTTAATATGTTCGCTTACTCCACCACCAGATACTGAATACACAAATCCTTATACTTTTTACCGGCATAGACATTAACTATAACCAATTTTTTTATTTTCCCATATATCTATCTGTATAGATTGTAGCATCTTCATAACCTACTTGTTTAACAAGTTGATTTTTTTCGTTGTAGGAAAATTCGGTAAACTTATTAGACCAGTTTTCGTTCTCACAAATCCTTATAAGACAGCGGACACGCCCTGTTTCATCATAGAGATACTGATTTATATAGTAACTGTCGTAATCATAGTTAGGTAAAAAATTATGTTCCTTATGGGAATACATTTCAACACTCTTTTTACCGTCCTTGTAGTAAATCTTAACATCTTTGGAGGAATCTTCAGTGCTTTCTATCTCTACATATTCATGTTCAGCATTGTCGTCTTCCTCCCAGGATTTGCTCATCGCGAAAATTTTCCCGTTTTCATATTTGTAGAGTGTCATACCACCACCTGCGTGTCCCGCCTGATATTCACTCTTAATAAGTCGTCCCTGCTCGTCATATTCATACCAGTCGAAATTTTCTCCAAAAATACATTTACCTTTGTCAAACGATACAGACTGCTGCTCACCGTTTAAGTAAAAAAGAAGATCCGAAATTGTGATATCATCATGTCTGCCCCGATATACCGTATTTACTTTGATTCTAAGTTCTGTTACAACGATTTCCTCTCCTTCATATAGGATCTGTTCTATACACTTATCTTGCAACTCAATCTCCTGGTCATAATCCTTGTTTAAACAATTTAGTAATTCAATTGACAAATTCTTAAGTCGATTTGATTCTTTGTATTCCTTTTTGTGAAAGTTTCCTGCCCTTATTGTCAGAGTATCAAAAACTGCAGGTTCTGCGAAAAGAATATCAAGCAAATATTCATTCATATCCACTTCTTCAGATCTGACTTTATAAACAGTTTCACTATCACCATCAAACATATTTAAGGGAGAGAATCTTACAGGATCCTTTTCATCAATCAGCATATACTGTGCAACTGGGGCGTAAATTTTAATTCCTCCAGAATCTACAAGCGTTTTATTATTCTCTGGTTGTTCTGCCGTACTTTTCTTTGTATATGAAACAAGCAGAATCAACATTCCAAGCACAAAAATACCATTTTGCTTAATATGCATAAAAACCTCCATATTTGTTTCGTTTTTTAAGAATAATTAAGATAATCACAAGAATCAGCAGTATTCCCACTGAAACAAGAATTGCAATAAGTAGCAGGTTTGAAGATTGTTTTTCAATTGTGGCAGGTTCTTGATTGGACTGGATAGCTTCAGTTATTTCTTCATTGTTTTCAAATAATCTATCATCGTCCCAATCGTATTCTTCTTCGTATTCAAAGATTTCATCGTCTATATCTGCAACAAATGAATCGTCATCTGAAAATTGAACTAAATACGGATCTGCCTCGTAGTCGTAGTCGCATGAACCGTCGGCGTGGCGGGGATATCTAACATTATCAAAATCTACAGGAAGCGAATCAATATCTCGAGCAAAAAACCAAAGTTGACGAACAGTTTCTGAATCTGCAAAACAATATGTCCCCAAATGATTATCTGTAGAATTCAAATAAATATCCATATAATCACCATCAAGTGATATGATTAAATCAATTTCTGAATAATTTTGTATCTTTTTATAATCCGATGATTTTAGATATTCTTTTCGAGTTTCGTCATCATATTCAGTCGTAATTCTTCTTTTAGAGGTAATATAATAATATTTATCTTTTTTTTGAATTTTATCTATAAAATAATATATTTTACCATTACAAAATGTAAATTTAGTAAAATAATATGAACCATAATTATATTGAAATTCTTCTCCCCATGACAAAGGATATTCTCCGTATGGATCAGGCTTCCACCCATTCTTTTCATCCCACCATGGTTCATTTTGTAAAATTACTTTAGGATTTTTTGCTTTTAATGCATCAAAATAATATGAATGTATCCATTTTCCTTTAAAAATTTCCTCTGGCAAATAAGTTGAAGAATCTTTAAAATTAAGGTCATCAAAATCAATATACAACTGTTCGCTTTCATCAACCAGACCAAGGACTTTATATGTCTTAACATCTAAAAAGACATATTTATAGATGTATACATCCATATTTTTTTCATAGATTTGTTCACTCTGGGAATAACCGCGAATTGAATGGTTGTCTGGTATATAGTAATATCCTTTTTTGTTTGTCTTCCATAAACACTCTTGACTATAAGCAAAAGTAACAGTCAGTAAAAACAACATAAAAAAAACAATTCTTTTCATAAAAAATAAACCTCCATTTTGTCGATTAGCTTTAACCGTAAATCCCGCCATTATTATATGTTTAAATCATTGCTTTCTTTTTTTTTCTTCCTAGCAACCACAACCACCAATACAATAACAAGCAACAGCACTCCCGCAGAAGCCAGAATTATAATAAGCAACAGATTTGAAGTCTGTTCGACAACCGCTACAGGCTCTTGTGTGGGTTGGATATCTTCTGTGATTTTTACATCACTTACAGGGAGCTCATCACCGCTCCAATCGCTTTCTTCTTCAGCCATAGGTTCGTAAATGTAATCCATATAGGAATCTTCCTCGCTTTCTGATGGACCGTTTAATTGATACAGAATTTTTTCCTCTAATTGATTGCATGCCTCTGGTGTTGTGCGAACTAATGTTTGGAAAAGGTTCCCTTCAGACACCTCATCTATATACATTTTCATGTAATCGCCGTCGATTGTTAGAATGATTTTAAAAGGCGTTTCTTTTTCAAAAAGCGGCAAGAAATCTGGCTGATTATAATAGAGCTCTTCTTTATAATCAAAAAAATGCGAATACATTTTCTGTACATTGTAGACTATTCTTGTATCTGAAACTTCTTCCAGATATGCAAAAAAATCGACATCGTTATAATAATACCCACCAAAAACTACGAAATAAAAATCACCAAAAAAATAACGTCGTATACCAAAAAATTCATACCACTCTGGATCATCTTCAGCTACAAAAGTGAATGTTTTCCAGTATGGTTCATATCTGAATAATGAGTTTCTTACATTTTCTTCTTTTGATACAGTGTAATAATATGATGGAATCCAGTAATAGTTTTTTATATCATCTGTCATTTTATAATCATAATCTTCTAAGGAAACATCATTGATTTGACTATCACATCTATTGCCTTCTGAATCATCGAAATATATCTTTATTCTTAAAGGTTCATCTCTAGAAACGCCAAAACCATCTTTATCAATTTTATAAATAAATTTGTCACCTTTTTTGTAGTTATATTCTGTACCATAGTCATCTGTAAGTAGTAAATCTTTCCTTAAAGTGATTGTAAATTCCTGTGAAAACAGAATAAATGGGATGGAAAACAATAAAACCGCTAATATTACTTTTTTCATCGATGGTTTCCTCACTTTTTTATATACAACTCTTAGGGCTCCGGCGTGGAATCCCAAGAAACAACCAGATATCTTTATTATAGCATATTAACGCATTGCAAATCAACAAAAATTCTTAAATTTGAAAAACTAAATTCTAAGCTTGGTAACCGGAAAGCTATCTTATGCTCAGCATAGAGGACAATCAGGATTTGTATTTTGGAGGCCGCAAGCTGGATAAAGGTGCCTATGTCGAGGTAAAGATTCTTGGCTCAGTCAACTCTGCCTCAAGCAACCGCATGACCGCTAAAATCTGCGAGATATTCAAATCGCTTCTGGATATTCCAGGCGATTCAATTTACATATCTTACTGGGGAACCTCCGACTGGGGTTACGACGGCGGAAACTTCTAGAAAATATTATTTTTCAAGTTTTTTCCGGTAATAACAGAAGAATATCACGTTTGCAATTGCTGTAATTGTCCAGCTTATTGGATAGCTTACAAAAATTGTAAACGGGGTGTGGAACTGTTCAATTTTAAATATAACTGCTATCCAGAAAACACGGAAAACGCAGCAGCCCAGCATTATGGAAACCACCGGCATTATTGAATGACCAATTCCGCGTATGGAGTTTCCAAGGCAATGCATCATACCGCATATAAAAATACTCAGCATCGTAACAATCATCCTGCTCCTGCCGGCCTCGATGACATCCGGATTTGTCGTGTATATTGAAAGCAGCTGGCGGCCAAAAACAAAGAAAAGACCTCCAAAGAACAAGCCTGTAAAAGCCGTGCAAAAGAGAGCAACAGGAACTTCCTTCTTGATCCTGTCGATTTTACCTGCACCGATATTCTGTGAGCAAAATGTGAGTGTTCCCATGGCAAAGCCGTTCATCATCTGATACAGGAAATCCTCAAGACTACATGTGGCGGAATTTCCTGCGATAAGCTCCTTCCCGAATAAATTGATTGAAGATTGAATCTGCACATTTGATATGGAGAACATTACACCCTGTAATCCAGCCGGAAGACCAATCTTGAGTATCTCAAAAAAGCTTTCTCGGTTAAGCGACAGTTTCTTGATGTCAAGATGAAAAGCATCTTTCTCCCGTACCAAAAGTACAATCACAAAAACAGCGGAATATGTCTGCGAGATAACCGTAGCCCATGCAACTCCCGCAACATTCATCTTAAAGACAATCACAAAGAGCAGGTTCATCACAAGGTTCAGGATACCGGCAGAAAAAAGGACATAAAGCGGCCTCTGTGTGTCTCCCTTTGCCCGAAGCAATGCACTTCCAAAATTATATACCATCGTCGCGGTTATACCGGAGAAATAAATGCGAAGATAAATCGTGGAAAGCGGCAGCACCTCGTCTATGGTATTCATGCGTATAAGAATCTGTCTGGAAAGAAGAAGCCCCATAATCGTGATGCAGATTCCGCATATCAAGGAGATTACGATTGAAGTGTGGACTGTCTTTTGAATCTTGTCGTTGTTCTGAGCCCCAAAATGCTTTGCCGCAATTACGTTTGTTCCTATCGAAAGGCCTATAAAAAGATTTATAAGGAGATTGATCAGGGAGGTACTTGAACCTACAGCCGCAAGAGAAGCATCGCCTGCAAATTTACCGACAACAGCAATATCTGCCGCATTGAACATAAGCTGAAGAAAGTTAGAGCAAATGATCGGAATGCTGAATTTAAGGAGCTTTCCGAGTATGGGACCATTTGTCATGTCAAGCTGATTGTTTTTGGTCATTTTCTGATTCAAGGCTCCGTCATCATGTTCAATTCAGATTTTTTTGGGCAAAAATTACCCGCATGCTATTCCTCGCTTCTTAGCTCATTATTAGCAGTCTCCTTAAATAGAATTTCGATATTTTTGCTTATAGCTGAATCCACAATATAAAGTCCATGATCTGATATTGCAAAATATTTGCAATCTATCTCATTAGAATGGTCATCAACTCTAATTTTAATGCGTTCTATATATGATTCTCTTTCATACCATTTATATTTGACAACTCCATAATCTGGATCAGGAAATTCCCTATCAACATAAATATTCGAAAATTTATGCATTGTATCTCTATTACCGGATTTTAGAACGTCACAGTAAAAATCTATTACATAATTCCCTGAGTTTAATTCCTCAAGAAAACTATGTATAGATTCCTTTGAGTAAGCGATATTAACAGCAAGTAAAAATGTCAATAAAACAAGAATATTCTTTTTCATTTCTTACCCCCTTTCTTCGGCTTACCGTCGTAATCACAGCTTCCGTCGGCGTGGCGGGGCCAGGTTACTTTAGAGAGGTCACATTTATTTGTTTTTAAAAGATTATCCCATTCCGAATCAAAATTTTGACATTTTTTTGCAAGAGTCATTTTATTGCCGTCTATTATCAAATTAAGATAATCGCCGTCAAGTTCATATTCTATTATTGATTCATAACTTGTTTTTATAGAATCAAACTCATCGTTAAAGCAACGGTCATATAGAGTGGATGCCCAGACAACCTTTATTTTATTTTTATCAATATCTACAACAAATCCCTGTGCCTGATAATGATAAAAGAAACCATACAAACTAATACAGCTGTCAGTTATAATAATCTCAGGAGTTGTGTCATAGACTTCAAACCATTTATAATCTTTTTCATTTCCCTCTAAATCTCTATCAAAATATGAACGGAGTTTTTTGTCATAAACATCTATCCACCACTCATATTTTCCCAGAGTTTCACGATTCTTCGATTCTAATACATCATAATGATAATCAAAACACCATTTATTGGAGCATATCAACTGTGGTAATCTTGGTTTTCCAGGGAGCCCCAAATCCTTAAAAGGAACAATTAATTCTTCTTTTGATTTTTGATTTGTAACTATTAATCCATATTTATCATAGTAAAGAATACTTTCAAAAGCTTCATCTTCATAACTGACGGTAAATTTCTCACCTTTTTTGATTTTCACTCCATCCTTATAATCATAATACTTCATTTTAACTGAATTAGTATCACGAATTGCTTCATATATTATATGATAATCTTTATCATTGATTTCATACTTTCTAGACTTTTCTCTTTCCCTAAAATCCTTGAAATCTTGTTGAGCAAAAGCATAAACAGAAATAAAGACAAAACAGTAAAATAATATGGATTTCTTCATTTCTTCCCCTCTTTCTTCGGCTTACCGTCGTAATCACAGCTGCCGTCGGCGTGGCGAGGCCAAGTTACTTTTCTGAGATTACATGAATTATAATGAATAAGAGATTCAAACTCTTTATATGTATCTTCTGTCACTCTACAAAAAGTAGCTAATATATTTTTATCTTTTTCCTCATTAAAATATATAGTTAAATAATCACCTTCATATACAAAAATTAAAATAAAATCATCATATTTTCTAACAGCACTCCAATCGATGGCAGAATACTTATCAGCTTGTTTATTCAATTCTGATTCCTTACCTAGGTAATAAATAGTATTAGATTTTTTTTGTTCAACTTTTTGGTAACAAAAATAATGACCTTCTCCAATACCAATTTCATTATCACCGAAAAAATATTTAATAGATTCTGGTTCTAAACTTTCATACCACTTTTTCCCCCATTCACCATCCATATCCGATAAATCAAAATCATTATATTTATCTGTATAATTGAATATTGAATCTCTATTTTTCGAAAATAAAACATCAAAATAAAAATCTAATATATATTTATCAGAATATTTATCATTACAAAAAAGATAAATCGGTAAAAGAAAAATTAAAAAAACAACACAGATATTCTTTTTCATTTCTTACCCCCTTTCTTCGGCTTACCGTCATAGTCACAGCTACCGTCTGCGTGGCGGGGCCAGGTCACTTTGGAGAGGTCGCATTTATTATTTGCAATTAAATTCTTAAACTGAGAGAATGTTTCGTCATTCATATTTACGAATGTTGCAAACAAATCTTTATCAGTCTCACCATTTAAATAAACATATAAATAATCTCCGTCAAAACGGAAATAAAATGTATTAACTCTATTTTGTCTAACAAGTTTCCAATTTAATGAAGAAAAACTATCGCTAAATTCATCATCATTTACACTTTCACGAAATTGTATTTCTATTGTTTTATCTAAAGATGAACTTTCAATATAAAGACCATGAAATGATATTTCAAAGTATTCATCATCTATTTTATTAGTATCATCATCAATTCTAATATCAATTGAATCCATGGAAAACATTTCCATATCATACCATTTGTATTTTACCACACCATAATCCGGATCAGAATATTCTCTATCCATGTAAACATCAGAAAAATTATGTATCGTATCTCTTTTACCAGATTTGAGAACGTCACAATAAAAATCAATTACATAATTGCCGGTATATAATTTCTCAAGAAAATCATGTAAATTTTCTTGAGAATACAGCTGACTGTAGAAAATTGAAAATAGCAAAAGGAGAAATATTTTCTTAATTACTCTCATTAATTAAACCTCCATTTTATTCATAATTCATAATTCATAATTCATAATTCTTAATTCTTAATTCTTAATTCATAATTCATAATTATTCCTCCAGATATCCCCCATAGCACCAGCCGACAGTTCCCTTTTTTATCGTTTTACCGTCCCTGTCTTTTGCACCCTTTTGAACCTCGACCTTTACCCAGTTGCTGTTTATGCCGTCGATTGTTTCTGAATGACCAAGTTCAAGGATTTTCACCTTTGTGCCGGCTGCCATTACTGTGAGGACTTGTGTGGAAGTGGCTTCGCCTGAACGGAGCTTGAGGTTTTCGGTTACGGTCATGGTTTGAGATGGCGTGATGGTTGATGAAGATGTATTTGAAGTTTGTACTGCAGGTATTTTTTTGCTTCCGTCGTAATCACAGCTTCCGTCTGCGTGGCGTGGCCAGATTACTTTAGAGAGGTCACATTTATTATTTGCAATTAAACTCTTAAACTGAGAGAATGTTTCGTCATTCATATTAACAAAAGTTGCAAATAAATCTTTATCAGTTTCACCATTTAAATAAATATATAAATAATCTCCGTCAAAATGAAAATAAAATGTGTTTTGTTTCTTTTCCCTTACTTTTTTCCAATCTAATGATGAATAATTATCATACCAGTCATTTAAATCGCTTCCTTCACTGAAAATTATTTCTATATTTTTTTCAACACAAAAATTATATACATCAATCCAATGATTTGATATAGAAAAAAATCCATCTTCTATTTCTTCAGAATAATCATTCGTATTTATTTGGATGATTTCCATAGGAAATACATTCATATCAAACCACTTGTATTTTACTTTACCATAATCTGGGTCAGGATATTCTCTGTCTATGTAAACATCAGAAAATTTATGTATTGTTTCTCTTTTACCAGACTTTAATACATCACAGTAAAAATCAATTACATAGTTTCCTTTAGATAATCTTTCTAGAAAATCATGTATATTATCTTGAGAATACAGCTGACTGTAGAAAATTGAAAATAGCAAAAGGAGAAATATTTTCTTAATTACTCTCATTAATTAGACCTCCATTTTATTCATAATTCATAATTCATAATTCATAATTCATAATTCATAATTCCTAATTCTTAATTATTCCTCCAGATATCCCCCATAGCACCAGCCGACAGTTCCCTTTTTTATCGTTTTACCGTCCCTGTCTTTTGCACCCTTTTGAACCTCGACCTTTACCCAGTTGCTGTTTATGCCGTCGATTGTTTCTGCCTTACCTAGCTCAAGAACCTTTACCTTTGTTCCTGCTGACATTACAGCGAGCACTTTGGATGTGGTTGCTTCTGATGAGCGGAGCTTGAGGTTTTCGGTTACGGACATGAGTTTGTTTGGAGTGATGGTGGTGGAAGTAGATTTACTTCCGTCATAATCGCAGGAACCGTCAGCGTGGCGTGGCCAGGTGACTTTGGAGAGGTCACATTTGTTTGTTGTTATTAATGATACGATTTGTTCAATTGTATTTTTATCAGCAAAAAAATATTCCTGATAAAAATTTCTCGATTTTACTGAAAAAGTCAAATAATCTCCATCCAAACTTATTTTAATTTCATCGGATTCATCTAAATCAATTAATGGATCTAAATTAATAATAGAGGGCTCTGAAAAATATACATCTTTAGAAAACTCAGTTTGTTTTCCAAAAACTATATATTTTTCTTTTTTGTTTAAACATTTCTCAATAGAAATATCGAAACTTCTACCTAATTCAATTTTGTTTTCATTTTTTGTTAAAAATAAATAACTAAATGTACCAGGCTCGTACCAAGTAGTATTTCTTTCATAAGCAAAATCATATTCAGTATTTTTTATAATATCTGGATTAAAATTTAAGGTAGTATCTCTATTTTCAGTTTTAAGTATTTCGAGAAATTGAATTGGGTACCATCGTTTTTCTTCAAGAAACGATAGTAAATCTTTTGCAATTGCAAAATTTAAAACAAATATAGTTATGAACAATGAACAAATAATTTTTTTCATTTGGGATCCTTAAATTCATATCCATGCACGGCATAAATTGAATTTCGCAATATCGCAAGCTGGTCTTTGGAAAAGAAGAATAAATCAAACAAAAACAACAATAATGCAAGCAAAACACTTTTTTTCATCAGCTTCTCCCTCATCCAGAAAGCGGAGAAAATGCAATTACATATTGCAAACCAATAGGCAATCACCCGGCAAAATGAATCGTCAGGCAATTGCCTTTTTCAAATTATTAATTAATCGAATGTATCATCGTTATAAGTGAAGATTCCCTCTGCGGGGTTTTCATGTCTTCCCTTATCGAATCCTTTTCTGCTTTGGCGGCTGCGGCTGTGGCTGGTTCACCGTTGCCCTTGGCGGCTGCCCTTGTGTCGGTTACGGCATTTCCGTCGCTTGTTGCGGCATCCTTGAGCTGAACCAGTACCAGTTCGTCACCTACGTTAAGGGTATCATAGAATCCCTTCTTTGTATAGGTTCCCTCGGATATTTCCTCATTTACGGCTGTAACAACGAATTTGCCAAGTATGTCTGCTTCGGCATAGGATACTCCATAGCCTGAATCTGCGGTGCGTACCTTGCCCTTCTTTACTACATCAAAGGTTGAACCCTTTTCGATTCCGTCGCTTTTTCCAAGGTCTGCCAGTACGGTGCTGGCTGAATTGTAAAGTACAGTTCCACGAATCGGGAGGATGTCAAGAACTGCCTGACGGAGCCTGCGGATTGACTTTGCAACCCTGTCGTTTCCAGTGCGGTATACCTTTACGGAAGTTGTCTTTGTTCCGGTTCTTGCTGAATAAACGTCTGCGTTGAGTGTGAATGAGCGGCTTGTCTCATCCATCGTGATGATTACAAAATAATCTTTTCCGGCGGTGCGTGCAAGCCTGTATGCCTGAGAGAATCCATCCACCGACTGAACGTCTACGTCAACAGTAGTAACTGCAACACCGTTGAACAGGTTCTTTGCGGCTGTGGCGATTATCTGCTCTGCCCCGGAATGCATCAGCTGAATCTGTGATTTCTGATAGTAGATTCCGATGTTCCACCTTGACTTGTCCAGATAGAACGGCTTTACATTGTATTTGTGAGCAAGGTTTGAACGGAGCATGCTTTCAAGGGCTTCGATCGTGTCGTCGTTCTTTACCTGCTGGCTCGTCCTCTTTATCTTTGCGGAATTCTCATCCTTTTGGATCTGGCGTGCAATTACGTCGCTGTCATTTGAGCGGATGAATTTGAGCTGTTCAAGATAGAGCTCATAGAAACCGTCACGTTCAAGCATGTTTGCAAATGACTGTCTTGCCTTTGCATTAAGCGGATCCACAGAAAGGGCCCTCTGATACTCGTAGCGTTCGCTCGGACCGTCATATTTATTCTTGTAGTCTGCAGCCTTGGTTATGTGGTATTTTGCCCATGTAGCGCGTCTTGGGTCCTCTATTGCAAGGCTCCTGTTTACAAGCTGTTCAAGTGCAAGCCTCATCACCTCATCAAGAGGATCAATTGAAAGTCCCGTGTTGAATGTGGATATTGCGTCCTCATAAAGGCCAAGCTTTTCCTGTGAAAGCCCCTTAAGGTACCATGCAAGCGGAAGCTTCCTGTTGCGTCCGATGCGGAATTCACATATGTCGATTACCTCGCTGTAGCGTCCCTGGGCATAAAGTATGTCTGCAAGGAGCTCATAGGCTTTGTCGTAGTCACCCTTGATCTGTACTGCTGAGCGTGCGCGGCGTTCGGCTTCCTTTACATCCCCTCGTTTTGCGGCAAGATAGGAGGCAAGATAGTGTACTTCGGCTTCACCGCTGTGATATTCTAGCGCCTGGTTTACATAGCGTTCTGCGGCGGCGTTGTTTCCCTGATCTGCGGATACCAGTGCAAGGCTCAAAAGTGCCTTTCTGTTGGTTGAATCCCTCTTCAGGGCATCAAGATAGCGTTTTTCGGCTGTCGTGATTCCACCGTTGTACAAATCGATTTCTGCAAGACCAAAGCGTGCGTTAAGGTCATTCGGATATTTTTTCAGGACTTCCTCAAAAACCGTACGTGCCTGAGTGATGTTGCCCAGGGAAATGAGTGCCATACCCTTGAGGTTCTGGATTTCGCTCAAATTGCGGGCATATTTTGCGGCTGTATCGGCATAGGAAACTGCCAGGTCATATTCACCAAGATGGAAAGTGCACAGGGCAAGATTGTACCATGCATCCCCATACTGCGGGTTAAGCTGAAGCGCCTCGCGGTAGGATTCTATTGCAGAATAATAGTCTTCCCTTTGCTGGAACTGCATGCCCTTGTTGTAAAGTGAAAGAGCGGTCTTTTGCTGGGCATGGGCAGAGGCCACGGAGAACAGAAGCACTAGAAGAATGGCAATTATTCTTGGCCTTTTGGATACGTTTTTCATTTTTTCCTCCCAAAAAAAGTGACTAATCGTCCTTATTATCTTTTCGATATATTATCTTGATAACATTAACTTTATGTCCTTCCATGTCCTGAACAATAAAGTCGTAGTCCTTCCACGTGACTTTTTCGAATTTCACCGGAATTTTGCCAAAAAGGTCAAAGACAAAGCCTCCAAGGGTGTCAAATTCCTGGGTCGGGAAGTTTGAAGATATGGTTTCGTTCAAATCTTCCAGCAAAACGCGGGCGTCACATACCCATACGTTGTCGGCAAGGGATATGATGTCCTCCCTCTCGTTGTCAAATTCATCCTGAATGTCACCGACAATCTGTTCTATAATATCTTCCATGCAGACTATACCGCTCACTCCGCCGTATTCGTCTATGGCAATGGCAATATGAACGTGCTTACGCTTGAATTCACGGAGCAGGCTGTCTATGTGCTTGCTTTCCGGAACAAAATATGCCTTGCGGATGATTTTTTCCAGATCTATCGCTTCCTTTCTTGCAAAAGCCCGGATCAAATCCTTTACATAAAGGACTCCCACCACGTTGTCAATTGAACCCGAATAAACCGGGAGCCTGGAGTGTCCGCTCTCCGTAATCTTGAGGGGCAGATCCTCCTGTGCGGTGTCAAGGGAGATGAAGTCCACGTCAATGCGCGGTACCATTACTTCCTTGACGGTAGTTTCAGCAAGGTCTTCCACCCCCTGAATCATGTCATTTTTTTCTTCAGCCAGAATCTCCTGTTGCGACGGACCGGAAACGGCCGATTCACTTTCCTTCTTTTCCTTCTTTTTTCCTTTACCAAATATACCCATATTTCTTCCTAACTGTAAATTTCAGTCATAAATGATTGTTGAGTCAAACCTCTGCATCAGGCGCTTTTGTATCTTGAGCATCTCGCATACAGGCTCCACACCCTTTTCCACATGCTCATCCCCGTGGTCAAGTCCGTGCAAGTGCAAAAGTCCGTGTATAAGCAGCCGTTTAAGCTCCTCGTTGCATGAAACCTCAAAATACTGTGCGTTCTTGGGCAAAGTCTCCAGACTGATCACTATGTCTCCCACAGATTTCCATGAATCACCCTGGTCATCGGTATATTCTTCGCCGTTCTCAAAACTTAAAACATCTGTAGGTGCGTCAATGTTACGGTATTCCCTATTTAAATTCTGAATGAACGCATCGGAACAGAAAAATACCGACACTTCCTCTTTATCATACGACAGTTCTTCCATTACTTCAAGCAGAAAAGGCTCAATATTGGAAATCCAATGGGGCTGAGCGACGTTTTCCTCCACATCAAGCAAAATCCGGTTTGCCATCTACTTTTTTTCCCTACCCTCTTTCTTTTGTCTTTTTTCAGTCTTTTTTTCCAGTTTTTTCTCAGTTTTACGATCTGTGGCGGATGCTGTAAGGACTGAAAGCTGACCCTTTGGAGAGGGAACCTTTGCCTGCTGCGGCTGAGGGTTGTTTGCCGGTCCTAGAGGAGCCTGAACATTGTCCTCCGCATCAACCTGTCCCGGATATTTTACGCGGCTGTGATAATATCCCGCAAGGAACTGCTGGAATGCATCGTGAAT
>DBWR01000059.1:1552-3397 GCA_002309305.1 Treponema sp. UBA1233 | reverse complement strand
ACCTTTGCCGTGCAGTTTACTTCGATGCTGTTTTTCCTTGCGATTGAAACCTTGCTGCTCAAGATGGCATCCAGTCCGACGTTGCCTGTGCGGATTGCGATGTCTATGCTGTCCAGATCCTTTTCCAGATTGTCCAGGTAATCGGATAGTTCTGAATCTTTTCCCATGGCCCTCATCGCCTTGATTGACTGTATGTGGTTGTGGTAGTCGTGTCTCCATGCCCTCATCGTCTGGTAGATGTTCTGAACTTCATCGCGCTGTTTCCTGAGCACGCTGTCCTGAAAATCCGAGAGCCGCCTGTCATATTTTTTCTTGAGGACTATGATTGTGATGATGACCGAAATTATTACGGCTATGGGGATTAATGAAACAAGCAGTACATAATGGTTCAGCATGACTCTCCCCTAAAGCACTTTATGAAAGCGTCGTTCAAATCCTTGTAGACCCCTCGTGCAACTGGCAGGCTTTCTTCATTGTCAAGGACACAGTCGGTGCGTGTGATTCTTGAAACATGGCAGAGATTTACAAGTAGGCCACGGCGCAGGCAGAAGAAGTTTTTTCCTTCAAATGCAACACTCGCATCAGAAAAAGAAGACTTCCATTCACGTTCAAAATCCATGCCCTTCAGGTAAACGTAATGACCCCGGGCTTCTATGTAAAGAATTTTATCAAACGGTATGCGTTCAAGATCCGCTCCCTGACCAAGGACAAAGTATTCCTCCGTTTTTTTCTGCCGTTCTTCAAATGCCGCATCAAGAAGGGAAAAGAGTACTTCCGGCCTTACGGGTTTTAAAATATAGCGGACGGCTCCAACCTCATATCCTTCAATCGCATAATCGGGAACTCCGGTTACAAAAATGATGACAGAATCACAGCCGCTTGCCCTGAGTTTTTTTGCCAGCTCCATGCCGTTCATGTCTTTCATCTGAATGTCAAAAATCAGGACGTCGTATGGTGCCTTGTCTTCCATCTCAAACAGGAACTGTTCTGCGGAAACGAATGAATCAAGCTCAACGGCATTGTCATGTTTTTTTTCTACAGACCATTGTCTTACAAGAGAAGTTTCATAATCCAATACGGCTTTTTCATCCTCGCAGATTGCCATGCGGAACATCGATTTTTTTTCCTTCAATTCCTTCTGTGAATATATTAAAGTATATCATTTTTCCATATATTTTTTCCATACCATGCACTTAGTTTTGAAATAGACTAGAAAACTATTTGAACATGATGTAAAATGAACGAATTATTTAATTGGGAGAACTGAATGGCAAAAAAACCAAAAACTAAAGTTCACGCTGTACGCAACAACATTTACGCATTACGCCTTGTCTGGAAAATGTGTCCGCGCAGGGTTGTGCACATGGCTCTGGCACGCCTCCTTTACTACTTTGGATGGCTTTTTTACAGTGCCTTTTTCATGCGCTATGTGATTAACGCACTTCAGACGGGAGAGACTTTCCGTGCGATAATGATTTTCATCGGAATCACGATTGCAGTATTTGCATCCATGGCACTTTACAACAGTTTCATTCAGGGAAGTGTAAAGCCCGCTACTGATGCGGAGATAAACAAGAAGCTGTATCAAAAGCTGTTCAAGAAATCGCGCAATGTTGAGCTCGAATGTTTTGAAAACTCTGACTTTTACGACAAATACACGCTCGCCATGAAAAATGCCGACACACGCCTTGTGGAAACAGTGGACATGCTGTTTGGACTTTTGTTCGGTTTTATTGCAAGCATCTGTGCATTCATCTTCATGTTCCAGGTGGACAGGCTTTCGGTGGCGTTCATTCTGCTTCCAATCATCGGAAACTTCTTTTTCAGGATATTGAACAGCAGGAT
>DBWR01000059.1:1097-1348 GCA_002309305.1 Treponema sp. UBA1233 | reverse complement strand
GTCATGTTCACCTTTACGTTCATTTTTGAAGGCCTGTTGATTTATGGGGCATACAGGACACTCGTAAGCGAGACTATGACCCTGCCGCAGCTGGCAGTCCTCACGAGCATGATGGTTTCGACGACATGGATTCTGATTGGCTTTACCGACAGTGTTACCGCAAGCTTTAAGAACGGATTATTTGTAGACTACCTCCGCACCTTCCTTGAATATGAAGAAAAAATTCCCGAGGACTATGACGGTGATGATCC
>DBWR01000059.1:329-923 GCA_002309305.1 Treponema sp. UBA1233 | reverse complement strand
CAGAAATACCGCTCACTTTTTGCAACGGCATTCCAGGACAACAGGATGTTTTCGATGAGTGTTGCAGACAACGTGACGCTTGGAGAAGACATTCCGGCTGACCAACGTGAACAGATTGTTGTTGATGCTCTAAAGCTGTCCGGTGTTTACGACAGGGTGATGAGCCTTCCCAACGGAATAGACACAACGCTTACCCGTGAGTTTGATGACAACGGTGCCGTGCTTTCAGGCGGTGAATTCCAGAAGATTGTGGTTTCACGTGCATTTGCAAGACAGTGTCCGATAAAGGTTTTTGACGAGCCTTCCAGTGCGCTTGACCCGATTGCAGAATACAAGCTGTTCGACAACATTCTAAAGGCATGCAGGCAGAATACGCTGCTCTTTATTTCCCACAGGCTTTCGTCGGTTCAAAATGCAGACCATGTGTTCCTGCTTGAAAACGGTCAGGTCAGGGAAGAGGGAACCCATCGTGAGCTGATGAAAAAGAAAGGCATTTACGCTGACATGTATCAGAAGCAGGCGGAAAACTATCTTGCCGACAAGAGCAAACAAAAGGAGGGAATCTGGGCATGAAAAACAAGACGAATAAAACCG
>DBWR01000059.1:0-302 GCA_002309305.1 Treponema sp. UBA1233 | reverse complement strand
AAGCTTTGCTTTAAGACCTGTCCGCTTTACATGATTTACCACCTCTACGATGCATTCAGATATCAGGGTGTCATTTTCCTTGAGCATGTTCTTGGAATACGCTATGTCCTTCGCTGTGCTGAATTCCATGAACCGTTTACAAAGGCTCTTTTTTACATCGGGCTAATCCTGCTCATGAACATAATTCAAATCATTCCGGATGGATTTTTCATCTATGGATGGCAGTACAAATACAAACCTCGTCTGTATCGTGCACTCAAGGAACAGATGTTCAAAAAGGCGTCGGAAATTGACCTTTACTG
>DBWR01000010.1:3040-4542 GCA_002309305.1 Treponema sp. UBA1233 | reverse complement strand
CCATCTGTCATTGTAAACCACATACGGCCATGAGAGTCCATCATGCTTAAAGCAGTTGAGTTTGCACCGCTTGATTTAAGACCGTCATTCTGAGAATAAAACTTAATATTTAATTTTTCCCGTTTGCCCGTTTCCACCTCATAGAAGTTTTCATAAGGAACCGATGTAATTCCTCTGTTGCTTACCATCCATACTGTACCGCTGATGTCTGGAATCATCTGGAAAATTGAGTCAGACTGAAGACCGTTTTCGGAAGTAAAATTGAAAATCTTTGTATCGCTAAAATTATTGTTTATATCTGTGCGCAAGAGGCTGATGCCTGTACCTGTACAAATCCAGAAAGCACCATCCTTATCAGTGCTGATTTTAAAAATTACATTTCCGGCAAGTCCTGAAGAACCGGAATATTTTTGAACAAGCTTTTTATTTTTTAAGATGTAAACTCCATCTCCGTCTGTTCCAACCCAGATGTTACCGGCGGCATCTTCGTAAAGACACATTATGTATTCATTTACAAATCCATCGGCAGAAGTAAAGTTCTTGATTGAATCGTCTTTTGAAATTACAGAAAGTCCGGTTGTAGTTCCAACATAAAGATCGCCAGTTTTAGATTCCAAAGAAACTCGGGTTTTGTTTCCGGCAAGTCCCTCATCGGTTGTCCAATTTACAATGCCATCAGATGTCACTCTAACCTGTGCCGGAGCGGTGTAGCAATTTACAAGAAGGTCGCCGTTTTGAGCCAGTGCAATATGACGGATACGGGTGTTGGAACAAAATTGAGTTGCTTCATTTTCTACAAGAGTTTCTCCATCCTTATAACATTGCAATCCTTCATCAGTACCAACCCAGACATTGCCCTGCCTGTCTTCGCAGATTGCATTAACACCGGTATTTAAAAGAGTCATGCGGAACTTACCGGGACTGATTTTTCCAACACCTTCTGAGTCTGTTGTTACCCAAACGTTTCCTTCGCGGTCTTCGAACAGTTTATTGATTGTACTGTTCATAATTGATTTTGAACCGCCGTAAGTTGTGTAAGTACCGTTGCTGCAAATTACAATTCCCTTTTGTGTACCAAACCAGATTGTGCCAAACTTATCAAAATAAATATCGTAGGTTGGTGTATTGTCAAGGAAGGTTCCTGATTCTATGCGTGTGATTTTTCCGTTTGAAAACTTTATGATTCCTTTTTCACTAAGGCCAATCCAGAAGTCGCCGTTAGGATCCTGTGAAATGCAGGAAACTGTAAAATCTCCAAAATCATCAAGCTGTGTAAAACGCTGGAAGGCTCCATCAGAAAAATAATAAAGACCTTTGTTAGCTGAAGTTAACATCCAGATTTTATCTGCGGTATCTTTGTAAAGCTGGGAAACAAGAACAAAATCTGAATCCAATGTGTCTTTGATTTTTGGTGTTATGATTTTGCCTTCCGGTGTGAGATAAATAATTCCGCTCGCTGTCCCAATCCAGATGTTGTGAGCTTTATCTTCTGCAAAAGCACG
>DBWR01000010.1:1562-2928 GCA_002309305.1 Treponema sp. UBA1233 | reverse complement strand
TATTTATTTATACTTTCGAACTCGTAGCCGTCAAATCGAACTAGAGCTTCATAGCTGCCAAAGTACATAAAGCCATCATCGGATTGAAGCACATCTGAAACTGAATTGCCAGGAAGTCCGTCCAGACTGGTCCAGGTTCGCGTTACGTAATTATCAAGCGTGGAAAACTGTGCGTAGAGTGGCGAGATAAAAAGTGCCATCAAAATTGGAAGGATTCCCTTAGAGATTTTCTTTTTCATAAAATACCTCCATATTAAGTGTGCAGTTTTTCTTAAAAAACTGCAAGCGAAGGCCGGAAAAATGTTTGTTACCTGAAAGCTCTAGCCTTCGCTAACTGTTTTACCTATGAACTTTTTATCCTTAACAAATTGTTTTCCACTGAACTTTTAGTCTTCGACAATTATTTTATCCCTGAACTTTTAGCCTTCACTTTCGCTAACAGTTTTACCTCCGAACTCTTTTGTGTGTTCCCACTCGTAGCGCATGACTGCATCGAAGTCAGCCTGTGGGGCACAGTTTTGTTCTATGGCAAGCGCCGTGCTATGAAGTCGCCGGATACAATCGGATTTGTCGTTGTAACCGAGCTTTGATTTTTCAATGCTTTCACGAAGTATGCGGATTGATTCATCGTAGATTTTGAGCGGTACTGGGAACGGGTGACCGTCTTTACCGCCGTGTGCAAAACTAAAGCGTGCTGGATCTGTAAAACGTGATGGTGTTCCATAGATTACTTCGCTGACAAGTGCAAGTGATTGTAGGGTGCGCGGTCCCAAGCCAGGTGTGAGCAAGAGGGATTCAAAATCTTGTGGTTGTGATTGGTAAGCCGTGGCTAACACACCGCCGAGGCGTTTGAGGTCGACGTCTTGTTCGAGGACTTCATGATGGAATGGTGCCTGATAATCTCTCCTCAGCGTTGAACCTGTTCTGGCTCCATTTGCAGTTTCGAGGGCGAAACTGCAATCACTGGAAATGTCTTGATAATTTCTGTTTTGTGAAGAACTTATACTGGTCCCGTTTGCTGGTGGTGTTTGCTCAAGTTCGGGAAAAAGAAGGCCTTGCTCAGATTTTAATTCGGGGGCGTTGCGGGGGTTGCTAACTGATTTCTGGTTACCCCCGCTGGAAGGGGTAGGCTGCGACGAAGTGCAGCCGAGGGGAAGGCTTTCCCCTCCTACTTTCCCATTTTGCAGCAAAATTATTTCGTTTGCTGGTTTTCCAATTTGAGCAATTTCCTGAATCATACGGTCAGGATTTTCGTGAGACATTTCAAGAATACTGTTACGGGCTGGGGCAGCCTTAGTATCTGTGAGATTTAGGATTTGTCCACGGTTTTCCCCAACAATACCTGTGTGAGGCTCTTCCACAAACG
>DBWR01000010.1:0-1545 GCA_002309305.1 Treponema sp. UBA1233 | reverse complement strand
CACCAGTGATAACGACGAGCTTTTTTTTGTGCAGGATTCATTCCCTGCTGTACAACAGTCCAGTTGCCATTGCGCGTAAGAATGAAGTTATGCTGATAAAGCTGGAAACCATCCTGCACTGCATTGTTATCTACCTTTGCAACAAGTTTGCTGTTCCTAACAAGCTCATCAGCATTAAGACCTTCACGACCGGCAATTTCCAAAAGCTCATCAGGAGTCATGCGCGAATATTTACCACGGCCACCGCAAACATAAATGCCAAGCTCTTTTGCCCGCGGATTAAGCCCCCGCTTCAAAGCATACAGAACACTTGTTGTGATTCCGCTGCTATGCCAGTCCATGCCCATTACTGCACCAAAAGACTGAAACCAAAGTGGGTCACTGAGCCGTACAAGCACTTCATCCGGACCAAAGTTTTCCACAAGCGATTCCGTTATAAGAGTGCCTAACACCATCATTCGGTCGGCAAGCCAACGCGGAACGGTTCCGGTGTGTAAGGGGAGATCTGCATGTCCTGTATTTCGTGGCATGAAATTAGTATACCATAAAAAAGTATAGGAATCAAAAAATATAAATTAAAAAATCCAAACAAAAAATACAATTTGCACTCCCTCACAAAATCCGCTAAAATGAAAAAATGATTAACGAAGCCGAACTTTCCAAAAAAACAATATTCTCTTTTGAGGTTTTCCCGCCTAAAAAGACTATGCCAATTGATTCCGTTTTTTCTACACTCGATGAGCTTAAAGATTTAAACCCGGATTTTATTTCCGTAACCTTTGGTGCTGGTGGCAGCGAAAACTGTGATAACTCAATTGCAATTGCAAAGCGTATAAAAGATGTTTGCCACGTTGAACCAGTAATTCACATGCCGTGTTTAAATATGACTTGCGCTGATGCAAAGTTTGTTCTTGAACAGTTCAGGCAGGCGGGCATTGAAAATATTCTTGCTCTGCGCGGTGATAAAGTTGAAGGCAAAGTTCCCTGCGGTGATTTTAAGCATGCGGATGAATTAATTCATTTTATAAAGGATTTTGATTCTGAACAGAATAATGGAAAAAACTCTTCGGTTTCCGGTACTCACTTCAACATCCTCGGTGCATGTTACCCGGAGCTTCATCCGGAATCAACTTCAGTTTATGATGATATTGATTTTTTGAAAAAAAAGGTTGATGCAGGTGTGACTCATCTTTTGAGTCAGCTCTTTTTTGATAACGACCAGTTTTACCGTTTCCTTGAACGTTGCAAAATCAAAGGAATAAACGTTCCGATTGAAGCAGGAATTATGCCGGTAACAAATAAAAAATCTATTGAAAGAATGGTAAGCCTTACGAATGCAAAGCTCCCGAAAAAGTTTACAGATATGATGGCCCGCTACGAAGATTTCCCGGAAGCAATCCGCGATGCAGGAATAGCTTATGCCATTGATCAGATTGTAGATTTAGTAACTCACGGCGTTCAGGGCATTCATCTTTATACAATGAATAATCCTCATATTGCCAGAAAGATTTACGAAGCAACAAAAAGCTTGTTCGATGTTTCTCC
>DBWR01000068.1 GCA_002309305.1 Treponema sp. UBA1233 | reverse complement strand
CGGGAAAGTAGGTAGCTGCCGGCTTTTTTATTTTTAAATTGAAAGATTGTGCCGATGATGCTGGATCCGTTCCGGGAAAGTAGGTAGGGAGCGGCCTGAAGGGCAGAAACAGTCCGGTGGACTGTTTCTAGCGAGTCTCCGAGCGGCTGAGCCGCGAAGGCGGAAGCTGCCGGCTATTTTTTTTAATTAAGAATTAAGAATTAAGAATTATGAATTATGAATTATGAATTATGAATTACAGCTTCCTTCCTTGAAAAAATAAATATCCCATGTTAGAATATTTTCATTATGAAAAGACTTGCAATTATTTTCTTGTTAGAAATAGCAGTTCTTGCATGTTGCTTCTCTCAGAATGATCAGCGGCCAATTAATGCCATTCCAGAATATGGTCATCAAAATAAGACTGACTATCAGCTTCAGGCTGATGAAGAATTTTTAAACAGTGTCAAAGGTCGTGAAGATAAAGCGTACATTGCACTAATAGATGAAGGCTGGTGGTTTCTTAAGCAGGGTGATGCAAGTACAGCTGTGATGAGATTCAATCAGGCGTGGCTTATAGACCAATCACGATGGGAAGTCTATTGGAGTTTTGCAGTTGCCGAAAGAAGCATAAGCAATATGAAATCTGCCAGGAAATATTATTTAAAAGCCATCAGTTTGTGCAGGGATACTCAATATAAGGACATGTTGAAACAAGAGTATTCAGACTTCATAAAAAAAATAGAAGACTAAAGTTTTAGAAACAAATTAAAAACATAATTTTGGAGGAAGCAAATGAATGTAAAAAGGTTTTTGGCTTTTATCATCGATTTTGTTATAACTGCAATCATAAACAACATACCCTTTTGGATCTTGATTATGATTCCCTTGCTTAGGGGCCACCGTCTTCCTAGCTCAAGCATAATTCTTCGTGCAATGCTTTCCACGCTTATAGCTTTCCTCTATCTCCTCTTGCGTGACTTACCGAAAAATGGCAGCGTAGGAAAAATGGTAATGAAATTAAAGGTTGTAGATGCCAAGACAAAAGAACCCGCGTCCATAGGAAAAAGAATCTTGCGAAACGTAACCTGGCTCTTGAGCTGGATAGAAATAATAGTTTACATTGCGGCAAAAAAGCGAATCGGAGACATGCTTGCCAAAACCGATGTGGTGGAAAAATAAAATTTATCCTTACCCACACTGATAAAAATGAGAAATGAAATGAAAAATAAAGAAGCGATAATCGAACAGCAAAAAGATTTTATTCAAAACCTAAGAAAAAGGACAGTTGATTTCATTAATTCAATTGACAAAACAGAAATTGAAACAATCCTGCTGTCTGGAAGCGTATCCCGTGCTGATTTTTTTCCACGCATAAAAGAAAAGGGTGAATATGACGGAATGGTCGACTTAATCGTCATGCGAAAAAGTGAAAGCAAGATAAATGCAGATGACATATTCGGGCCGGACCAGGATCCTCCGATTCCATATCATTGCGTAAAAGTTGACGGCCTGTGGTTTGCAATCCTGTTCACAGATTTTATTGATGTAGGAATGTTTTCCAAATTTGAAGAACCAAGAAAATTTTCCGTATTGGAATCCCAGATTCTGTATGATCCGAATGATGCATATAAAAATGAGCTTGCAAAAATCAATCAGCATGTAATGGAAGATTTAAAGATTCAATTGGACAATTCTCTCGGTTACATTCATTATCTCATATCCGATTATAAAAAAGACCGCTGGTACCGCCGTGAAGCATTCATTCAACTGCATGAAAACCTGAATACCGCAATACGTGCAGGAATTCGTTCCTTGTTCTACATGAATGGATTTTATTCACCGGCAGAGGACCGAGCGATTTATTATTCTCACAGCCTGCCAAAACTTCCTCAAGACTATGCGGAATTGATTCCACAAATATGCAGTCAGGATACAGAATCAGAAGAGGATTATTTTAGGCGCGAAAAACTCTTCATGAATGAAATAGTCGGCTTTATCGAAAACAATAAAGGCTGATGATGCCATGGAGATGATGTGGACAATATCTTGTTGAATGTTTGGATAGAAATAAAAAACGGAATGAAGGTTCGCCTTAAAACCAAAGGACTTGATGCTTCTGATGAAAACAAACTTTTGATTATGGAAGTAAATGAAGGTGAGAACATCAGAATAATAAAGCTTATTGTAAAGGGCAGGAAAGTATTCAATATCAATGGAAAAACCGTAGACTTTGGAGATGCCTATCCACTGACAACTGAATATGGTAAAATGATGATTACAAAACAGTTTGTAAACGAATGGTTGGAATAGACAAAAGAATCAAGACGGAGAATAATCATGTCAAAGCAAAACATTTATGACAACGACAAGTTTTATGAAAACTTCAAGGACTCCAGGGGAAAGGAGCTCAATTTTAACGATGTAATAGAAACGCCGATTATCACGTCCATGCTTCCGGATTTGAACGGTAAGACTGTATTGGACATCGGTTGTGGAATGGGACAGCATGCACTGCAATATTCAAAAAGTGACGCAAAGTCTGTGCTGGGAATCGATATCTCAGAAAAAATGCTCGCCTATGCAAAGGAAAACAATTCAGCGGCAAATATTGAATACCGCAGGATGGCCTTTGAAGATTTGGATGAGCTGGAGCAAAAGTTTGATGTGATTACAAGTTCTCTGGCATTTGATTATGTTGAAGATTTTGGAAAGCTGATGAAAAGAATATATGCCATGCTTAATGAAAACGGTGTATGTGTTTTTTCCATGTCACATCCAATTGCCACGGCATACGACGGAGTTTATGACAGGTATACGCGCACGGAAAAAGGCGAGCGTCTCTATGCCAATCTTCACAATTACGGAATCGAAGGACTAAGGCATATCCGCTGGGTTGTGGATGATTATGAAGTCTATCACAGAAAAGTTTCAACACTGATAAATGACATTGCGGCGGCAGGATTTGTCATTCAGGAATGTCAGGAATCAAAACTTCCGGAAGAAATAAGGCTTGCACATCTTGATCTTTTTGGTGGAGTAATACATCAGCCAGACTTTATTTTCTTTAGGTGTTCAAAATGCAAATGAAGGAACGGGCCGCAAATAACAGGACATTGACTCTTTCAGAAGAAGAAAAGGAATTGTACAGGAAAAGGCTTGTTACCGAAAATAACATCAGCCGGAATGAGGACATCATCAACAAGACCTTGAACGGAGATGTCCTTGCAATGCTTAAATATGTTCCAGATGAATTTGCAGATCTGATAATCATAGATCCTCCATATAACCTTTCAAAAAACTTCAACGGAATGAAATTCAATTCGCGTTCAGATGACAGCTACGACGAATATCTTTCAAGCTGGTTTCCTGAGGTGTGCAGAAAGCTAAAGCCAAACGGATCACTCTATATGTGCGGTGACTGGAAGTGTACGTCTTCACTGCAGCGTGCGATAGAAAAGGAACTCGCCATCATGAACCGTATTACATGGCAGAGGGAAAAGGGGCGTGGTGCAAAATCAAACTGGAAGAACGGAATGGAAGACATTTGGTTTGCCGTTAAAAATCCGGACGACTATTATTTTAACGTCGAAGCGGTAATGATGAAAAGGAAAGTTATTGCTCCATACAAAGTGAATGGCAAGCCCAAAGATTGGGACGAAAGTGATGATGGAAATTTCAGGCTGACATACCCGTCAAATTTTTGGGACGACATTTCCATTCCATTCTGGTCAATGCCGGAAAACACAGACCATCCCACACAGAAGAGCGAAAAACTGTATGCCAAATTGATCCTGGCTTCATCAAGGGAAGGCGACATCGTTTTTGATCCGTTTTTGGGAAGCGGAACGACAAGCGTGGTTGCAAAAAAATTAAACAGGAAATACTGTGGAATTGAATTGAACGAAGAGTACTGCTTATGGGCCGAAAAGCGCCTTCAGATGGCAGAGGAAGACAAAACGATTCAGGGGTACTCGGGTGGAGTCTTCTGGGAGCGCAACACTTTGGCCATTCAACAGAAATATACTTAATTTTAAATTCTAAATTAAGAATTAAGAATTATGAATTATGAATTATGAATTACCCTCATCCCCTCTCGATTAAAATCGGAAAATGTGTTATTTTTTTAATATGAATAACACTTCAAAATACGATGGAATAATTCTGGACATTGATGGGACAATTTGGAATACCACTGGGATTGTGGCTATGGCATGGAACCGTGCGATAAACATCAGCGGCATGGATGCCAGGAAGGTGAACGCCCAGGATTTGCAGAAGGAATTTGGAAAAACCATGGACGTTATTGCAGAGGATTTGTGGCCCAACCTGAATAAAGAACAGCGCGACATTCTGATGGCAAATTGTTGTACGGAAGAAACCATTTCGCTTAACGAAAACACTTTGGACATTACATATCCAGGAGTTGTGGATACGATTAAAAAACTGAGCCTTGAAACCAATTTCTTTGTAGTGAGCAACTGTCAGGACGGATACATTCAGCTGATGATGGAAAAGACTGGCCTGGAAGAGTGCATCAAGGATTGGGAATGTTTTGGCCGCACAGGAAAGGGAAAAGCAGAGAACATAATGATGCTTGTGCAGAGGAATCAGCTTACGAGTCCGGCTTATGTCGGTGACATTCAGGGGGATTGCGATGCGTGCAGGCAGGCTGGTGTTCCGTTCATCTGGGCTTCCTATGGTTTTGGTGAAGTAAAGTCATACATTGCAAAATTGAATTCTTTTTCTGATTTGGAAGAAGTGATAGAAGTTCCTCCGGAATTTTCCGACGGAGTTTGATGACTTATGCTTTTTATTTTTGACATGGGCGGGGTAGTGACGAATACTGCTGAACTGCTTCCCCGCGTGCTGCGGATTTTAAAGATGGAACGAGCTGAGTTTCTGGCATTTTGCGGATGTCCTGAAAACAATTCATCTCCTACCGATCCGATGACACGTGTTTCCTATGACAAACATTCAATTGACTTGCTTACGATGTGTTCGGACGGCATGATTACTACCAGACAGTTTTGGGTGGAGTTTTCAAAGCGCTCTGGTGTTCCCGTGCAGACTGACTGGTGGCAGCATTTGTTTCATCCTGTGCTCAAGGAAGATACTGTTGCCCTGATAAAAAAACTGAAGGCGGCGGGACATCGTGTTGTGTGCGGAACGAATACTATTGACGGTCATTATCGTAATCATGTTGAACGGGGTGACTATTCATATTTTGATCAAACCTATGCTTCAAACTTTATGGGAGTGTCAAAACCCAATCCTGAATTCTGGAAGATAATCCTTACTGCAGAAAATGAAGTTCCCGAAAATACGGTTTTTATTGATGACAGAAAGAAGAACTGTGATGCGGCATCTGCACTTGGAATAAAATCTTTTGTGTTCACTGATGCAAAAAAGCTGGAGCAGGATTTGAAGAATGAATTGCCGCTTGTTTTGGGAGAATCAGTTTGAACGAATTTATTCCCAAGGCATTTGTCTTTGACATGGACGGTCTTCTCCTGGATAGTGAGACGGTGTACGAAAAGGCATGGATAATGGCGGCCGACATGTGGAATCTTGATGGAATTGATCGGATTCACAAAAGTGTACTGGGCTTTTCTGAAGCTGACACGATTTTAGTTCTGAAAAAAAACTACGGGCAGGATTTTGATGCAAAGGGATTCTGGGACCTGACTACAGATTTGTCGCTGGACATCATGAATGAAACTGGTGTTCCGGAAAAACCTTTTGCAAGGGAAACGCTGGCCTGGTTAAAAAATCAATCTTATTCTATTGCACTGGCTTCTTCAAACTCAAGGGAGCTTGTGATTCACCTGATGACAAAGGCAGGCATGCTATCTTATTTTGATGTTATGGTTTGCGGTGACGAAATAGCAAGGGCAAAACCGGATCCAGAAATCTACAGAACTGCATGCCAAAAACTGGGCATGTCACCTGGCGACTGTGTTGCGGTGGAAGACAGCCCCAACGGCATTCTTTCGGCATGGAACGCAGGCCTAAAATGTGTCATGATTCCCGACCGTGTTCCCGCAGATGAAAACATTAAGAAACACCTATGGAAACTGTTGAATAATCTGGGCGAGTTGAAGGTTGAAGGTTTGTCACGCGGATTCGAAATTGCTACGCAATTTCCCTGAGGAGGGGTGTCTAGCTGGTTTGTGTTTTCATCATGCTATTTGGTCTTTCTGGACTTGACAATAAATCTATGATTTTTTAATGCCAATGAAAGATTCCGGATCAAGTCCGGAATGACAAATCTCTTGACAAATATATAAATATATGCTTATATGTATATAGGAGAATGTAAAAGCATGAAGATGATTCAGGAAAAGATGCTTTTTAATCTGGCGGAGCTGTTCAAGGTGTTTGGGGATTCGACACGAATCAAGATACTTTATGCCCTGCTTGAAAAGGAAATGAGCGTAACGGAGATTGTTGAGGCTTTGAACATGACACAGCCTGCCATAAGCCAGCAGCTGCGTGTGCTCAAGACAAACGGTCTGGTCAAATACAGGCGTGAGGGAAAGTCGCTGATTTATTCCCTTGCGGACGAACACGTTTCAATCATTCTGAATATTGGAATTGAACATCTGAGTGAAAAATGAGGTTGAACATGAAAGCAGACAAAGATGAAGAAATAAAGATGAATAAAATTGAGCACGAACATGAGCATGAACATGAGCACGAACATGAGCATGAACACGACCATGAGTATGAGTATGAGTATGAACATGAGCATGAACATGGGCACGAACATCATCATCACGACGAAGATGACGATTGCTGTTGCCATCACCATGAGCATCACCATCATCATGAGGGCGACGATGATGACGATGGCGACGGTTGCTGCTGTGGCCACCACCACGGACACCATCACGGAGACGATGACGATGAAGAAGAACATTCAATAAAGAAAATCCTTTTGGCTGCACTGCTGTTTGTTGCAGGACTTCTTGTTCAAAAACTGCCTGTGTTTGCATTGAATGGACCCATAGTAAATAATAATGAAAAGATTGCGCTTGCCGTTCAAGTTGTGTACATGGCGCTGTTCTTTGCCGCATACATGCTTACGGGTTACTCTGTTGTAAAGGAAGCGGTTCACGGACTTGCAAAGGGAAATGTTTTTGGCGAGGAATTCCTGATGACTGTGGCGACAATCGGTGCGATTTTGATGGGTGAATATGCGGAAGCCGCTGCGGTAATGATTTTGTTCCAGCTTGGTGAATATCTTGAAGACCTTGCGGTGGACCGTTCAAAGCGTTCAATTACAAAACTGATGGATGTTCGTCCTGATGTTGCAAATGTAAAGCGAGGGAGCGAAGTCGTTCAAGTGGCGGCAAAGGATGTTGCCATTGGTGATGTAATTGTCGTAAAACCCGGAGAGCGAATTGCACTTGATGGAACAATTGAAAGCGGAAAGGGTTTTGTTGATACTGCCGCATTGACTGGAGAAAGTGTTGCCCGTGAAGTTGTGGAAGGCGATGTGGTTCTTGGCGGATTTGTAAACAAGGATGGCGTGCTTGAGATAAAGGTGACAAAGGCGTTTGGAGAAAGCACTGTTAGCCGTGTCCTGGAAATGGTTGAGCATGCCCAGAGCAAAAAGGCAAAGACCCAGAAATTCATCACAAGGTTTGCGCGCTATTACACTCCTGTAGTCTGCATTGCCGCAGTTCTTGTTGCCTTGGTTCCTTCTCTGGTTATGAAGGTCATGGGTGTAACTACTGTGGGAATGTGGAAGACATGGATTTACCGTGCGCTTGAGATTCTTGTAGTGTCATGTCCATGTGCGCTTGTAATTTCTGTTCCCCTTTCATTCTTTGCGGGAATAGGCCTTGCTTCAAAAAGGGGAATCCTGGTAAAAGGTTCAAATTACATTGAACAGCTTGCACACACTGGAACTGCCGTATTTGACAAAACTGGAACCCTGACCCGCGGTGTGTTTGAGGTTACGGCGATTCATGCACTTGATGAAAAAATCATGAGCAAGGAAGATTTGATTGCCGTTGCGACCCATGCGGAATTCTTTTCAAACCATCCGATTTCAAAATCGCTCAAGAGGGCTCACAGCTGCGAAAAGTGTTCTTCAACTGTGCTTGAAAACACTCAGGAATTAAGCGGCTACGGAATCAAATGTAATATGGAAGGAAAGACGGTTCTTGCCGGAAACCTGAAGCTGATGGAAAAGGAAAATGTCATTGGATTCAAGCCATGTGAGGAAAACGATGCCGGTACTGTGGTTCATGTTGCCGTTGACGGAAAGTACATGGGGCATATCGTAATCAGCGATGTGGCAAAGGAAGATTCCGCTCTGGCGATTACAAGGCTCAAGTCTCTGGGAATAAAGCAGACGGTCCTGCTTACGGGAGACAGAAAGGAAGTTGCGGATGACATGGCAAAAAAACTAGGCATGGACAAAGTGTATTCAGACCTGTTGCCCGGAGACAAGGTTGAAAAAATCGAGGCTTTGTTAAAGGAACAGGCAGATAGTGAACGTCTGATTTTTGTCGGTGACGGAATAAACGATGCCCCAGTTTTGACCCGTGCTGATGTTGGAATTGCAATGGGTGCGATGGGAAGTGATGCGGCGATAGAGGCGGCTGATGTTGTGGTAATGGATGACAGTCCGTATAAGGTTGCCTCTGCGGTAAAGATAAGCCGTAAAACCATGCGTACCGTGTGGCAGAATGTCGTGTTTGCTCTTGCGGTAAAGCTTGGCATCATGGTTGTCTGTGCCCTGGGATTCGGAAGCATGTGGATGGCGGTGTTTGGGGATGTCGGCGTTACCATGCTGGCAGTCCTGCATTCGATGTGCCTCTTGTGGAGTAAAAAGGAATAATTGTGTATAATGGCGGTTGGAGGAATTGAATGATTCAACTGATCGCTTTTTTGGGAAACTACGGAAAGGAATACGAGGGAACAAGGCACAATGTTGCGTGGATGTTTGAGGAAGCGCTGTGCTGTTCAGGCCGCATTTCGTGGCAGAATAAATTCAAGGGTGATTTTTTCAGCTGGGATACGGATGCCCTTGTCCGGACCTTTGTTGAAAAAGGAATTCTAAAGGCTCGTGATTCCGGTGAACTTCCGATTCCTGATGCCGCACCAAAGAAGATATATTTCCTTAAGCCACTTACTTACATGAACTTGAGCGGAGATGCCATTGCCGAGGCAAGCCATTTTTACAAGATACCCGCATCTGACATTCTTGTTGTGCATGACGAAATTGAACTTCCTTTGGGAACAGTGAGCCTTAAGTGGAGCGGTGGACTCGGTGGCCATAACGGACTTCGTTCAACCAAGGCAACGCTTGGAACCGCTGATTTCTGGAGGCTGCGTTTTGGTGTGGGAAAGCCTGCAAACGGTCAGGTAGCCGATTACGTTCTAGGACATTTTACCTCCGACGAGCGCATTTCTCTGTCACAGATTTTTGA
>DBWR01000026.1:48266-50030 GCA_002309305.1 Treponema sp. UBA1233 | reverse complement strand
ATAATCCTCCTTTCTGCTAATGACACTGATTCTGATGTAGTAAAGGGACTTGAATTGGGAGCGGACGATTATGTTACAAAGCCGTTTTCGTTAAGCATATTGAGGGCACGGGTAAATACTCAGCTCAGAAAAAATGAACCTGTTGCAAGCAAAGACCTTGTTTCTATTGGCGATTATTCCTTTGACTTTGAACGCATGGTTTTTACAGCTTATGGAGAAGAAATCCTGTTAAGCAAGACGGAACAGCGTCTTTTAAAGATGTTTGTTAATAATCAAGGCATTACACTTTCCAGGGATGACCTGATAGACAGGTTGTGGACCGACGGAGAAGAATACGTTGATGAAAATGCTCTCTCTGTAGTTGTAAAAAGGCTTCGTGACAAGCTTAATGCCAAGGATTATATCAAAACCGTTTATGGTCTTGGATATATGTGGGTAAAGGATAATGAATGAGTTGCTGCTGACGGTTGCCTGTCTCATAGCAATAGGGGCATTGGCGTTTACATTTTATAAAAGCTATAAAAGCAAAAAAGTTCTTGATAATGTGGAAAGAATGCTGAACGACGCCATAAAAGGCGAATTCCATGAGGGACAGTTTTCAGAAGACAGGGTATCAAAGATTGAATCCAAATTATCAGATTATCTTCAATCATCTGCACTTTCTGCGGAAAATGTTCGCAAGGATCGGGATACAATTAAAACGCTAATTGCAGATATCTCCCACCAGACGAAAACACCGATTACAAACCTGCTTTTGCATAGCGAGCTTTTGCGGGAAACAGAATTATCCCAGGAGCAAAGTGAAAGCCTTGATGCAATAGAAAATGAAGCGGAAAAACTGAGGTTTCTTGTAGATGCCCTTGTCAAACTTTCTCGTCTTGAAAATGGAATCCTGATGGTTGAACCAAAGGATGATGATGTTACAAGATTAATAAAGGAAGTAGAAACTGCCATGCGTAAAAAAGCAGAGGCTAAGGGATTAGATTTTTTTGTTGGCGAAGAAAATGTGACGGCTTATTTTGATTACAAATGGACGCTTGAGGCTTTATGCAACATTGTTGACAACGCAATAAAATATACGGAAAAAGGAAGCATATCAATTTCGGTTAAGGCCACAGAGATGTTTGCCTGCATAAGCATTAAAGACACCGGCATCGGCATTGCGGAGGAAGATATCCCCAAAATTTTTGCAAGGTTTGGAAGGCTGCAATCCTCCCGCGAAAAAGAAGGCGTTGGCATTGGCTTGTATCTGGCAAGAGAGATTATCGCTAAAGACGGCGGTTATATTAAAGTAAATTCAAAGCCCGGAAAAGGAGCTGAGTTTCTTGTTTACCTTAAGAAATAGGAAATAGAAATCTTTCAAAATTGAAAGAATTTATTAAATATGTGAAAGAATCTGGAAAGATTTATGTGAGATACTGAGCGTGTAGAAGAAAAACTTCTGCACATTTTTTTTAAGCGAGGTTATGAAATGAGCATCTTAGAAGCAAAAAACTTGATAAAAGTATACGGGCAGGGAGAAAACGGCGTTCATGCTCTTGCAGGCGTAAATCTTGAGGTCAACAAAGGGGAGTTTCTGGCGATAGTCGGAACATCAGGAAGCGGTAAATCTACCCTTCTTCATATGCTGGGTGGTTTGGACAGGCCGACATCCGGAGAGGTAATAATAGATGGCATCCCAATTGTCAATCTTAAAGATGATGAGCTTACAATATTTAGAAGAAGAAAAATTGGTTTTGTTTTTCAGGCATACAATCTTGTACC
>DBWR01000026.1:16703-48141 GCA_002309305.1 Treponema sp. UBA1233 | reverse complement strand
GACAGCAGCAGCGTGTTGCCATTGCACGAGCCCTTGCATTCAGGCCGGCAATTATCCTTGCAGACGAACCAACCGGTAACCTTGATTCCAAAACGGGTCAGGATGTATTAAGCCTCCTGAAGGTTTCAGCTGAAAAGTATGGACAGACCATTGTTATGATTACACATAATGACGAAATCGCTCAGCTTGCCGACAGAATTATCAGAATTGAAGACGGCCATATCGTGTCTGAATCTGAAAGGAGATAATGAGCTATGAAAGTCAACAACAGAAAATGTGTACGAAGGATAGCGCATAGAGTTCTTCTTTCAAATAAACGAAGAAATGTCATTACGATTATTGCAATCACTTTGACAGCGGTTTTGTTCACAACACTTTTTACGATTTCTTTGTCAATAAAGGCATCGTATGAAACAAGTAATTTCAGACAGCTTGGTGGAAGCAATCACGCAACATTTAAGGAAATTACGGATGAGCAGGAAGAACTTTTAATAAGCAATAAGCTCATAAAAGCCTACGGTGAAAGAAGGGTTGCCGGAGTCGCGGTTGATTCCCCGTTTACAAAGCACTCTGCAGAAATAAGCTACATGGATGATAATTGTGCAAAGTGGAGCTTTATTACGTTAGTAGAAGGCCACATGCCGGCAGCCAAAAATGAAATAATCATGGACAAGGAAGCCATCAGACTTCTTGGAAAAGAACCTGTATTGGGAGAAGAGATAGAACTTACTTATAACATAAACGGCGTTGCAGAAGAAAAAGCAAAAGTTACCGATAAATTCGTTCTAGTTGGTTTTTGGGAATATGATCCGCTCATTCCGGTACATTTTATAAATGTTTCAAAAGAATACGTCAATGCGTTTAACGAAAGTATCGTTGCAAAGGGCTATAATCCAATTAGAACAGACTTAAACGTCATGTTTTCTTCATCCTTTAACATTGTTGGCAAAATGGAAAGAATCGAGCAGGAATGCGGGTTTACATCGCTTGATGCAAGCAGTGAAAACTACGTGAGGTATGGAGTTAACCCAGGATATTTGTCGGTTACATCATCTGAAGACGGACCGCTTTCAACAATAATTCCACTCCTAGCTTTTGTGCTGCTTGTAGTATTTACGGGCTACTTGATTATTTATAATGTTTTCCAGATTTCAGTAGCATCGGACATTCGGTTCTACGGTCTATTAAAGACAATCGGAACCACGCAAAAGCAATTAAAAAGAATCATACGTCATCAGGCGTTCCTTCTTTGCTTAATTGGCCTTCCTGTCGGTTTGATTTTGGGTTACGGTCTTGGTGCTGTCCTTACACCTGCGGTTTTAAAGACAAGCTCGATTTCATTAAACTCGCTTACAATCAGTTCATCACCATTGATTTTCGTAGCAGCTGCTTTGTTTGAAATGATGACAGTACTTCTTTCCGTTACAAAGCCCGGTAAAATGGCAGGAAAAGTATCTCCGGTTGAAGCATTAAGATATACAGAAAACTCAGGAGTAAACAAAAAGAAAAAGAACACCAGGGGCGCAAAAGTAACTCAAATGGCGTTTGCCAATATGGAAAGGAACAAAAAGAAAACGCTTCTGGTATTCATTTCTCTGGCACTGTCGATAGTCATATTAAATGTAGTTTGCATGTTTGTCGGTGGCTTTGACGTTGAAAAATGGGTGGATTCATCGGTTGCAACAGATTTTGTGGTGGGTGATGTCCATTACTTTAAGTATCAGGGCACAAGAGATGGTTTTATAACATCCGAAGAAATGGATGTAATTAATGAAAACGTTGATATCCTTAATGGAGGTGTTGCCTACAATACAAACTTAATGACCGTGATAAGGGTAAGCGATGCAATGTATGATTCCCACAAAGGAACAGTACCTGATTCGATTGAAGTCCTTAGTCCCGAAAACAAAAACGCTCACTATCTGGATACTGTCGCTGAGGGTATGGATGATTTCTTAATCGATAAACTTAAAGTATTTGAAGGAGATGCATCCTTGTTAAAAACAGGAGGGAACTATGTAGCGATTATGACTGATGCCGATGAATACGGAAATTTATATCTTGATGAAAACACTCCAAAGATAGGGGAAAAGATATATTTTGCAACAGCCGAATCAGTTGAATATATTGATAAAGCAACAGGCAAGATGCCAGAAGATACAGACTATTACAATAATCCTGCTGGTATACAGGGTATTTTTGAAGGTTTCAATGAAGAAGAATACACAGTCTGCGCTTACGTAAGTGTTCCTTTTGGTTTAAGTCCGCGATATGGATCATTCGGATATGATTTGGTATTTGGAAGTAAAGCATTAAAAGAGATAGCCGGTGAAACACTAAACCCCATGTTCTATGCATTTGATACAAAAAACGCAGAACATGAGGCAGCTGCAGAAGAATATCTTAAGGGATATTGCGAAACTTCGGGCAGCCCGCTTGAATACGAAAGCAAGGCAACAAAAAGAGGCGAGTTCAATGACTTTAAAAACATGTTCACGCTTCTTGGAGGCATCCTTTCTTTGATTATCGGATTTGTTGGAATCTTGAACTTCTTTAATACGGTTATGGCCGGCATCATAGCACGCAAGAATGAAATCGCAGTTCTGCAGGCAATTGGAATGACAGGAAAACAGGTTAAAGAAATGCTTATAATCGAGGGAATGATATATACTGTCGGATCAGGTCTTGTGGCTCTCATACTCTCTTTGCTTTTTGTTCCGGCAGTTAATGGCATAGCAAACGGCATCTTCTGGTTCTATTCTGATAATTTTTCAATTACACCGGTCATGCTGATGTTGCCTGTAATGGCATTGCTTGGCATAATGGTTCCGCTGATGTCTTATAAAGGCCTGTCCAAAGCAAGCATTGTGGAGCGAATACGTGAAATCGGATAAATGGATTTATTTCAAACAGTGTAAAGTTTGACCTTTTCCTTTCTGCCGCGGATCTCGCTTTCGTCAACATAATCAAGATGAATGTTGCCCTGAATGAGGTTCGCGGTGCTTTCTGAAATCAAAAGGTCCCTTCCGTAAGTCTTGCACAGTCCTTCAATTCGGCTTGCGGTGTTTACGGTGTCTCCGATTACGGTATATTCCATTCTTGTGGAGGCACCTATGTTTCCTGCCAGTACGGGGCCAGAGTGAAGTCCGATTCCAAAATGCAGTTCGGGGGAACCTTTCTTTAAAAACTTTTCGTTCATTTTGACAAGTTCCTTAGGTAATCGCGTACCTGTGGCGTTACGATTTTGCCAAAGGTGTCCCGCTTCATGAGGATATTATAACATAGAAGATGCTTTCCGCATTATAAAAATTGAACAAATCCAAAATGTATGATATAATTTTAGAATATGAGTAAGAAGTCTTCGGCTAAGCGTAAGAAGTTTTTTCGCGATTTTAAATATCTCATACTCAACCCCTTTACCTGGGGATATGCCATTATTTTTGTCATCCTTGTAATTGCTACTTCCGTGGTGTATAAATCAGAAACTCTTACCGAAAGCGGCATTGAAACTAAATTCGATTCTGTGTGGTTTACGCTGGTTTCCGTTTTGGCGGGATATTTTGATTATTGTGTCCAATCGGTGCCGGGTCGTATCGCTGCATTATTTCTGCTTGTTTTGGGAATGCTCCTTTTGAGTGCGGTTACAGGTAAAATCGCTTCGTTGTTTATGGACATTCAAATGAAACAGGATAAAGGTCTTGTGAGGTTAAAGAAGATGAAGGGACATTTTTTGCTTTGCGGATGGCGCAACGGTTTTGAAAAAATATTGGACAGTATTCTTGAGTCCAATCCAGATTTAACTCCTGATCTGATAGTTCTGGTAAATGATGCTTCATCTGAAGAAATGGAAAAAATCAGGACTGAAAGCCGCTACAAGGGTATCAATTATGTTTCCGGAGATTTTTCGGAGGAAGCCACACTCAAGCGATGCCAGGTGGAAACAGCCGAGCGTGTATTAATCATTTCCGATCAGTCAAAAAAATATTCCAAGCTGGAAACTGATTCAAGAACGGTTTTGGGTGTACTTACTATGTCCAACATGAACCCCAAGCTTTATATTGCGGCAGAGCTCACAGATTCAAAATTCGTAAAACACCTGGAGATGGCACACTGTGACGAAATCATCCTTACAACAGAATATGAATGTTCTCTTCTGGCATCTGCATCAAGCGGAACGGGATTCAGCAATGTTCTTCGCGAACTTGTGGGAAACAACACGGATTACGGAATTATCATCGACGATATTCCACCGTCCTATGTGGGAAAGCCGTACAAGGAATTCAAGGATAATGCAAGAAAGGATGCGGTTTTAATCGGAGTCCTGAAGAATACTGGAAATTTCTATCAGCGTAGAAAAGATGCTTTGCGTGAGGCTCAGAAAAATCCGAACATTGAAACAATCGTCAGCAACCTTAAGAAAGTAAAGCAGCTCAAGAGCAATCAACCGGTACTTACACCGAGTGACGGTTATATAATTCCACCAAATACGATGGCCATTTTTGTAAAGGGCGATCCAGAGGACGAGGAGTAATAATATGAAAAAAATGGCAGATTTTGAAGAAATACTCCCCAAGCTTACGAAACTGGAGATATTCTCGGATTTTGATGCGGCAAAGGATGAGGACAGACGAATATTAAAAACAGTTTACGACGGGCTTACAACAAAGAATTTCAAAAAGGGAGAAATGATAATTCGTGAAGGTGACCGTGGGGATGATTTTTACATCCTTCATACAGGAAGCGTTCAGGTTCAGCAGAATACTTTTTCCAACGACCGCATAGCCCTTGCAAATCTTGATTCAACCATGAACATCTTTTTTGGCGAGGCGGCCCTTATCGGACAGGATACACGCTCCGCATCCGTAATTGCAACGACTGACTGCAGTACGATTGTACTTTCCGGCGAAAAATTTCTTGAACTTGCAGAAAAGGAACCGGTTTTCGGTTACAGGGTAACTTTGCGCATTGCTCGAAGAATGGCTGCAACCATAAGAAAATCAAACCGCGATAAAAGTACTTTGTACGAGGCATTGTTGAGCGAAGTAGAAGGAACATTCAGCGAATAGGTCAAATCCTTAAGGAGGGAGTTTATGCCACCGCCAGCAGGAGGTCCAGGAATGGGCATGCGGAACGGTTTTTTGACCGAAGAAGAAAAGGCCAACCGTCCCAAAGTAACAGGCAAACTTTTAAAGCGAATTTTCGGATGGCTCAAACCATACTGGAAGCAGCTTCTGGTCGTCTTTATTGCAATCTGTATTTCGTCCGTGTTTTCCCTTTTGCCCGCAGTGCTTACAGGCCGCATCATTGACGAAGGTCTTATCGGCAGGAACCTTAAACAGCTAATCATTTTAATTTGTCTTTCGCTTGGTGTGACCCTTGGTGCCAATTTGATTGGTGTACTTGAAAGCTACATGAACACATGGATTGCACAGCACATCACCTTTGACATGCGCAACAAGATGTACCGTCATCTTCAGCAGATGAGCCAGAAGTTTTTTACAAGCAACAATCAGGGCGACATAGTTACAAGAATGACGAGCGACATCGGTGGTGTCCAGCAGATAATTACCGGAACGCTTACACAGATTTTTTCCAATGTGATAACCTTGGCTGTTGCCCTGGTTGCCATGTACCAGAAAAACTGGATGCTTGCGACTTTGGGTGTCCTTGTGATTCCTCTGTTTGTAATTCCGACAAGAAGCGCGGGGAAAACAAGATGGTCTCTTACCCGTGACGCCCAGGCATGTAATGATGAAGTCAATGGAATATTGAACGAAACTCTTTCTGTGAGCGGTCAGCTTCTGGTAAAGCTCTTTGGCAAGGAAGATGTAGAGTATGACCGATATAAAGAAGTAAACGGCAGGATGATGGACCTTAATATCAAAGAGGGCATGGCAGGTCGGTGGTTCCGAGTTGTGCTTTCGACTTTTTCTAGCATAGGTCCAATGCTTCTTTATCTTGTGGGCGGCATCCTGATAATGAAGGCAGACAGCACGATTACTGTTGGTGACATTACGGTTTTTGTGGCACTCCTTGCAAAAATGTACGGACCTGTAAATCAGCTTTTGAACATTCAGGTTGACTGGATACGCTCGATGGCTTTGTTTACCCGCATATTTGAATACTTTGACATGCCGGTGGAAATTCAAAACGCACCCGATGCATTGGTTCCAGATTCAAAAGAAGGTTATGTCGTTAACGGTGAAGTTGAATTCAAGAACGTGGATTTTTCATATAATCCCGAGCGAAGGATTCTGACGGACGTTTCGTTCAAGTTGAATGCGGGCGACTGCATTGCGATAGTTGGTCCTTCTGGTTCAGGCAAAAGTACGCTCATCAATTTGATTCCACGCCTGTATGATGTGGAGGGTGGTTCTGTCCTGTTTGATGGTGTAGACGTGCGCAAACTTGACCTTGCATTTTTACGCAGGAACATCGGCATTGTAAGTCAGGAAACCTATCTGTTTAACGCAAGCATACGTGAAAACCTCTTGTACGCCAAACCTGATGCAACAGAAGACGAGCTGATAGAAGCATGCAAAAAGGCGAACATCTGGGATTTTGTTTCCACACAGGAAGAAGGTCTTGATACCATGGTCGGCAACAGGGGACTCAAGCTTTCCGGCGGAGAAAAACAGAGGATTTCCATTGCAAGGGTATTGCTCAAGGATCCTGCACTTTTGATTTTTGACGAGGCAACATCCGCATTGGATTCAATTTCCGAAAAGAAAATACAGGAAGCCATTGACCCGCTCATCGAAGCACGCACAAGCATTTTGATTGCACACAGGCTTTCAACGATTCTTGCGGCAGACGAAATCCTTGTCATAAAAGACGGCCAGATTGCAGAACGCGGAACCCATAAAAAGCTTGTAAAAGCCGGCGGAGTCTACACCGAACTGTACGAAACCCAATTCAAAGTGAAGAAGGGTTAAGCCCCACTCTAAACAAAGTTTTGAAACAGGAATTTATGAACTCTATTGTAAATTTTTTTATCGTGTACAGACGATAAAAAAAGTTCAGGATTTTTAAAGAGCAACATTCTCGGTATCATATCTACAGGTGTTTGTAAAATAAATTATTTTGTTTTTTTGGGGAAGGGTAAAAATGAAGATGTAATAAATCAGATTATTCGGTATAATTACATTTGGAGGCTGGTGTGAAAGAATCAGAAAGTATAAAGGCTTATTACTATTTTGATGAGGCTGGAGATCCTCAGATTTTGGGTAAAAAAGGCGTGAATCTGATTACAGAGGGAAAAGCAAGTAAAGTCTTTATGGTTGGTTATCTTGAAACAAAAAATCCTCGCCTTATAAGGGAAGCCTTGCTAAATCTCCAAGCTGAAATTGTATCTGATGAATATCTTGCTATGATTCCTTCAGTTTCAAAGTCCACAAGTAAAATGTTCCATGCCTGTATGGATTGCGCAGAAGTCAGAATGAAAGTCTATAAACTGCTGAAAGAACTTGATTTTAGTTTTTATTGCATTGTAGCAAGAAAAAAAGAATCCACCTTCAGAAATAGATTTGAACTGAAAGAAGACCGTCTGTATAAGTATCTTGTGTCAAAATTACTGGAAAATCGGCTTCATCTCTATTCTGAAATCGACTGTTACTTTTCTACTATGGGAAGTGTCGTTCGCAAAGATAATATGCAGGAAGCTATCAGCAATGCAATAGAAACATTCAAAAACAAATGGCATAGGGAAAATGAAAGCAAAATACGGATTATCATTCAGAAAAACAGCGAAGAACCACTCTTGTGGGCTGCAGACTATGTTTTATGGACGATTCAAAGAGCTTATGAAAAAGGAGAGATCGGTCATTACAACTTTCTAAAAGATAAAATATGTTTGGTACATGATATTTTTGACAACGACAAATATCCTAAGAATTATTATACGCCAAGAAATCCGCTTGAAGCAAAAAAAATAGACCCTGTGTAAGGCTAGGTTCTTCCGAACGCATGGCATGAAGCCCACTTTCACCTTATTAGGATCTACTGTTATTATAGTCGGTTTATTACAAAAGTCAAGAGATGATCTAAGAGATTGTCGTGTAGAGCGCGACAATAACATACAGCTGAAATTGAATCTGAGCAGGAAAAGCTCAAGAATCAGTTGGAAGCTCTTTCAAAGAAAAAGAAAGAACTTGTTGAATCAAGCATTAATGGTAACTAGCTCTTTAGCTTGCAGATTGAAGCCGGATTTATTCCAACTTGCCGGGGCATTGTACTGGCTAAATGGAGATACTATGAAAGCGAGAAATGTAACTTATTCAGAATTTCTGGAATTCAGAATCCAGGATGTTGTTTCGGCAAATATGAAATATTTTATTGCATTGTCAGGTTTCACCGCAGAGCAGCTTTGCTTTAAAACGAACCTGTCCATTGCAACCATTAACCGCCTTAAAGCAGGCGAACACCTTTCCTTCCAGGGAATCTGTGCCATAGCAGAAGCCCTGAACCGTGACCCACTTGAATTCTTCAACGCCCAAAGGCTGTCATGAGGAGGAGGCAACAGTAATTCCGAAACTTGCTTTTTTCCTTAACCTATAATAGAATAATCCCTATATGACAAGTCAAGATATAGTTTTTGTTGCTGTTGGGGAACTGGATCAGAAATCAGTGGAATCTGCTCTGAGGCGCAGTGTTTATACCCTCCGCGACTATTCTTTTACGAAAAACATACCCGTGCGGATTGCGTTTTGTTCTTTGATGAACAGGGACGACATTCAACTTTCTTTTTACAATCTGGATGATTTTGCCTTTAAGAGTGGGACTTCGTATTTTGCATCTTCGGGAAAGATCGGGCTTTATGATTTTCTAGATGAAAGGCATGGCGGTCCACTTCCGCTGGTAGTGTATCTTGGAGGTGGAAAAAGCAGTGTTACGGAAAAAGCTGTTTATGTTTCCGTAAAGGAAAATGAAGGGCAGAACATTCCCAAAAAAATAGAAAAGGCATTGAACCGACCTAGTCCATTAAAACAAAAGGTTTTGCTGTGGACGGAGGTAGCCTGTCTTGGTTTGTTTGCAATAATCTGTGGAGTTGTTTCATACAAAATAAAGCATAACCCGGTCAAGATAAATCCAAATGTCGTTCAGAAAGATAAAATCGATTACGTGCGAGTTTACACTGGAGACGGAGACCGCCTAATTCTGCGTGTGGCAGGGGAAGAAGATGCACCCGAAATCATGCGCATAAATGAGGATGAGGTTCTAGCACGACTTTCTGACAATGGTGTCTGGACAGAAGTTGAATATCATGGTCTGCACGGATATGTTCATTCGCAGTGGTTAAAGACAACCTACGAAAAAAACGAGAAAACCTATACTGTCAACGAATATAACTATGAAATAACTGATACCGCAGCCCTTTATGCATTCGGCAAGGCGGCACTTGAACAGGGGTATACTGAATTGGGTACTTCCTACATTAAAAAGGCGGCAGATGCAAACCTTATTTCTGCAAAGTGGGAATTGTACAAGCAGAATAATGATGTTGGCTTGCTTAAAGAGATAGACAAGGCAGAAAACACTTATGAAGAAAAACTTATTACCTATTACGAAAAAAGGGCGGATGTAGAAGAAAAGGTAAACAACAAGAAAACCCTTGCGGATAAATTCCGTCGCATGGCATTTGAGCAGAGGCAAAATGAATCGGCAATAAAACGTCAGGCGGCAAAAAAGTTGAGCGAGTACTATATGAACAAGGGTGATGTACATAAGGCTGCCGAATATTATGAAACAGCAATTGAACGTGGCCTCAAGGGAGATGACGACTATATGTACAATCTGGCTAAGAAATTAGACCCGAACCTTCAATCAGCAGAAAGCCGAAAGTGGTATGAAAAGACTTCGTACTATGATCCTTATTATTACTGGTGGTGATGATATGAAAAAAATATTTTCTTTACTTGTTCTATCATTTTTTACATGCATATATGTAATGGCACAAGACAGGGTGGCACTTGTAATTGGAAACGGAAACTATAAGAATTCACCGCTGGACAATCCTGTTCAAGATGCTACTGAAATCGCACAAAAATTACGTGAATTGGATTTTACAACGATTCTGAAAACTGAATGCAACATTGATGACATGGACAAGGCTCTTGGGGAATTCTATAAAAAGAGCAAGACCGCCGATGTTGCCTTGTTTTATTTTTCGGGGCATGGAGCTCAGAGTCAGGGAGTCAATTATCTTCTTCCTATTGATCATACAATCAGCAATGATGACCAGATAAGAAGGCAGGCGATTGATGTAAATGAAATAATGTCCCGAACCCAGGACACAGGCTGTAAAACCACGATATTGATTTTGGATGCATGCCGGAACAATCCCTTTGGAAAATCAAGGGGCACATCAGGAAGGGGACTTGTTTCCGTAAGCACCACAAGCGTTTCTGATTATCTGATTGCCTTTGCCTGTGAAAATGGAAAAACCGCTGATGATGGAACAGGAAACAAACACAGTCCGTTTACACAGTCGCTTTTGGATCATCTATCCGACAAAAAAAGTTTTGTTGACATAATGCAGTCCGTTCGCAGGGAAGTTCAGGACAAGACAAATAACAGTCAGTCACCCTATTGTGAGCCGCACATTTCAAATCCGGTTTATCTGAATGGAGTCGATGGAAATGAAGAAAAGATTCTGCCTGAACCAAGAATCATTGAGAAAAAAAGATCGGTGATTTGGCCGTTCATTTTAGGCATGATAGTTGCTGCCCTGGTTGCAGTGGGAATCATCTTCTTTGCATTCACGGAAAAAGGAAAAAAATTGGTAGCCCAGATTCGCAAAAAGGTGATTGTAATCAAAAATAGAATTCAAACGAAGGCCGCATTCACTAAGGAAAAGAAGCAGGAGCAGGATTCTCCATTAGGATTTAATGTTGATCCACATATAAAGACAGAAGATATAGTTGATCACCTTAAGGAAGAAAATGCAGGCAGACAGGAAGATTCAATGCGAAATTCCATGGCGGGCAGTCAAAATGGAAATGGTATTCCCTGTGTTGAAATTGACGAGCTTGTTGTGGCAAAGTTCCCGGTAACTGTGGGCCATTACAATGACTTGGTTCCTGAACAGCAGCATGTCGCGTGGGAGACGGAACCTGTTACCAATGTGTCATGGTATGATGCCCTGAAATACCTGAACCGTTTGAGTGAAAAAGAAGGGCTTGAACCAGTTTACGATTTGACAGATTTAAATGATGTAAAAGCAGATCCGGAAAAAAATGGCTGGCGTTTACCCACGGAAAAGGAATGGAAAAAGATTGCACATGCCAGTTGGGGCAATGGATTGTCGTTGGACGATATCGCATGGACTGCAAAAAACTCAACAGGAACACTTCATGCGGTGGGACAGAACAAGGCATGCTCAAGCGGACTTTACGATGTGTTTGGTCTTGTGTGGGAATGGTGCTCTGATGTTGTGCGTGGAAAATACCGTGTGACCATGGGTGGAGCATGGGATGCCGATGAGAAATACTGCCTGAACAATACCAGTCAGAAATTTGTTCCAGAATATGCGGGCGACAATGTGGGATTCCGGGGAGTAAGGAACAGGAGTTTTGAATAAATGAAAAGATTTCGACTTTTGTTTTTGTCTCTGATTCCTCTGTTTCTTTTTTCATGTGGCGGCAAAAAAGTTGAACACTCTACTGGTCTTTTAATAGATGCAGATGCCTACGAAAAGATTCCTAGAAAGGCGCGTCTTGTTTCCAGGGAATATGAGGATCTTCCGTCAGCTGTGGACTTGCGGGAATATCTTCCGGTAACTGGTGATCAGGGACAATACGGAACTTGTACGGCTTGGTCAACGACATATTGTGCAATGACGGCAACAGATTCAATAGGACTGGGGCGTGTTGGAAGACAGGTGGCGGCAAACAATGCTTTTTCTCCATATTTTTTATTCCGTAATTGTAATCCTGATAACCCCATGGCAGAGAGGGGAATGTATATCGAAGATGCCCTTTATTCCCTGAAATACGAGGGTGTTCCAAAAAGGGTTTTTGAAGAGACGCAAATTGAATTCAAAGATTTTGATATGAATCTTTATGACGGAGAATACCTGTATAAAATCGGTGACTATGCAACTTTATTCTCGTATTATGAAGAAGATCCAAATGTGAAAATTCAAGCCGTGCGTAAAAGCCTTTCACAAAAAAAACCTGTTGTGATTTCGTTTTATGGTTATCCCAGTTCGTTTTACAGTTATGGCGGTGACAGATGGTATCCGCAGAGGTTTGAGACCGATGGAGAAAAAGCTCATGCAATGGTTGTTGTCGCTTATGATGATGATAACTACGGCGGTTCATTTTTATTCCAGAATAGCTGGGGATCTGAATGGGGTGACAACGGCTGCAAGTGGGTGGCATACGAGGATTTTGCAAATTATGCAATAGGCGCTTACGAAATGAGTTCGGTACGTTTTGCTGCTGAACGATATTGGTCCGGACAAGAACCAGAACCCCAACCGGAGCCACAACCTGAACCAGAACCCGAGCCGGTAATTACGACAATTTATCAGGGCAGTTTTTCCATTCCCATGGCATACCGTGACAGGACCATTGAAGTTGAGTTGGACGATGACGTTTATTATGCAAAGGATACATTCAGTTTTACGGACAGATTCAGGCTTGAGCTTACAAACACCAAACCATGTTATGTTTATGTTTTTTCTTCAGATGAAACAACAGGCAAGGCAACAGGGCTTTTCCCCGACAGGAACACTTCTGCATTACTGGATTATTCGAGCAACACGATAGCACTTCCGGCCGAAAACAAATGGATAGAGTTTGATTCTGTTGAAGGAACAGATTACCTTATTGTCCTTTATTCGCTTGATGAATTGAATCTTGACGGCATCATGTCTTCATACGAAATGGCGGTAAAAAACGGACTGACAGGAAAACATAATCTTAAAGACAGGGTTCAGCTTGCATTGGATTTGGTAGAGTGTGAAATTATGGATGACAGCAGGATTGATTTTTCGCGTAATTCCGTTAAGTTTGAAGGCTGGGTGGAAGACGACGAAAATGCCGGCATCCTCCCAGTGCTTTTAGTTTTTGACCACGAATAAACGATAGGCTAGTCGAAAACTGCTTTGCTGAACATTTCTTCAAGAAGTTGGTCTGTTTCATCCTTGAGTGCGTTGCATGAATCAACAAGAATGAAAATCCTCATTGGCTCCTGAATGCGGTTTTGGGATGGCTTTATTGCATAGAATGTCTGATTTCCTTCGGATTTGTTTTCACTGCTTTTTCCTGCTTTAGATGCTAAGTCTGTGGGGTGTTCACATTTTACTGTTGACAGTTTTCCGGGATTAATTGTTGCTTCATACAGATAGCCCATCTGTCCATTGCGAATATCGGCATAGCTTGCAGGATCTTCAATTGTGTATTTTGTAAATGTTTTTCCACAGATTTCCTGCTTTTCGCTTTTTGTTATTTTAAGTTTTGCCATCAAACGGTCTTTTTCCTTGCTTGTATAAATTGACTCAGGATAAGCCATAAGGAGAACGCTGATGCCAACTGAATGTCCGTCGATGGAAAAATCATTTGGCCCAAGAAGACATATTGCGGGGCTGTTTTCTGAAAACTCATTCCACTGAAGGTTCCATTTTGGCTTGCATGGAAAAGAAATCCCAAGCATTGTGCTGTATACATAATGCCATCCATCTTCCAAATCAGAAATATGCCATACCGTGTTTGCATCATATTTTTCTTTAGAAGAACTTTCCTTTATCTGGTTTTTTACACTTCGTAAGAGATTCTGGTCTTTTACATTTTCTTCCGGGATTGAGCCACCGTTGGTAAGTGTGTAATATGCATTAAAAGGTGTATTGCACAAGAACTGACAGTAGGCATAATCTTGGATAAAGGCTTCAGAAATGTAATAGTCCTTCATCTCCATGTATTTTTCCAGTTCCTTGTTTCCCTCAATTGTCTTACATGCAGTGGTAAGGTAATTGCCATAAATCCAGTGGTGCTCGGCTTTTTCCGGATATGCTGAATCAATGTCTGTAAAAAGCTTTGTCACTTCTGAAGGCTTGAGCTGGTCAAAATTATACAGGCATCGTGCGGCAAGAAGCTGGAACAGTTTTTCATCATAATTCGCCTTTTTCTTCTTTTTCAGATAGTTGTACAGGTTTTTTGCTGCCTTTAACTGTGACGTTTTTTTATCCTTATTCTGAAAATCCGGATTTTTTATGGCAGGGTAGGCATTCCCAAAATCAACCAACAGCTGACTTAATTTTGAATCATCTGGAAGATTGTCAAAGTTGATGGCGGCGGGTGATGCCATTGCGATAAAAGCATTTACAAAGGCAATACATAAAATCATAATTAACTTTTTCATCATCATAATCTCCTCTTTAGTATAATTAAACTTATTATATCTTAAAAAAGGTCATGATGCAATAAGAGATTAGTTAACAGGGGTTTTTTCTTGCCTGCCGCAATCCATAAATTTCAGTTGAAATCTCCTTCTTTCTGGTTTATACTTAATCTACTATAGGAAAAATCATAGGAAGGTTAAAATGGCTTACAAAATCATAACGTATTCAGTTTATGCGGTTTGTCTTCTGCTCATTCTTTGGGGCGGAAAGTTTGCGGGATTCAAGAAATTCCATGATGACTTTATGGATCTTGATGTAACAAAGGCTGTGCGTGGTCTTGCCGCAATAGGTGTAATCATGCACCACATTTCCCAGGAAGAAAATTTCCAGCAAGCCCGTGTAATGAGCATTTTCGTAAACAGCGGGTTCCTCTTTGTTGCGGTATTCTTCTTCTGCTCCGGATACGGTCTTGTCAAAAGCCTTAAGACAAAGCCCGATTACTTCAAGGGATTTTTGCGTCACAGGCTGCCAGTTCTGGTGGTTCCGTTTTATGTAAGCGTAGTCTTGTACACGATTTTCTATTTTGCAACAGGAACAAGATTCGCTCCAATCCAGTGGATAACAAATACTCTTGGTCTTACGATGGTCAACACCTACTGCTGGTACGTTGTGGTCATCATCCTTCTCTATCTGATTTTCTATCTTGTTTACAAAAAGATTAAGAGCGACAAAGCCAGACTCATCATTATGTTTGCCGTCGTCATCATCATGGGTGCGATATTTGCCGTTAACGGTCACTTTGCATGGTGGGCCGGAAGTAAAAACTGGTGGCTCCGTGGTCCTGCTCCCAAATGGTGGATGGATCAAAAGGTGTTCTGGTTCCATGGCGAATGGTGGGTCAATTCTGCAATCGCATTCTGGCTTGGTCTTCTCTTTGCCACTAACGAAGAAAAGATTACCGCTTGGTTCAAGGAACTGTATTGGGTCAAGCTTCCTTTGGCTCTGGCTCTTGCTGCAGGTGCTTGCGTCCTTTCATATGTGGGACAAGGGGTGTTCGGCTATTGGACGGAGTGGAGCGGAAACGGTCCTGACATCGCTAAAAAATTCATCACATTCCTTTTGCAGATGCCGTATGTCATTTTCTTTGTGATATTCGTCTTCATGATCATGATGAAGTTCCATTCAAGCAATCCGGTTACAAGATTCTTTGGTAAAATATCACTTGAAACCTACATGATGAACCTGATGGCCCTGACGACCTGCCGCATGCTGTACAAGGTCTTCCCTGTAAGAAGCTGGCAGTACATGGTGTTGTATATAGTTTGTGTTGTTGCCCTGACGATTATTCTGGCTTTGATTTACAAGGCGATAAACTCAGTCTTCATCAATTTGATTAGAAAACCGAAGAAGCAGCAGTGAAAGGCGTAAAAGGTCCTGGGCTCTATGCGCAGATTGTAATTGTACTTGTTGCCCTCTTGGTGATATTCGGCGGTCTTGTTCTTATGTTCTTTCTGCCGGGTACATTCAACAGTGGTAACAATGCCCAGGAAAATGGAACAGACAGGAACTATCATTTTCTTGTTTTGGGTAAGTCCAGCAACATCTCCTCCCTGGAGCAAGTCTTTAGGGGGGCGGATGGAATCAGTGCGGATTATAATACTGTTGTCGAATTGTATGTTCCCGAAACTCTTGCAGATGACGTGTCGCTGGAAGAACTGTTCAACTATGCGACATTCGTTAATGCAGATGGAATAATCGCTTATGTTGATACGGACTATTCAACAATAAAGACACCACGCAGGACTGATGGTTCCGAAATTCCGGTCATAACTCTTGGACATTATACCCAGTCAATTCCACAGGTAAGTTTTATCGGCACGAATTATTCTGAGCTGGGGCGTACTCTTGCAAACGAATGTATTGACCTGCTGAATAAAAACGGGGCGGTATATCTTTTTGCCAATGAGCTGGAAAACAATCCTAACTACAGCAACATGATGAACAGCTTCCAGAACATTCTGTCGGTTTATCGGGGCATGTCACTTCAGACGCTTTCTGTTTCCGGAACTGACGGCGACATCATTGATGCAATCAGATCCATAGTTTTGTCAGATACAAACTCCGGACGGACTCCTCTTTTGGTTTGTGTCACGGAAGAAGATACCATACGTTGTGTTCAGCTTTTGAGTGAATTTCATCTTGAATCATCAGTTCAACTTTTGGGAATGGGAAACAACGAAACCCTGCTACGTTATTTTGAACGTGGCGCCATACGTGAACTGGTTTACATCGACCAGGAAAAAATCGGCCGTACTGCGATGACGGAATTGATTGAATACAGAACCACGGGGCACTCAAACAATTATATTGCGGCGGATGTAGAAATTTTGAGGGGTGGAAAATGAAAAAGCCTGCCTTTATAAAATTTCTTGCCGACAAAAGTTTCAGATGGAAGATAATGGTTTGCGTGATTTCTGCATTGGTGCTGATGTGCATAAGCCTTTTCATCTTGCTCAAGACTGACTTGCGTGCCATGAATGTAATAGAAGATGCCTATGTTTCCAACGCGGAATTGAATTCATATCTTGAGGTCATTCGTGAAACCGAGCAGTCCATGGAAGACTATGTACAATACCGTACTTTTGAAGGAATCGATAATTATTATACGCACAGGGCAAAGATAATTGAATATTGTTCCCTCCTGCATCAGAATCCTTCCACCGATGTGATTGAACAAAAATCCTTTGTCGTTTACCAGCTTTCATATACATACGAAAATTTCAGCAATCAGGTGATAGTCGCACGCAGGTCAAACAACGACAGCCAGCTTGAAGAATATTATCCCAAAACCAGAGAATGCTACCGTTTTCTTGTAGGACAGGTTTCCGAACTGAACAACCTTCTTCTTCAACGGAATGCGCGTTCTTATACCGACAACCGTCATTCAATAAGCATTGTACATCAGAGGAGCATTGCGCTCTTTTGTTTCATGCTTTTGCTTGTTACATTCCTGCTCTACATCATCATCACTTCGATTACAAAACCGTTGGGAGACATTTCCGCCGTTGCCCTCCGTGTTGCAGAACGTGATTTTGACGTGCCTTTGTTTGAGCGGGATACCCACGATGAAATAGGAAACATCTGCCGTGCATTTGACCGCATGATAATCAGCATACGTGAATACATCGAGACAATCTGGAAAAAGGCTAGGACCGAAAACGAACTCAGGGAAAAGGAAATAGAGATGAGGGCGCTTTATTCGGATGCCCAGCTTCGTGCATTGCAGAGTCAGATAAATCCGCACTTTTTGTTCAACACCTTGAATACGGGCGTTCAGCTTGCGATGATGGAAGGTGCAGACAAAACCAGTTATTTTATCGAACAGGTGGCAAGTTTTTTCCGCTATAACATTCAGCAGCAAAAGCAGGTGGCTACGATTGACGAAGAACTTGGACTGGTGGATAATTTCGTTTACATCATGAAGGTTCGTTTTGGAAAGCGCCTTGAGTTCATAAAGGATGTGCCGGACGATGAGTTTAAAGAACTGGTGCCTACGATGACGCTTCAGCCTCTGGTGGAAAACTGCATCAAGCATGGATTAAAGAATACGATGGGACGTGTTGAGCTAAAGGTAACGCGTCTGGATGAATGTGTTGAAATTAGGATAAGCGACAACGGTGCGGGTTTTGACGAGGAAATCAGGCAAAAGATTTTAGTGCCGATTCACACTGACGAGATCATGCTGTCGGAAGATAAAAACATTACGGAAGTGAATAAAACAAAAGAAGATAAAAAGCTTTCGGATGGAGAAATGCATAACGGCATTGGAATAATAAACGTGCTTCTTCGCCTTAAGCTTTATTTCCACCGTGACGATGTGTTTGACATTCCGCGCAGTGAGCCGGGGCAGGGAGCGACTTTTATAATAAGGGTACCAAAGAATGTATAATGTTTTGATTACCGATGATGAACAGATTGTGATTGATTCTCTTAAGTTCATAATGAACAAGGATTTTCCTGATCAGATAAAAGTTTTTTCCGCTCTGTCAGGAACCGAAGCGATTGAAATTGCCACAAAGGAAAAGATAGACATCGTTTTCATGGACATCCACATGTCGGGAATCAACGGACTGGAAACTGTAAGCTGCATCTTAAGGCTCAAGCCGGAAACCGTCATCATCATGCTGAGTGCCTACGATCGCTTTCAGTATGCGCAGGAAGCAATCAACATCGGTGCATTCAAGTACATCACGAAACCCGTAAACCGCAATCTTGTGGTGCAGACAGTTCGTGAGGCAATGAACCAGGTGGACAAACAGCGCGGCCAGTTTTCTTCCGACCAGGAACTGCACAAGAAGCTGGACTTGATTTCTCCAATGGTAGAAAGCGACTTCATTTATTCATGCATTTTCAGCAACGAAAAGAATACGGATGTTTCAACTTTCTTTGAATACTTTAACATAACGGAAACCCACTGGTGCTTCTGCTGTCTGGAATTACCCGGAATTACGGCGGAAAACCAGTTCAAGTCATATTCCAACCTTAGGACGCTCCTGAATGCCCATTGCAAGTGTCTGATCGGTTCGTTCATGTCAAACAGGCTTGTAATCTTTTTCCCGATTGCCGTACCAGAAGAGATTGCACCGGAAGAGGCAATGAAAAATGAAGTGAACCGTGCTTTTAATTTGATAGCAATAAACATCAGTCAAAAAGTGCGTGCGGGTGTGAGCATTGTGCAGCAGACTACGGAACAAATGTCGCAGTCCTACAACCAAGCGCTTGAGGCCCTTAACCGAAGTGACAAGGATGGAGGCATTGTATTTTATTCTCCTGATGGGGAAACAAATCAGACTCAAATAGAAAATTTCTGCGAAAGGATTCTTGGCCGTCTTGGCATTGGCGATGGTGCGGGTGTAAAATTCCTGACGGGGGAATACATAAACGCCCTGTTCAATTCAGGTGCTCCATTGAATAAAATCAAAAACCTGATGTTTGAGCTATTGATTCGTGCGCGTGATACCACAAACAATCTGAGCAATACGCTTCAAAAAACTTCTTATGTCAACGAGGCCTTTGATTCAATATTTGAATTCTTTTCTAATTGTGACGAAAGGAATCAGCTTGAAGATTTTGTCCAGCAGCGTCTCTTTGAATGTGCAAGCCATGTCACAAAGATAAGGACCAAAAAGGAAAACCCGGTAATAAAGAAAGTGGCACAGTATGTTCAGGATAATCTTGAGCAGGATTTGTCGCTTGATGTTGTGGCGCAAAAGGTGAACATGAGTTCATTCTACCTGAGCAAGCTGTTCAAGGAAGAAACGGGGGAAACGTTCATCAACTATGTGACCGATCGCCGTCTTGAAAAGTCATGCAAACTGCTAAAGGAAACGGAAAAATCGGTAAAGGAAATAACCGCCGATGTGGGCTACAATGATCAGAACTATTTCAGCAAGCTGTTCAAGAATAAATACGGACTTTCACCAACAGAGTTCAGGAATAATGCGGAGGAAAAATGAGTTTACGTAATAAATGTTTTTGTGTTTTTATCTGTCTGGCAATGATTCTCTCTTTATCATGCAACAAATCGGAAACTGTATCTTCCGGAAAAAATGCGCTTGAGGTGGAAAAGAAAAATGGACCTGTAATTGGCTTTTCAATTGATACCCTTGCGATAGAAAGATGGCAGCGTGACCTTGATGTCTTTATGGGAGAGGCAAAGGAGCTTGGTGCAGAAGTAATTGTCCAAAACGCAGGCAACAGTGTTGAGGAACAGAACAGGCAGCTCTTGTATCTTGCGGGAAAAAATGTTGACGTGATAGTAATTGTTGCAAAGGACGGTGTTCTGCTTGCGGATACGATAGACAAGATTCTTGCCAAGGGTATTCCGGTAATTTCATACGACCGCCTGATATTGAATACACCGATAAACCTCTACATTACGATAGACAGTGAGCAGGTGGGTTACCTGATGGGTCGCGGCATGCTGGCAAGGACTCCGATAAAAAAATGGTGCTGCATTCTTGGGCCACAGGAAGACTACAACATGGCAATGATCATGAAGGGGTTGGAAAAATCAATTGTAAATACGGGCGTGCTTTTGGACAGTACGTATTACATTGACGGATGGAACTATGACCTTTCGCACCAGCTGATGGTGAACATGATAACCGAGGATAAGGTGCCTAATGTTGTCGTGTGCGGAAACGATGCGGTTGCGGACAGTGTGATACTTGCGCTTCAGACATACAAACCGGGAAAACATGTATTCATCTGTGGTCAGGATGCGGATATTGCGGCATGCCAGAATATAGTTCACGGTCTCCAGGACTTTACGATTTACAAGCCCATTACCGAACTTGCAAAAAAGGCGGCTCAGTATGCGGTTCTGCTTGCAAACGGTAAGGATATAGCGGAAGGACCGGAAACCCTTACGACGATAGATAACGGATACGGACAGATTCCTGCATTGATGCTTGCCCCTGAGCTTGTTGACAAAAACAACATAGACGAAGTGGTCATAGAATCAGGCTTCCACACCTCTGGAGAGGTTTACAGGGACTAAATTCCGATTAGTATTTTTTTAAAGACAAAAAATTCTAGATGAATACGCGTTAAAAAATCCATATTTTTGGCAAATTTGCATAAAATACCAAAATTTTTCAGAAAGTCGGTAAATTTCCTTGCTTTTTTTATTTTATAATGAAACCATCAACGAAAATTCGTTTGGAGGTTTTTTATGAAAAAAATTTTCGCAGTATTACTTGCTGGTGCAATGGTTCTTTCATTCATCGGTTGTAATGGATCTGGATCAAAGTCTGTAAAAGTTGGTGTTTCAATGCCTACAAAAGACTTGCAGCGCTGGAATCAGGACGGTGCAAACATGAAGGCACAGCTGGAAAAAGCCGGCTATCAGGTAGACCTTCAGTTTGCTAACAACGACATCGCAACTCAGGTTTCTCAGATTGAAAACATGGTAACTGGAAACTGCAAAGTTTTGGTTATCGCTTCTATCGACGGTTCTGCACTCAAGAACGTTCTTGACAGTGCAAAAAAGAAGCAGATTCCTGTTATTGCATATGACCGCTTGATCATGAACTCTGATGCTGTTACATACTATGCAACATTCGACAACTACAAGGTTGGAACAATTCAGGGTGACTATCTCGTAGACAAACTCGGCCTCAAGACACGTGGTGCATCTGATCCTGTTTACATGGAATTCTTCACTGGTGACCCAGGTGACAACAACATCAACTTCTTCTTCGGTGGTGCTATGGACGTTCTCAAGCCATACCTCGAGAGTGGTGTAATCGTATGTCCTTCTGGACAGACAGAAAAGGCACAGTGCGCTACATTGAACTGGTCAACAGAAGAAGCACAGAAGCGCATGGAGAACCTTGTTTCTGCAAACGGCTATTCACCAAAGGGAACAAAGCTTGACGCTGTATACTGCTCAAACGACTCTACAGCACAGGGTGTTACAAACGCTCTTGTTTCTGCAGGTTATGATGCAAGCAACTTCCCGATCATCACTGGTCAGGACTGCGACATCCCATCTGTAAAGAACATGCTCAAGGGCCTTCAGGCAATGTCAATCTTCAAGGATACACGTACTCTTGCTTCAAAGGTTGTTGAAATGGTTGATGCAATCATGAAGGGCTCACAGCCACCAGTAAATGATACAAAGACATACGACAACGGAACTGGAATCATTCCTTCATTCCTTTGCGAACCAGTATTCGGTACAGTTGACAACTACAAGTCATTGTTGGTTGACTCTGGATACTACACAGAAGATCAGCTGAAATAGTCTGAACTAAACTAAATGTGGCTGTCCTACAAAAACGGGGCAGCCATTTTTTAAGAACAACGAAATAAAGAGGGATTCCAATGGCTAGAACATTATTGGAAATGAAAAACATAACCAAGGTGTTTCCTGGTGTTAAAGCGCTAGACAATGTAAACCTGACGGTTGAAGAAGGCGAAATCCACGCTATTTGTGGTGAAAACGGAGCCGGTAAGTCAACCCTGATGAACGTCTTGAGCGGCATTTATCCTTACGGAACATACGACGGCGACATTATCTATGATGGTAATGTCTGTAGGTTTCAGACAATCAGAGACAGTGAAGCTAAGGGAATTGTTATAATCCATCAGGAATTAGCACTTGTCCCGCTTCTTACAATTGGTGAAAACATGTTCCTCGGAAACGAAAGGGGAACAAAAGCAAAGATTAACTGGTCTGAAACATTTGACAAAGCCGACGAACTTTTGAGAATGGTCGGTCTAAAAGATTCATCAAAGACCTTGATAAAGGATATTGGTGTTGGAAAACAGCAGTTGGTAGAAATCGCCAAGGCATTGGGAAAGAACGTAAAGCTTCTTATTCTGGATGAACCGACTGCATCTTTGAATGATACGGAAGCAAAGCATCTTTTGGATCTGCTTCTTGAATTCAAGAAAAATGGAATGACTTCTATCATCATCTCTCACAAGTTGAATGAAGTCTCCTATGTTGCTGATAAAATCACCGTCATCCGCGACGGTTCAACTATCACGTCACTTGATAAGAAAAAGGATAATTTCTCTGAAGATACAATCATTTCTGCCATGGTAGGACGCAGCCTCACAGACCGCTTCCCCAAGAGGGAAAGTCATGTTGGCGAAGTCTGCTTTGAGGTAAAGGATTGGTGCGTAGACCACCCGGTATTCGACGGAATAAAAGTCTGCGACAAAATCAACTTCAACCTCAGAAAGGGCGAAGTACTCGGTATCTCGGGCCTTATGGGTGCCGGACGAACAGAGCTTGCAATGAGCATCTTCGGACACTCATACGGATCAAACATACGTGGTAAAATATATATGAACGGAAAGGAAGTTTCTTTCCCGAACGTAAAGTCTGCAATCAAGGCTGGTCTTGCCTATGTAACGGAAGACCGCAAGGGTAACGGACTTATTCTTACTGAATCAATCTGCAAGAATACAACTGCCGCAAAGCCGGAAAAAATCTCAAAGCATTATGTTCTGGACTTTGACAAGGAACGCGCCTACTCAGAGGAAATGGCAAAGGAAATGCATACAAAGTGTGCAAGTGTCATGGAAGATGTAGGAAACCTTTCCGGTGGAAACATGCAGAAGGTTCTTCTTGGAAAATGGCTCTTTGCTGAACCGGACATCCTTATTCTTGACGAACCTACACGCGGTATCGACGTTGGTGCAAAGTATGAAATCTACTGTATTATCAACCGCATGGTCGCAGAAGGAAAATCTGTAATAATGATTTCTTCCGAAATGCCTGAGATTCTCGGTATGTGCGATCGCATCTACGTCATGAACGAAGGAAAGATGATTGCCGAGATGAACGGCAAAGATGCAACTCAAGAGAAAATTATGACGGAAATAATCAATTCCGGTAAAAAGGATATTTAGGAGATAACGATGGGAAATACTAAATCAAGTGGCATTAAGGACTCAATGAAGTCTACGCTAAAAGGTAACACCATGATGTTTATACTCGTTGGTGTTATGATATTGTTTGAAGTTTTGATTCGCATTTCTGGTCACGGTTCATTGTTTGTACCTCAGAATATTACAAACATTATTCGTCAAAATGCATACGTAGCTATTCTGGCAACAGGTATGCTCTGTTGTATTCTTACCGGTGGTAACATCGATTTGTCTGTCGGTTCTGTAGTAGCCCTTGTTGGTGCTCTTGCAGGTGTGTTCATAGTAAACATGGGAATTCCGGTTTGGGCCGCAATCATTCTGTGTCTTTTAATCGGAACTGGTATCGGTGCCTTCCATGGTTTCTTTATCGCATACATCCATATACCGCCTTTCATCACGACTCTGGCCGGTATGCTTTTGTGGCGCGGTGTTGCAACAATCATCCTTGACGGTAAGCCAATTTCTCCGTTCCCACAGAAGTTCCTGGTATTGTTCGAAAGCTTCCTGCCTAGTTCAGAGGCCGCCAAAGAAAAGTTTGGTGAAATGGTGCTCTTAGGTGGATGGGTTGATAAGTATACAATGATCGTAACCTTGGCTATTACAGTAATCGCTGTATTCCTTTACATCCTCTTGGAAATCGTCAGCCGTGCAAAGAAAATCAAGAAGAATTATACAGTAAGCTCAAAGGGTGCATTTATCCTTAAGCTGGTTGTTCTTTCAATTGTCATCGTAATTCTTGGTCAGTTCCTTGCCCGTGACCGTGGTATTCCGGTTATCCTGATTCTTCTGGGTATCATCGTTGTAGCTTACTCATACTTCACACAGAATACTGTTCCTGGACGCTACCTGTACGCTATCGGTGGTAACGAAAAGGCAGCACGTCTTTCCGGTGTTAATACAAACAATGTAATGTTCTTTGCATACACAAACATGGGATTCATTTCTGCAGTAGCCGCTTTGGTAACTGTTGCACGTCTTAACTCAGCACAGCCTACAGCCGGTACAAACTACGAAATGGATGCAATCGCTTCCTGCTTTATCGGTGGTGCTTCAGCATACGGTGGAACAGGTAAGGTTTCTGGTGCTGTAATCGGTGCCATCTTCATGGGTGTTTTGAACAACGGTATGTCCATCCTTGGTGTGGACGCAAACTGGCAGAGGGCTGTTAAGGGTCTGGTTCTCTTGGCTGCTGTTATCTTTGACATTGTTTCAAAGAACAAGAAAGGCAAGAAAAACTAATAAAATAAGAGGCTGTGTGTTGATTCAACATTCAACCACGGCTTCTTTGATCCTCCAGTGATAGAGGGGCAGTTTCAAAAACATAAATAGAACTTGAATTTCGTTCGTACCTCCTAAGACAAACGAATTAAAAAACTATGAAACTGGCTCAAGAGTGTTTTCTTATTTAGGCAGGCGGCCTGTCAGGTTACCTGCCGTTTTTTTTGTGAAAGAGAAGTGAAGTTGATTTACAAAAAAAGTATACTTTGTTAATGAGAAAGCACTTCCATTTCCGGCGGGAACCGGACCAAGCCTACATGAGCCGGGACACCCTCCCTAACAAAATAACTCTCGGTTATAAAATCATACAATAGTAACAGACCCTTGCAAATGTATTCTTGTCCCGAACCCCACCTGCATTGCACTGTTTTCTCGAAATAATACGGTAATGTTTTTTTCTAACAAAGGCACTTCTCTTTCACAAAAAATGTGCATAGATTTAAAAAATGTTGAAAAAAAAAGCCCCGCATCAATCGCAGGGCTTTCTATCTCTTAAATGGTTTTTTTATTCGTTGACAGCGGCGGCTGCTTCTTCGGCGGCTTCGAGGAGGGCTGGCTGTTCGGCGGCCAAGCGCTTTTCACAGAACTTACAGATTGTTCCCCTTCCGTTGTCCATTGCTTCCTGAGCTGAACCTGTTATGAGGGTTTCTGAGCGGTCCAGAGCCTGGCAATCATCATAGATGTGGAATTTCTTACCATGTTCTGTCCAGTAAACAACCTGACCTGCGTTTGCGGCGGCTACAGCTTCTGCGGAAATTGGGTTCCAGTCGTAGCTGGCTAGGCCTGAGATTGCGAGGAAGATGGCGGCAACTACAGTTCCCACTACCTTGGTCTTTTTGTCTGCTTCCTTGTTTGTAAGAAGGAGAATGATGAACGGGATGAATGCAACTGCGGCTACGAGTACGCCCATGTTGTTCCACAGCCAGAACTTAACGGCATTCTTCTGTGATGCAGGGTCGATGTGGTTGGCTTTTTTCCACAACTGTGAACCGATGATTACGAGAATCATGTCCAGAACCAGGGCTCCGATGGCTTTGTAGAGCGGCTGAATCTTGGGGAGAATCGCGATTTTTTCAAAAATGAAGGCGATAGCCAACGCTTCGCATGCAAGTGCAAGAATCCAAAGAATTACAGCACCAATGCGCAGTCCTGTTCCGTTTCCGGTTTTTGTGGCTGCGGCACCGGGTGTTGGGCGCGGCTTGTTTGTTACTGTTTCGCCTGTTGAAGCGGAAACAATCTTGTGTTCTTTCTTTTCTGCCATAAATAAAACTCCTTGTAGGGGGTCTAAAAAGCTTTCTACCTAGTGTAATTCCGGGTTTTTACCGGTTTTTTGCACTAAATATGGTGATGTTTCTGTTTAGACAGCCCGATAATATGAATAATATTATATCAAAACCGTAATTTTTTCAACTCTATTATGCGAGACTTAAAAAATTCTGAAACTTTTATTGCGGTTTGTTGTCTAATCAAGTATGAATATAACTGTAAATGAGGTTAAAAAATGAGCGAAAGATCAAAAAATGGTATGGTAAAACCTGTTATTCCTGTTTTTTTTGCGACAGACAACAATTATGTACCATTTCTGGCAGTATCCATGACCTCCATGCTGGAAAATGCGTCTTCTGATTATGATTATAAAATCTATGTTTTGACGACAAATCTTGACGAATCCCTTCAGGAGGGCTTGAGGAATACTCTCGAAGAAAAAAGGAACGGGAAAACCGCTTCCATTGACTTTATTTCCCTCAAGGACAAGCTGGACGAATTCCAGGATTTGTTCCATCTGCGTGATTATTACTCAAAAGAGACATATTACCGCTTTTTTATCCCGAATTTGTTCCCCGAGTATGAAAAAGTACTGTATCTGGACTGCGACATCATCATTCTGGACGACATTTCCAAGCTTTACAATACCGAATTGGGCAATAACTATGTAGCGGCCGCAAACGAAGAGGTTATGACCGAATTTGACGTATTCGGAACCTATGTTGAAAAGGCTCTGGATGTTCCGCGCGAGGATTTCTTTAATGCTGGAATCCTTTTGATGAATTCAAGGCTTTTCCGTGAGGACAAGATTGCCGAACGCTTTGTGGACTTGATTCAGCGCTTTAAGTTCAGGGTTACGCAGGACGAAGACTATCTGAACGTTCTCTGCAAGGACAGGGTAAGGCAGCTGGATTTGGGATGGAACAAGACAGCCTTTAAAAATCCAAAATTTGACGATGCGAACCTCAAGCTGATTCACTATAAAATCAACTGGAAGCCGTGGCACTATAAGAATGTTGAGTATGAAGAGTATTTCTGGAATTATGCCAAAAAAACCGGATATTATGACATGCTTATCGCAATGCGCGACAATTATACGCAGGAGCAAAAGGACCGCGACCAGCAGGGTTACGAAAACCTGTGCAAACTGGCGGAAGCGGATGCAGTTGACCCCAAGAATTACCGCAATACCATGATTAAGGAGCACAGCATTATCTCCGGCATCATGTACAACGTGATGGGATTCCTCCATTTGAGAGGCCGCTATACGGCAAGGAAAGCCCGGAATTATGACGACTGAAAAAGCTCCCGACAGGCTGAAAGTACTTGAACGCATAAAGGAATATGAGGAAAAAGGCTGGTTCAATAAGGATGTGGAAGATGATCCGCCAACAATTCCCCTTACTCCGGACAAATGCGACTACCTGAACAAAAAGCTCAAGAACAAAATCCTTACATGGTACGTAAACATCAAGGCATATCGTTTTATCGAAAAGCTGATGAGGGAAAAGAAGCTCATCGTAAAGGAAATAAAGGGAATCGAAAATTTTGAGGCAATAAAGGATAAGGGAATGATAATCACCTGCAATCACTTTAATGCCTTTGACAATTTTGCCCTGCATTATGTTTTTCATCCATACATCGGCACAAATCTGTACAAGGTCATACGCGAAGGAAACTTCACCTCTTTTCCGGGGCTGTATGGTTTGTTTTTCCGTCACTGCAAGACACTTCCGCTGGCATCAAGCTATACATGCATGAAAATGTTCATGGAAGCGATGGACGTCCTGCTTAAACGTGGAGAAAAAATTCTTGTCTATCCTGAACAGGGAATGTGGTGGAATTACCGGAAACCTCGTCCTACTGTAAGCGGTGCGTTTACTTTTGCCGCAAAGAGCAATGCACCCCTGCTGCCTGTTTTCATTACGATGAATGATTCAGACTTGATAGGCGATGACGGTTTCCCGATTCAGGAATATACGGTTCACATTTCTCCTGCGATTTTCCCCAATCCGGAACTGTCCGTACACCAGAACCGTGAGAATATGCAGAAGGCAAACTCTGAAATCTGGAAGAACATATATGAGTCAGTATATGGAATTCCACTGACATACACTACTAAACAATAAAATGAGGTGTGCATGCTTGCCTACATAATCGCAATTTGTACTTCTGATGCAATAATTCTTTTTTTAAATCTCCTACTTTGCCAGTCACAGCTTTCTGTAAAGGGTATTCTCATTGTGACACTTTTATTGCCGCCAATCCTGATTGCAATAGATGGTGTTGCAGCTGGACTTGTGCGTTATGCGCTTCCGAAAAAATGGTTTGATTATAAAGTAAAATTTCACATTGCATCAAAAAAAGAGTGTAGGTTCTATGAAAAAATTGGCATAAAATCTTGGAAGGATCATGTGGTTGAACTTGGAATGTTTACAGCTTTCAGTAAAAAAGAAGTTGCCAAACCTAATTCCATAGAATACATTGAGCGCTTCATTCTGGAATGCAATTATGGTGTTTTGGGACATTTAGCGGGTGTTGTTTGCGGTTATCTTTTGCTTTTTTGCTTTCCACAAAAATACATGCTGACCATTGTGCTGCCAGCCGCTTGCGTGAATGCAGTTCTAAGCATTCTTCCCCTTATGGTTCTGCGATATAATGTTCCTCGTTTGCAAAGCATTCTTTCTGGCTTACAAAAACATTCGGCTGCAAAGGATTAACTGTTTGTTGTTTTCAATTTTTTAATATATTTTTTGTTTTTCAGTAAAAATATATGATCCTTGGCTTTGAATACGGCTTTTCTTAAACCTTTTGGGAAAAAACGACCGAAATATCCCACTATGCCAAAATCATCGTGGCTTGTATCTTGCATGTCTATAATCCAATTATAATCGTACATGGATTTGTTTTTTATCGTCTCGTAATAATATATGATGCAAAGATTTGTTATATCAGTTTTTTCCTGTATGGCTTTTTTTGTAATAAGTTCAAATTTATCAAAGATCTGTGATTGCATCTCTTTGACATATTTTTCAAATACCTCTATGTCATCTAATTCTATATCGATAATAGGTTCAGCATATTCTCCAACTATCTTATAATCCAGACATCGTCCGTGATCCGCACGTAAAAGCTGTTCATAGTTATATGCATCGTAAGAGTTTATTTGTTCTCCGGGAAATCTCGTGTTCGTCTTGTCACTTAGGAGCCCAATTTTATACTCACATTCTTCTTTGGGCGAACGGTTTTTCACAAAATAGCCTTTCATGTTAACTTTGGAATCAAAGAATTTATTTATCAAATCTTGCATTGTTCCATGATAGCCGATGTCAACAAAAACAAGCCCGTCCTGTTTATAATCAAGGCCGAAAGAATTTATGTATCTTAAAAATGCCTCTTTCTGGTTTTTACGGTTTTCATCATAAATCCTTTTGAATGCTTCATTTTGCTTCAGTTCTTTAAAACATTTGGATTTATGGTAGTTGAAATGATAGAGCTTTATATTTGACTTGAGGCTTTTTCCGACTTCGGAAATCTGGTCTTTGGAAAAGCCAATGCTGTGCATGAAGGACTCAGAATTGAGGAAAGTAAAGAATCTAAACAGTAATTCAAAGGATTCATTTTCCAAAGGAGCTAAACTTGCCGCCATTGTCGAATTCCTTGATCCAAAAAAATAATGTGTTTTAATATTCATTGGATCTAGTCCGAATTCGTTTTGAATTTTACAATAACAGTCAAAGAGTTTTTTCAAAAACTGACCTTCCCTTGACATGAAAAGAACATCTTTAACTCCATTTGTCTTTAATTCTTTATATAAGCGTTCAGTAAAAAGATATAGCGGAAAAGCATGGTTAGAGAATACGTATTTTTCTCCATATTTATAAAAGATATTATCCCATTCTTTGTTGATGATAGTTTTTTTATTCATCAAAATTTCCCTTTGATGCATTTTGCTTTTAATTTATTATATCTTGCCATAAAAACATCTGACCACAGATTATCGCCTAACATTATTATGTTGTTGGGATCCACCTTTAGTTCACCTAAAAGAAATCTATATAGTTTCCCTGTGGCTTTTTCTTTGTTATAATCACAAGAACTGAAAACTTGTGTAAATAAATCATCTATTCCGAGGGATTCCAGCCATGTAGAAATAACACTGGAAGTACAATAAAAGTCAGAAACGATGAAGATCTTTTTTCCTTCTTCCTTTTGCTTTCTCAAAAAAACTATAAAATCCTCTTTTACAAAATGTACCATCGATTCTTTTTTTATATAGATTTCCAATGCAAAGTTTTTAAATTCGTCAGAGTTCAATGAAGGATATTTTTCCTGAAACTTCATTATCATTTTTTTTATAACGGTTTCAAAAGATTCTATCAACGCTCCTTCACGAAAGAATTTTGAAAAACATAATCTAAAGTTTATATTTTTGTAGGATCTGTAAATCTTTTTTGCAGGAATGTTAAATTTCTGGGATAATTCCATATCCCAAGCTTTGATGATTTCTGAATCTGTGGATTTACGAAAAATAAGTGTGTTAAAGCAATCTACAAAAATTATTTCTTGGGTAATGTTGAAATCATCTTTCATTGTATAAATAATCTAACTAATAAACTTTTATTTGTCAAGGTAAAATCATTTTTATTTGCAAGCCGACTTATTAATGTGGGTATGAATTATATGGACAAGAATAGGCAAAGATGATGGCAAAGTTCAAATACAGGTGCTTTGAGGATGTAATCGAAGAATACATCTATTACAAAAAGAAGTTTGAGCTGGAAAAATAAAGCAAAATCGTCAGCTGTTTATGCCCTTCAGGTATTGCCTTAGTTCCTGGATTCCCTGAATGTATTTTGTTGACTGTAGTTTGGGGAATGCTTCCAGAAGGCGTTTCTTGTTCCATTTTAACGAAACTTTTAATTCGGCATATTTCTTATACTGTTCCTTTCTGTATTCCGTAAGGTTATCCTTTAATTCCGCTTTTCCCAGGGCCGCCTTTACTCGGGCTGTTTCAACAGAGCTTGTTACCCTGATTGTTTCCTTTCCTATAACTGTGCTTATTGCATCGGAAGGTTTGCGCATGGTGTCACGTATGGCGTACAT
>DBWR01000026.1:16449-16601 GCA_002309305.1 Treponema sp. UBA1233 | reverse complement strand
GAATGAACGAAGGGGTGCAGGACTTTGAGGGCAAGAGTAACAGCGAGTCCCCAGATGATGGAGAAGGCAAGGCAGATGTATCCGTGTAGGTTGAAGGGCATTTCACTGTAATCCCACCACCGCGCATGAAAGAGTTTGTCCAATCCCCAGCC
>DBWR01000026.1:13833-16346 GCA_002309305.1 Treponema sp. UBA1233 | reverse complement strand
AATCCATACACAGGACATATAGGACCCGTAAGGAAACCCCTGTTGATGATTTTACCAACAACCACAGCGTGATATACAACTTCAATTGCCCAGCCGAGAAACGAATATATTATGAAGTACCAGCAGATGTCGTAGAAAGTCATTTTTTTGCCAGTTGAACGCTCGCATTGTTTAATCTAAAGCTGTCGTAGCCGTGGTATTGGTACATTTCAAAATCACCGGTTACGATTATTTCCTGATCGTCCTTTGGTTTGGTAACTCCCGCAACTGGAACAAATTCAAGACCCTGGGCGCAGCATGCTGTAGCATCCATGACAATGCATGAATATCCTGTGTCACCAAAATCATTCGTATAGAAATTTGAAAAGCCCTTGATTCGGATTTTTTTTCCTTCGTATTCTTCCGGTTCAACCAGCATGTTGAATACCTGTGCATATACTATTGTTGCACTGGCTTTTGTCAAATCGAGATCCACGTCAGTGTCATTATCCTGAGGGACTGCCATGTTGTCCTGGGGTTCGGGATTGTTGTCGGCAATCATTATGTCTGTTGGTGCGGTTGGCTTAGAAGCAGCGTCGTTCTGCACAATTGCATTCCCTTTGGTTTTAGATGAACAGGAAGAAAAAACAAATAAAAGGCAAACAGCAAAGAATATAAAACTTGTTTTCATGTAAAATCTCCATTGTCATGCTGAGCTTGATCCAGCACCTTCTGTTTGATTCCGGATCAAGTCCGGAATGACGCTTGGTTGACTGAACGTATTTTACAACTTTAACATAAACGGTTCAAGAGATACAATTACTGATTATCCATTATGCCTTGTCTTTGAAATTCCATAGAAAACCGCAAAGCCAACGATGTCTGCCGCAACAATTGTGGAGCCAACCGGAGTTCCTGTCATTATGGAAACCAGGAGTCCCAGAACCGCGCATGTCACGGAGAAAATCACGGAGCATATGGTCACTTTCTTAAAGCTGTTGAAGAGGAGCATTGCGGAAATTGCGGGAAAAATCACAAGTGCCGATATCAAAAGGGAACCGACAAGATTCATTGCAAGAACGATGATGACGGCAATCATGGTGGCAATCAAAAGGTTGTATGCCTTTACGTTCAAGCCAACTGCCTGAGAAAAGTTTTCGTCAAAGGTAACGGCAAAAATCTTGTTGTAGAAAAGAATGAATATTCCGACGACCGCCACAGAGAGTATGATGCAGGCCCAGAGTTCAAGAGTTGAAATTGTGAGGATTGAAGTTGAGCCGAACAGGGTTGAACACACGTCACCGCTGACATTTGCGGAGGTTGAACTGAGATTGATAAGGAGATAACCTACGGCAAGAGCACCGACAGAAATCATTGCAATGGAAGCATCTCCCTTTATCTTTGTATTCTGACCGGCCTGAAGAATTAAAATCGCACTGACGACGGTAATCGGAAGGATGATTATCATGTTCATGCTGTTAGATACTTTGAGCACGGTTGCAATGGCAAGGGCTCCAAAAGCCACATGAGAAAGACCGTCACCGATAAAGGAAAAGCGCTTTAAAACCAGCGTTACTCCCAAAAGCGAAGAACAAACTGAAATCAAAATGCAGACTATAAGAGCCTTGATGACAAAAGACATCATCAAATAAGAGCCTAATTCCTGAAAAAAATCGATCATTGTACTGCCTCCAGATTCAGATACATTTTACCAATGTCACTTGAACAATATTCATCTTTTGTTCCAAAGAAAACATGTTTGCCGATATGCAGGATGTGGCTTGCGTGTTCGATTGCAGAGTGAATGTCGTGTGAAATCATTATGATGGAAATTCCCGATTTGTTTAGTGAGTCGATAAGCTCATACATTTCATTTGTGGCTATGGGGTCAAGTCCGGTTACGGGCTCATCAAGAAGAAGCATTTTTTTTGTGGCACACAGGGCACGGGCCAAAAGTACCCTCTGCTGCTGTCCGCCGGAAAGGTTTCGGTAACATCTGTCTGCAAGGTTTTTGATGCCCAGACGTTCAATGTTTGCCATGGCCTCTTTTTTTTGTGCGCTGGAATAAAAGCCCAGAAGTCCGGTTTTTGCCTGGTATCCGGAAAGGACAATTTCCCGGACGGAAGCCGGAAAGTCCCTCTGTATCTGTGTCTGCTGCGGAAGGTAGCCGATTTGATTTTGCTCAAGTCCGTCGGAAGTCCTTATGCTGCCGGAAAGTGGCTTTTGCAGCTGAAGAATCGTCTTCATCAATGTGGATTTTCCTGCACCGTTTTCACCAATTATACAGAGATATTCACCTTCATTCACTGTAAAATTCAAGTTGCTGACAAGAATGTTATCGTCATACCCCAGGCATAAATCCTGACAAATCAGCTGGGCCATTGTTCCTCCAAAACAAAATTGAAAATCGTTTTCACTTTTATATCAGTTATCTCCTTTTTTGTCAACTTGAGGCTTGGTTTACTTTTTCCTTCCCTATGTGTATAATGGAAGAACTTATAGATTCAGTAAGAGGACAATATGAAACAACTGAT
>DBWR01000026.1:0-13729 GCA_002309305.1 Treponema sp. UBA1233 | reverse complement strand
CCCAACGAAAAAGTTGCCCTGGAAAGTGCCTTTGGAGCATGTCTTGCCGGTCGCCGTTCTTTTTGCGGAATGAAGCATGTCGGTCTGAATGTGGCCGCAGATCCCCTTTATACGATGAGCTATACCGGAGTAAACGCAGGCCTTGTTGTTGGTGTTGCAGATGATCCTGGAATGCATTCGTCACAAAACGAGCAGGACAGCCGTCATCATGCCATTGCATCCAAAATCCCCATGCTGGAACCAAGTGATTCAGAGGAAGCCAGAGCATTTGCATCCCTTGCCTTTGAATTGAGCGAAAAGTTTGACACGCCGATTCTTTACAAGATGTGTACTCGTGTTGCCCACAGCCAGAGTATTGTTGAACCCGCCGAGCGTTCAGTTCCCGAGCATAAGAAATACGAAAAGAACATACAGAAATATGTAATGGCACCTGCCAACGCAATCCGCCGTCATCCGTTTGTTGAACAGCGCATGAAGGACATTGAGGAATGGTCATGTACAAGCGGAATCAACCGTGTGGAAAAGGCCACATCTGGTTCAAGTCTTTCTGATGTCGGTGTAATAACTTCTTCCACAAGCTATCAGTACACCAAGGAAGTTCTGGGAGACGAGGTGAACATTCTTAAGCTGGGTATGGTAAATCCTCTTCCTGCAAAGATGATTCGTGATTTTGCAAAGGGCCTGAAAAAGATAATCGTCATAGAAGAGCTTGATCCGATAATCGAAAACTTCTGCCGCTCTCTGGAATTGGGAGTGGAAGTTCACGGAAAGGATATGTTCCCCATCTGTGGAGAATTCAGCCAGAACATCATTGCAAGGGCGTTTGGTAAAAAAGTTGATGAAGGAAAAAAACTTGAAGAGCAGATTCCGGTTCGTCCGCCAATCATGTGTGCGGGATGTCCTCACCGCGGAATGTTCTATGCTTTGAACAAGCTTAAGGTTACGGTATTCGGTGACATCGGATGTTATACCCTTGGTTCTGTTGCACCTCTTTCTGCAATGGATGTTACCTTGTGCATGGGTGCTTCTTTTAGTGGCGTTCACGGATGGAACAAGAGTGCCGGAGAAGAAAACGAAAAGAAAACTGTCGCTGTCATCGGAGATTCAACTTTCATGCATTCGGGAATGACGGGACTTGCAACAATCGCATACAACCAGTCAAATTCAACTGTCATCGTTTTGGACAATTCAATTACAGGAATGACAGGCCACCAGCAGAATCCTACAACAGGCAAAAACCTTTACGGAAATCCCGCAGGTCGTGTGGATCTGGAGGCACTGGCTCATGCAATGGGAATAAACCGCGTGCGTGTGGTTGACCCATACAATATTGCAGAATGTGAACAGGCTGTAAAGGAAGAGCTTGAAGTACAAGAACCCAGCCTGATCATAAGCCGCCGTCCGTGTGCATTGCTCAAGGAAGTAAAACCAAATCCTCCTCTTGTTGTGGATGAGGCAAAGTGCAAGAGCTGCAAGATGTGCATGAAGATAGGATGTCCTGCAATCGCAATGAAAAACGGCAAGGCAAAAATCGATCCGACATTGTGCGTGGGCTGTGGCGTTTGTTCGCAGATGTGCAAGTTCGGCGCGCTGTAAGAGGCTTTAACCCCGGATGGGATTGAGCTTTGGACAGATTGGAACAAGTCATGGAAGAGAACAGGGATTTTTTAACTACTCAAATCATCACATACATTGGCAACAAAAGAAGCCTCATCGGTGATATTGAAACAGAAGTTGATGCAATCTCCAAAAAACTCGGAAAGGAAAAACTTGTTTGCGCTGACCTTTTTTCTGGCTCTGGAATTATCGCAAGGATGCTAAAGAAACATTCATCAAATCTGATTGTAAATGATTTGGAAAACTATTCATCCCTTGTAAACAGCTGCTACCTCATTAATAAAAGTGACTATCCTGAAAAAGAATGTGCGGAACTTAGGAAAGAAATCCAAGACTCATGCCAGAGAGAAAAGATTTCCGGAATCATCACGCAAAATTATGCTCCCAAAGATGACGGAAACATTCAGGCTGGCGAAAGGGTTTTTTATACTCACGAAAACGCTCTCCTTATCGACACGTACCGCAACTTGATAGATGTCATTGTAAAGGATGAAGGGCTAAGGAAATACTTTTTGGCTCCACTCATAACGGAAGCATCGATTCATGTAAACACAAGCGGAGTTTTTAAGGGGTTTTACAAGGATAAGGCGACTGGAATCGGATGTTTTGGTGCGGCAGGGAAAAATGCACTTCCCAGAATCATGAGCAAGATTGAATTGAAGGAACCTGTTTTCAGCAACTTTGAATCAGGTCTGGAAATACATCAGGAAGATGCGGTTGCACTCTCCAAAAAGTTGAGCGCTCTGGATGTGGTCTATCTTGATCCGCCGTACAATCAGCATCCGTATGGTTCAAATTATTTCATGCTGAATCTGATTTTAAAGAACAGGCTTGATGTTGAGATAAGTGAAGTCAGCGGAATTACCCAGGATTGGAACCGCTCTGCATTCAACAAGTCTGGTACGGCATTAAATTCTCTGGAAGAAATCATTTCGAGTGTGCCATCAAAATTCGTAATCGTTTCTTATAATTCAGAAGGATTCATCAGCTATGAAGAAATGAGCCAGATGCTGAAAAAATATGGAAAAGTTAAAACTGTGGAAATGACATATAACACGTTTCGTGGAAGCAGGAATTTACATAAACGTGACATTCATGTTTCCGAATATCTGTTTGTTTTGGAAAAATAGGAGGAGCCATTATGGTAAAGAATATTTTGATTGTTGGTGTCGGTGGTCAGGGTGCATTGCTCGCTTCAAAAACTCTGGGACAAGTTCTGCTGGATGCAGGTTATGACGTCAAGGTGAGCGAGGTTCACGGAATGAGTCAGCGCGGTGGGTCGGTGGTAACTTATGTCCGCTATGGAGAAAAAGTCTGTTCACCGATTGTGGACAAGGGACAGGCCGATTACATCGTTTCGTTTGAACTTTTGGAAGCCGCACGTTATACCGAATACCTCAAGAGCGACGGAAAGATTATTGTAAACACCCAGATGATAGATCCCATGCCGGTCATTACAGGTGCCGTGCAATATCCGGAAAATCTTGTGCAAAAGATGAAGGATGCGGGATTCTTTGTGGATGCTGTGGACTGTCTTTCTCTTGCTCAGGAAGCTGGTACGGCCAAGGCAGTCAACATCGTTCTTATGGGACGCCTTTCAAAATACATGGATTTTGCAGAGGAAGAATGGCTCAAGGCAATTGAAAAACTTGTCAAGCCACAGTTCCTGGAGATGAATAAAAAGGCATTTGCTCTGGGAAGGGCATGACATCCAGTGGTGGATTTATGGAAGAATATTCAACTGTTTATAGCGATTCTGAAATCGTAGTGCTGAACAAAAAAAGCGGATGGCTTGTTGCAGCTGACAGATACGATGCTGAATCCCCACGTCTTGATGAGGCGGCTCAAAACGAATACGGAAAACTCTTCGCGGTTCACAGAATCGATACTGATGCAAGCGGTCTTGTACTTTATGCCCGGAGTGAACAGGTGCAGGAAAAACTCTTGCAACAGTTCAAGGAACAAAAAGTTGAACAGCTGTTTCACTGTCTGGTACATGGCCGTCCGCAGTGGAAGGATTTGCATGTTGACCTGAAGCTTTTACCAGACGGAGACCAGAGGCACAGGACGACGGTTAACAAGAGGATTGGCAAAGTATCAATAACAGACTATAGACTCATTTGTACGGACGGTCCATATTCATGGGTGGAGGCAATACCGAGGACAAACCGCACTCATCAAATCAGGATTCATTTGCAGCATAACGGAGTGTACATAGTTTGTGATCCGCTTTATTCAGGAAATCAAAAACCAGTCAGGTTAAGCGACTTTAAAAAACGCTGGAATGGAGATACGGAAGAAGAAAGACCGCTTTTAAAACGGCTTGCACTTCATGCCTATTCAATTTCATTTGAACATCCTGCCGACGGAAAAAAGATTGTGTTGACGGCTCCATACCAAAAGGATATGGATGCAACAAGAAAGCAACTGGCAAAAGTATTTGGAGAAGATCCGCTGGAAGAATCGTGAGGAAGAAATTATTTGTTTTTGTTTTTAGTTTCCTTTTTTTCTCCGTTGCGGCTAATGCCCAGCTTAGTCTTGATGAATCATTGCTTGACTATTTTTCATTTGACCTTGGCGGAAGCATGACCGTGCGTGTGGGACATCAGGGGGAATATGTCTTTTCACCCATAGCAAATGACCGCATGATTTCTTATCTTGAATGGGATGAAAGACCTCTTTTTATAGCAGGTCTTGTTGGTGGTGCGGAATTCAAAAATTTGAGGCTTCAGCTTGGAGCAAATATTGCCATTCCAACTGATTCAGGGATAATGGACGATTCTGATTATGATAATTTAGTATTCTATCCCAATTGTGCTGATTCTATTGCAGGAATAAAAACACGGTATACCGAAAGCCAGTGTCATACAAATTCCCTTTATTCGTTTGACGTTCAGCTTTCCTATAGTTTTAAGCTCAATTCAGTTTTTTCACTTGTACCTATTTTGGCTTACAGTTACCAGCATTCATATCAGAGTGCCATGGGGTTGGATGGTTTTTATTATATTGCGTATTTAAGGGAAGATAACGGATATATGGGGTGGTATTACACTGAAGGACGTAATGAAAAGATATATGAATCTGAAGATACGGAAGCAGTGAGTTTAAGCCGTGACTATTATACGACATGGATTGGATTAGGCATAACATTCAATTTGAGCAGATTTTTGACTCTGGATGTGGCCGCCTCAGTTTCTCCATTTACGGCTATAAAATCTCTGGATTCCCATTTCCTTACAGATTCAGATTATTTTGATGACATGAGGTCATTTTTTCACGGTGGAAAATTTTCTGCAAATTTGAATTATAAAATCAATTATCATAACAACATTTTTGCGCGTGTTGAATTTATGTCAACAGGGATGGCAGATGGAGTTTCTTACAGTGGGTATCATGGGAGTTCCAACTTGACTTTGGATGAAGGTTCACATTCAGGTGGTGACATGAAGTGTTGGGATTTTTCGTTGGGTTATAAATATTCTTTTTGATTCTGTAAAAAATCAATTTTACAAAATGTGTTTATTCGTGATATAATATATCCATAGATTAGTGGAAAAGAGGTGGACTATGAAAAAGATAATTACCATAAGCCGTGAGTATTGCAGCGGTGGACATACTATAGCTGAACTTGTATCTAAAACTCTTGGAGTTCCATTTTACGACAGGGAATTGATTGAATTGGCTTCACAGCAGTCAGGCCTTTCCCCTGAATTCATCAAATCAAATGAACAGAAAATTTCTTCAGGCCTCATGTATAATCTTTTGCTGAGTTCAACATGCACGGTTCCCAACAGTACCGGAATGTCCGGTGGCATTTCAACAAAACCGACCCTGCCTCTTCCTGATCAGGTATTCAATGCACAGAGAACCGTCATTCTGAAACTTGCAAAAAAGGGTCCATGCATCATCGTGGGCCGTTGTGCAGACTTCATCCTAAAGCATAGCGAAGACATTGCGCAAAACGAATTGATGAACGTGTTTGTATATGCGCCTTTTGAGGAAAGGGTAAGTCACTGCATGGAAAGAACTGGATTTGACAGGTCGGCTGCGGAGAAGGAAATTAAAAAGATGGACAAATACCGCACAAACCATTACAGCACTTTTACAGAGCAAAACTGGGGTCAAAGACAAAACTATGACTTGCTGATTAACAGTTCCCTTTTGGGGCTTGAAGCTTCTGCTCGTCTGATTGCGGACATAGCGAAACAGGCAGATTAAAGCTTTATCCTTACACTCTGAATGCGCCGGGCAGCCTGATCTTCCACAACAAAGACAGCTCCGGCATTTTTGTATACTGCACCAATCGGAGGAAGCTCATCAAATTTTTCAAGCAGCCATCCTCCCAGGGTTGTATAGACTTCACTGTCCAACTGCAATTTTAATACGTCGTTTACATCTTCTATCTTCATGTCACCGGGAACAAGAAATTCCCTTGTGCCCAAAACAGTAATTCTTTTTTCAGGAGCAATTTCACTTTCGCCATATTCATCGGTAATGCGTCCGAACACAGCACGCAAAATGTCGTCCATTGTAACGATTCCGGCAGTCTCTCCGTATTCGTTTACCACAATCGAAAAATTCTCCTTTTCCTTTTTGAACATCCTCAATAAATCAACTGTTGAAATTGATTCGGGAACAAAGAGGACACGGTTCATGCAGATGCGCACAAAATCCCTGCTGCTTTTAATCTGAGGTGAAGCAAACAGAACAGACTTGTAATGAAGGACACCAAGAACTTTTTCAGGATCACCGTCAATTACCGGGAGGCGTGAGTATCCTGATTGTGCAAATGCATCCACTACTTGTTCCTGATCAAAGCTAATGTCGATGTATTGGACAAGAGAACGGTGACGCATGATGTCCTTTGCCTCGAGGTCAGAGAATTCAAATATGCGGTCGAGCATTTCTTTTTCGTCTGGTTCAAGGGTGCCTTCGTTTTTTCCAAGGGTAAGCAGAGTCTTTAGTTCATCTTCTGTTACAAGCGGCTGTTTTTTCCTTATGATGATGCTGTCAAAAAAATCAAGAAAATGAGATAACTGGTCAAAAATCCAGATGATGGGGAATAGGATTTTCTGAATTACCGAAATGACTGGTGCATTGGTTCGGGCAAGCTTTGCGGGATGAATTGCGGCAACGGTTTTTGGGATTATCTCGCTGAAGATGATTACCAGCATGCTTATAACGGCAGTTCCATAGCTGACGTATGATGCTCCAAACAGTTTTATAGTAAAAGCTGTGGTCAGGGAAGAAAGCAGTGTAGTTACAATGTTTGTTCCGATTAGTACTGTAGAAATGAGTCTGTCCAAGTTGTTGCGCAGTGAATAAACTTTCTTTGCATTTTTTTCTCCAGAGTTAAGCATTTGTCTGGCAGTAATTCTTGATAGGGAAGTGAATGCAGTTTCTGATGAAGCGAAAAAAGCTCCTATGAATAAAAGAAGAATCTCGGCGGAAAGGGAAATCATGACATAAAGAATCTTATTCATCTTCGTTTTCCTCCACCTTTGTCTTTTGAATGCGGATTTTTGCAACCCGCTTGTCATCCATTTTCAATACCGTAAACGAATATCCCTGTTCTTGAATTGACTCTTCTTCTGTTGGAATGTGTCCAAGACGTTCGCTGATGTATCCTCCGATTGTCTCGCAGTATTCTGAGTTTAGCTTGATGTCCAGCTGTTCGTTCAAATCAACGAGACGGGCCTGTCCTTCTATTTCACAATGATCTGTGTTTTTAATTACAACTTCTACACGGCGAGCGTAGGGTTTGTATTCGTCTGCAATGGGGCCAAATATTTCACGTGCTATGTCTTCGCTTGTCAAAACTCCGTCGGTTCCGGCATATTCATCTACGACAATCGCCATACTCTGGTGGTTGTCCTTGAGCATCTGCTGAATTCCTGACATCTTTTTTGTTTCCAGAATGAACAGTGGTGGCCTCATCACTTTTTGGACGGAAAAATCGTTTACATCCTTGATGTTGTAAAAAAGCAAGTCCTTTATGTATAAAATGCCAACGATGTCGTCAATGTCGTTTTTGTAAACCGGAAACCGGGAGATTAAAAAACGCTGTGACAGTTCAATCACCTGCGTGTAAGTGGCGGTAACAGGAATTGCCTTTATGTTTTTTCTTGGAGTCATTATGTCACGTGCGGCAAGGTCGGTAAACTTGAAAACACGGTGCATCATGGTCTTTTCATTTTTGTTGATGACGCCCTGTTCGCTGCCTACGTCAATAAAGGTCTTTATCTCTTCTTCGGTAAAGGAGATTTTTTTCTCCTTTGTGTTGATGCCAAAAATCTTGAGGAAGCATCTGGAAAAACCGGTGAACAGGAGGACGAGTGGGTAGAGCAGAATCTCCAGCACATAGATGAATCCGCTGAAGAAAAAAGAAATGGATTCAGGGTGATGGGTCGCTATGGTTTTTGGGGTTATTTCTCCAAAGATTAAAAGTACCATGGTTGCGACAAATGTTGCAATTCCGATTCCCGCACTGCCAAAAAGTTCCAGAGCTATGTATGCGAGGATTGAGGATATGATTATGTTGACGATGTTGTTTCCTACCAAGAGGGTATTGATCAGACGTTCCTTGTCCTGCAGCAAATGCCAAACCCTCATGGCACGTTTGTTCTTTTGGTTTTTTAATGACTGTATGCGGAGTTTGTTCACCGCAAGAAATGCACTTTCCGTTGCCGAAAAAGTCATCGATAGAAAAATGCAAACTGCGGCGATGATGATTAGAAACCAAAAATTATTCGAAGGAGGTATGTCCGGATCCATTACTCTGGGGTCACCTCTGCTTGCGCTGAATAATCATAATAGTCTTTCATTGCCTGAATGGTTTGTATTGCAATCGCTATTTCCTGTGAGTTCTGGTTCTGCGGGTCAGATGAATACGAAAGGTTTAAAAGCTCAAGCATCTTGTCATAGTTGCTGCTGCCTACAAGAGGATACAGATATGCGGCGTAATAATAGGCTTCAAACTTTTGTGATTTGTCAAGGTGACCGTCTCTGGCAAGGTTGACGAACTGTTCTGCAGCCTGATCAACTGTCTCAGGTGTGAGCATGTCGTATACCTGGTCAAAAACTACCTGAAGCTCATATTTTCCAAGAAGACCGGTGATGTTTCCAGAATCTTCTTCAAGCACCTGTTCGCAAAGGGCATGGAGCGGACGACGGCAGTTTTCATCGGTGTATTCAAACAGTTCGTCAATTGCTCTGACTTTGTCGGTTCCGCTTTCGGCCTTTTTGATTGCCGCTGCAAGTTCTTCAACTTTGTTATACTCTGGAGTGGATAAAAGAAGCTGTTCGATTAATTCCGTTACTGTTTCAATTTTTTCCGCTCGTTCAATCCGGCCGACATAATAACCGTCTTTGTTGAGTATCAAAAGGGGGAGTTTTTCTTTAACCGAATAATCTGCTACCAAAGAAAGAATGTCGTCTACTTGCTGTTCTTCTTCTGATATGGCATCCAGCGAAAGAAGGATAAAGCTTTTACCGGCATTCGAAATGAACTCCTTGGTATCCAGAAAATTCGCCTTGAAATCTAGAGCTACAGTATCACCTGAATTAAGGAAGAGAAGAATCGGCTGTTTCTTTTTTGCAGAAAGTTCTTTTGCTTCCTGCATATTGTTTGTCCATTTGGCTCCACATGAAACAAAGAGAATGGAAGACAATATCAGAATTAATGTTACAATCTTATTCAACTGTTTTTTCATTTTTTCCACCACAAATCAATTGAAATATGAAACGCCTGCCGCAAAGATGTTCTGGCATGAGCTTTCAATCTTTGGCTGTGCAGGGAAGCCCGCAATGTTTTTGATCAGGCTTGAATCGCTGCCGTTTTTGCCAAATCCAACCGTACGCTCGTTGTGGCCCATCTTTCCAAGTACGTGACCGTCGGGGCTTGTGAGTCCTTCGATTGCATACATGCTTCCGTTGGGGTTGTCCGGTTCATCCATGGTCGGATAAATTCCGTGATCGTCAACCAGCTTGATGTACTGAGTGAATACCTGGCCGTTTTCAAAAAGCTTTTTGGCAAGGGCATCTTCAATTATAATGCGTCCTTCTCCATGGCTTATTGGAACAAGATGGCATGCAGGTTCAAGTACGGATGAATTCAAAGCCCACGGACTGATTGCGCTTACCATGCGGGTCCTTACCACACGGCTGATGTGTCGTCCCAAAGTGTTGAACGTAAGGGTCGGCATGTCGGCGCTTGGCTCACGGATTTCTCCAAATGGAACAAGGCCTGTCTTTATCAATGCCTGGAAACCGTTGCATATTCCAAGAACGAGTCCGTCCCTGTTCTTGATAAGGTTCATGATTGAGTCGGCTATGCGTTTTTCGCGTATGATGTTCGCTATGAATTTTCCAGATCCGTCAGGTTCATCTCCCAGGCTGAATCCACCCGAGAATGCCAGAATCTGACTCTTTTCGATTTCACTCTTGAATGCGTCAAGGCTTTGTGCAAGTTCTTCCGGTGTCCTGTTCCTGAATACGAGGATTTGTGTTTGTGCTCCGTTCAAGTTGAATGCGCGTGCAATGTCGTATTCGCAGTTTGTTCCAGGGAATACAGGAATGATTACGCGTGGTTTTGCGTTTCCTGTTTTGGCGGTAAATGACTTCCTTGCTTTGCCAAGACTTTCGTGTTCATCCAGTGCAAAGTGTGGAAGGGCCTCGTGCTTTTCTGTGGAGCTTACTGGCGGGAATACAACGGAAAGCTTTTCTTCCCATGCCTTTTCGATTTCTTCAAGCGGAATGTTTGCACCGTAGACGCTGATTGTTCCTTCCTTTGTTGTGGCACCGATTTTTGTAACCGTTCCTTCCACAAAGTCTGTGTTCAACTCAAGGTTTTCTTCGCTTTCCACAAGGATTGAACCGTACAGCGGTGTGAACAAATCCCTTGCGCTTACGTCTATGTCCAGATTGGCGGCGGTTGCGCTTGCACATATCGTGTTGATTTCTGCTCCAACCCTGTTGCCCATTGCCATCTTGCTTACGGCTTCTGCAATTCCACCAGGACCAACAGGATACATCGCCATGATTTTTCCCGATGAATTCAATTTGTTCAGGACACGTGCGTTTTCGGCAAAGGTTTCAAAATCTGGGGCGAGCTGTTCTGAATATGGAACTGCAACCAGATAGATTCCGTCTCCCGCCTTTTTGAATGAACCGCCTGTGACGTTCTTTTCTGTATCTGTGTTTACTGCAAAGCTTACGAGTGTATGGGGTACGTTCAGGTTTTCAAATGTACCGCTCATGCTGTCTTTTCCACCGATGCTTCCTGTACCCATGGCCTTTTGTGCTTCAAGGGCACCGAGCAATGCGGCGGCAGGATATCCCCATGTCTTTTCGCTTACTGCACGGCCAAAGAATTCCTGGAAACTCAGACGGCATGAATCAGCCTTTCCACCCAAAGCGACAATCTTTGCCAGAGAAGAAAGAACTGCAACCTGTGCGCCATGCCACGGACTCCACTGTGCCACACGGGGGTCATATCCGTAAGTCATAAGGCTGACAGTTGAAGTTTCACGCGGTGACATAACGGGAATGCGGGCTGCCATACCGGCTTCTGGAGTGCACTGGAATTTTCCACCATATGGCATCAGAACCGATGAGGCCCCGATAGAACCGTCAAAGCGCTCTCCCAAACCACGCTGGGAACAGCATGCAAGGTCCTTCATGTTTTCTATCCATGCACTGTGAACTGTGTTGGCATCACCTTCGCCTGTAAGGATTTTTTCAACTGATTCAAGAGGACGTACAAGCGGTGATTTTTCAGGAACTTCCGGAGATTCAATTTCTGCAACTGCCTCGTGTGGTGCTCCTGCCGTATCGATAAAGCTTCTGTCTATGTCAACGATAACTTTTCCACGCCACTTCATCACCATGCGGTTTGTATCGGTAACGGTTGCCACAACAACTGCGTTCAAGTTTTCTGCATTTGCCGCGGCTATGAATTTTTCTACGTTTTCTTTCCTTACGACAACCGCCATTCTTTCCTGACTTTCTGAGATGGCAAGTTCTGTTCCGTCAAGGCCCTCGTATTTTTTTGGAACGGCATCAAGATTGATGTCCAGTCCCGGGGCAAGTTCTCCAACTGCAACAGAAACACCACCGGCACCAAAGTCATTGCAGCGGCGGATCATCAGGCAGACATCCTTGTTGCGGAAGAGCCTCTGTATTTTCCTTTCTTCAACCGCATTTCCCTTTTGAACTTCTGCGGCGGCTGTGGTAACTGATTTTTCCGTGTGGACTTTTGAAGAACCTGTGGCTCCTCCGATTCCGTCACGTCCTGTTCCACCACCAAGCAAAATGATGATGTCTCCAGCTTCCGGGGTTTCACGCAAAACAAGATCAACCGGGGCGGCTGCGATGACTGCACCAAGCTCCATCCTCTTTGCCAAAAATCCAGGGTGATATACTTCTGCGACCTGTCCTGTGGTAAGGCCAATCTGGTTTCCGTAAGAACTGAATCCCTGTGCGGCCTCACGGGTAAGCTTCATCTGCGGGAGTTTTCCGGGCAATGTTGCGCTCAATGGAACAGTCGGGTCTGCGGCTCCCGTAACGCGAAGGGCCTGATATACCCAGCTGCGTGCTGAAAGCGGATCACGGATTGCACCACCGATACAGGTTGCGGCACCACCAAAGGGTTCAATTTCCGTCGGGTGGTTGTGGGTTTCGTTCTTGAATTCCAAAAGCCAGCGTTCAGTTTCTTCTTTTCCCTGTGGCAATGGATTACCGTTTGCATCCGTTGTATAATGAACGTCTATGTAAATTGAACAGGCGTTGTTTTCCTCGCTTACCTCAAGGTCTTCCAGCTTGCCATGCTTCCTCAGGTATTTTGCCCCGATGCATGCCATGTCCATGAGGGTGACTTTTTTATCAGTCCTTCCGGCATACAGGTCGGTCCTCATGTCGGTGTAGTTCTGCAGTGATGAACGGAAGAGTTCTGCGTATGGTCCGTCCTGAATCTTTATGTCCTTGAGTATCGTGTTGAATGTGGTGTGGCGGCAGTGGTCGCTCCAGTATGTGTCCAGAACGCGTATTTCCGTAATTGTGGGATCGCGCTTGATTTTTGCAAAATAGTCCTGCATCCACTTGATGTCGGCAAAGTCCATTGCAAGACCGAGTTTTGTCCTGTATGATTCAAGGTCATCGGCATTCAGGCTGGTGAATCCTTCAACAACCTCTATGTCGCCCGGAACGTGGGTTTCCATCTTTAAGGTTTCCGGTTTTGAGCTGTCTGTCTGGCGGCTGTCTACCGGGTTAATCAGATAATGCTGGATTTTCTCTACGTCTGCGGCAGATACCTTTCCCTGAAGCACGACAATCTTTGCACAGCGCACGCGGGGAGGTTCGGTGCCAACTTTGGCAATGTTCTTCATTCCCTCACGCAAAAGGGTAAGGCACTGTTCTGCGGAATCAGAACGCTGGTCGTATTGTCCCGGCAGGTATTCCCAGATGATTTGTGTGGCTCCATCCGGAAGCTTGAATTCTTCAAAGGCCACACTGTCGCTCTGAGGCTCGGAGAAAATGCGGGTGGCGGCTGCCTTGGCAACATCATCACTCACGTTTTCCACATCGTACCTGTTCAGATAACGAACAGAAGTAACACCGTCAATTCCCAAAAAACCGCTGATATCAGCATAAATGCGGCGGGCCTCGTTGTCAAAGCCGGCCTTTCTTTCAACATAGATACGAATCATGGGTAAATTATAGAAGAAAACTGATATTTATTCAATAAAGATTCTGGACGACATGCCTTGTGGACTAGCCCGATGCCTTATGTCCCTGTAGGCTTCTTCCACATCAAATTCTGTAAGACTGTTTGCCAAAATCAACCTCCTGTCGCAAGCTATCGCTTGCTCTTAGAGTTTTTCCTGTGCCAGTTCCTTTACTTTTTCCAGTGGCAAACCGACCGCCTGTGCAATCTGTTCGTGGGTCAGTAAATTCATGGCAAGGAGGTTCTTGGCATTTTCCACGGCATTTTGTCGTATGCCTTGTGAGATACCCTGAGAGATGCCGTTGGAAAATCCCTCGTCGTAGCCTTCCTGGTGGATGTCGCGGATGAATTCTTCCTCGTCAAATTCCGTCAAAGAGTTTGCCAAAATCT
>DBWR01000044.1 GCA_002309305.1 Treponema sp. UBA1233 | reverse complement strand
ACCGACGAGCAGACTGGAAAGACCGACGAAGAGACTGGCAAGACCGACGAGCAGACTGGAAAGACTGACGAAGAGACTGGTAAAACAGACGAGCAGACTGGAAAGACTGACGAAGAGACTGGAAAGACTGACGAAGAAACCGGCAAGACCGACGAAGAGACTGGTAAAACCGACGAGCAGACTGGAAAGACTGACGAAGAGACTGGTAAAACAGATGATCAGACTGGAAAGACTGACGAAGAAACAACACCCGGCAAGAGTTATCTCAATACAAACAAGATTCTCATGCAGCGCATAGAAGCCGCCCGCGAAAAGGCAATTGATGCTGGTGCCCCAACTACAGTACCTACACTGTTCAAGGCAACGGAAAAGATTTATGAGGCAGAAAAGGCTGTCGTGGATGCAGGTGCAACAGAAGACCTTTCTCCTGTACTCAACGACCTCCTTGCACGCTACCAGGGACTTGAAAACATCGCCCAGGCTAAGGAACTCAAGGATGAAATCGACGAAAACAATTTCGCTCCGTTCCGCCAGGCAACTTATGACGAAGGAAAGCAGCTCTATACAACCCTTACTAGTCCGCTTTCTGTAATCAATTCTGGTGCAGACTACAACAAGGATGCAGCTCAGGCAGAGGCAGATTTCCGTCTGGTACTCAAGACCGCATATTCAAGCCTTGCAAAGGATGAGCGTACAGCCGCTTACAATGCAAAGCTTCAGGCTGACTCTGTAAAGGCATACATCTCTCGTAAGGATGCATATACACATGCAGTTTCAATGTACCGCAACGGTGAACTCCGCCGCTCTGTGGATCCAAAGGCCGCAAACGAAAGCTACAAGTCAGCTAAGGAAGAATTCCTTACACTTTATGATGAAATCTCCAAGGCTCGCGCACAGGCTCAGAAAGAAATTGATGAAGCTAAAAAACGCGTAACCGAATCCGAGTCAACAGCAGTTCAGGCAGATAAAGAAGCCCCGCTTGGCAACCAGCCTGTAGAGGGAATCGAAGACGAAAATGCCAAACTCCTGGAAGACGATGACTTCTCTAATGCCGAAAAGCCGGCAGAAATTGAAGCGCCCACCGAAGAACCTGCAGGAGGCGAAGAATGAGAAAAGTAATAGGTATTTTAACAGCTTTGTGTGTTGTATGCGCAACTGTGTTTTCAGTCAGCTACACAAACAACACATATCAGAAGCTTGCAGAGGAATATACTGTAAAGGCACAGAAAGCACTTGATGCAGGTTTTTATGACCTTGCAGAGGAATATGCCGCCGAAGCAAAGAAAAATGCCGCACTTTCTGAGGAATTCATCAGGAAGATGCTGCAGCGTTCAGAAGCGGAGGATGCAATCAATGCTGCAAAAGACCGTATTGCCCGTGCAAAAGAAGCTGGACTTGATCCAAATTCAACAGACTGTCGTCTTGCAGAGGCATATCTTGATGATGCGGAATATTCATTTGATCAGGAAGATTATCCGGCCGCAAAGGCAAGCGCAGACAAAGTGAACCTCTTGCTGGATGATACTTATCTGGACGAATTGAACGCAAAGCGTGATGCCGCAGATGCTCTTGCAAAGGCAAAGCAGGCTCTGGAAGATGCAGAAGAAAACGGAATCGATCCGGATTCACCAGAATACAACAAGGCAAAGGCGTACTATGATCTTGCTGAAAAGGCATTTGATGACGGTAAGTATCCTGATGCAAAGAATTACGCCCAGAAGGTTCTTGATGAACTGGCCGCCGCTGGTGCTGCTGGTAAAGAAGATGATGGCGGTAAGGATTCCGGACAGACTGGAAATGAATCTGGTCAGACTGGAAACGAAAATGATGGTAAAGACAGTGGCAAGGATGACGGTAAGGACAATGGTAAGGAAGACGAACTGACCGGTAAGGAAAAGGCAGAGGCCGCTATTGCAGAAGCAAAGGCTTTGATTGATGCCGCCCGTGCCGCAGGTCTTGATGAATCATATGAACCGTTCAAGGAAGCTCTTGACTACTATCAGCAGGCCCAGAGGGATTATGCCGACGAGGACTGGGATGGAGCCATAGAAAATGCTGGAAAAGTAAAGGACCTCCTTTCTCCAGCTGAAGTGGCAGAACTTCTTGCCAAAGCTCGTGACGCCGCAAGGGATAAGCTTGAAAAGGCAAAGGAAGCCCTTGATAATGCAGAAGAAAACGGAATCGACCCTGATTCAGATTTGTACAAGCAGGCTGTAGAAGACTACCAGAATGCACTTGACGCCTATGAAGACGGAAAGTACAAGCAGTCAGAGGAAGAAGCAGACAAAGTTCTTGCCGCTCTTGATCCTGCTACAATAGAAAAGCTTGCACTCAAGAAACAGGCTGAGGATGCAATCAAGGCAGCACGCGCCGCAATTACAAAGGCACAGGAAGCAGGTCTTGATTCAAGCTATGAGCCATACAGCAAGGCACTTGACCATTACCGCCAGGCACAGAAAGACTATGCCGGTGAAGATTACCAGGCCGCAATCGACAACGCAAAGAAGGTACTTGAACTTCTTGGTGAAGAAAACCTGGATGAACTTCTTGATGAAGCAAACAAGGAACGTGACAAGGCCGCCGCAGAAGCAGCACTCAATGCCGCAAAGGAACGCCTTGAGATGGCAGAAGCAGCCGGACTTGATACAAGCAACGAAGCATACAGCAAGGCTCTTGAAGCATACAACAAGGCTCTTGATGAGTTTGAGGCAGAGAACTACAAGGATTCAAAGAAAGAGGCAGACAAGGTTCTTGACCTCCTCTCTGACGACTACCTGAATTCTCTGATTGCCCGCTCACAGGCAGAAGATGCACTCAAAGCCGCAAAGGAACGCCTTGACTATGCAGAGTCAATCAATGCTCCACGTGACTTCCCGATTGCATACAACGCAGCAAGCGAATACTACAGGCAGGCAGTTGAGGCATTCAACAACGAGGATTACGAAAAGGCAAAGGCTCTTGCCCAGAAGGTAATCGATGCCCTTGCAGAAATCCATGAGATTACACCACTTCCAAAGTTCTACATCGTACGTCCATGGGCAGAAACAAAAGACTGCTTCTGGAACATTTCAGGACGCTCTTATGTATACAACAACCCATGGCTGTGGGAAAACCTCTACGAGGCAAACAAGGATAACATTCCTGACCGCAACAACCCGAACCTGATTTTGCCAGGCATGAAGATGGAGATTCCGTCAATTACTGGAGAATATCGTGACGGTGTATACAGCCCGGATGTTGATTACGAAACATACAGTGCAAACCGCTAAGCATTTGTAATCATGGTTTGATACTATTCTTTAATTGATACCCCGCCGCAATTTGTTTTGTGACGGGGTATTTTAATGGGGTGCCTTGAAAAGCTGTCTGGATTTTTCCATGTCCAAACATTTTTTCAAGATGCCCGATTTTTTAATTTTTTAATCAGGGGGATTTGATGGCAGACATTCACATTTTCCCGGATCCACCGGAAGGAACCCCGGAAAGTAAATTCGTTCATCTGCACGTACATTCAGACTATTCTCTTTTGGATGGATCGTCCAAGCTGGACTCCCTCATTGCACGTGCAAAAGAAATGAACATGAAGCATCTTGCCCTTACCGATCACGGAAACATGTTCGGCATTTTGAACTTTGAGCACATCTGCCATGCCAACGAGATAAATCCCATTTGCGGCGAGGAATTTTATGTCGCGCACGGAAGCCATCTGGAAAACAACAATCTTCCGTATCTGAGCAGTACAGGACGACCCCGCCATCATTATCATCTGATTTTACTTGCCAAAAACGACACAGGCTACAAGAACCTCTGTTGGCTTTCTTCCATTGCATATACCGAAGGCCTCCACGGTGGAATTTTTTCCAAACCAAAAATCGACTTTGAGCTCCTGCAAAAATATCACGAGGGGCTGATATGTCTTTCCGCATGTATTCAGGGAGAGATTCCCATGGCATTGTCCAACGGCGATGATGAGCATGCCTACGAAACCGCAAAAAAATACAAGGAACTGTTTGGTCCCGACCACTTTTACATAGAAATACAAAATCACGGACTTGAAGAACAGAGGAAAGTTGCCCCAAAACTCATCAAGCTGGCCAAAGATCTGGACATTCCGCTGGTTTTGACAAATGACGTCCACTATACCAGAAGGGATGACGCAGAGGCACAGGATGCCCTTGTCTGCATCGGGTTAAAAAAATCCCTGAATGACCCCAACCGCATAAGCATGTATTCGCAGGGGCAGGAATGGTACCTTAAGTCTGACATAGAGATGGCTGAGCTGTTTCCCGATTACCCGGAGGCCATGGAAAACACTCTGAAGATTGCCTCCATGTGCAACCTTACGATTCACCAGTACAAGACGCAGGAACTTAAGGCATGTCTTCCACGCTTTGAGCTTCCAAAAGAATTCCAGATTAGCGAGGATTATACAAAAAATCAGGATGCATATGTCCGCCACATCGTAGAAGAAGGCCTAAAGGAACGCTACAAGGAAATTACCCCGGAAATCCGCGAAAGGTGCGAATATGAGCTTGGAATAATTTTCAACATGGGGTTTTCAGGCTACTTCCTAATCGTCTGGGAATTCATCAACTGGTCAAAGAATAACGGCATACCGATTGGACCGGGTCGTGGTTCTGGTGCGGGTTCGCTTGTTGCCTACTGCATGAAGATTACAGACATCGATCCGTTCCGCTACAAGCTGATTTTTGAACGCTTCCTTAATCCTGAGCGTGTTTCCATGCCGGACTTTGACGTTGACATGGACTACGAATTCCGCCAGCGCATCATAGAACATACCGTTGACCTTTACGGTGAGCCCCAGGTAGGCCACATCGTTACCTTTGGTACGCTTAAGCCAAAGCAGTGCATTTCCGACGTGTGCCGAATACTCGACATTCCCCTGTCGGAAGCAGAAAAACTCAAGAAATGCATTCCGGACAACCCAAAGGCAAAACTAAAGGATGCATTCACGCCGCCTGATGAAAAGAATCCCGACAACGGCCAGCTAATTCCATATACCAAGCTTGAGACGTTCAACAACGACCAGTCCAAATTCGACTTGTACCAAAAGCTCTTTGACTTGTGCAGGAGGCTTGAGAACGTAAACCGCAACACTGGACTTCACGCATCGGGCATGGTCATAGGACTTACGGCACTTCCTGACTGGGCACCGGTTTTCAAGGACGTTAAGACCGGAAGCAAGGCCGTTCAGTATACGATGGACATAATCGAACCGTGTGGCCTTGTAAAATTCGACTACCTGGGATTAAAGACCCTTTCGCTCATACGTTATGCGGAAAACATAATCAACAAGCACCTTCCTCCGGAAAAGGAAAAGTTTTCAATCGAGGACATTTCAGATACCGATCAAAAGACATTCGACTTGTTCTGCCGTGGTGACACTGTTGCGGTATTCCAGTTTGAATCCCCGGGAATGCAGAAAATTCTCCGTCAGGCAAAACCAGGCTGCATAGAAGAACTTGTCGCCTTGAACGCCCTATATCGTCCGGGCCCTATGGCATACATTCCGAATTACGTAGACGGTAAATTCAAGCCGGAGACAATACATTATCCCGACCCTTGTCTTGAAGACATACTCAAGGAAACCTACGGAGTCATGGTCTATCAGGAACAGGTCATGCAGGTGTCCCAGAAAATCGCAGGCTTCAGTCTTGGTGGTGCAGACATGCTGCGTCGTGCCATGGGAAAGAAAAAGCCCGAAGTCCTTATGGGAAAGAAAAAAGAATTTGAGGAAGGCGCGGTAAAGCAGGGATTTACAACTGAACACGCTGATGAAATATTCGACATCATGGTACCTTTTGCGGGATACGGTTTCAACAAGTCACATGCTGCGGCATATTCTGTAGTCGCATACCGTACAGGCTACCTCAAGGCAAATTTCCCCGCTGAATTCATGGCGGCCAACCTTACCAACGAAATCACTTCCACCGACAAGCTCCCGGCATACATCGAGGAAGCCAAGAAAATGGGAATCCCGGTAGATGCACCGGATGTAAACCGTTCGGATTCAATCTTTGACGTAGTTGACGGACGCATCGTTTTTGGACTCATGGGCATAAAGGGACTTGGTCAGGGTGCGGCAGAGGCTATCGTAAGGGAAAGGACGGAAAACGGACCCTACAAGTCATTCATCGACTTTTTGGACAGGCTTGACATTCACGAGGTAAACAAAAAGGCCATAGAAGTTCTGATTAAAACCGGCGGCTTTGACCATCTGGATAAAAACCGTGCCACACTCCTTTTGAATTACGAGAGGGCGATTGAATACGAGGAAAAAAAGAAGAGCGGTTCGGAAAACGGACAGGCTTCCCTGTTTGAGGAGGCGGGCATTCAGGAATTTGTGGACTTTAAGTATGAGGACTGCGAGGAAATGCCCAAGATGGAAGCCCTGAACATGGAAAAGGAGCTTATCGGCTGTTTTGTAAGCGGACACCCACTTGATGACTGGAGGTCTGCCATCGACAAGTGCGTTACCCTTGATTCCTCGAATTTTGAACAGGCCGGGAACAACAACAAGGCACTTAAAGAGTCACTTATTGCTGCAGGACAAAAGGAATATCAGATACGAAACATGGGGCGGACCTATGTTGCCATCGGAATGATTCAGGGGCTCAAGGAAATCATGACAAAAACAGGCAAGTCCATGGCATTTGCCAAGCTTCAGGATTTTAAGGGCGAAATTGACGTAACGTTCTTTTCTGATAAATGGGCGGAATTAAAGCCGATAATGAAGGATGGGACAGTGTGTGCCTTGAAGGGCAGGGTTGATTATAACTTGCAGAGGGACAGTGTTTCATTTGTCGTGGATTCAGTTGAAGATCCTCATGTTCTGGAAGAAAAGGCTATTTCTGCGGTCCACATTCAGCTGGGTGGAGAATTCAATTCAGTTGGAGAGATTAACCCCCTCAGGGATTTTTTATTTGGCGCTGAGGGCAATTGTTTAGTATATTTTCATATAGAGGCAGATGGAGCTCCGTATGTCGTAAAGGCAAATGACCAGATAAAGGTTGGTGCGGATTCTGCTTCTGTTCAGGCGTTAAAAGACTTGCCAATGGTAAGGGACGTCTGGTGCGAATAAGATAGATAATAGGAGTTTTATATGCGTATTGTTTTTACAATTTTGGGTACTTTGGTTTCACTTTATGCACTTGTCTGTCTGGTGAGGGTGATTCTTACATGGATTCCCAACGTCGGGAATTCCAAGTTTGCGCTTGTACTTTCAAAAATATGTGATCCCTATCTGAATCTCTTCCGTGGTAAAAAATTCCTGACGTTCGGAAGCTTTGATTTTGGTGCGGCTGTTGCCCTTTGTCTTTTGGGTGGTCTGGCCACGATTTTTTCTTCTTTTGCAAACGGCGGTTTTTCAATCGGACATCTGTTTGCCGTCCTGGTTGGCGTTGCATGGAACATCGTTTCAGCGATTGTTGGGGTCGTCATCGTAATCCTCATCATCCGTCTTATACTGCTGCTTACTTCAAAATCCACAGGTTCCAGCCCCTTTATCGATGCCATTGACCGCACGGTTACTGGACTTGTTTCAAACATTACCCGCACTTTTACCGGTGGAAAAGCCGTCTCATACAAGGCCCAGCTGATTACCGCAATCATCGTTCTGGTTGTGGTTTCGCTTGTCGGCTGGCTGGTTTTCAGTGTAATATGCGGTTTGTTCGAGAAACTGCCTTTCTAGAAAAATGAAGCTCCGAGACCTTGGAACCGCAGTAGAACAGATTTCGGGTGTAGGTCCCTCTTCCGCAAAGCATTTTGCCAGGCTGAACATTTTTTCGGTGGCTGACTTGCTTTCGTTTTATCCGCGGGACTATGAGGACAGGACAAGACGTGTTTGCCTTGCCGATTACACGACGGGAAAAGTTCATACTGTTGCCAAGGTAATGGCACACGATTGGTTTGGTTACGGGCGCACAAAGACCCTTAAAATTGCCGTTACCGATGGAACTGCATCCGCATGGCTTGTGGCATTTGGCAGGGCATTTCTGGAGCGTTCAATTCCTGAAGGAAGCATAATTCAGATTGACGGAAAATTTGAGGTAAAATACAACAGCCTTCAGTCTACTGCATTTGAAGTCCAAAAACTGGCGGACGATGGAGAGCTCAAGGACTGGGTTGATGTTCCTGTCCCCGGAAGTCTTGTCCTTCCAGTCTATCCTCTTACCGAGGGCTTGAATCAAAAAAACATCCGCAAGGCAATCGCTTCTTCTCTAAATCAATATGCAAAGGGAATTGAAGATGAACTTCCTCCAGAAGTAATAAAGAGGCGCTCACTTTTGTCCAAGGCTCAGGCTCTTGAACTGATTCACCGTCCAAAGACACTTGATGATGCCCTAAAAGCCAGACGCACCCTGATTTACGAGGAACTGTATCAGTTTGAATATAAGCTTGCCTCAAGGACACTTGAACACAGGGGAACTTTACCCACAGTATCCGAGACGCAGATTTTTGAAGGTTCAGGCCAGAATACTCCCAATGCGGCACCGTATTTTTCAACTCCAGAAATCAGTGAAGAAGACTTTATAAAGCAGCTTTCTCCCACACAAAAGGAACTGTATAAAAGACTGCCTTTCTCGCTTACACAGGGGCAGATGAACGCCATCAGCCAGATGAACCGCGACATAGACAGGAGTCAGGATGAATTTAAAAAACTGACAGAAGGTTCCCCAGACTTGAATAAATCTCCCTTTTCAATGCAGAGGCTCCTGCAGGGGGATGTGGGTTCCGGTAAAACCCTGACAGCCTTTTTCATGTGTCTTCGTACCATCGATTATGACGGACAGTGTGCATTTCTGGCACCAACGGAACTTCTTGCACGGCAGCACGCGGAAAATGCAGCCGCAATGCTTGGTCCCCTTGGCATAAAGGTCGCTTTTTTGACGGGAAACATAAAGGCATCCGGAAGACAAAACCTTTTGGAAGCGCTGAAGAAAGGTGAAGTTGACATAGTTGTCGGAACCCATGCCCTATTCAGCCGGAACGTGAATTACAGGAACCTCCAGCTTGCGGTGATTGACGAACAGCACAGGTTTGGTGTGGCACAGAGGGAATCAATTGTTGCAAAGGGAAGGGTCACTGTAGGCGACAAGACCCACAGCCCCGACGTACTCATGATGAGTGCAACACCCATTCCACAGACTCTTGCCCTTACGGTTTTTGGTGATTTAGACGTAACTGTAATACGGACTATGCCGCAGGGAAGAAAAGCCGTAAAAACCTACCTGAGCGTCATGGGGCATGAAGAAAATGTCTATCGGGCGGTAAGGAAAGAAATTGATGCGGGGCATCAGGCATATTTTGTATATCCCCGGATTGCCGAACAGTTTGAAGACGCAGGCTCACAGTCAAATTCAGAAACCCTAAAATCAGCCGAGGAAATGCACGAGTTTTTGAGTACACAGGTTTTTCCCGGCTATAAAACGGCCCTTATCCACAGCAAGGTTGACGAAGAGGAGCAAAACCAGATACTCAGGGATTTCCGTGACGGGAAGATACAGGTTCTTGTTGCCACCACTGTTGTTGAAGTAGGCGTAGACGTGGCAAATGCTACATGCATGGTAATAGAGCATGCCGACCGCTTTGGACTTGCGGAACTGCATCAGTTGCGCGGTAGGGTAGGACGAGGAACGGAACAGTCATATTGCTTTTTGATTTACGGAAAGAACATCAGTGAGGACGGAATTCAGAGGATGAAGGCCCTGCACGAAAGTTCAGACGGATTTGTGATTGCGGAGGAAGACCTGAAGCTGAGGGGACCCGGTCAGATGAGCGGTACTGCACAGTCAGGATACCTGTCTCTTGGAATTGCAGATTTGGTGCGGGACAAAGAGCTTTTGACCCTTGCCCGCTATGATGCATTTTGTGAATGCCGTAAAACCGTTTCAGGCGACGTATGATGCAAGACGGTCCATGCGTGCTGGGTGCTGCATCCTGACGATGGCCTTTTTTTCAATCTGGCGGATTCTTTCTTTTGTAAGGTTGCACACGACACCGACTTCCTTGAGTGACATTGGCTTGTCTCCATCCAGACCGTAGCGCAGGCGCAAAACCTTGGCTTCGTTGGGGCGCAGTGTCTCCAGAACCTGGTTTATGTCATCCTTCATTGATTCGTTTATAGCATGTTCTTCCGGGGAAACAGAACTTGTGTCCACCAAAAGGTCTCCAACAACCCTTGTTTTTTCTCCTTCTCCAGACAATTCTGCATCCAGACTTATCATCTCGCGTGAAAGGTTCATCATTTCGCGGATGTGAGTTTCGTCCATGCCCAGCATCTTTCCAATTTCCATGACTTCCTGTTCTTCGTTGTTTTTGCATGCCACAAGCTTGCGTGCCTTGTCGATTTGAACAAGTTCGTTGCAGCGGTTCAGTGGAATGCGTATCATGCGGCTCTTTTCACATATTGCCTTGAGTATGGACTGCCTGATCCACCAGACGGCATAGGAGATGAAGTGGAATCCCTTGCTCACGTCGAAGCGTTCAATTGCGTTAAGAAGACCGATGTTTCCCTCGCTGATGAGGTCAATCAAATCCAGTCCCTGATTCTGATAGTTCTTTGCCACCTTTACAACAAAACGGAGGTTGGCGTTGACAATCTTTTCTTTGGCGGCCTTATCACCGGCGGCGGCTTTTGCGGCAAGCTCGTTTTCCTCATCCCTGGTCAAAAGGGGAATGCGGTTGATTTCCTTGAGGTAAATGTTCAGGGTTTCTTTGTCGTTAATCATAGTCATCGCTCCTTGCGTTGTATTCTCTTGATAGATTTATAGCAAGTAGCGTGCCAAGTGTTAAAAAAACTGGAATTTCGTCAAAAAAAGGCAAAAAAGGGTGTTTTCAAGCTGAATTTTCGGTTTTTAGGGGGCAATATTCCTTCTGTTCATGGGGAAAGTGGCATTTTGATACAGCATGATTTTTGGATGGATGAATTTGGGTCAATTTGACGCAGTGAATGGATGGGACGGAAAAGCTCAAAAAGACAGTTCCGTCCTTGTGGATTGATTTACTCTATGACGGCAATGATGTCTGAGTTTTTAAGGATCAAATAGTCTTCTCCGTCAATCTTGATGCCGGTTCCTGAATATTTGTCGTACAAAACCTTGTCGCCTGGCTTAACGGTGATTTTTTCCTTTTCAGTTCCTGGTCCAACAGCTTCTACAACTGCCTGCTGGGTTTTTTCCTGGGCTGTTTCAGGAATAAAAAGTCCGCCTGCTGTCTTTGTTTCCGCTGCGGCCTGTTTTACCAATACACGGTCTGCCAAAGGTTTTACTTTCATATTTTCCTCCATAACAATCATAGGGACACATTCAACTGCCCGTATTTAACTATAATATAATAAAAAATTCAATTTTCGGCAAATTTATTTTGACTACTGGCGGCTTTCCTCTTCCTGAACTTGCTGCAGGATGAACCTTGCCTTGTTGTGCGACGGGTTCAGCTTTATTGCATATTGAAGTGAACGTGTGGCGCTATGGAAGTCGTGCAGATAGTAGCTTTCTTTTCCCATGCGGTAAAGGATTTCTGCCTTTATGAACGCGTCTATTGCCCTGGAAGAAGCCTTGTTCAGATATTCGATTGCAACAGGACCCTGTTTTGTTCCGGCATAGATGTTGCCCATGTTTATGTATGAATTTACCACCGCCTCATTCTGGCCTGTAGAATTCATTACCGGACTGCGGTCTGAATATGTGTCGATGATGTACTGGTAGATTGGAATCGCCCTGTCAAACCTTCCGTCATTTACGCAGAACCAAGCGGATATCTCGTTTTCCCATAGTGACAGTTCTTCGGGGTGGTCCCATGGAACAAAGGTTGATGCCTTTTTCTTTTTCTTCTTCTTTGAATCATCCGTCTGCTGCCTTGAGGCGTTTTCGTAGCGGGTGAACAAATCACGGGCTTCTTCGACAAAATTGCTTTCAAGCAGGGTGACGATTGCGTAATGGACGATTTCGGCGGGGTAGAGTGAGGTACCCTGTTCGTTTTTTTCCAGCAGTGGCCATACTCTTGCGGCTCTTTTTGCCGGTTCCACAATGTCTGCCGCTTCTGCCTCAAGTATTTCCTGAAGGACGATTAAATCTGCCGACTGAATCTTTTCCTGTGCGGCTTGAATCAAGTCTATGGCATCCTGCAGCGTAATCTTTGGAATTGTATTTTCCTTTTCCATCTTTGTGGTTGCAAGTCCTGATGCCCTGATGTGTGCCGTCATTTTGTCGTCCGGCGGCCTTCTCATCTGCTGTATTGCAAATTCTCCGTAGGCGGCAAGTCCCGGCCTGTATTCCGGGAATCTGGTTACAAGGTCGTGGAGCCTGTCGTATTCGGTGACGTGGTCTTCGGTTGTGCGTGAATAGAGCGCACTGTTTACGTATAAAGTCGGTAGTATTACGGATGACTTGATTTTGTCTTCGTTTCCCTTTACATGAGAAAGGATTTCGCTTCTTGACTGTTCCGCTTCCGTATCCAATCCAAGTATGTACTGGTTGTCTGATTTAAGTGCCATAAACTCAAGGCTTGTATTCAAGTCATTAAAGTCAGGTGAATGGGCAGACAGGGCATCAAGGCTTTCTGCATAACGTCCGCAGTCGAACAAAACCAGAGCCCAGAACAGAGAATCCTTTGCGTCTTCCAGCGTCTGGGGGTATTTTGATGAAGCTGAACCGTAATTTCCGGCCCTCATGTCTATAACCGCGGCGTTCCAGTTCCATTTTGACTTTTTCGTTCCCCTGAATGCATCTTCGTAAACCGGGATAAAGCGGCTGTCATAAAAGACTTCGTTGAATCTGGAGAAATCCTTTTTCCATTCCTTGTCTTCCTTCTTTGCCCTTCCGCCAAAGACCTCGTTTGCGCTCAAGTGTTCGTTTATTACACGACGGAAAACAGCTTCCGCATAAATTGAACCGTATTTTGTTCCGGACAGGGACTTGGCTTTTTTCATTGCATCTTTTGTCCGTCCCTGGTTCAAGAGGAAATTTGAATAGACGGCAACCAGTTCCTGAGAAGACTTGTCCTTTTTGATTGCGGTTTTGAGGGTCTTTTCCGCCAGCTTTGAATCCCCGAGGGTTTCGTAACGCTTAAAGACTCCAAGCCGGTCGAGTGTGGAAGAAGCCTGCTTTGACGCCTGGTTCAAATATACAAGGGCCTGCCTCGTATCCCCGATGGAAATTGACTGATCCGCCATATCCAAAAGCGACGTGATGGAACCGCCTTCTGAGTGGGTGGTACACGAAAGTACCAGACATGACAAAACCACCGAGGCTGCAACAAGCGTCAGTGGTTTGAAAATCGAATGTAATACCTGTTTGACTTTACTTTTAATCTTCAACTTCTTTCTCTTTTCTGATATGATCCAGAACCGCATTAATAAACTTATAGGAGTCGTCCGCTCCATATTCCCGGGCAATGTCAATTGCTTCGTCTATGACTATTGTCGGATGAATTTCCGGTTGGAACAAGAGCGAATAGCTGCTGATGCGCAGGATTGCGAGCGAAACCCTGTTCACCCTGCTGAATTCCCAGTTTTGCGTCAAGTGCTTCTTTATCGCCTCGTCAACTTCTTCTATATGATTTATTGTTCCGGAAATGATGATTCGGGCAAAATCAACGGTATCCGCGTCTTTTTCGGATTCCTTTAATTCCGCCCATTCCAGTTTCAACAGCTGTTCCAGACTTTCTCCACCCACATCGTATGAGTAGAGAGCCTGGAACGCCAGTATTCTGCCTTTTCTGCGTGACACTTTGAACCTACCAGGTAAGCAGCTTTGTGAGCTCCGCACCTGTCTTCTTGCGGTCTACGTTTGCTGCTGTGTCAAGGTCTTTTGCAATCTGCTGGATGGCCTGTGAAAGGTATTCCATCTGCTTCTGATATGTAAGGTTCTGCTTGATGTAGTCGTATACTGTGATTGTTGTTCCCGGCTGAACCAAATCACTGAGGGTGAGCATCTTGGCTTCGGTCTTTTCCTTTACCACATAGAACATGAACTGTGTGGAGTTTTCTTCTACCGGGCTGACATAACCCACTTTCTTGTTAAATACTTCAACAAGCTTGTCCATTGACCAACCCATGTTCTGTGCCATTGCAGAGCTCTTTTCGATATATCCGGTGCCGGCTCCATATGTAGTGCCGCTTTCTGCGATGATTGAATTTTCCTTTGAGTTGTCCTTTACATACTGGTTGCGAAGGTCTGTTACTGTGGCCTTGGCCTTTACAGCATCACTTCCCTTGGGGGCGGCTACCAGAAAGAGGATCATTCCGTCGCTTCTGACAAACTGTGATTTGTTTACATCGTAGAAGTCGCGGATTTCCTTGTCGGTTGCGGCAATCTTCTGTAAGTCGGACTGCTTTTGTGCAAGAACATACTGCTGCATGGTAAGCTGGGTTTTTACTGATGCCTTATAGTCTGCAAGTGACATTCCTGTTGAAAGCTGAACGTATTCGGCGAGAGTCTTTCCGGTCTGAGCCTTGATCATGTCAGAAAGCTGTGATTCAGTAACCTGCTGGCCGAGCTGCTGTGAGAATGAGTTCACGAAGGCTGCGTCTATCTGGGAATCGCTGATTGTAATTCCCATCTTGTTGGCTGCCTGTACTATGAGCTTTTCCTGAATCATAGTGTCCAACAGCTGCTTGCGCTGATCAACTGTGAGGGTTTGTTTTGAACCTAATGCTTCAGCCTGCTTTTCAAGAGCGGTAGCACGGCTTTTAAGCTGCTTTAACGTGATTGTCTCCGACTTGTTCAATTTGACCACCGCCAAAGGCTGCAAGTCATTTTGTGCAAAGGCTGAGACTGCAAGTGACAAAAACAATGCGATTCCAATAGCTATACGTTTCATAAACCTTCCTCTTTAATCAAAAGAATCCTGAGAGGCATTTTCCTGCCCTGTTTCATAAATATAACAACCCCATGCAGCTTTCGTTACACGGGGAAAAGCCAATTTTAAGAATCCAGCGGTAAACCACCGGAAATTACTGCACGGATGCGGCGTACACCGGCAGAACTTGACTGTTCCTTTACAATCTTGAAGTCCCCGATCTGGGCCGTATGCTGTACATGGGGTCCTCCGCAAACCTCTTTGCTGAACCAGTCGGTCTTTGGGTCGCGTCCGATTGTGTAAACCTTTACGCTTTCTCCGTATTTGTTGGCAAACAGGGCCCTTGCACCCTGATCCACCGCTTCCTGGAGGGTCATTATCTCCATCGTTACGGGTAAATCTTCCTTTATCTTCTGGTTTACTATATCCTGAACCTTCTGTATTTCTTCGGCTGTCATCGGGCGTTCAAAGGTAAAGTCGAACCTCATGCGCTCGTTGTCGATGTTGCTTCCCTTTTGTGCAACCTGGTTTCCCAGTACGTTTACAAGAGCCTGCTGCAAAAGGTGGGTGGCTGTGTGGTATTTTGTGGTAACGTCGGTCTGTTCCGCCAAACCGCCCTTGGCTTTTCCCGCATCAAGAGACTTTGAGGCTTCCTGGTGCTTTTTTTCCGCTTCCTTGAATCCTTCAACATCAACCGTAAAGCCGTGTTCAGCACCCAATTCCTGGGTCAATTCAAGAGGATAACCGAAAGTATCGTACAGACGGAATGCAACCTTGCCGGAAATCTCCTTTTTCGGGTTTTTCATCAGGTTTGGAAGGAGCTTCTGGAATTCCGCCTCTCCCTTTTTGAGCGTATCACGGAACTTGTTTTCTTCTGCTGTAAGTTCCCTGTATATTTTTTCTGAATTCTCTGAAAGTTCGGGGTATGCGTTCTTGAAGTTTTCGATTACCGGAACCGCCAGTTCTGCAAGGAATCCCCTGTCAATGCCCAGCTTGAGTCCATGGCGTACGGAACGTCTGATCAGGCGGCGCAAAACATAGCCTGCACCAACATTTGACGGAGAAACACCCCTCTGGTCGCCAAGAATGAATACGGATGCGCGGATGTGGTCTGCGATGATGCGGACGCTTTTGTCCTTTTCTTCATCTGAACCGTATTTATATGAAGTAAGCTTTTCAATTTCTGCAATAATCGGCTGGAATACTTCCGTAAGGTAGACGCTGGTTTTTCCCTGGAGTATGCAGTTTGTGCGCTCAAGACCCATTCCCGTGTCAACATTCTGCTTGGGGAGCTTTTCAAGGGTCTTTTCATCTATACGGTTGTATTGCATGAAAACGTTGTTCCATATCTCAAGCCAGTTTGCGCTGTCAGTCTTTTTGTTTGAGCCTTCTGGAGGAAGACCTTCTCCCACCCAGTAGAAAATCTCGGTGTCGGGACCACATGGACCAGTAGGACCTGCTGCCCACCAGTTGTCGCTTGCAGGAAGATAGGCTATCTTGTCCTCAGGCATTCCGTTTTCCTTCCAGTAAGTGGCGGCTTCTTCGTCACGAGGAGCGGATTCGTCGCCTTCAAATACTGTAACCGAAAGCTTTTTTGGATCAAGAGCGAGCCATTTGGGGCTGGTTAAAAATTCGTATGAAAATGCGATAGATTCCTTCTTGAAGTAGTCTCCCAAAGACCAGTTTCCCAGCATTTCAAAACAGGTAAGGTGGCTTGGGTCTCCAACTTCGTCAATGTCACCTGTGCGGATGCATTTCTGGTAGTCAGTGAGCCTTGTTCCTGCGGGGTGTTTTTCGCCCAAAAGGTATGGAACAAGAGGATGCATTCCGGCCATGGTAAACAGAACGGAAGGGTCATTTTCCGGTATCAAAGACTGTCCGGAAATCTCGGCATGATTTTTGCTTTTAAAGAATTCAATGTATTTAGAACGTAACTCGTTTGCGGTCATAATGCAATATAATAGAATATAAAAGCCCTTTAGTCAATCATTGAATATTGGTTTCGGGGCATGTATCTTAATTGAACAGCCATGAAAAATCAAACATGGAAGCAAGTCCTATGTGGGGAGAAACCATTGCCCCATTGGTTCCGAATGAGGTCATGCATCCCGCCCGTATTCCTATTATCTCCGCAATATGAAGCATTACCGTTGCATCCACGAGAACGGCTCCACCAATGCCAAAGGGAGTGTTATCACCCGCATACAGGAAACCCTGTCCTCCGGCAGACAGATCAAGATATATAAAATCATTAAAATGCCATGAGACTCCACCCAAAAGCTTAAGGTCTCCCATGATTAAATCGTCCATACCGGAAACACCCATTCCAAAATAAATTATGGGGGAGAAAAAACTGTCCGGGCTTGTGTGGATTGTAAGTCCAAGGTCAACTCCATATCCAGTGTGGCTTCCAAAATGACCATATCCGTTTATTGAATAGATTGTACCGTCCTCAGTTGCAGAGGCACATAGCGGAAAAGCAATGACAAGCGCCAGTAATATGATAAACTTCTTCATAGATAAAACCCCCTTGAAAAAAACTAAATCTCCAGACTACATTAAATTATAACATGGAAAAGGTCTCCGGGCAAGGAAGATTTTATTTTACAATGCAGGCAGGTATCCTGCGGGGCATGTAATGTTGATATTTTATCTAACACAATGTAGAATCAAGTCAGATGAAACTCGGAGGATTAAGATGAAGAAATCATTTGTACTGTTTGCTGTGGTCTTGTTTGCATGCGTGGCTCTTTATGCCGGACCAAAGGAATATGTGGGCGACAGGAACATCAACCTACTGCAGGGATATACAACCATGGAAATGGACATGGTAAGTTATGGAAACACAGTTTACGAAGCATTCCTTGGAATGAACCACACGGACCTGGACAAGGGGACTCCAATCTTCATCAACAAATACATTGACAACAGATACAGTTCAACCTTGCAGATAGATGTCGAAGGCTTTGATAATTACGAGTTCAGTGAAAGGTTTACGCATTATGATTTCCTAAAGCTCTATGCTCTTGGTCCAGATGAAATCATACTTACTGTTTATTCCGCATTCTCAGACAACCGTTTTGCATTCTTCAGGATAAAGGACGACAGGGTGGTGGCATATAAATCCTATAGCCTCAAAAATCAAAGGGCGTATGAAACACAGTACTATGCCTATGACGGAAAGGACACCGTTTATGTTGGGTTTGACGGACAGGTGAATTTTAAAGAGACAGGCTGGGACCTTTTCCTCCTTTCATTTGATTTGAACGGAAACCTAAAGGACGCCGTTACGGTTTATACAAATCAAAATGACGAGCTTGTTGGTCTTGCGGCTTTTGAAGACAATGTGTATTTTGAAATACGAAGGACTTTTGAAAGGCAGGCAGTCGTTCAGCTTGACGGAAAACTTAATTTCAAAAAAATCTGGGCATGCAAATATTACGGTTCGGACATCAGGTACATTTATTTGAAAAGTGGCGTTACAGGAGATGATGATATTTTCCTTGTACAAACAATAATGGAAACTAAAGATGCTGATGATAGCTTAGACTATCTTGCACGTTTTTCTGCGGATGGAAATTTCATAAGCTCATATAAGGTTATGGAAAGAACGTCAGATAATGCATACAATTACTGCAAGGAAAAAATAAGTGATGACGGCATTTTGTATTTTGGACACAGGACTCTGTATGATCCAGATGACTGGAAAAACAAGGAAGTAAGCTGCATTTCATATTTCATGGATTGGGACGGAAATAAGCTCTACGAAAAAATCTACAGGCAGCACGGGGAACTGGAATTTAAAAACTTTGCCAGTGTAAACGGAAAATATTTTTGCAGCGGAGAAAACTATTACGAAGCCGAGGGAATAGGCCATGTCGCCTACACATATCTTGTGGATGCAGAACCGGAAGATACAAATTTTGTCCACATGGAAAAATCCAGTTACAATCCATTAGCCATGCCACAGGATGAAGATGCAAAAGAAAGTTATGACATTGAAATGGAATACTGGAACAGTTCGGTAAAGGTTGAGCCGATAGAAGTTCCCGCATGGGATTTCGGCTACAGCATTAAACTAATCCGCCTCCCGCTCAGGCACATAAAGCCATTGTCCAAGTCTATAACGAATTCTATTCCTTTGTTTGAATTCTCTGAGAGGTAGGGATGGGTGAACTGTCAGCTTGAAGGATTTGTCTCTTGTGGAGCTGGCTCAGATGGTTCTGGTTCATAGACAACTTCAAACCCTGAATATGTTGTAATGAATCCAGTTCTGTCTCCTACTCCAAGAATGTCGTAAACCTTATTCAGACGGTTTCGTATGGTTCCTTCTGTTCAAATCGATTGCGATTACCTTGTACTGCTGGTTTGCCAAAACGCGCCTTAACATTTCTGCATCCGATTCTTTAAACTCGTTGTATATGGAATATGCGATACCAAAACATGAGGGACCGCTCCTGGGCAAAAAAGGGTAAATGTGCCAAATGCAAAAGCTGGAAATGGTGCGGCGGAAACGGACTCCACCTCTACGATGACATGTCATCCCCTCCAGCTCACTGCAACCTTGAAATGCTTGGGGGTGAGGGTTCTTTTCATCCCTAATCCTTAGCTAGCCATAAGCATGTTTTTCTGCTATAATATCATATAATCTTTTTGATAAAACAGGAGATTACTATGAGTGTTTACGACAGGAAAACTGTTTCAGATTTTTTTTATGAAAAAGTAGATGCCATTTTGATTGTTGATGCAAAAAGTAATATATTTACAACCGTCAAGAAAACGGGATTCTTTGAAAAAGTTCTTGAAGATAAGGGCAGTTATCATGACCTTGTTGAAAAACTCTGGTTTCATCTAAAGGACAGTGACAAAAAGATTACAGACGACTATCATGTGTTCGTGCCGATGGTTGGAAAATTTGCCGGCAAATATGCTGACAGGGTTACGCTGAATTATGAGGATAAAATCCATCTTGTACAAATAGCCATCTATCCCCTTGATGAGGATAAGACAAAATATATGTTGATGCTTGACGAGCTGGACAACAGTGAATACATTCGTGATTTCTTGACCGACAAAAAAGTCAGCACAATACAGAATACATATCTTTTTTCAATGTATGTTGACTTGATAAAAAACACAACCAACAGCATAAGTGTAACGGAAATATCAGACAACAGCATGAATTACACGGTCTCATACACAGACTGGCGCATGATGATTGTGAATATGATTTGGCCTGATGACCAGAGCCTGTTCCTGGAACGTACTGATCCCGAATACCTTAAGAAAAATCTCCTTCCGGGAAGAACATCTTCATTTGACTGTCAGATGAAAAATCTTGAGGGTGTTTTCATATGGGTAAAGCTCGTTTTCAGCAGGACGGTTACCAAAAACGATACGGACTTTAAATTCGTCTTTATGGTACAGAACATTCATGAGGATTCCCTCAAGCTTTTTGATACGCTAAAAAAATACGAAGACCTAGCTTCTAAAGATGCTCTTACGGGGGTGTTTAACCACGGAAGGATAGAGACGGAGATTACCAATGCCATTGAAGCTGTAAAAAGCAAGGGGCAGAAAGTTTCCCTGATGATGCTGGATATTGATTTCTTCAAGAAGGTGAATGACAGGCTCGGACATTCTGTCGGAGACCGCGTGTTAAAGCATTTTGTGAATCTGGCTAATGAGTTCATAAAAGGCCGCGACATAAAGATGGGGCGTTGGGGTGGAGAAGAATTCATCTGCGTCTGTTACGGCATTGACCTTGAACAGCTTGGGGATTTTGCGGAAGAACTTCGTAAAAAGATATCAGAATCAAGCTTTGAGCAGGTGGAAAACCTTACATGCAGCATAGGGCTTACCCAGCTTCAGGAAAATGACACTGCTGAACTTGCCTTTGACCGTGTGGACCGCGCAATGTATATGGCAAAATCCAGCGGACGAAATAATGTAAAAACCAACTGATTTGCCGGAGGAAAACATGTCACAGGAATTTGATCAATTACGCAAATACATAGAAGACCATGTAAACGATATGGTGGAACTTGAACGGCTCCTTACTTCGGTACCAGCTCTTGCACCGGAAAACGGCGGTGACGGTGAGGAAAAAAAGGCTCAGGCCCTGGAAAAATGGCTTTTGGATAACGGCATAAAGGACATCAAGCACTACGATGCCCCCGACAAAAGGGTAAGTTGTGGGTACAGGTCAAATCTTGTGGCGACAGTTCCCGGAATCAACGATGATTATTCAATCTGGATATGCGCACACATGGATGTGGTTCCTGTTGGTGAAAAAAGCCTGTGGCATAGCGATCCCTGGACCCTTGTTCAAAAAGACGGAAAGATTTACGGACGAGGAGTGGAGGACAATCAGCAGGGACTTGTAAGCGGAGTTCTTGCGGCCATGTCTTTTGTCAAGCAGCACATAATCCCCGAACATACAATAAAGCTTTTGTTCATGGC
>DBWR01000023.1 GCA_002309305.1 Treponema sp. UBA1233 | reverse complement strand
TGGTTTAACCCCTAAATTCGGCCAGAATTTAAATTAGGTTTTCTACCTAAAAGTTTATTCTTATATTGATTTGGTGTCAAGCCTTTCAATCCTTTTTGCGGACGGCATACATTGTAATCCATCCTCCAGTTTTCTATTATTTTCCTTGCACTGCTTAAATCTGAAAAATAATACAGGTTCAGACATTCATTCCTCAGAATCCTGTTAAATGATTCTATGAAACAGTTGTCTGTCGGTTTTCCAGGTCTCGAAAACACGTGCTGAACGTTGTTCTTCTTGCACCATTTTTCAACTTCATGACTCCTAAACTCAGGACCATTGTCTGTCTGCAGGTATCTGAAAGGTCCGTTAAGATCAACAACTTTGTCAAGCTGCCTTGCGACTTCCTCCCCATTCATTGAAAAGGCTGGCGCAATAAGCGGAACCTCTTTCGTAACAGGATCTACCGCCGTAAGCATCTTCAACGGTCTCTTAAATCCAACGCTGTCTATCACAAAATCAATTGCAATCCACTTCTCCGGTGTTTCAGAAAGCCGATGGGCTGTCCTTTTGGGGACAAGATATTTTCTTCTGGGTCTCCTGTTCTTGATCTGCAGCTTGTTTTCCGCATAAAGCCTTTCGACTCTTTTGTGGTTTATTTTCCTTGTCTGACGGAGTTTCAGCCCTATCATCTGGCAGCCGTAATTCGGATGTTCTTCTATGATTGCCTTCATTTCTGAAACAATCAGGAGGTCGTCATCCGGCTTCCTTTTGTAGCGCAGTGTTGACCTGGCCATCCCAAGACATCTGCTTATTTTCCTCTGTGTAAGCCCGAAACGTTTCCTGACTGATTCAAACATCAGCCTTACAGTTCCGGGCTTGAGAAGTTTTTTATTACATCCTTCTGCACCATGTTTTCAAGGGACAGTTCTGCAACCAGTCTTTTTAATTTCCTGTTCTCATCCTCAAGGGATTTCATGCGCCTTACATCGTCAAGCTGCATGTTCCCGTATTTCCGCTGCCAGATATAGAACGTATTTTCGGCAATTCCATAGTTCCTGCAAACTTCGCTGATTGTCTTCCCTTCCTTGTGTTCCTGCAGTATTTTTACAATCTGCTCTTCTGAAAATCTCTTTTTCATTTTCTACCTTCCTTGTCATTATACTGTAGAAAACTAATTTATAAAATGGTATTATTTTAGGGGGTTAGACCAGATGAATCAATGTTTGTAAATTATGGTTTAAGCTTAAAAGCTGTTATTCTTGGTCAAAATTTTAGTTCATCATTAAAGCTTGAAACACCAGAGAATGTTGAACAATATAAGATACTTTGGAGATTTGGTATGCCAGACTTGATAAGAATAAAGTAAAAAGTTTTGGAGGTGGAAAAAACGATGAATCTGCTGCCTGACAGATATATAAGATAAACTTTGCTTTATACGGACTTGTACCAAATGTTGAAAATATACATTCTTTCTTTGAGTATAAGTAGGTAGAACATATAATATTAAAAATAGATAACAGGTTTGTTCATGTTCAACTTGTATTGCGTGAAAGAAGAAGAGATGGTATTGTGGAGGAGGGATAAATAAGGATCAAAATGTCATATAGATTTTGCAACATGTGAGGAATTATATGATTCTAAATAATAAAGAATTCAAAATATATTATTAGGTAAGAATAAATTTTTAAACTAATGAGGTATAAGATGGAAATTAAGAAAACAAAAATATATGAGTATTTGGAAAAAAATAATAAAACTTTTTATTGTGAAAATATAAATAAAGTGACAGTTTTTGCAAAAAGTATCCTTTCTCGTATTCCTGCAATGTTTTCTAATTATACGAATCATGATATTGGACATTCTGCTAGGGTTGCAGATTATATGGTTGAATTATTGCCATGTCCAATAGAGAGGTATAATGACTTAGAACTTGTTATAATGTTGTACTCAGCCATATTTCATGACATTGGAATGGCTGTTTCAGAAACCGAAGATAACTTAGATTCTTCTAAACAAGACAATATTAGAAAAACCCATCATATACGTTCTGAAAAATTCATAAAAGAAGAGAATGGAATAGATGAATGTTTTGCTATAGACAATGAAAGTTCTGTCAGTTTTAAAAACTTAATAGCATTAATAATTAGGGCTCATGGAGAAGATTTCTCTTGGATTGGAAACAATTTGAGGCAAAATGAATATTTCGGGAATGATGCAGTTAATCCACAGTTTATATCATGTTTGTTAAGATTAGGTGACTATCTTGATTTTGATTCAAGAAGAGCTCCTTATCACTTGTTCCAGTTTTTGGATTTTTCAACAAGAAGTTTCGATGAATGGAAAAAGCATTATTCGATTACAAATTATAAAAAGATAGATAATCAAAAAATCTTTTTTACAGGTAACTGTGAAGAACCAGATGTTTTCATAGGAATTCTGCATTATTTTGATTTAATCGAAATGGAAATAAAAAATGCAAAGTCTATGTTATTTTGTAACGCTGAAAAATATAGATTAAACATTGAAAATAAGATTTCAAATCAGATATCACATAATAGCTTTGATTCTGTAGATTTGCAATTTTTAATGGATTATATTCCTATTTCAAATCTTTTGATGGGTGAAAATCTGTATTATGATAGAAAATCAGCATTGCGAGAAATTGTTCAAAATTCTCTAGATGCGGTTTCTTTGAAAAAAGAAATTTCAAAAAAGATTGGAAATGATTATATTCCTACAATAAAAATAATTATAGAAAATGATACTATCAGCATAAAAGATAATGGAATCGGAATGGCATTATCAGATATCAAAAAATATTTTCTTAATATAGGTCATTCTTTTTATCGTTCTTCTGATTTTAAGGCTTTATCACTTTCTTATAAACCAATTAGTCATTATGGAATTGGCTTTCTTTCATCATTTTTATTGTCTGATGTAATAATTGTAAAAACTGCTTCTTATAAAGAGCCTAATGTTTGTACTATTTTGCAATTACAAAAAAACAGTAGATTTGTGATTCAAAAAAAAGAAGAAAACTCGATTCCAGATTCAGGAACAGAGATAATGTTTGATAAATCATCTTTTACAAAAATATTTCCCAAAAGGGAAGATATTTGCAAATATATTTCTGAAACCTTTAAGGATACTGGAATAAAGATTGTTGTTTCAGAAAATGGACAAGAGCTGAGTATTACTTTTGAGTCTCAAAACATGAAAAATAGAATAAGTATTTCTGAGTATCTAGATAATGTTGAATGTTCTTGTACTTTACCTTTCATTGCAGCTACAAAAAGTACCATAAAATTAAGGGGAATAAGTTCTATTACTTCTCCGTTTGAGGATGCTAATGGATATTTATATGATGCAGAATTTTTTCCAGAAATGATAGTTGATGAAGAAGTTTTGTATAATTGGGCAAAAAATGAGCAGTCTATATATTCAATAGAGCGTTTGCTTAATTCTGATGGAGGCTTACAAGTTTTAAGCATTTACCCTTTGGATTGTGATGAGAGTGAGAATTTCTTTCAAGCCCAAGAAATTCTGGATGATAATGATTCTGCTTTTGAATATCTACAAAAAAAATATTTTCTATATGAACCCATCCGTATTTATATAAGTGATGAAAATTTATTTTCTGACTTTGAAGATTTTGATATTATTGATATGGACTCAAATATAAAAGGATGTAGTGAAACTTCGGTATTTAAAAAGCTTTTAATAAGTTTTATTGAGAAACGAGAGAACTATGATGTTCGTAATTGTTTAGTAAAGAGAGAATTACAATCCATATTCATAAATGATGTTTTTTTTTCAAAAGTAGAATTGAATCGAACTGTCACAAATTACAATCATAATAATCTTTTCATAAAAAATGTCAGAGTTCCAAATTTCAATATTACAATACCTATTTTATTAAGAGGGATTGTGCTTACTAATTTTGATATAAATATATTTTTAGATAATTGTTACCCAGATGTATCAAGAACACGGGTAAATGAAGAAACTAGTAAGGCATTAGGTTATGCAATAGGTCGGGCAATTCATATTTTCATATTAGAACATGCTGACTTAAAAGAATCTGAGAAGAACTTTTTGCGAGAATTTATAAAGGAATTCTATGGATACGATTCCAAAAATGAATTTTGTAATAGAAATGTATTATAATTGGGAGGTAGTAAAATGAATTTAAATGAATATCTTGCTAACAAATGTTTGGAAACAGCATCGGTTGAACTTGCAAAACAGGCTATTCTGGAAGATGCAACTTTAATGCCTGTGCAAAAACAGAATTGGATTTCTTTTTTAAATAAAATGTCAACAGCAAAGAATATGTCTGATATTTGCAGATTCTTTCTGGAAGAATGTAAATTCTAGAAGATATAATATGTCTGCATCTCTATTAATCGAAGATAAAGAAGGAATAAATCAATGACAAATAAACTTGATACAACAACAAACATCTCAAAACTCTACGAGGAAATCAGCAGCATCTTGAATACTGCAAGAAAGAATGCCTACAAAGCAGTAAACTTTGCCATGGTATCTTTTTACTGGTCTATTGGTCAGGTAATTGTAGAAGACGAGCAAAACGGCAACGAACGTGCTGCATACGGAAAGGCCGTTCTTGAAGGACTTTCGAAAAAACTTACTGTTGAATTTGGTCAAGGATATGATGTTCGTGAACTTAGAAAAATCAGGCAGTTTTATCTTGAATTCAAGAATCGGGACTCACTGCGTCCCAAATTGACTTTAAGTTATTAATCGAATACAAACTGCCACAGATTGTAGCAGTTTTATACTATGATAATGCGAGGTGACAGATGGCCGAAAAAAACTTACAAATCCGCAACAGCACAATAGATTTTCTCACTTTTACACGACAGGCTGGGGAAGACAGTGTAGAAGTTCGTGTTCAAGATAATGATGTGTGGCTTACACAGGCTTCTATTGCCAAACTTTTTGGCGTTGAGCGGAGCGTTGTTACAAAACACCTAAAAGCTGTCTTTGAGGATGGCGAAGTTGAAGAACGTTCAACTTGTGCAAATTTTGCACAAGTTGCCGATAATGGAAAAACTTACAATTACAAGTTTTATGGCTTAAAAGCTGTTATCGCAGTAGGTTATAAAGTCAACTCGCAGGCAGCTGTGGAATTCCGCCAGTGGGCAACTCGCGTTCTAGAAACATTCGCAAAGCAAGGATATGTTCTGGATAAACAGCGGCTTGAAAACGGTCAGATTTTCGATGAGACTTATTTTGACCATCTTATTTCTGAAATTCAGGAAATTAGGGCAAGTGAGCGAAAGTTTTATCAAAAAATAACAGATATCTATGCAACAGCCTATGATTATTCTCCAGATAGCAAGACGACTAAAGATTTTTTTGCAACGGTTCAAAACAAAATGCATTACGCCGTACATGGACAGACTGCCGCAGAAGTAATTGTAGATCGCGCAAATCACACAAAGCCGAACATGGGCCTTACAAACTGGAAAAATGCTCCAGCTGGCAAAATTGTAAAGGCAGATGTATCTATTGCAAAGAATTATCTTTTAAAAGATGAACTTGAAGAACTGAATGAAATTATTGAAATGTATTTGGACTATGCAAACCGTCAGGCTCGCCGCCATATTCCAATGACCATGGCAGACTGGGCAGATAAACTAGATGCATTTTTAAAATTCAACGATGCAGAAATTCTGCAGGATAAAGGTAAAGTGACTCATGAAATTGCAAAAGCTTTTGCAGAAAGTGAGTTTGAAAAATATCGTGTAATTCAGGATACAAGTTACAAGAGTGATTTTGATAAGTTTCTGGAAGATACAGGAAAAGTTTTGGAATAGAATACCATGGTATATTTGAAAAGGAAGACGAGGTTTATATGTCATCTATTATTATATGGACAAATTATGAAAGTCCTAGTGAAAATTTATGGGCTGTAGCTGATTCTCGATATATACATCCCAATAAAAGCATTATAACTGATAATGGTCCTAAAATATTTGAATTACCGATTATTTGCCAATCCCCTTCTAAACGAGGCTTCTTTGAGAACACATATTATTTTAATAAAATAGGTTTTGCATTTGCTGGTTCTATAACTGCGGCTTTATGTATTTATACAAATGCATCTCACATATTATCTCATTTGGCTACAGTAGACAAAACAGTTCCTTCTATCGAAGATATAAGTGAGTTTATAAAAAAAATCGCAAAAGCATATACACAACCAATTTGTAATCCATATCCAATGGAATTTTCTGTTTTTGGGTATTGTCCAGTAGAAAACACAAATAAAGTTTTTTACACAAATATTGATAAAAAAAATCACTATGAAAGTTTTGATAAATCCGAAGATTGTAAAAATGAACCATTAATTATGGGATGTCATAAGACAGAAATCTCAAAAAAAATCGAAGATGCTAAGTTAAATAGAACTTGGAAAACAAGAATACCTCTTTTTGTTTTAAGGGAAATAATTTCTAAGCATGAATTTGAAGAAATTGGAGGTGCTGTACAGCTTGGTATCAATATAGGTAAAACATTTAGTTTATATTCTGTTTTAAATCCACCTGTTGATGAATCTGGAAAATCTTCATTGCAATTTAGAAATTTTAATTTGTTTTATGATATTCGTAATGTTGGAAATTGTGTTATAAATATAAATGGTATGTGCTAATAGTATTGAATAATTATGAAATAATACTAAGGTTAAACACAATATCTGCCCCCTCTGGTTTTATGCCCACAGAATAATTCGGGGGGCGTTGCAGGGATCTCCCCGCTGGAAGGGGTAGAGAGCAACGAAGTGCGAACTAGGGGAAGACTTTCCCCTTCAAATGATTGGCTAAGATGCGAAAGTCAATCTGCAAATACGCAGGGGCTTTTCTGTATAATTCAGTCAAATCTCTGCATGTTATTCAATTTTGAGGTATTTTTAGCAAAGAATAGCAAAATCATGGTATAATGTTTTTTATAAGTAACACCAAGTGGAATTCTAAATACAATAATACACCTTTTATCTCCTTGGCAGAATCGGACGTTATTGCATTGGTAAATAAAGCATTGTCCTGTGGCTCTGCTCACACAACTTCCTATAAATATGCATTTTTCAAGGCAATACTGGACAATGTATTCAACGTAGATTTAGATACAATGTATTTATCTTATGAACAGATTGCGCTCAGGTTTACGGAAATTTACTGGAATCTTGTATTGAAGTATCACCTGAGGCAGCAGATAAAGACAAGTCAGCATGAGTGGACATGTGTTGAAAAAGAATTGTTTGATTTTTGTGATAAATATGCTTTCAATTATACAGAAAAGAATTCTATCTTTCCTTTCGAAAGCTTAAAGGCAGATTTACAACTAGAAATTTCTCGGAAGATAAAAAGCCATATGATGAAAAATGTTGTCGGTGCTTTTTGTGGTGATACAGATGACCAGTTCTATCATTTTAATAAAACGGACAAAAGTGAAGGTATTACGTTAAATCATGATGTTTATACAGCTTTGGTAAAATATAAATCTGTTTTTGAAAAGCAGAACTATTACGAATGGATTAAATATCTGGAAAAAGCTAATTTGGAAGAAGATTCGTATGCGCTTGCAAATAAACTTGATGAGTCAACGGAAAGGCAGAATCTTTCTTGTTATAGGGAAGCATTAGTTAGTTTTCAACAGACACGATGTTTTTATTGTGGTCGTGAATTAAAAAATAGCTCTGAATCAGCTAGTCCTGTGGATCATTTTATTCCGTGGAGTTTTGTAAAGGATGATAAACTCTGGAATTTTGTTTTGGCATGTCCTCATTGCAACAGTTCAAAAAGTAATATTCTTCCAGATAAGCAGTATTTTGTGGAAATTAAAGAAAGAAACAGTAAACTTTGTAATATGGATCTTCCAATCGTAAAACAAGATTTTAAAAACTATTCATATTTCAAACTTGAAGAGATGTGGCACTCTGCTGTTTTTAATGGATTTGAAGAAGGGTGGAGAGCGTAGTACTAGAATCGGCGATAAACAATTTGGCTTGGGAACGAGGGGAAGGCTTTCCCCTTCATAACATCAAGAACCCCCACCGACATTCCCCCCCCCTCATACTTCCTCCGAATTTTGCTCGATGAAAAAGGCAAGCGGATCGATGTTCAAGGCTTCTGCAAGGGCGCAGATTCCCTGAAGGGAAAGGTGTTCTCCAGCCTTAAGGCGGTTGATTGTTGCGATGGACAGATTCGTTATGTTGCTGAGGTATTCAGCGGTAAAACCTGTTCTCGCAATGTAATATTTGACGTTTGCCGACACTACATCCTGCAGTCGGAATTCCAGGAATTCTGAATAAGTTACGTTTCTCGCTTTCATGGTATCTCCATTTAGCCAGTACAATGCCCCGGCAAGTTGGAATAAATCCGGCTTCACCCTGCAAGCTTAAAGGCTATTCGCCCTTAACGCTTGATTCAACAAGTTCTTTCTTTTTCTGTGAAAGAGCTTCCAGCTGATTCTTGAGCCGTTCCTGCTCAGACTCGATCTCAAGATACTTTTTTACTAATTCCTGCTGTACGGACAGGGGTGGAAGGGGGACAAGAAGATTGTTCAGGAATTCCGCGCTGATGGTCCGTAAGACTGTGCCGCTGCTGAACTCCTTGAAAATCTTTCTTGCGCTTTCTGATTCTAATAAAAGCTTAAAGAATACCGGTAATATTAAACTTGTATTTGGACGGATTACATACAGATTGCTTGCGGGCAAAATCTTTTGCGTTACCAGCTCCGAAAGCTTTCTGTACTCTACGCCTTCATCTGCAAAGGGAAGCTTTGCCTCAAGAAGGTAGTTGTTTGGAACAAGGCAATAGGATGACTTTTCAATTCTTTCGATTTCGATGTCCGCCGCATTGATGAAGAAAATGTTGTATTGATTTTATGTTCAAGCTAATTATACCACGAATTAAAGACATAAAATATTCCTACCACCCCATCTCTTTTTTCACGTAATCCTTCAATTTGAACAAGGCATATAGGGGCAGGCTCCATTCGTGCGTACTTCCATTCACCTTGTCGCCTACATTTTTGAGCGAAGTTCGGAATGCAATCTTTGGTGCAAATCTCTTGCAGAACAGCTGCAGGCTCTTTGCCTTTGTGTTGTCTGCGGACTTTACTTCAATTGGGAAAAGAATGCCCTCCCAGTCGGAAATGAAATCCACTTCCGCATCTGCCTGGGTACGCCAGAAATATGCCGGAACTTTGAGGCACTTGAGCTGGGACATGACATAGTTTTCCGCAAACGCACCCTTGAACTGGATGTAGGATGAATCTCCATTTAAGATTGTCCGATAGTTTACGTTCGATTTTTTTCTGAGCAAGCCCACATCCGCCATATAAACTTTGAAGTATGTATTGTCTTTCATGCTTTCAAGAGGAAGCTGCGGAGTCTGAACAAGATTCAGTTTGTAAACAATGCCTGCGCTGACAAGCCATTCAAGGGCATCTTCCAAATCCTTTGCACGGGCACCCTGCTTAACGTGTGAGAAAATGAATTTGTTGTTTTCCTTTGCTATCTGCGATGGAATTGCATCCCAAATCAGTTTGATTTTGATTGCGGTTTCCGGACTGGCATGCTTTCCAAAATCATCTGCATAATCCTGTAAAATCTGATTCTGTATCTGATCGACCTCCGCATAATCATGAGTGTCTATCCACTTCTGCACGGCTTCAGGCATTCCACCGACGATGTAATAGTTCTGCAGGTATTTTTTCATTGGTGTGCTGTACAGTTCAGAAATCTCCCTTTCATGAGGCAGGCTATTGATTCCCTTTATGTATTTTTCCCCACCGTCCGCAATTACAAATTCTTCAAAACTCATCGGGAACATTTCCAGCCTTTCCACCTTGCCGACGGGAAAAGAAACGCCCTCTTTTTTCAACGTGATGCCAAGCAGTGAACCCGCCGCAATGACATGAAGTTCAGGAAGATTTTCGCAAAAATATTTGAGGGACTGAATCACGCGGGGACAGTCCTGAATTTCATCAAGTATAAGCAGGGTTTTCCCGGGAAGGATTTTTTTACCAAGGACGATGCTTCCCAGTTCTTCAAGAATACGGTTTATGTCAAAGTCATAGTCGAAAATGGTCTTGATGCCTTCGTTGCCGTCAAAGTTGCAGTAGGCCACATCATCAAATTCATTGGAACCAAATTCCTTGATGAGGTATGTTTTCCCGCACTGCCGCACACCCAGCACAAGAAGAGGTTTACGGCTTTTCCTGCTTTTCCATTTCAAAAGGTTTTCATATTCCTTACGGATCATGGTCTGCCTCCTCTACCACGGTCTTTCAGCCTAATTTACATGGTTATTATAACATTTTTCGACCGAATAATGCAAGTTCAAGTGCGTTTTTCGACCGAATAATGCGTGTGGGCCTGCAAAATTCGACCGAATGTTGAAAATTTTAGGTATGGGGAGCCGCATTAAATCCTTGCGGAATGGCAAAAGAGGGTGTATCATATTAATATGAAAAAACTTATCGTAATCGGTGCGGGAATTAGCGGACTGGGCATGGCTGTTTATGCCGCTCGTTCGGGTTATGACGTTACCGTACTTGAACAGCACATCATTCCTGGAGGACTTTCAACTAGCTGGCGGCGCAAGGGATATTTTTTTGAGGGCGGAATGCACTGGATGACCGGTTCGTCTCCGCAGTTACCCCTGAACAAAGTGTGGCATGAAATTGGTGCGCTACAGGACAATAATCCCATCTACAACAGGCCCGTTTTGTATACGATTTTGGGTGCGGGAAAAGACGGAGGAAATCTTGAGCTTTATCGTGACCTTAAAAAACTTGAGGAACATTTAATCGAAAACTCTCCGTCTGACAAAAGGGCGATAAGGCGATTTTGCCGGGACGTTAGGAAATTCCAGAAGGTTCATCTTCCCATAGGTGATGTCCGGGGCTTAAAGTCAACCCATCCGCGAAGGCCAAAGCTTACGGAATTGATGGCGATGGCACCGGCCGGCCTCATGTACAGTTCTCTGAGAAAGACCTCCTACCAGGATTACGTCAATAAAATAAAGCATCCATACATCAGGCATTTGCTTTGCAGCGTGAACAGCAGCGAGTTCAACGCCCTTTCCTTTCTTTATACCTTGGGGCAGTTTACTTCAGGCGACTGTGGTTTTCCCGAGGGAGGTTCGCTCAGGATGGCGCAGAACATGGCGGATACCCTTCTTTCTCTGGGCGGTAAAATCCAATACAAGACAAAAGTTCAAAAGATTCAAATAGAAGGCTCCAGGGTAAGGGGAGTGATTGTTGACGGCAAGCTTATTGAGGCCGATAGCGTCGCCATAGGGTTTGACACCATGACCGCGGTGGACACGATGTTTGAAAGGCCGCTTGATGAGCCGTGGGTTTCCAGAATGAAGAACGACGTAAGCATTGAACAGAACATGTTTGTGGGACTGGGATTAAAAACTCAAATCGAAGGTTTACCCGAAGCACCTGTCTTTCCGCTTGAAAATGAATTTGAGGCGGCGGGCATAAGGTTTAACCGGTTCAGGTTGAATTATTATACGGGGGATGAATATGCTCCGCCGGGTTGTTCTGTTATAACCTGCATTTTAATCGGTGACAGTTACGACTACTGGAAGGCTAGGAAGGCTGACGGAACATACAAGGAAGAAAAGGAAAAGGTACTAGAACGGTTCATCGCTGAACTAGAAAAACACATTCCGGAGATAAAGGGCAATGTGGAAGTGACCGACCTTGCAACTCCGCTGACTTATGAACGCTATACTTCAAGCTACCGGGGTTCATGGATGAGCGTATGGAAACCCGGCAAGTTCTCTTTTACATTTCCTTCAAAATCAAGTACAATAGAAGGGCTGTATTTTGCTAACGAAAGGGTAAGGATGCCCGGAGGACTTCCCATCTGCGCATGGGCGGGAAGAAATGCGGCCCAGTGTTTGTGCCGTGACGACAATGTAGTTTTTAATTGCGGTGACTGATTCGTTCATCGTATAGGAGGATTATATGTATGCAACATTTTGGGCGCTGGTTCCACCACTGATTGCAATCGTTCTGGCTTTGATTACCAAGGAAGCCTACAGTTCGCTTTTCATCGGCATCGTTGTTGGCGGCCTGTTCTTTGCAGGTGGAAATTTTGAGGGAACGATGAACCACATCTTTAAGGACGGTTTGATAGCTCAGCTTTCAGATCCCTACAATGTGGGCATTTTGATTTTCCTTGTATTCCTGGGAATCATGGTTTGCCTTATGAACAAGGGTGGCGGTTCAGCTGCTTTTGGAAAATGGGCTTCAGCCCATGTAAAGACAAAGGTTGGTGCGGGGCTTGCAACAATCGTCTTGGGCTGCCTCATCTTCATCGACGACTACTTCAACTGCCTTACCGTCGGTAGTGTAATGAGACCTGTTACCGACCGTACAAAAATCTCACGTTCAAAACTTGCATACCTGATTGATTCAACTGCTGCTCCGATTTGCATTATCGCTCCAATTTCATCATGGGCTGCCGCAGTTGCCGGATTTGCTCCAGAGGGAACGAACGGACTTACGCTTTTCATTCAGGCCATTCCATACAACTATTATGCCCTGCTCACTATTGTGATGATGCTCTGCCTTACCCTGTTCAAGATGGATTATGGTCCAATGGCTGTTCACGAGGCAAATGCAGAGAAGGGTGATTTGTTTACGGTTCCAGGCAAGGAATATAAGGAAGAAGAAGCTCCCAAGGGAAAGGGAAAGGTAATTGACCTTGTGCTTCCGATAATTCTTTTGATTGTCGGCTGCGTTCTTGGAATGCTTTATTCTGGCGGTTTCTTTGAGGGAACTTCTTTTGGAGAGGCTTTTGCAAACAGTGATGCATCCGTAGGTCTGGTGTTGGGTTCATTTGGTGCCCTGGTCCTTACCCTTGTGATTTATCTTCTTCGCCGTGTTCTTCCGTTCAAGGACTGCATGGCATGTATAGTCGAAGGGTTCAAGGCAATGGTTCCTGCCATAACGATTCTTGCGCTTGCATGGACGCTCAAGGGAATGACGGATTCTCTGGGTGCCGCTGAATATGTTGCAGGTCTTGTTGACAAGTCTGCCTCAAGCCTCTTGAATTTCCTGCCTGCCGTGGTATTTGTAATCGCCTGTTTCCTTGCATTTGCCACCGGTACAAGCTGGGGAACATTCGGCATCTTGATTCCGATTACACTCAAGGTATTCTCTCTGGGAGACGGAAGTCCTCTTGGTTTGATCTGCGTTTCTGCATGTATGGCCGGTGCGGTTTGCGGAGACCACTGTTCACCGATTTCCGATACGACAATCATGTCATCGGCTGGAGCACAGTGTGACCATATTGCACACGTTTCAACACAGCTGCCTTATGCTCTGACTGTTGCGGGCGTTTCGTTCATCACCTATCTGATTGCGGGATTCGTCCAGAATGCGGTTGTGTCTTTGCTTATCGGTACTGTGATGATGGTTGCGCTCTTCTTCTTCCTGCATTACAGTTTGGGAAAAAAGACGGCACGGAGCTGAGTGGAATAGATGTTTGTCGGTTGTAGCTAAAGGGGGTCGGATTGTATTACTTTATTGTGAACGAGCGTGGGGGCAGCGGTAAAGCCCTAAAGACCTGGAAAAAAGTCCGTAAGGCTTTGGACGAAAAAAATGTCACCTACGATGTGCTTACGACTTCTCTGGAAACTACAGCCACAATTCTGGCACGTAACGTTTCTTCCCTGGACGGCGAGATTAACCTTGTTGTTGTGGGAGGAGACGGTACCGTTAACGAAGTGCTGAATGGCATAGGCGATTTTGAAAAAGTTCGTTTGGGAGTGATACCGACAGGTTCCGGAAATGATTTTGCACGTGGACTCGGGCTACCCAAAAACAGCGTTAAGGCATTGAATAAAATTCTTGACTGTGATGCACCCAAAAAGATTGACCTTGGCAAAGTGATTCTTGACGACGGAAACCACAGGCTTTTTGGAATCAGTTCGGGGCTTGGCATGGATGCGATTGTATGCAAGAAGGCATTAAGCTCCAAGTTGAAGGACGCGCTGAACAAGGTTGGTCTTGGAAAATTCATCTATGTGATTTACACGATCCAGACTTTGTTTACCATGCAGACAGCCACATATTCAATGGCGTTTGATGATGGCTCAACTGTTGAATTACCCGGAACCATTTTTTCTGCATTCATGAATTTCCCGGCAGAAGGCGGTGGAGTAAAGATGAGTCCTGAAGCTCTGGCCGATGACGGAAAGATTTCACTCTGCAGTGCTTATGGAATAAAAAAGATAAAGACATTCTTTGACTTCCCGTTCTTGATTGCAGGAAAACACGGAAAGCTAAAGGGCTTTTTGCAAAAGGACAGTTCTACGTTCGACATAAAGACTTCCGCCCCACAAACACTTCATATAGACGGAGAGTACGGCGGAGAAGTAACCCACGTGCGGATTGAAACCGTGGCAAAAAAACTTAGCGTACTGGCATAGGGCAGCCTGTTCATTCATAAACAAACTCAAGCGGAATTTCACATTCATCCCGGAAGCGGGAATCTTCCATTACAAGGTCAAAAATCCTCTGGTCTTGAATCAGCCTGGACCACGCGGAAATTGTTGCCTTAAGAAAATCATCGTTCAAATGATAGGCACCATAAACCAGCGGGCATTTGTAGGGCAGGGTATCCGTATATAAAATCAATTTGAGTTTTCCGTCGTGTGTGAGGTATGGAGCAACAGGAAATGTCCTGCACTGTATGGGCCTTAGATCACGCCGGCAGTTTTCTGCACCATGGCATTTTACAAACTGAACTTTTCCCGTCCATGATTCAGGAAATCCGGCTTCCAGGGCATCTTCCTCCGACCATTTGAGCCACGAGTCTCCTTTGTCATGCAGGGCATCTTCCCCCGGCAGCAGGTAAATTCCAAGCTCACCGTCAGCTTCATCCTCCGCATCATCCATGACATAGTCTTCATTTTTGATACCCTCAGGATACTTCCCGTCAAGAGAACAGCATGAGGCAGCGCAAAGTTTCCCGCAGTCCCCGTCAATCGGAGAAACGTCCCCCAGCATAGCATAGATTTCTTCATACTCTTTTCGTGACAGCGGTTTATTCAATTCTTCCTGACCTCTGGCAGGGATTATAACTCATTTTTTTCAATTATTCCATTGATTAAAATGACAAAAAACGTTAAAATGTCATTATGTTGAATTATGTGGCTTTATGTGCCGTTGGGGCGGAAAAAATACTGGGAAATGAACTCAAGCTGTTGGGCTGCAAGCTGAACGGAAATGCACCCGGACGTGTGTTTTTTTCTGGGGATGAGGACGTACTGTATCTTGCGAATCTCTGGCTCCGTACCAGCGACAGGGTTTACATTCAGGTGGTGAAATATGCCGCATCAGATTTTACCGCATTATTTGACGGATGTTATTCCGCACCATGGCAGGATTACCTGAAAAAGGATGTCCGTGTCGTTGTTGACAAGGTTCGGGTTTACAAGAGCAAGCTCAATTCGGAACATTCGATTCAGGGAATGATTCAAAAGGCAATCTACCAGAAGCTCGGGGATACATGGCACATCACGACCCTGCCGGAAACCGGGGAACGCTGTGACATTCGCGTTTACATAGACCAGGATCAGGCCATGATTCTACTGGACACAAGCGGAGATGCCCTGCATAAGAGGGGATACAGAACTGAAGGTGGAATTGCCCCATTGAGGGAAACCACTGCCGCAGTCCTTCTTCAGGAAATGCTGTGGAAGAGGAAGATGCCCCTTCACGATCCCTTTTGTGGAAGCGGAACCATCGCAATTGAAGCCACGCTCTATGCCAGAAACATTGCACCCGGACTGGGAAGGCACTTTGCCTACGAACACCTTGCAATATACAATCAGAACAGGGCAGTTGAATTAAAGAAGGAAGCCGCATCCAAAATCCGTCCCGATGTTGAATGCAGGATTACCGGAAGCGACATAGATCCAGATGCCATAGAAAGGGCTCGCCTGAATGCCGAACATGCATGTGTAACTGCCGGACGGGCACTCCAGATGATAGGAAGCGATGCAAAAATCCTTAGGCCAGACTTTATGACCAGCGACTTTAGGGAACTTAGGGCACCGTATCCAGAGGGAATGCTCATTTCAAATCCTCCGTATGGTGAACGTCTTGGTGACGAAAAGGCCGCACAGGAACTGTACCAGGACATGGGGAACCTGTTCAAAGATTTTGCAGGATGGCAGATGGGATTCATTACGAACCAGGAAATTTTTCAGGACAGCATAGGCCGCCGCGCAGACAAGATAAAGTCAATCAAGGCCGGAAATCTGGACACGATTTTTTATATGTATAAGGGAAACCAATAAGGGCTGAAACATGGCAGTAGTTGTTGAACACGAAAAACGGAAACACGAGATTTTGGGCAAGGCATTGGATTTGTTCATCGAAGAGGGCTACGAAGACGTTACGTTTCAGAAAATAGCCGACCGCTGCGGAATTACACGAACCACACTGTACATTTATTTTAAGAACAAGCGCGAGATTTTTGTCTGGAGCATAAAGGACCTGACTGAACGCCTGGAAAAACAGCTGCTTCAGATCATCAGGAACAGGGAACTGAATACCCCGGACTGCCTCAAGAAAGTGATGGATGCGATTCTGGATGAATGTGAAAACCACACGAAACTGTTCAAGATTCTGCTGGTGTATCTGATTCAGATTCAAAAGACCGGAGAAGATGCGGGAGATTTGATTGCACGCCGTGTAATCCGTGTCGAGCACCTTTTGAACATGATAATGATCCGTGCCCAGAACAACGGCGAACTGCATGGTGAGTCAATAAAGGATATGGTGGATTTGATGTACAGCCTTCTTGAAAGTGCCATTTTTACCCAGGCAGTTGAAGGGAAAGAAAACCTGTCTGACAGCCGCCGTTTGATTCACTTTACCATAAACAGCTTTTTCCCTTCAGACGACCAGGCTACCAGCTGATGCTGTAGGATTTGGTTCCGGAAAGGGTAAGGAATTCCATCAAAGGCAAGTCGAATGTCGCAGTAGAAGAGGTCACCTTTGCCCCTGTGGGTAAACTTGTAGAGGAAATCTTTTTGCCCTTTGGACATGAAAGGCTTACTGTAATCTGTGCCTTTTCAAGCTCAGCGGCAATCTGATCCCCGTAAATCGAAGCAATCAGCATCTTGTATTCCGAAGCATCCATTTTTTCCCCAGTGAACGCCGGCGCCATGAACATGTCAAGGTAGGCTTTGGTATCCTTGGGAAGATCCGCACTCAATTTCTGAAGGCTTGTGGGAGAAAACTGCAGGACCATCTTGTTTGAGGTACAGTTTACGATGTCGGAAGCACGAATTCCGCCTGTTGCATGTGTCTGCTTGGAGGCCGCAGGAATTGAAGCGCTCAAATCCAGACTGTCGGAGCTTGGGGTCGTTACCGAGACGTTTGTAAAATCACTGCCGTTAAAGGCCTTTTTGATTTCGGAAGCGGAAAAGAGGTTTTGGCTTCCACCGCTGTATTTTCCACCTGCAATGCTGGAACTGAGAGAAGCCAGGGTTGAAGATATGACCTTGCCAACCGAGGCCGAAAACTGAATGTCGGCACCCTGATCAGACTTTGCCTGAACCGAAAGCTTTCCTGAACATCCGGTTACTGCGAGTAAAACCATGAGATAAAAAACGCTGTATAAAAATTTTCCTTTGCTTTTCATATAAAATAAAACCTCCGCCACCTTAATTGGTTACACAGGAGAACTGTGTAAGGCAAGTACAAATCTAAAGAAGATGTATCTCCATTTTAGGCGGGAATCGAGTCAAAAAAACAAATAAAAGGTGCTCCCATCGAAGTCTGCCCCTCAACAACGGCTTCCGCGCTTCGCTTGTGCAGATGTTGTTGCGTGTCAGTCTTCGATTCCGCATCTTTTATCTATTGTGAATTAATGGATTCATGCCAAATAACGGTTTTTTCTCTATACGTGTTCTTGCCTTTCACACCTCAGTTTAATACAAGAAAGGTGTTGAAATTGAGTTTTTCTTTTACTTTTCTGCAGAAATGTTGGAATTCTCTTCCTGCTGGACCGGATCTTCTCCTTCCTGATCATCAAGAGGGGTTTCGTCTATAGCCGTTATCTTTTCGCCGTCAACCTCATCTTCAATTCCGGTGGGTTTCATGATTCTGCCGTAGCCGTAAAAATGATCCTTCCAGTATTTTTCGTCGATTGAAGAAACTATTACGCCCGTGCTGGGTCCGTCACTTGCGGCATGTAAAAATACCCTCTTGTCCTTGAATTTGCCTTCATCTGTATAAAGTCCCAGGTAGATGCCCACGTGACTGATTCTTGAACGTCCGTCACCGCCCTTTACCGCAAAGAAAATCAAATCGCCGGGTTCACGCTCTTCTTCATCGATGTGGTCAATCGAGGCATACATCAAGGAAGTTTGCCTTGCCAGCTTGATTCCGCATCCGTTTGCAACATAAGAAACAAAACCGCTGCAGTCAAAGCCGGATTCAGGTTTGCTGCCACCATAAACATACCGTGTTCCCTGAAAAGTCAGGCCGTAATCAATCAGTTTTTGCCTTTCGTCCGAGACTTTTGGGGCCGCAATAAGGGGCAGCGCGATACAGACCGCCAGAATAAAGGCTGCCACAATTATTTTTTTAGGTAACGGTAACAATCGATTCATAGTCATCTCCCGGAAAGTTGTTGGACTTTAGTCACAAAAAGGCAAATACACCACTTTATATAAATCGGTAGAAAACCCAGCAGAATTAACAATTATTCAGCATGAAGTTGATAATCTACCACAGATGTTTTCCTGTTTTTGACAGGTTTTCTATATCCTCATAAGCGTTTTCTATTCGTTCTGTATGATATAATGGGTAACTGTCATATATTTCCTGGACAAGCCCTTTTTCTTCCCATTCCTTTAGAATATCCGCCGTTGGGAGATTTTTATCATAAGCATATTTTTCAAGAAGCAATATAAAGAATTTTAATTCATCATTCATTTTATTCACTCCTTATATAAGATGATTGGAGCGGATCCCCAGTAACTTGCTCTACTTCCCACATATCAAACACAGCGTAATCGGGTAAGTTCAAAAGACCGTTATCAAAATCTTCTAATAATGAGTGGGTTTTTGAAAAAATAAACTTTTTAGTAGCTTCCATCGGAGTCAAGTTGTATTTCTCGATGATTTGGGCTATGGTTTGTCGGTCATAATAATCCAGAGTAAAGTATACGTTTTTTTTCATACTTTTTTAGCCTCCAAATATTTCAAAAGCGATAAGGCCCTTTCTGTTTTAAAGGTAAACTGATCTTTCAATTTCTGAGGTAGCAATTGTCTTACGGCATTTTCCGCATCAATATACCCGTCAAGGTACAAAATGATTGTTGGAAACGTTTGATCATTTGCAACAGGCCCACTTATCNNTATCTTGAAATTTTAATTATAACAATAATAACAAATTCATTCGTTTTCCTCAATCGTACATTTACGCCCGTTTCTTAAACTTGTATTCACCGAAGTGGCCGCGCTTGTAGCGTTCGTGGTAGTTGTGGTGGTAGGCGAAGGTGTCGTCTTGGGTTGGTGGAGCGGAGGTGGTGTGCAGGGCGTCGTCTTTGCGGGTCTGGTAATCTTCCAGGTATTCGTAGGCGTCGTTGATCTGCTTGAATTTTTCTTCGGCTTCTTTTGAGCCATGGTTTCTGTCGGGATGATATTTTAATGCGAGCTTTCGGTAGGCCTTTTTTATTGCGTCAAATGATTCTCCATCGTTCAATTCCAAAATGGAATATGCTTCATGTTCCGTCATGCTAGTTCCTTCCCAGAAGTTGGTTCAAGATTGTGGCAAAAAGGGGGACGTCCGTGCTGAATTCAAGGAAGGGTGATTTGCCTGAATCCTTTTGAATCTGAACCCCATTTGTGTATGGCTCGAAATGCAGGACCTTTGAAAACGGAATGACCTTGTTGCCATGCTGTCCGTTAAAGATGATGCGCTTGCTTGTCAAAAAAAGATATCCCGAGTCAATGCACTTCCATACTTCCTGCGTGATTTTATGTGGAGTTATTGTTCCCGCCTTCCATTTTAAGTTGCCGATTACCTTGGTGTTGTAGGTGTAGCCGGAATAATTGACGCGTCTTGTTTCCGTTCTTTCTTCAAGCCAGTTTACCTGCTGGACGTGATGCAATATTTCTCCGGACTGAAGGTGCATGTCTGTCTTTAATACCGGGAGATTTCCGTTAAGTATTTCCCAGTTCTGCCTGTATTTTGCAAGCTTGCCTTGAATCTCCGGCGGAAATGTCAGGGACAGGCCAAGGTTTTTTGCGGCATTGTACATTCTCCTTTCATCTTCGGGAGAAAAAACTTCGGATTCAAAAATAGGTTTTGTGTATGAGTCCATCGTAGATTTGACGGCTTCTCGGTACATTTTTTTTGCGCTTGCTTCATCAATCTTGAGTTGAACCCTAAGCTGTTCAAGTTCTGCCTTTTCTTCTGCAGAAACATATTTGTCGGCAAAGATTTCTTCAAGCTTTTTCCTGTAGATGTCTGTTCCCCTTTTTGAAATCTCTTTGTCCAAAACCAAAATGTCCAGTCCCAGTATGTTGCACAAATGCTTTAGCTTGCGGTATTCAAAATCATTCAGACTGTTGCTGCCCAATGCCCTGGTCAGCATCCTGAACAATAGCTCCTTTCTTTCTTCAAGATAATCATTTGTCAAATCAACATTGTATTTTGAGGCGATGTTCTTTATGTTGCTTATGGAAAGTGAGTCCAAAGAGTTCTCATAATCAGAAAGCATGTTTTCCAGTTCGATTATGAAATTTCCCTTGGGGTTCGTGTCCAAGATTTTGTGCATGAAATTTTTTGAGCTCAATTCCCTGTGATTAAAAAGTGCCATCAAGAGTCATTATACCACAAAAATACAGATTCGACACTTAAATTTCTTCCAACTTGTGATATAATTTATTTATGGATTCTTCAAAGCTGCTTGCATCATTATTTGAGCAAAAGAAATTCAAACCAAACGAAAATCAGCTCAGGGCGATTCAGCACATAGACGGACCTTTGCTTCTTACTGCCGGACCTGGTTCGGGAAAGACGCGCGTATTGTTGTGGCGGACACTGTTTCTGATTGCAGCCTGTGGAGTTGAGCCTGGAGAAATATTCCTTTCGACATTTACGGAAAAAGCCGCATTGCAGCTGGAGCAGGGCCTGCAGGAACTCTTGTCTCTGGCATCTGCGTTTACTGGGAAAACTTATGACACTTCGGAAATGTATGTGGGTACCTTGCATTCACTGTGTCAAAGGATCTTAAAGGATGACCGTTTTGTTTCAGGTTCACAAAAAGCAAACAGGGTTGTCCTCCTTGATGAACTGGATCAGTTTTTCTTTGTTTCACGGCATTCAAATTGGACGCAAATTCTGGAGGCGGGTGGTTATTCTTCTTCAAAACAAGATGACTACTTGAATTTCTATCACGAGATAAACGAATGGTTTGGAGAAAATTCAAGCTCAAAGATGAACGCCGTAAAAAACAGCATCTCTTTTTTCAACAGGATGAGCGAGGAAGATTTTTTAAATGATGATTTGAAATTTGGGGTGGAAAACTCTGTTAAAAACAAGCTCTTAAGGATGACGGTAAAGTACAGGGAGCTTCTTGAATTGCAGAATCCTGAAAGAACAGATTTTGCACGCCTGCAGCAAAAGGCCCTGTCGGTTATCATGAATGTAAAAAATCACGGTAAAATCTTTAAGCATATAATCGTTGACGAATATCAGGATACGAATACAATCCAGCAGAAAATTTACATGGCTCTTGCGTCGGGTACAAAAAACATCTGTGTGGTTGGTGACGATGATCAGGCGTTGTACAGGTTCCGCGGTGCCACGGTAGAAAACCTGATTGACTTTGAAAACATTTGCGAAAGGTGCATTGGAGTGCGGCCCACCAGAATTGACTTGAACATAAACTACCGCTCAAGAAAACAGATTGTGGATACATATACTTCGTTCATCCAAAACTGTAAATGGGAAGATGAATTGTTTCCAAGCAAGTCATATAGGATTCAAGACAAAAACATCACGGCGTTCAGTATGGATACAGGCTGTGCGGTCCTGCGCTCTATGGGCAACAAGGAAAAGGTAACGTCCGAAGTCGTCAAATTGCTCATTATTCTAAAGGCACGGGGAATAATAGAAGATTACAATCAATGCGCATTTTTGTTCCCCACACTTAGAGGTGGCAATGACGGAATGAGTGCCTCGGTAAAAGCCTATGCAGATGCGTTTGCCGCCGCGGGTATTCCGTATTATGCTCCAAGGGCAAAGAACTTTCTTTTTACGGATGAAGCTCTGGTGACATTCGGATTGTTTGCCACGGTTTTTGACTGTGTTCCTGATCTGGAAACTAGCTTGGGAGGCATGAAAAAATTCAACGAGTGGATTCATGAAATCAGGACGATTGCACTGGCGGAAATCATGCGGGATGAGGTTCTGCTTAAGATTGTTGAATCAAAAATGAATCAGGTTGATGAGGCGAAAAGACAATTCAAGATATTAAGCAATATTTGCGGTGCAAACGGAATTGGTCTGGAAGATGACGCTGACGGTTCGGAATTTGAAATCCTGCTCTCTGATGAAAATCTTCAAGACCTGTCGGAAGACACTGTTGCGGAATTGTCAAACTACAGGTTGCGTGAATATGTCAGGATAAAAGCACAGATGAAAGAGTCTGTCCCCGTATCGTACATACTTTCCAGAGCGACTTCTCTTGACTGGAACATAATGGATTTGTTCTATGACCTGCAGGAAGCAAAATGGTATTGTGATGAATTTGAAATGGCAAAGATTGGCGATGATGTGGGGATGTACAACCTGGGCAAGATCAGCCAATACCTTTCAAAATACATGGACATGCATTCACCGGTTTTGTCCGGAAGGAATTTTGACGACGACATGTTTTTGAATTCATTTTTCTATTCATTCCTATATACTTTGTTCAGGATGAATGAAGGCGAATATGAAAACGAAGACACTCCGTTCCCCAGCGGATCAGTTCCCTTTCTCACGGTACATCAGTCAAAGGGGCTTGAATTCCCCGTAGTCGTCCTGGGTTCCGTGATGCACCGCCATAAAGACCCGCGCCCCCTGGATGTTCTGGTCAGGGAAATGCTTGAGGCCAAAGGTCAAAACAATGGCCTGAATGAACCCCTCAACATGATGGATGATTACGACACGATGCGGATGTTCTACGTTGCATTGTCCAGGGCAAAGAATCTTCTGGTCATATCCCAATTTCAGGGACCGGGACAAAGCACATATCCGGCGTTTAACGGCCTGTTTGCACAAAAGAGTTTTAACATGGTGAACAACTGCAAGTTAGAGGTGCCTGAGGAAAAGGTTTCCGGCGGGAAGGAAGAAAAAGTTTACAGCTTCAAGTATGATTACATTCCATATCTGACATGTCCCCGAAACTACATGGCATTCAAGAAGTACGGCTTTGTACCGTCAAGAAGCCAGACGATGTTCTACGGTTCCCTTGTACTCAGGACGATTCGTGATCTTGAAAATTTCATAAAGGAGAACTCCGGCAATGAATGAGATGAATGAAATCAGTGAAGTCAAAATCGAAGAAAAGCTCCGTGAATTTTTTGAGGCGAATTATGAATACTTAAAGGAGACATCCGGACATTCAATCAACGAGATGATGAGGGAGCGTGCATTTGAGCAGGTACTTGCATACTGGAAGCGGCACAGGAAAATGATGCTTGAAGGCAATGTTTCTTCAATTGAAATTTCCGTTCCCAATCTTCATACCCCAAACAAGGACATTCCATATTCTCTGGAAGGAAAAATCGATGTTCTGGAAAAAGACGGAAAGCTGAGCCTCTTTGACGTGACCACCAATTCAAAGGAACAGATAGAAGATGACATTGAATTGTACAGGGATGAACTGAACCTCTATGCCCATGAACTGGAAAGGATTCAGGAGGGAAGCGTGGCCGAAACTTTTGTCATGACAACATCGGTACCCAAGGACGTACGCCATGCTTTAAAAAACAACAGCTTTCCGGAATTGGAACATGCCCTTGAAAACTGGGATCCAATCGTTCCCGTCCAGCACAATAAAAACGCACAGGATGCCGCACTCAAAAAAGTGGGAGAGGTTGTAGAAAAAATCCAGAACTGTGAATTTGACCCGCCAGCCCCCTCCGACCTGAAGAAAAAATACAAGGACGGCAAGCCCTTTTACACCCACGTCTGCCAGAACTGCGACATAAGAAAATCCTGCGAAAGCTTTAGGAAAGAGTTTGGAATACATTCCAATCTTACCCTTGATAATTGAGGTTTCTCGGAATACAATCCTAACTAGGAGGTCTCTGTCGCCGAAAAATCTGTTGAATGCCCTGGACTGGCTTCTGTCAGCAGAAGAATAACGCAACTGACATTAACACAAAACCTCCTGAAATGTTAATTTTTCTTGGTGGACTTCCATTTGGTTCTGCCTTACAATTATGTTAAGATTAATTGCAAAGGTGGTAAATGTATGAGAAAGCACTATTTGGACAACATCCGCTGGACAACCGTCGTAATCGTTTTAATCTATCACGTCTTCTACATGTACAATGCGGAGGGCGTGATCGGCGGTTTGGGTAAAATTACCAATCTGAACGTTCAGTACTACGACGCATTTCAGTATCTGGTTTATCCCTGGATTATGCCCCTTCTTTTCATCGTCTCTGGAATCAGCTCAAGACTTTATCTGGAAAAGCATTCGAACAAAGAATTCATAAAATCAAGGACACTGAAACTTTTGGTTCCGTCAACTATAGGCCTCTTGTTTTTCCAGTTCATCCAGGGTTATGTGAGCATGTCCATAGGTGGCGGCATTGACGGACTTAAGGCTGCCGGGGTTCCTGCTCCGGTAATTTACATGATTATGGTTGCGTCTGGAAGCGGCGTTCTCTGGTACATGCATCTTTTGTGGATATACAGTCTGCTTCTGGTGCTGATAAGAAAAATTGAAAAGGGAAGGCTCCTGTCGCTCGGTGCAAAAACTCCCCTCTGGTTGATTGCCCTGTTTTACTTTCCGATTTGGGGTGCGGCGCAGATTCTTAACACACCCATAGTTTCTGTCTACAGGATTGCCTTTTACTTTGTCTTTTTTGTTTTGGGCTACTTCGTTTTCTCCCATGATGCGGTGGTGGAAAAAATCAAAAAACTTTCCCTGCCTCTGATCATAATTGCCCTTGCATTGTGCGTGACTTTTGCGCTTTTGTATTTCGGTCAGAACTATGCCGATAAACCAATCAACAGGGGCTGGCTGTATTCATTGTGCGCTTATTTCGGCTCCCTTGCCATGCTGGGTGGATTTGCCCGCTTCGGAGATTTTTCAAATGCATTTACCGAATGGATGACCCGCCACAGTTTTGGACTTTACATCTTCCATTATCTTGGAATATCTACCGTAGCCTTATTGCTTGCCAAACCCAAACTCCTTCCCGCTCCCGCAAGCTACATTTTGAGTCTTGTCGCAGGCTTTGTTTTCGGTTATGGTTTATATGCGCTCATCTCAAGGATTCCATTTTTCAGATGGGCGGTGCTTGGAATCAAAAAGAAAAAAAATATTGAGGCTAAAGTGGAGGCGTAAATGTTCAAGGACAATCTGGCCCAAATGCGTAAAGTCTTACAGTTGACTCAGGAAGATGTTGCGGAAAAACTTGGCGTTACAAGACAGTCCGTTGCCAAATGGGAATCCGGCGAAAGCGTTCCCGACCTTGACAAATGCAAGCAGCTTGCTGAAATTTTCGGAGTTTCTCTTGATGATCTTGCAAACTATGAGCCTGAAAAAAATATGGGGCTTGGTCTTCCACCAAAGGGAAAGCATCTATTTGGGCTTGTCACCGTTGGAGATAAGGGTCAGATTGTCATACCGGCAAAAGCAAGAAAGATTTTCGACATTTCCACCGGGGACCAGCTTGTTGTCCTTGGTGATGAGGAACAGGGACTTGCCTTGATAAAATCAGAAAAATTCCTGTCCCTTGCAAACATGGTCAGCAAATTAAAAAAGTAATGTACAAATTAGGATCCACGCAAAACAACACCCCACCCAGGATTTCTCCCGGGCAGGGCAAGGTTTTATTTTACCAAAAGTTAAGTAAAACCACGGAAAAGGGACTGTTTCGGCAAAATATTAGCAATATTGGTATAATTTGGAAATTTATCCCCATGAATTTTTATGGGGAGGGGCTCCATGGCAGGGGAATCTTTTGCGAAATAGCGATGTTTCTGCAACAAAAGAGGGAATTTGTGGTATAATGTTCTATTATAATGGATGGAGAAGATGGCAAAAAAAAGGTCAAAAGAAATTTCAATTAGAAGTTCTGCCGCAGAATATCTTACCTATATAGCTGCAACAGGTGATAATCCAGAGTCCTT
>DBWR01000052.1:25658-65808 GCA_002309305.1 Treponema sp. UBA1233 | reverse complement strand
TACCCCCCCCCTTGTATTTTGTCAAGTACTTTTTTCGTTTTTTTTCATTTTTTTTTGTTTTCGATAAATAGTTTTATATAGAAGAAATCTTCTTTCGCTCACCCTCATATTGACTATTTTCCACGTTCAATTCATAATTGAATATGGATACTGTCAAATTAATTCTTACGGACTTGGATGGAACCCTCTTCCATGATGACAAGTCGATTTCCCCACTTACAAAACAGACGATTCTTGACGCGCAGAAAAAAGGTGTGCTGTTCGGCATTTCAACTTCGCGGGCTTTGGTCAATGCGGTAAGATATCTGGATGGAATTACTCCCGACATTGCGATTACAAACGGTGGCGGGCTTGTGCTTTTCAACAACGAAAAAATCTACTCCTGTGAGTTTTCGGTTCAAGATACCAGGAGGCTGATTGATTCTTGCTTCAGGATTTTTGGAGATGACATCATCATTTCAATCGACAACGAAAAGAGTCTTTATTCAAATGCAGACGAAGATGAATTCGGCGACAGATACTGGACCTATACCGACTTTAAAAACTTTGACGAAAGCGCAATGAAGATTTGCATCCAGACTCAAGACGGACAAAAAGTTCAGGAACTGGCCGACAGTTTTGGTAAAGATAAAATCGACCTTCTGCCTTTTTCCGACATTCCATGGTTTAAGCTGAGCAGGAAAGATGCAACAAAAGACAATGCCATCAAAGCCCTTGGCTCAAAGCTGAACATTCCACTTGAACAGATTGTTTCTTTTGGTGATGATTTTAACGATATTGGAATGCTTCAAGTTTGTGGAATCGGAGTCGCCATGGCAAACGCAATTCCCGAGGTAAAGCACGCGGCGGATCAAACATGCAAATCAAACAACGAAGACGGTGTAGCCCACTGGATAATTCAAAACATCCTTTAGCAAGTTTTCTTATCTTCTTGAATACGCATCACATATATGTTATTCTTTCTGTATTATGAAGATAACAGTTTTAGCAGGCGGCATCAGTCCAGAGCGAGACGTTTCTCTCTGTTCGGCAAGTTTAATATCCAACGCACTTCTTAAAAAAGGACATGAAGTGGCTTTTGTGGATGTCTATGTGGGAATTCCAAAAGACACAGCTCTTGAAACTCTATTTGTAAAAAAAGAATCTGGCAAAACCTTTTCATATTCAATACCAGAAACAGAACCGGATCTGGAAAAACTGATTGCAGACAACGGTGGCCGTCGTGATTTGATTGGACCTGGTGTACTTGAAATCTGCAAGCTGTCTGATGCGGTATTTCTTGGCTGTCACGGAGGAATGGGAGAAAACGGTCGGCTTCAGGCAGTGCTGGATTGCATCAATGTTCCGTATACTGGTTCCGGCTACATCGGATGTGCCCTTGCGATGGACAAAGTGTTGAGCAAAAACCTCTTCGTCGGTAACGGCATTCCAACTCCTGACTGGATTATCTTTGATCCCAAAAAAGATTCTGTTGAAGAAGTTCGCGCAAAAATCGGACTTCCTTGTGCTGTAAAACCAACAGGATGTGGTTCAAGCTGTGGAGTATCCCTTGTGCACAATGAATCGGAATGGGAAAATGCTATCAAGTATTCAACCAAATACGAAAACATCTGCCTCATCGAAAAAATGATAAGCGGTCGTGAATTTTCAATTGGTATTTTGGACGGCAAGGCTCTTCCGATAATTGAAATCAGGCCAAAGCAGGGATTCTACGATTACAAGAACAAATATCAGGCGGATGCTACAGAGGAGATTTGCCCCGCACCCCTTTCACCGGAAAAAACAAAGGAAGCACAGGACATGGCTCTATCGGTCCACCACATGCTTGGATTGGGAAACTATTCCCGTGTGGATTTTATCCTTTCCGACAAAGACGACAAATTCTACTGTCTTGAGGCAAACAATCTTCCCGGAATGACTCCAAACAGCCTTCTTCCTCAGGAAGCTAGAGCCGTTGGAATCTCCTACGAAGATCTTTGTGAACGTCTTGTTCTTTCAGCCTCTGTCAAAATAGAATCCTCGGAAATAGATTCCCTCCCTAAGGACAAAGCTTAGAGTGTGGACTCCAAATAGTTTCTTATTCAGAGTGAATGTATTTTCCGAATACACGTTGTAGATTGATTTGTGCCTGTAGATGAATTTGCCAAGAAGTTCCCCTTTCTTTCCATCTGAATCTGGAACAGGTTTTCCGTCCCAAACCTCAAGATCGACTTCCTCGCTAAATGCAAATATCGGAATGTGAATCAAGTCCGCACCTTCAGAACCGAAATCCACATTGTCAAAGCTAATCCATGTACGGCCGCTGGTCAGTGTGCATATTCCGCTTTCAAGAGAAACCTCCGGCTTTGCCTTTCCGCCTGATTCATCCCAAGAGCTCATTCGGCATGCCTCAATCAACTTGTACGGATTATGCATGTGGGTTCCTATTCCACTTACAGCAAACGGAAGGTCGCTCAAAACCTCATCATTCTCTGTTCCATTTCGGGCAGTACAACGCAAAATGCATTCTCCATCACTTTCCGCATGAATCACGGCAGTCTGCTTACCGGAGTTCCTGTCACCATCTTCCACCGCAACAGAAATATTATCCGAAGAAACACATTCCTTTAGCACTGCATTCCAGTTTATTTCCTTTAGGCTCGCATTTTCAGGCAAAACCCTGGCGCTTACTCGAACCTCACGATTTTCTGCATCAAGCTTTATCTCTCCATCCGCTGTCAATTCAATTTTCCGTGTTGGAACAAAATCTTTTTCAGCATGAACATTTGTGTCGGCTTTTGTTTCACTCCATTTGTTTTCACCAGCAGCACTTCCGTCATATTTGAGCGAGACATTCTGTAAATCCTTGCTTGCGGCGGTAATCACAAAAGAAGAGTCTTGAGTTTTTGTCCGGACAATGGCTATCAGACGGTTTGCAAAGAGTTTTCTTGTATGCGTTTGTCCTGTCGGTTTATACTCGTCATAATCAGTTGAATCACCGTTATCCATTCCCAAAAGTTCCGCATCACCATCCAGTTTTACAGTAATGTAATTGCGTGCATTTTCAACGGGAGTTCCGTCCTTGTCCACAGTCATGATTTGAATGAAGTGCAGGTCCCCTGTGTTTTCGTATTCTGGTGTCAGCACAATTCGTTCAGGATCACCAAAAGAGCGTTTTGTTTCTTGTGCAATCTCCCTTCCGTTTTCATCATAAGCAACAGCCTTTACTTCGCCCCTGTGATATTCAAGATTCCACCGCCCAAATGGTTCTTCCCCATCCTTGTGATTAATCTTTTGACACCCCAGTGATTTTCCGTTAAAGAAAAGCTCCACACTGTCTGCATTTGAATATGCCTTTACGTCAATCTTTTGTCCCTCGTTCCAATCCCAGTATGGTAGAAGATGAACAAAAGGTTCGGTTCTTTTTCCCGCCCATTCTGCTTTGTAGAGGTAGAAGGTATCTTTAGGGAATCCCGCCGTATCAATCTGACCGAAGAAGGAATTCTTTGAGTGATAGGGAGTCGGTTCGCCAATGTAATCCCATCCCGTCCAAATGAATTGCCCCGCGCTGAATGGACAATCACGGTCTCCTGTTATCATCTTCTGGGTACTCTTTCCTCCCCATGAAGTTGTACAGTTTCCCAAGGTCGAACACTGTCCGTCACTGAACGTAACCAGCTTGAGTGATTCCGGGAAGTGGTAGATTCCGCGGCTTTGAACAGTTGAAGAAGTTTCGGAACCATATATTTTCCATTCAGGATGTTTTGCGTGATGATCGTCATAAAGCCGTTCAAGATAATTATATCCCACCAAATCCAGTTGGGTCGCACACTTTTGAGCCCCCTCTCCCATCATGTAGTTGGAGGCAGACGTTATAGGTGCATTCCTGTTTGGATCATTTTTTACGACGAAGGAATACAATCTTTTTGTTATTTCAAAACCATTTCCCTCATGGGTATCGTTGATTTCATTACCGATTGACCACATTATCAGGCTTGGGTGATTCCTGTCACGGCGAACCCAGGCTGCAACATCACGCTCACACCATTCATTGAAGTAATTCGCATAGTCAAACGGCGTCTTGTTCTTTTCCCACATGTCAAAGGATTCATCATCAACCATCAGTCCCATTTCGTCACAAAGATCCATCCATGCAGAAGGCGGTGGATTATGTGAACAGCGGATTGAGTTTATACCCATTTCCTTTAAGCGGTTGAATTGCCGCCGGAGTGCGTTTACGTCAAACGCTGAACCGAGGATTCCATGGTCGTGGTGATGGCAGGCTCCATAGATTTTAATGTGGCGGCCGTTAAGAAAAAATCCCCTGTCTGAAGTAAACTCTGCATACTTAAAACCACAATGAACGCTTTGCTCATCAATTACATTGCCATCTTTATCATAAAGTCTGGAAGTAAGGATGTAGAAGAATGGTGAATCCGTATCCCATAGCCTTGGGTTTTCTACCTCCAGTTCTTCTCCTGCACGTGAAATTGAATCATCCACCAGTCCAGAAACGTTTTTATGCATCCACTCTATTTCTTCATCATCCAGTGGAATTGGAGCAAGAAGGGATTTTGATTTTGCAAACACAGTTCCCTCGGGTGTGGAAATTGTGTTTTCGATTTTATGACCGTCGATTTTTCCTGCTGCTTCAACAGAAATGCTGACATTCCATTTGCCGTTCAATTTTGAAGCGTCCACTGGCCTTGCAGTAAAATACAAACCATCAGTTGTCAAATGCACCGCAGGCGTGTTGATGAAAGTTACATCGCGGAAAATTCCTGCACCTGAATACCATCGCGTATTACAATTCTGATAAACCGCAATCACAAGTATTTCATTGCAACCGGTTTTTACCAGATTAGAAATGTCATATTCAAAAGTTGCATAGCCATATTTCCATTCACCGGCTTTTTTCCCGTTTACCCAGACAGCGCTGTTCATGTAGATGCCTTCAAAGCGAATTGCGTTGTGTCGTCCTTCAATTTGTTCTGGAGAAAGCTCAAAACTTTTTTTGTAAAAGCCCACACTGTTTTTGTAGAGGTCCTTTACATGGTAAATCTGCCAGTCATGCGGAATGCGCACAGGTTCATAACCCAAGGTCCCTGCCCTGTCATAAAACTGATCCGGCTCAAAAAGAACGATATTGTCGCCCTTATACATTGTTTTTTCGTCTATGGCCAGTTCCGAAAAACTCCAGCCGTCATTAAAAAGTGTCTTCATTCTTCCAGTATAAAGCAAGATTTGAAAAAAAGAAAGTAAAAAAGCTGTAAAAAAGTTTTTTTATTCTTCCCTTTCCGCTTTTGGGAAGATTGTCAGGCCCATGATTTCCTGAGGTTTTGTTATGGGGTAAGGGGATGTCAAAACTCCAATGACTTTTTTTATTGTCTCCATCGCATTTGGTTCTTCGGTTTTGAATTTTTCGCTTTTCTGGATGACGAATTGGTTGGCAATTTCAAACGCCCTATCATAGTCGAATGTCATGATCCAAAGTTGAACTGGAAATACTGTTGATAATTCCCCATAGATTGTGTTCATGTGTCGGTGTTCGGAGTGACTTGGAATATTGTCTCCATAAAGCATGCTCTGAACAAAATCACAGTCCTGAACAGATACGAATTTCATAAAGAGCTGATACGGCTCTCCCCTCCGGCAGCGTTCATAATACTTTTCGTCAAACTCAGAAGTCACTTCTCTGACGACATTGCCATCATCTGGAGTTTGTACCGTGTCATCCCGCAAGTCTGCATAAGGATCCTTATCAGTTTCAGGATTCTTTTTAAAGAGTTGTTTTGCAAATAAAGCAACCAGCAGAATTCCTGAAATAATTAAAAAATACATCATAATGATTTCATATTAGTCCTTAAAACTCGTCTATGTCAACCATGAATACATCCTCTTCTCCCGGAACATACACATAGCGTGAGAATCCGTTTTGAAGCATCATGTCCAGGGCGACCTGGTTATTGTTTCTTTTGGCACAGAGGAGTAGGCTTTGGTCTTCTCCCATCGTGTCTGCCTTGTAGCCGCTTGCAATAACTTTGGAAAGCAAATCCATGTCGTTGTCTTCTATGGCGTTCTTTGCCGCATAGTATTCTTCTGAATAATAATATCCTTTTATGCGAAGTATTGTTTCATTTTCGCTTGTAGAGCTTTCGTTTGTTTCAACAAGTTTCCACTGGTCGGAATCTTTGGCCTTTTCGTAATACTCTGACACAAAGCATCCTCTTTCTTCATTCCAGCGATAGGCCCTCTTCCTGTCTGTCCGGCTTACAACAAATCCTTCCATATAGAATGGAGTGTCGCCTGTCATGCCTGTGTCATAGCGGATGTCTCCATTGTAAAATCCCATGGAACCATAACTGTTCCCAATTACACAAAGGGTAAACTTTCCTGCATCCATCAGGTATCCGGGGTAGCTTCCAACCACGACAAAATAATCTGCATATATCGGAGGAACATCATTCCTCATGCCGACTGGAATTAGGTCATGTCCAGATATCCAGCCAGTCTTGCCGTCACCGGTTTCAATCTTCCATCTGTGGAAAAAGTCTCCGGAGCCGTACTGGTAACCGTCCTTGGACACTGCATGAAGCTTTACCGCATCACCTTTTTTCATGGTGAACGCAGGCTTGTCTCCAAACTTGTGCTGAATGGTTTCGTAAACCGGAGCCGTGGTATTTGCAACTACACCCCAGAAGTTGTTGTTTATACCGATGTATTTTGACGAAGATTCAAAACGGATTTCTTCAACATAATCTTTTCCGTCATTCATGGGGTCTGGAACAATGACAGGTTTCTTTGGCTGTTTGGCTTCTTCTATGTCAGCAAGGCGAAGAAGATCTGGCTGCCAGTCACGCTCGTAGAATTCATTCTTGTAATAATACCGCACGCATTCCTTTATCTTGCCGTTCGTGTGGTAGCTGTATTGATTTACAAAAAAGTATTCGCACATGGGAACGCTTTCCGGCTTATAGCTTCCAAAAGATGATGTGCTGTATCCCTTTAGTTTCTTGTATGTAAGATATCCGTTTTCGTCATATTCATACCAGCCCTCTGTGTTTTCACGCAATTTTCCTTCGTAGTAATTGCCGTGAAACTCATAGGTCATCCTGCCCTGGTCATCATATTTATATGAACCTTTTCTTGAATAGTCTGTTTTCTCGCCGTTTTCATACATGTCTAAAGAAAGTTCATTTTCATGCTCATCAAAGGTGGATATGTATTCCTCAGTTTTTTCCGTCTTTACAGGTGAATACAAACCTGTGTCCGGATCCTCATATTCTACCTTCAGCTTCTTTTCGTACTTAAGGTTTCCGCCGGATGTGTACTCGTGCCATGATTCTTCCTGTGGATGGCGGTCGCTGGTGTAGGACAGGTATTTGTAATGTGTTTCCCTTCCAGCATCATCATATTCAGTCCAGGCTTCGTAGGTAACTTCCTTTTTGCCGTTTTTCAGGATTTTGTAATGTGTGGCATAGGTATCTTGTTTTCTGTCATTGTCGAGGTAACGTTCTTCGCGCCATTCGTTGCTGTAGATGTTTTGTTTTGAATAAATGATGTTGCCGTTTGGAGAATATGCATCTTCTTCTCCCGTAGAAATTATATGGTGTTGGGTTCCGTCCGCATCGTAACTGTACCACTCTTCATCTTCATAATCAAAATCTGGATCAGGTTCGTCTATATCCCAACGCTCACATCCCCTTGTCAAAATACGAAGCGGTCTGCCTTTTTCATCATTTAGTGTTTCTATCTCTTCCAGTTCGCTGTATATTAATTCTGCAAACTCATCATCCTCGTAATAGTGATACTCTGTTCTTTCTGTGAATGTCCTTTCGTCATCCGAATAAATGTAGCTTATCTTCATGCGATAGAATTCGTCTTCGACTTCGTATGTCGTGTCGATTACTGTGGAATATTCCGTTATAAGCCTTCCCTGACTGTCGTATTCATACTCTGAGTAAAAGTTGTTAAAACTGACTTTATTTGTATAAGTATTATCGTCATAAAAATTCAATTCAGACTTTTCGGTAAGCATCTTTCCGTCGGCCGAATATGTCATCCACCTTTCCTGCGTGGCATCTTTAGAATAACTGCTATATGTCGTTGGAGACTTAACATAAAGGTGAATCCGATTTCCGTCTTTATCATATTCGGATTTGCAGTCATAACCCTCGTTGTTCCATTTGTGAAGGCAATTGGAATTTTCGTCATACTCAAACCATTCTTCAAATCCATGATCACTTATGGCATGGGTCACATTTCCATTTTCGTCAAGCCAAATTTCCGTGCAACTGCGCCAGTAAACATCCACGTCCCTGTTTTCAAAGAATTCCTTAAAATCCATGATGTTACCCTTGATGTGGATTGGGGTTCCATTCTTGCCATACTCGCGGACCAGTTCTTCCATTCCTTTTGCATTTTCCTTGACCAAGTATGTATTCCTGCCATTTTTATCGTAAGTTGCAACCCGCTTTTTATCGTTCTGTTTACCTTTCAGTTCTGCCTTGCTGTAGTATTCATAAATGTCATAAAACCACGCGCCATTACTCAAATCTTCGTAATAAACCTCACGTCCCTCGCTGTCAAACTCAAATCGTTCAAGAGGTTTGAATTCCACAGTCATTTTTTTGGGTTCTTCGTCGGTTTCTTTTATCTTGAGTTGAATTTCCTTTTGAAAGTCTTTCTTTACTTCAAGTTTCTGCGGATAAAGTCCTAGATTTGACAAAAGCACGATGATGGACATACCTGCGCCAACAAAATCATTCACCAGTTTCATTTTGACTACCTACCTCACACAAAATTATGAAAACAACTTATTATGACCAGCTATTCCTAGAATAACCAACAGGACAAACTCAACAAAGTAAACTATATAAAATAATGCTGGGAAATCTTCATAAAAATCATAAACCGCTTCTGGAATAAAATGAACTATCACAACAACAACTACTACTAATCCAATTAAGCCAAACAAATTTTCGAGCAAAAGTATAGCATTCAGACCTAGTAATCCCAAAATTTCAAGAATAATTATAATTGTAACTAAAATTATTCCACCAAAAAACCTTTCAAGTTGATTTTTGCTCACAATCAAATTCCTTCTGATTTTCTTTTACCATGTAGCCGCATGTGAACGGGAAGAAATCGAATTTTTCGGTTCCTGTATGAACAAAGCCTTCGTTTTCATACCATTTTCGAAGAACCTTGTTTTCCTCGACAATTCCAATGTTGATTTTATTGCATTTGTGAATCTCCGCCTGTTTGTAGGCATCCATCAGCAATTCATGTCCAATTTTTTTATGCCGGTATTCTGGAAGGACACAAAGGTTGTTTAGTTCACATTCTCCTTTGTCTTGCATCAAAAGTGAATAATAGCCGATTATTTTTCCGTCGGAATCAAAATACCCAAACATGAATCTTGGTTCGTTTTCCAGCTGATATAAAAGCCTTTCTTCTGTCGTGGCAAAAGCTGTAAACCTTGGGGCATTTTCTGTTGTGAAACCGAATTGTTCAGCAATTGTCAAAAAGCTTTTCCTTATGACTTCCACACATTCTGCAACATTGTTTTTGTCAATTTCTTTGATCATCGTTTACCCCCTGCTTCAACACGTGCTTTCTCATTAATCAGAAATATCAGCGTCGGGAGAAATGGTGATGTCATAATCCGGATAGGCGGCCTTTACTTCTTTTATCAATATCTCCACTGCTTCCCTGAATGATACGGCAAAAGTCAGAACAGTATCGAAACGCATTTTTTTGTTTTCCATATCAAGATAAAAACCATGCATCTGAAGAACATAATCATGTGCTGTTACTATTTTTTGTACGTTGTTTCTGATTGCGGAGGCCTCATCATTTTTGGTATTATGTGAATAGACTCCGACCCCAGTAAGTATAACGGCCGTTTCTTTGTAAATCTTTTCTTCAAGTTTTCGCGTAAGCTTGTCAACTTCTTCCACAGTCATTGTATCGGGAAGCTCCACATGTACTGATGCAATGTTTTTGTTGGGACCATAATTGTTGATAATCAAGTCGTAGGCCCCGCGGACTTCTTCCTCTTCGTTAATCAACTTTTTTATCCGTAGAACCAACTCCTTGTCTGCACGTTTACCAAGTATGTCATCCAGAGTTTCAACCAGCATTTCTATACCGGCCTTGATGATGAATATTGCTATCACAACACCAATAAAGGCTTCGAGCGATATATGGAAAAACATGTAAACCAATGCAGAAGCAAGAACCGAAGCAGAAAGGATTGCATCAAAAAGTGCGTCTGAACCGGAAGCAATGAGTGCACCGGAATTTACCTTTTTGCCCCGTTTCTTGACAAATGTGCCGAGCAACAGTTTTACTATTACTGCAACTGCAATGATTATGATGGTTACAATGGAATATTCAGCTTTTTCGGGATGAATGATTTTCTTAACAGATTCCACAAGAGACGTGATACCGGCATACAGGACAATGGCAGCAACAATCATCGAGGTGATATATTCTATTCTACCGTAACCAAGCGGATGTTTTTTATTTGGAGCTTTCCCGGCAAGCTTGGCGCCAACTATTGTTATTACAGATGAAAGTGCATCCGAAAGATTGTTTATTGCATCCAGAATTACGGCAATTGAATTGGATATGAGTCCTACCGTTATTTTAAATGCAACCAGCATGACATTTGTAGCTATTCCTATAATGCTGGTTTGAACTATTACTTTTTCGCGTTCTTTAACATTCATCTTTTTTTCAGGGTAAATTTTGACTCTGTTCCCTGTAAGAGTTTTTTGAAGTTTTCCTTATGCCTGAACACAACAAGCAATGCAGAAACCGCAGAAATAATTATAACAACGATGCTTTCCGCACCAAGCAGGGCAAGAACAACCGGACATGTAACGGAAGAAATGCACGAAGCGACAGACATGTACCTTATCAATCCAAGAAGAATAAGGAATACGGCCATTGCTATGAGCGCCATCCTCCAGTCCACAAACCATATCGTTCCAAAACCTGTCATAAAGGCTTTTCCACCTTTAAAGCCGTACCATATAGGGAAGCAGTGTCCGAGCATGGCAAACAATCCTGTAAAAGCCGCTCCAAACTGACCCATACCGTACAGTTTTCCAAATATAATCATTGCAATTGATACAGGAATCACAGCCTTGATGATGTCTGACAGCATGACAAAGATTGCCCAGCCGTTAAGGCCATATACCCTCTTGAAGTTTGTAAAGCCTGGGTTTCCGCTTCCAAGAGTCCTTATATCCTGCTTGTATTTCAGTTTTGAAATAACTATTGCGGCATTCACTCCGCCGATAAGATAAGCTGCAATCGCAAAAACTGTACAAATGATATAGAATTTTGCGTCCATTAGTTTACCACCAGAATAAAGTCGTATACGTTTTGTCCACCAAAGCTTTCATAAACTTCCAGCCTGGGATAGTTTTCTTTTGCATATGCTACAATGTCTTTTGAAACAGCCTCATCACCAGTTTTTCCCCTTAGGATTATAAGTGAAGAATAATCACCTGGATTCATGAGCTTGAGTGCCGCCAAAGCCGTGTCATAGCAGTCAGTATCAGAAGACACGATTTTTTTACCGAGTATTCCGATGTATTCTCCCTCGTTGACTTCGATGCCATCCATCTGGGTGCTGCGTATGCTTTTTGAGATTTCCGCAGTAAGGGTTCCCTTCATTGATTCATTCATGTTTTGTTCAATTGAATCTGCATCATCTGAATCAAGGTCCATCATTGAAAGTACGGAATAACAGTCGCCGATGTTTTTAGTAGGAATGACCCTAACGTCGGATTTTTTATAAAGCTCTGCGGCCTGATTTGCGGCAAGGATAATGTTTCCGTTATTTGGAAGCACAAAAATTGTATCTGCATTTGCCTTATCAAAAGCTGCTATAAGATCGCTTGCAGAAGGATTCATGGTCTGACCGCCGTCAATGATTATGTCAGCTCCAAAATCAGTCAGTTCCTTTTTTATTCCTTCACCATTGGCAACAGCAATAACCGCATACTTCTTGCGTTCCTTAGACTTTGACTGTTCATTGGCAACCACCTCGTTGTGCTGAAGCTGCATGTTTTCAATCTTTACCTTAAGGAATTCTCCAAATTGCTGGCAGTATTCAAGAACCTTTTGCGGAGTCTTTGTGTGGACATGCAACTTGACTATGGTTCCGTCTTTAAACGCTACGATTGAATCACCAAGTCCGTTCAGGAAATCAATGAGGGTATTTATATCATATTCATCAGGATTGCATTTGCTGTTTTGAAGACGCACAAGCAGTTCGGTACAGTATCCAAATCCCAGCTCACTGTCTGCCGTAAAAAGATCGACGTTTATTGACGCAGAAGGCTCAGGAGTCGCAGTAAGGCTGGCCGTTGATTTTTTCCCGGTCAAGCCGTTTTGCATTCCTTCGATTATATACACAAGTCCGGCTCCACCAGAATCAACCACACCCGCCTGCTTTAAAACATCAAGCTGTTCGGGAGTCTTTTCCAGTGCTTTTTTTGCCACACTAATGCCACATTCCAGAATTTCTTCTATACAATTGAATTCCCTTTCATTAATGGCATTTGCGCTTTCTTTTGCAACAGTAAGAATAGTTCCTTCCGTCGGAGTTATAACAGAACTATATGCACGGGCTACACCCAATTTACACGCGTTTTCTATATCACTTATACTGGCTGTTTCAAGTCCCTTGAGTCCGTCTGCAATTCCAGCAAATAGCTGGGAGAGGATTACACCCGAATTACCTCTTGCTGAAAGGAGCATGTTATGGGCAATGCTTTCGGCAGTATCAGATATTCGTTCAACTGAACAATCTGTATTTGCACCACCTTTTATCGTCAGATACATGTTGCTGCCCGTATCACCGTCCGGTATGGGGAAAACATTAAGATCGTTCACCTCATCACAATGCGTCTGCAAGCACTCTGCCCCGGATCTTACCATTTCAAGAAGCATATCTCCGGTAAGGAACTTAGTATTCATTATTTAGCCTCGCCAACCTTGTAAGTCACTTCTTTTCCGAATCCCCATATACCTATTGCATCAGGTCCGATCGAAGCACCAATGATAGGTCCGATGTATACCATGCGGATTTCCTTGCAACCAATCTTCTGTGAAATAAGATTCTTGATCATTTCCAGTTCTTCCGGATTGCAATCTGCATGAGCAACATATACAGTCTCTTCGGAGGGATTTTCCATTGCATCTTTTAAGAGGGCTACTATCTCCTCAAAAGAATTTGCACGTCCACGGACTTTTTTAACCGGAGTCTGGTCACCATTGACATCAGAAACAATGATAGGCTTTACTCCCATCAGGTTACCAAGGAAAGCACTGCTTGCCTTTACCCTTCCCGCACGTTTTAATGCATCAAGAGAGTGTACGGTAACAAACTGATTTACACGCTTTCTGACAGCCTTTATTCCTGCAACTATTTCATCAAAGCTTTTTCCGGCCGCAAGCAATTCCGCCGCATGAATCGCAAGCATTCCTTCGCCCACACTTGCATTAAGGGAATCTATGCAGCTTATCCTTGAACCAGGATATTCCTTTAGAAGCTCCTTTGAAACAACAATTCCAGTGTTTACAGAACCGGACTGTTTTGACGAACAGCCAATGTATATGATGTCACAACCTTCGTCCAGATATTTTCTAAAAATCCTCATGAACTCCTGGGAAGGAACCTGTGTAGTTGTTATCCTTTCGCCATTCCTCATGATATCGTACAGCTGTTTTGGTGAATATTCATCCCATGTCAAGGTAGCAAGCTTTTCTTCGCCATTATGAACAATATTCATCCTTCCATAGTCAATGTCATACTTTTCAAGAAGTTCTCCGCTAAGATCGGAACAGGAATCTGTGAGTATTTTGATTTTTTTCATAACTTTCCTCCATATACTAAATACTTATATTCTATATTCTTTATGCATGAAGGTAAATGTACATCGGGATAAAAGTGTGCAAATTTAGTACACTTTGACCAAAATGTCCTAAAAAACCTACTTTTCCAAACTGTTCTTGATGAGAGCATCAAGCTGTCCGTCAAAAAGCACTCTGATTCGTTCAAGTGAATATTTCAATTTATCCTTTGTACCAAACCGACTATCCTTTAGCCAGCGCATAAAAATTCCAAAAAATGCTTCCTCATAGAATGTGCAGATGATTTCCAGATCAAGTGCTGATATTGCTTCTATGTCATACGCCTTTGATATCGTCATCATGATCAGGCGCTTAGTTTTCTCAGAAACAAATTTTGACAGTCGTTCATGCCCAACGCTTTTATACAGGTTTAACCAGACCTTTTTGTAGCTTACAGCAAGCTCTATGAAATCAAAAAAAGCTGCCTCGGTATCTGTATCTGCCCGCTTAAGCAACTCATCAATCTTGCTGTCAACAAAAGAAACGTAAACATCAACCAAATCATGAAAATGGTAGTAAAAGGTATTACGCGTTATTTCACATTCTGCAACGATGGCTCGGACTGTTATCTTATTTACAGGACACTTTTCAGCCATTCTTAACGCGCATTCATAGATTCGGTTTTTGGTATATTGCAAAGCCATTTACATCAACTCAAATGAAGTATACAAAAATATTATTCCCCCGGTCAAGTATTTTTTGTTACGGCAATATAATTCTTCCTTATTGCCCCGCTGGCTTTTGACATTTTTTTATAACAAAATCTATTCCAAATTCAATTACACAACTTGTGACAAAATAAATTAAGAGTATAAGCGCGAATGAACAAATCAAATTCGAACCCATTATCAAAATGTCATCCATGAAAAACGGTATCATGGTAAAAACTAAAAGGATTATTCTGAGCAAACTGATTATCAGGTTTGTCTTAAGTCCTTTTAATTGCTTCTTGTCTTTTACAATAACCGAAATAATATAAGAAAGTCCTTGTAAAATTTCACAAATTGAAGTTTTAGGGAAATGGAAAAAGAATCGTTTTGTAGACCATATAAAATCGTCACTGGAAAAAATATCTGGAGTATGAATAAACTGGCACAGATAAGTAAGGTAATAATTCACAAATATCAAAGCCATGGATGTGATGAATAGTTTAAGCGATATTATTTTATGCCTGTAGAAAATCAGACCCAATAAAATAATAATAAACAGTAGAAACCATATGACAAGAATTCCATCTGCAAGTGAAAGATTCATCATTAAGCCGGTCCTGTTAAAAAACGCAGAAAGGACAATCCCGCAAATTATTAACAGAGCGAAACATAGTAAAAGAAAACTTATAATCTTGTAAGATTTGTTCATTGTTTCAATCCACTTTCCCCTGTTGGAGTTTCCTTATTTCATCGCATCGGCCTTTTTCTGGTGCTCTTTCATGATCGGGTTCCAATAGTCATGATACTGTTGTTCATATTCTGTCCCTTTGGCAGAGATGCCGGCTTGAATATATTTATCTAACAATTCTTCCTCAAAATGATCTTTTTGATATTCATATTCAACTTCATAAATTGAACGTTTAAATTTATTGTAAATGAATTTCTCTTTATGAAAGTTTTCAAAATATTTATAGTCATATTGGAAATTCCCACAAAAAGTTGATCCGATGTGATATTTAAAGAATGGGCCGCCATATTTAAAGGAATATTCTGTTATTTCAGAAATGTTTAATTCCTCAGTGGTATATTCAATTTCAACTTCCAGCCCCATAAAAGCAGAAGTTATACGAACAGTATCTTTATCAACAACCTCGAATGTCCCTACTGTTGGTTCTCCTTTTTCAAAAGCTCCACACCAGAATTTTCCATCAGAAGAAAAACTCATATTAAAACCAGGTGTATCATTGCTCTGCCAGTATGGAAAGGAACACAAATATTTGAATAATTCTTCTTTATTTGATGGAGTTTTAAATTTTGGTTGGGTGGCAGAAAGATATCCTCCAAACNNCCCAGCCGTATTCTGGTTCAGCAGATTTCCATTCATATCGCGGAATCAAGATTTCAACCCACGGAGCCTTTATGCCGTCAATTGTCTCTTCCTTTCCGATTGCAACAACTTTTACCGGAAGTCTGTGAGTCAAACCGCAAATTCTGTTCGATTTGAGTGAAGGATAATCCCGGACGCGCAAACCTTCTTTTGAGTCGACATACATCGTGTCGATAACTTTTCCATTTTCATAAAACCGGCTTTTATCCGCAAATGTCGAAGTGACCAAAACTGTTAAACAAAACAATATGCAAATTGCTTTTTTCATCTTTCATACCTCCAGTGGGGTGAATAAAGAACATTACATAAATGTTCTTATGGACGAATCAAATTCATTTTACTGAATCCAAAAATCAACTCTTTTTCTTTTATAACACAGCCTAAATAAAACTTTGTTATAAGGAGTAATGATATTTTGCCGTCCTTAGATATTTCCCAATTATCATTCTTTTTAAGAGCCTTCTTCAATTGTTTGTATTCTGAATTTGAAAGATTAATTTTATAATAATACGGAAGCTCCGTGATTTGTACAGGGACCCCACCTAAATAATCTGTTTTAATCAATTCAATGTTTTTGTCGTTTATTTCAATTCCACTTTCATATTCGAAGAGCCATTTTATGAATTCAAGATTTTCACAATCACTTGCAGTCAGCGATTCTTTTAAAGAATATTGGTCATAATAATCATTTTCATTTCCCAAGTTTGTCAATTTGTCAGCCGGAGATTCATCATGTGCAAAAATATTCTGTAGCAAAATTGAGAATATCAAAAATATTATAATTCTTTTGTTTTTCATTTTTTACTCCTTTGTCTGGTAAATAGAAATATATTTGTTCCTTATCATGATATTGAGGAAGTTCTGCAACGGTTACACTCATTTTCCTTGCTTTAGCCCCCCCCTTTGCGTATTCAAGACTTTCTGTAAGACCTTTCATAATGCTTTTAAATGCTTTTTTTTCTGCCATCTTGAAGTCCTTTTCGGCTTTTATGTGAGCACATCTTACGGATTCAGGAGACATATTGTTTTCCATCATTTTGATTGCGTCTTTCATTTTCCGGCTCCTTCATATACATGGCTCAATGCATTGTCTTAACAATGATAGCTTGAATGGTCTTTCGCCTTGTCCGTAAACCCCGCTTTGAAGTTTTGTTATTTTCTATTTCTTATGTGGACCAATAAACTTATCCCCATTATAATGAATCATATGAGTAGGATTGTCAGCTATCCATGCTTCCGTCTCCCATGCAATTTCCTGTGCATAATGAGTAAAAGTTTTTTTATCGGGGAATGCAGAAATATAAACTTTGTCAGCGGTTATGTTTCCAAATAATTCTTCTAGCTCAATATATCTTTTACTGTCAACTGGTCCATGTGATGTTACAGATTCTACAAGAACAAGCCACTTTTTATCCTCAACATAAAGAATTACATCAGGCATTTTACCATGTTGCTGAACATCGAATAAAAGATTTCCTGCAAGTTCTTGGTCATAATAACCCCATTTTTCACCTGTATCACCGACATAAATCAATGTACTATTTGGCAAGAATCTAGGAGCCATTTGCTCTATAATATCGCGTATTAATTCGCTGTGTTTTCCTGGAGAAATTTGTATACTATGATTTTTTTTGATTTTTACAGATACCATATTCATTTCTCGCTCATGTGCATATTGAGCGGAAAGAGTAGACTGATTTTTTATGAAATCAGCAAGCAGAGAATCAAAAGCTGGTGTTTTGTAAGCTTTTATAACTTCCAACGCTCTCGGAGAAATCTGATAAACTGCATTTGGACTATTTACGGCCCTATCTGGCTTGTCAGGATTATAAAGCACTATTCCTGCTTGTACCATCTGATGTGTACTGAATCTTCGGAATGTTTCTCGTGTATTTGGAGCATATTCCTTATTGTAGTATTCTTTTGCAAAAGTCATCATCGGGGTAATTCCGACGAGTGGGTTTTCTGCATTTTTCCATTCTTTTTCTGGTGTAACATTCAACAATGAAAGTAGACAATATGATGTTCTTTCATTTTGTTGAGCTGATGGCATTCCGAATTTTTTGAGAATATCGATTGCTTCTTCAAGCTTCTGTTTTATCTGTTCTTCAATTGTCATCTTGTTATAACCTTTGAAAAGTTGTCAAAAATCATTTGATTCCATTCTTTTTCAGTTTTCAATAGTCTGCCTAAATTTTCCAAATCTTCAATACTAGGATAAGGAAGATTGCGTAAATCTGTAGCATTGACTTGTGTATGTCCACTAAAAAGACGAAATTTTTCATCGATGTATGTTGAATTTAGCCAACATACTAAACCATAGGCAATATCTTCTGAAAGAGATTTTTTGTTCACATGAAATACATTCAAATGGTTTTCAAAAGCAATACCTTCATTTAAGAAATCATCAGGTGTTATAATAGAAGCAACAACTCTTTTTGTTTCTTCTTTTGTAGAAAAGCGTTTTACAAGAACATAAAAACCTTTTGGGAAAAGTTGTTTAGCAACTTCATCAGATTCTAAAATCGCATTTGGCTTTTTTGATTCTTGCGGCCATAAAAGTCGATTGTTTTTCAAATGAACAGAATAAATGAGCGGAACTGATTTTTCTTTGTAATCTTTAAGCAATAACTCTTTCATCCTAAAATCAACAATCGGACCAGTAGAAACCTTTACCCCTAAATCTTTGAGATTTGAATATATTGTAAGGTTTTCATTTCCAATCTGCTGTTTTGTTGGAATATAAAAATATTTTTCGCGGTCATTTTCGTGTAGAATTTGATTAAACGGAACATCAAACTCAGAAAGTCCTATAAAAGAATCATCATTGCAATACGAAATCTTTACATTTTCTTGTTTTGCATTCTTTTGAAGCATTATTATTATATTTTCCTGCAAAACTGCTTCATCTTTAAATGCTTTGTCGCGTGATTCAAAAAGATGAATATGTTTGATAGCACAATTATTCAAAATAAATTCGCGGAATGGCTTATAGTAAACTCCATTACAAAAACTTCTCGGAACTATCGCTACGATATAACCGTTATCTTCTGTAAGCGAAATCGCAGCCCCCATAAATGCCGAATAAAGATTTACAGTTTCAAGTCCAAATGCACGAGCAGATTGCCTCTCTTTTGAGTTTGTCAGAATTTTTTTATATGGAGGGTTCATTATTACATGAGTATATGTTTCATGTATTTTTAATGTATATTCAAATGATGTTTTTTCCAAGAAATCTTCTGAAAAGATTTCATAATCTGACTTTTTAAAAGCTGAACTTGACGATGCTAGATTTTCACTTAATGTGTTATACACATCTTTATCAATATCATAAGCAGAAATATGAATAGCAGGCGTATTCCATTTTTCTTTAATAATTCTTTCCATGAATGAACATGAAAGAGTTCCTATTCCGGCTCCTGGATCAAGAAGTTTTATTTTTCTGTCCGTTTCAGGAAATAAAGATGACATGAATTTTGCTATAGGATAAGGAGTAAAATATTGTCCAAAAGATTCCTTATGAGAAACGGAAGTTTCTACAGCATGAGATTTTCGCTCTTTTTCAAGTCTTTCTGCGATGGTAATCATACTTATAATATACTATATTTTCGATTTTTAGACTATTACTTTAAAACCTCTCCACTACGTGCATTTACCTAATAGTTTATCATCTCCAGCACACACTATTTATCCACAATAAACAATCTGCTGAACAACCAACACCCTTATGATACCACAATTTACAAATAAATCAAGAATCCTAATCATTCTCAATTAGACTGTAAACATACCAAGCGCTCTGACCATAGAGTCCCATTGAGTCATCTTCCAGTAGAGGGGCAATCGGAGATTCATAAATCGCACGTAAAGCCTCATCTTCCGATAAGCCTTTGTTTTTCATAAGAAGCTCTGCAACTTGTGGAATCAAAATAGTTTTTACAAGGTGATGGGTATCTGCCATTAGATATCCCTCCAATTTACAGTTTCCACAATATAGCTTTCCTTAAACGAAATCGCATTCAATGCTTTCTCAGTACAAAAGCAAATTTGGTCATTGATTTTTTCAAATTTTAATCTTTCAACGGCATCTTCTTTTCTCATGATTCCAGCAAGCACATATTGTACTGTTTCACCAACATTATCATTTGCGATTTTACCAGAAACTATGTCATAACCGTGCTTGAAATTCAAATCCGAACGACATTTGATAACAAGTTCCAGCCACTCTAAATCTGCGTTTGGGAAAGATTTTATATTGAGCTCTTTTTCAAAAGTCTCATCAAATTCATATACGTTTACAATGGCATTTTCATCTTTGCCTGAATTGCGAGAAAGAAGCCTTGCGGTTCTAATTGCCCATCTTTCGGCTTGTTGTTTAATTGTTGTTGTATAAAACCCAAATCCAAAATCACGGCCTTTTTCTTGTATTAAGATTTTCGGCTTTTCTATTTGGACATAGGAACCATGGTAAACAATCATATTTTTTTCTCCCCGAGCCACTGGTCAAAATAGTCCATGAGGAATTCTTTTCCCATGCCATGCAGATCTTCATAATCTGTTTTTAAATGATTCAATAGTTTTGTCTTTGAAAACTGTTCAAATACTGCAGAGGATGATTTGTTCTTGTATTCTGCATAATTTTCAATGCAATATACTTTAAAAGAAAGTTCAGACATATCTCACCATTTATTCCCTGGGAATTCTTACCCGCACCTACACCCTTATGATATCACATTCCATCTTTTTTTCAATAGTTTACGACCACACCCGGACCTCGTGGGATTTGGTTCTTGACATGGAGGACGGAAAAGGGGAAACTTTTATAGGAGGCAAAGCAATATCATGGAATACGAAATAACGGACAAAATAACAGCGCAAGAGTATATGGAACTTAGGGAACTTGTTGGGTGGCCACAGTTTCCGCTGGAACAGGCAGAAGGAGGATTGGCTGGTACGACCCATACATGCTGCTATAGAAAAGACGGGAAACCCATTGCGCTGTTACGTGTTCTGTGGGATCACGGTTATGTCGTCTATATTGCTGATGTAATTGTAAGGCCGGAATATCAGGGACAGGGGCTTGGACGCGCGCTCATGAATCATGCGATGGAATACATCAGGGGCATGCTCAAACCCGGTTGGCACGTGATGGTGAGCCTAATGGCGGCACAGGGGAAGGAAGAGTTCTATAAAAAATTCGGTTTTATTACTCGTCCCGATGAATCCCACGGTTGCGGCATGTGCCAGTGGATTGAAGCCTAGCGATAATCTGCCGGATTTTACCCAGACAAAAAGGAGGAATTGAATTATGGAAAAAATTGTGATGCGTCCAATCGGATATGTGAAAAATGATGTGGAGAATAAAAAGGATGTTTCCTGGGGAGATGATGCTTCTGTGATTGAATTGCAGGAGGAGTTTTATTCAGGTTTGGCTGGGCTTGAGGATTTTTCACACGCGACAATCATTTTCTATTTGGACAAGGCTGTTTACGAAAAGGAAAAGCATTTGCAAAGGCATCCTCAGAACAGGGATGACATGCCACTGGTAGGAATTTTTTCACAGAGGGGAAAGGACCGTCCGAACAAAATAGGAATAATTTCTGTTAAAATCCTTTCAGTCTCAGAAAAGTCTCTTGTGGTAAAGGGGCTTGATGCAATCAACGGGACTGCGGTTTTGGACATTAAGCCTTACTATCCTGTGTACGACAAAAAGGATGCGAGCGTTCCTGAGTGGGTTGACCGCCTGATGGAGCATTATTTCTAATTCTAACTATAGCAAAAACATCCGATATTTGTTATAATGATACTTTCTATTATATTAGGATGGTTCTTATGAGTTTGGATTTACATGGAAGAGATTTTTTAACACTCAAGGATTTTACTCCGGAAGAGATCATAGGTCTTTTGGACTTGGCGGCCGATTACAAGAAAAAAAAGAAAGAAGGCATCCCTGTTGATACTTTCCGTGGAAAAAACATTGCACTGATTTTTGAAAAAACTTCAACTCGTACACGCTGCTCATTTGAAGTTGCCGCCCATGACCTTGGAATCATGACGACATATCTTGCCGAAGGTTCACAGATTGGCAAAAAGGAAAGCATTGCAGATACAGCAAGAGTTCTTGCCCGCATGTTTGACGGAATTGAATACAGAGGTTACGAGCAGTCTATTGTAGATGAACTTGCCAGATTATCAGACGTGCCTGTGTGGAACGGTCTTACAAACGAATATCATCCGACACAAATGCTTGCCGACATGCTGACTATCCGCGAGCACTTTGGAAAACTCAAGGGCCTCAAGCTGGTGTACTATGGTGATGCACGATACAACATCGGAAACTCCCTGTGCATAGTTTGTTCAAAGCTGGGCCTGAATCTTGTCCTCTGCACCAACAAAAAATATTTCCCGTCCGCACAATTGATAGAAGAATGCAAGCCATGGATGAACGCAAGCGGTGGATCCGTGACTCTGGAAGAAGACATCGACAAGGCAACAAAGGATGCTGACATCCTCTACACCGACGTGTGGGTAAGCATGGGAGAACCTGATGAAGTCTGGGCAGAACGCATAAAGGATTTGATGCCGTATCAGGTAACAAAGGAAGTCATGGCAAAAGCAAAGACGACCGCAATCTTCATGCACGACCTTCCCTCCTTCCACGACTTGAACACAACGATTGGAAAAGAGATAAGCCGTAAATTCGGAATCAACGAAATGGAAGTTACCAACGAGGTTTTTGAAAGCGAACAGTCTGTTGTTTTTGATGAAGCCGAAAACCGCATGCACACAATCAAGGCCGTAATTGCCGCAACAATCTAGCACATGACCCTGATCAGGCAGGAACTCTATCTGTATTTAAAGCTGGGAATATTGAGCAATTCTTTTTTCCAGCTTACAGAATTGATTTTTGCACGAATTTTTTCAACTTGAGCGGGAACCACTTCCGACTCTTTGCCTTCTGCAACTTTCTGAAGTTCATCGTAGGTAAAGCCGAGTTTGTCCTCATCTGTCATGCCGCACATTCCGTCACTGGGAGCCTTATGCACAAGTTCATCGGGAAGCCCAAGCTCTGTTCCAAGCTGAATGACTTCGCTCACGTAAAGATATGCAAGCGGTGCAAAATCACCGGCACCGTCACCCCACAGCGTAAAGAATCCTGCCAGACGCTCGCTCAAATTTCCGTTGCATGAGATTCGTGCGTTTCCAATCAGGGCCGCCACACCGTACAATGTGGTCATGCGCAGACGGCTCGGTGTATTCGTCTTGAACTGGTCGCTCAATTCATCCACACCAACAGCACTCCTTATCGTCTCGGAAAGGCCATTGTAACCGTCCTGAATGTTCACCGTGATGTTTTTTATTCCCAGAAAATCGCATAGTTTCCTTGAATAGTCGATATCACTTTGAACACCGTTGGGCATGAGCACGCCAAAAACCCTGTCACGTCCCAAAGCCTCACAGCACAGGGCCGCAACCGTACTTGAATCCTTGCCTCCCGAAATTCCGATTATGGCTTTTGTTTCGGAGTTTCCGTTCTTTTCAAAATAATCCTTTACAAATTTTACCGCATCTTCCTTCAGGCTCATTGGTGGTTCAGTCTCCATTCAATTGTCTTCTTAAGGTATTCAACATATTCGCTGTCCTTGCACATTGTCTTTCCGCTGGCATTTGACAGTTTTGCCACAGGCATGTTGTTGCATTCAGTTACCTTCATGACGATGTTGAGCGAAGGCACGTCGGTGTCGTTTGCAATGTATGTTCCGATTCCAAAGGCAACCTTAGCCTTGTCCTTGAAATATTCGTAGAGTTTTGCGGCACGTTCAAAATTCAGGCTGTCGCTAAAAAGAAGTGTCTTGGTTTTTGGATTAACGCGTTCATCCTGATATTTGGTATAAAATTTATTGAAGTGATCCACCCATGCATCACCCCATTCAAACGGATCTCCTGAATCATGACGCACGCCGGAGAAACAAATTGAATATGTATATCCCATGTCCAGGTGAGCGGTTTCATCTCCAATCGTGTCGGTCAAATATGTTCCGTTAAAGACACCGTATTCCTTTGTCCACGCTTCCATTGCAAGCTTGTTTGAATATGCAGGATTGTACATTGGATCACCCTGGCCAACGCACATCACGAATTCATGTGCCATGGTTCCTACAGGCTTTACCTTGTACTTCATTGCAAGATAAACGTTGCTTGTTCCAACACATTTTGATTCCTTGTATTTTCCGTTGTTTCCGCACAATTCCTTTATTGCAAGTTCCTGAGCTTCCGCACTAAGACGACGGCGCAGACCGAATTCAGAGAATGACCCCAGATTGTATTTTCCGCTGATGAGCCAGTTCTTTTTTTCTTCCAGCTTGCGTTTGTACTGTTCAATCAAATCATCATATTTGTATGCCATCCTGAAGTAGACTTCATTTACAATGGCAAGAATCGGAATCTCGTACATGCTTGTGTTGAGCCATGTTCCGGTTGCCTCAAGAGAAAGGCCGCACTCGGAGTTTTCCGAAATCACGATGTCTTCAAAACGCGGCTTCCAGATCTGCAGGTGGGCGATGTAATCTTCATGCAGCCATTCAATTTCCTTAAGGTAATCAAGTTCCTCCTGAGTGAACCTAAGGCGGCAGTAGTTATGAATCTGCTCGCTTATTTCCTCCACCATTTCCGGTGTAAAGAATACGTCTTCGTTCCTGCATTTAAAAGTCCAGTTGGTTTTGTATGAAGGATATTGATGATAAATTGCCTGACCCATTGAAAATTTGTAAAGGTCGGTTTCCAGAAGGCTTGTAATGATTGGTTCTAATTTCATATTTGCTCCAGGGCGATAATAATACGTCATGTCCGGGCACTTCGTTTTGGTACCCCAAACAATACACGTTTCTTTATTCTATTACCGCCTTGAACTATTGTCAACACAGAATCCGTTTAACGGAGATTTCAAACTCACATTCCACATAACTCCCTGGCCTTTTCTTCTATTTTTTTGGCAAGAAGAGTTTTATCGTTCTGGTATTCTGTGATGATACGGACAAAGACACTTCCGGCAACAATTGCCTCTACATTATCTGCAAGGGCTTTTGACTGATCTCCGCTGGAAATGCCAAACCCACCGTAAACTTTGCTTCCTCCCTCGCTGACCCGTTTAAGGAAATCCTTTGTGCTTTCATCTATTTTGGTTTGTGTTCCGGTGATGCCTGTCCTGAGTGCCGCATAGATAAACGGAAATCCCGAATGTGCCATTTTTGAAAGCCGTTCCCTGCTCATGGAAGGTGCCGCAACAGGAATGTTTATCATTTCATATTTCCTGCAGCATTCAGTAAGTCCCTCATCAAAGTCAAATGGGAAATCAGGAATTATCATTCCACTGACACCAGCCTCATGCGCTTTTTTGCAGAAGTTTTCTACACCCGGCGTATAAATCAGGCTTCCATAACTCATCAGGTATATCGTAACAGAAGGAAACTCCTTGTGAACTTCCGAAATAAACTCAAGGCCCTGCGATGTCTTATATCCATTTTCCAGAACTTTTGTACAGGCAGTTTGAATGGCAGGTCCGTCGGCACTTGGATCACTGAACGGTAACTGTATTTCCAAAATATCGGCACCACCGGCAACAAGCGAGCGCGCCACAATCAAAGCTGTTTCTTTATCCGGATATCCTGCAATCAGATGGCTCATCAATTTTATTTTTTTCATCTCCAGCTCCTTACATCAGTTTTGCATCATGAATGTCTTTTTGGGATTCAAGACGTTCAATTTCCGCATGTAAAAAATTAATCCATTCATCAGGTCGGAAAACAGGACTTGTAATGAACACATCCTTGTCTCCACGGCCACTCATATTAATGATGATTGCCTGGTCGGAAGGTATCTCTTTGGCTAGTTTCATTGCTGCGGCTCCGGCATGAGCACTTTCCAATGCAAAAAGAATTCCCTCGTTCTTTGCAAAAAAACTTACGGCTTCAAGAGCTTCCTTGTCCAGAATTGAAGTAAATTCCACACGGCCTGATTTGCCAAGACTTGCAAGTTGTGGACCAATTCCGCAGTAATCAAGTCCCGCTGAAATTGAACGGGTTGGCAGGGCTTGACCGTCTTCGTCCAAAAGGAAACGGCTTTTGTATCCTTGGAGTATTCCATCTCTTCCGGCATTTCCCGTCATGCGGCTTGCATTTTCTCCGATTCCAGGTCCTATTCCTCCTGCCTCTGCTCCTATCAACCTTGGTGACCTTTGATTTATGAACGGCTCAAAAAATCCGATTGAATTTGAACCGCCTCCAACACAAGCCACCATAGCTGCGATTTTTATTCCACGTTCTTCCGCCTGACGTTTTACTTCTCGGCCAATTACACTTTGAAACTCACGTACAATATCAGGGAATGGAGCAGGCCCCAATGCACTTCCAAGAACATAATGTGTTGTATCTGGATTTGCGGCCCAATCCCTCATCGCTTCGTTTACCGCATCTTTTAACGTACGGCTTCCCGAAGTTACAGGATGAACCTTTGCCCCATACAATTCCATTGCGGCTACATTTGGCTGCTGACGCCTTACATCAACTTCTCCCATATAAATCGTACAGTCAAGTCCAAGCTTTGCACATGCGGCGGCTGTTGCAAGACCGTGCTGACCTGCTCCTGTTTCTGCAATGATTCTTTTTTTACCCATGCGTTTTGCCAAAAGACATTGACCTATTGCGTTGTTGATTTTATGTGCCCCAGTATTGGCAAGGCCTTCGAGCTTGATGTAGATTTGAGCTCCGCCCAAAAGTTTTGTTGCGGTTGGTGCAAAATAAAGAGGTGTCTCACGTCCAATGTAATCACGCCGTATAAGCTCAAGTTCATCCAGAAAATCCCTGTCGTTCATCGCCTCCCTAAATGCAACCTCAAGTTCATCAAGAGGACGACGTAAAACTTCTGCCACATATTTTCCGCCAAAGCTGTCAAAGAATCCATCATTTGAAAAAGTTGATTTTTCCCTAACACCAGATGTATTGTTTATGTTTTCAAAAAGTTTTTTCATTTTATCCTCGCTTTTGATTCCGATATTTCCTTCATCTTCAATTCCACTTGAAACATCAAGAAGCTCACATCCAGTAAGTTTATTTACGTTTGTTGGATTTAATCCGCCTGCAAGCCAGAGATTTTCCCTGTCAAAGAAATCACCGGCCTTTGCTTCAAAAGCAGTACCATCAGCAATAGCCTGGACATAATCCTTTGAGTCAAGCAGAACACGAAACTCTCCTTTAAGAAAAAGTTTCTCACACTCCTGAACACTCTTTACTGCAAAGTAATGCGGAAGCTCAAGATACTCAGGCCCCACATCCTCATACGGAATGTTATGAAATTGAAGCACATCAAAGATTCCGTCGTTGACAAGGCTAACGGCTTTTTGGCTTTCTGGTGATTTTAATTCAGTGACAACACAGACTTTCTTTGCCTTTACCTCTCCGATTTTTTTCAACATTTTTTCAAGACGATTATCACGCGTAACGCTTCTTGGATATCCGTGACTGAAGATAAAGCCTGTAAAGTCAGCACCCAGTTTTTCTGCCAGAAGAACATCTTCAATTCTGGTAAGGCCACAGATTTTTACAAAAGTTTTTTTGTGTGCATTGTGTTCTATTTTTTTTGAGGAATAGTCTTTCCAGAATTCAGCATTCTTTGTTTGAACGGTATTCACAAATGAATCAACGAATACATTTGCCGCCTCTGGGTTTTTGGCAGCAGCTTCTCCTAGCAACAGTCCTGCGAATCCAAGACTACCGATGACCTTTGCACATTCACCAGTTGTAACTCCGCTTTCAAAAACAATTCTGGCATCCTTTCCCATAATGCTCTGAATCTTATTCATCATCATGCAAGGACGGAGCAAATCAATTTTAAAGTTCGCAAGATTACGTGAATTGACTCCTGCAACAAAGTTTTTTGTTTCCTTAATGTTTTGCACCAGAAATGCAAGCTTATCCAAATCCTCATCACTTCTGATTTCAACCAGAGCCGAAATCCCAAGCCTCCGAACTTCCAGCGCCATTTCCAACAGCGTTTGTTTTGACAGAATCCTCGCAATTAACAGGACTGCATCGGCACCAGCCCTAAAAGAAACTTCAATTTCTTCCTTTGACAAAAGAAAATCTTTTCTTAAAACCGCAGGACCCTGTTTGCCATTCTGTTTTTCATAATCATCCACCGCACGACAAACATCCATCAGGTCATTGAGGCTTCCCTTAAAATAATTCTTTTCCGTAAGACAACTTATTGCACGTGCCCCCGCCTGAACATAATGACTTGCAGTTTTATAGGGATCAAGATCGGGAGCAATGTCACCCTTGCTTGGAGAAGCCCTCTTTACTTCAAGGATAAGTCCCTTGCCGTCCAAAAATGGATGAACCTTTCTTGTACGCTCAGAAGGAATGTTTTCCCCAAACGAAAGTCCTGAAGCAAGAATGTCTTCCTTTCTCTTTTGAATTATTTTTTCCAATATGTCACTCATAGGCTTTTACTCACATTCTGGATTTCTTCAAGCTTTTTGAGTGTCCTGCCACTGTCAATCGCAGCAAGAGCCGTGTCATAACCTTCTTTGAGCGTCTTGACCTTTCCGCACAAATACAAAACCGCACCTGCATTCAAGCCAACTGCATAACGGATTGTCCTTCGTCCGCCACCCTTGAGGACTTCCATTGCAAGAGCGGCATTTTCAACACCGTTTCCACCATAAAGCTCATCTTCATCGGCATCTGTGATTCCAAACTTCTCTGGATTTATCACATACTGATTCTCGTTTCCTTTCTCGTCAATCTGATAGACATTTGTCAGGGCACATGGAGAAATCTCATCGTAACCGTCCTCAGAATTTACAACCATTACACGTTTTGCACCAAGAGAAATTGCGGCATGGGCATAATCCTTGAGCAGATCTTTTGAATAAACACCCAGAACCTCGTAGTCGGCATTTGCAGGATTCAAGAGCGGACCAAGCACATTAAAGATTGTCTTAATTCCCAAAGCCCTTCGGATGGGAGCAGCAAACCGCATTGCTGAATGATATACGGGTGCCATCAAAAATCCAAAATCAGTTTTCTTGATAAGCTCGGCTGTTTTTTCCGGAGCAGCCATGATGTTAATTCCAAGGGCCTCAAAAAAATCAGCCGAACCTGACTTTGAAGAAACAGCACGATTTCCATGTTTTGCCATTACCTGCCCACAGCTTGCCGCAATCAGGGCCGAAAGAGATGAAATGTTAAAGCTGCCCTTTCCGTCTCCACCTGTTCCGACAATTTCTGCAAGGCCTGACCTTTCAAGCGGGAAACTCGTTTTCTTTTTGAGCATGACTTCCGCCGCTCCCGCCATCTCTTCTGCAGTAGGATTACCGCGTGCAGCCATGGCAGTTAATACTGACGAAGCAATTTTTTCATCCATCATTCCGTCCGTAAGCTCTCCGATGAACTGGGCAATCTGCGTGCGGTCCAAAGGTTTTTTCTGATCGATGAGCTGATTCAAAATCAACACATGAGAAAGGTTTTCGCGTGAATATTTCAGGAATCCCTTGAAAATAGCGTCTCCCTTTTCACTTGCGATGCTTTCCGGGTGGAACTGAACGCCTTCTATTATCATGTTTTTATGGCGTATTCCCATTATGTCTCCGTCTTTTGCACGGGCTGTAACTTCAAAGTCCTGAGGCAAAGTTGACTCATCAATTACAAGCGAATGATACCTTGTGAAATTTCCCTTTAATCCTATGTTGCGGAAAATACCGCGTCCGTCCGTCTTTATTTCTTCAACAATTCCATGGCGAATGTATTTTGCACCGACAATCTTTGCACCAAATGCGGCACCAATGGCCTGATGACCAAGACAAATCCCAAGAACAGGAACTTTTCCCGCAAAATGCCTAATTGCCTCTATAGAAATACCGGCTTCCAGAGGAGTTCCAGGTCCCGGTCCTATTACAAGATGGGTCGGTTTTTCATTTTCAATTTCTGCAATGGAAGTTTCCTCCGAACGCAAAACCCTTACACTGTCACCAGAGACTCTTTCAAGAGTCTGAACAATATTGAATGTAAAGCTATCCTTGTTATCTATAAAAACAATCATTTTATTCCCCCTTAGACATTTTCAAAAACAGATTTCAACGCACCAAGTTTTTCGTTTGTCTCTTCCCATTCGCGCTCCGCATTACTGTCGTACACAATTCCGCCTCCAGCCTGAAGCGTCCACACTTTGTCCTGCTTAAGGGCACATCTGATTGCAATGCAAAAATCCAAGTCTCCGTTTGACTGAATGTAACCCACGGCACCTGCATAAAACCTTCTCTTTGTCTTTTCCAGACGACTCAAGATTTGAATCGCATTGATTTTAGGAGCACCGCTTACAGTTCCAGCTGGAAAAGCAGCCCTCAAAACCTGAATGGCCTTCAACTCCTTTTTTACCTTTCCCTGGACATCGCTTACAATGTGCATCACATGGCTGAATTTTTCTACGTCCATAAAGCGACTTACTTCCACACTTCCGTTCTGGCATACACGACCCAGATCATTTCTTGCAAGGTCAACAAGCATGAGGTGTTCCGCTCTTTCCTTTGAATCATTCAACAGTTCTTCTTTAAGAGCCTCGTCTTCTTCTGCGTTCTTTCCCCTGCGACGGGTTCCTGCAATCGGACGAATTGAAGCGACTCCCTCACGGACACGCACAAGACTTTCTGGGCTGGCACCGATTAACTGGCGGTTTCCAAAATCAATGTAAAAAAGGTATGGACTTGGATTCACTGCCCTAAGACGACGATAGATTTCCAATGCTGAATTCTCACATTCAAATTGAAGTCTTCTGCTCGGAACTGCCTGCAAAAGATTACCCGCAATTATTTCCTTTTTGATTGCCTCAACTTTTTCCTTATATTCTCTTTCACTTTCTTCAAGATTTGTAATTACACTGACGGGACAAGGTGCTTCAGGAGATGCAAGATATGAAAAATCCATGTCAGAAAGCCTCTGCCTGAGTTCTTTGACTGATGCTTCAAGATCTATCTGATGTTCGTTATAATTCAAGCCGAATATGTGGAGTGTTTCTGTAAAGTGATCAAAAACGATGTAAATGTGGCCTGCGACAAATTCACTTTCCGGGATATGGAGCTCATCTGTTTGATTCTGCAATTTGATTGTGTCGCATCTTGCTGAAAATTCATAGCTCAAGTAACCCAGACCGCTTGTTGGAACAGGAATGGTATTTGCACTCTGAGTTCCGTCTTCCTTATTTACAAAACTCATGTCGTTCTGTTCTGCGACATACAAAAGAGCGTCCAGGATATCGGGAGTATGCATGACACGACTTCCAGGTGCAATCGTTTCTCCCGTTTCATTTTTACCCTTGTAGGGGAGTCGTCTTCCGTCTATTAAAAAAGCAACTCCCTCATCATCCTGAACAATATGAAAGGCAGGTTCAAGCAAAAGAATTGAATATCTGTCCTTACCCCTTGCAAAAGACGCACTTTCCAGAATAGCAATTGCTCCAAGTTTTCTAGCAAGACTGAACGGTGTGTAGCGTTCACATGAAAGTGAAAAATAAATCGAATCGTTTCTGGATGTCATAAAAGCTCCTCCGTCATAAATAAAGTGTTTCTATTAAAAGAAACTAATATATTTATACACCTTTTTAATGTTTTTGTCAATAGTAACATTAAAAGATTTGTGAGGAACTTTCTCCAGAAGATTGTTTCTTTCTAAAACTTATGACAAAAAATAAAGAGTACAAATTTCGCAGATTACGTCAACGAATATTGCTGATGTGAGACTCAGCTGTTTCCATACCAATTATCAAAGCGTTGTAAAGAAAAAGAAATCAAGGATGTATGTAAACTGCTATAATGAATTTTGCTTGATTTTTCATGCAAACTGTAGTATATTTTGAATTGGAGGCAAAATATGGCAATGCTACAAGTGCGTGATATGGACGATCGTTTATATGACAGATTAAAATTTGCTGCAAAACTTGACAATCGTTCTATCAGTCAGCAAGTCATAACTATTTTGCAAGACTATTTTACATCTGTTCCTTCTAAGAATAAAAATGCTACTGAAGAATTCTTAAAGCTTTCAGGCTCATGGGAAGATTCCCGAAGCACTAAAGATATTATTGACGATATTTACGCTTCCCGAGTAAATTCAAAAAGATTCGAGGCATTAGATGGCATATTTGATTGATACCGATACAATAATATTTGCCCTTCGTGGAGATGATAAAGTTTTAGAAAAATTCAAAGAGAATAAAAACATTCCTATTTCTATCTCAATGATAACTTACGCAGAGTTAATATTTGGTGCTAAGCGTTCCCAGAACGAACAGAAGAATATGATAAAAGTTAATCATATTCGGGATATCTATCCAATTGAAGAATTGAATGAAGGTGTCATGGAAGTCTTCGCAGATATAAAAGCAAAGATGTTCGAAAAAGGAATAAAAATTGAAGATATGGATTTGCTTATCGCATCAACAGCAATTTACAATGAATTAGTACTAGTAACTAATAATACAAAACACTTCAAAAATATTCCTAACCTAAAATTGGAAAACTGGAAAAAGGATTAGAAAAAAAAACTGCCCCCCATTATCCATAGGGAGCAGTTCATAAATCACTTTTCTTTACGCAAACTGCCTCTGGTACAAATCGTAGTAGGCGCCTTTTTTGGCCATCAGTTCCGCGGGGCTGCCTCGCTCTACGATTTTACCGCCATCGATTACGTAAATGCAGTCGGCGTTTTGAATCGTGGAAAGCCTGTGGGCGATTACAAACGATGTCCTTCCCTTCAACAGCCGTGCGATTCCTGCCTGAACTAAAAGCTCGGTCTTGGTGTCGATGCTGCTGGTGGCTTCGTCCAAAACCAGAATGCGCGGTTTGCTCAACATGGTCCTTGCAAATGCAACCAGCTGCCTCTGTCCGTTGCTCAGTTCACCGCCGCGTGCCGTAAGCTTTGTGTCATATCCGTCCTTGAGCTGCGAGATGAAGTCATGGGCATGAACCGCCTTTGCCGCTTCGACAATCTCATCCTCAGTTGCATCCAGTTTTCCATACGCAATGTTATCCCGGATTGTCCCGCTAAAGATGTAATTGTCCTGTGTCATTATTCCCATCTGTGTACGCAGGCTATCGATTGTCACGGAGCGTATGTCTTTTCCGTCAATCAAAATGCGTCCACCCTTAATGTCATAAAAACGGCTAAGGAGATTCACCACCGTAGATTTTCCAGCGCCGGTCGGTCCAACAAGAGCGATTGTCTTTCCGGCTTCCACATCAAAGCTCACGTCATGCAGTACATCAACTTCCCCGTCGTAGGAGAATGTCACGTTTTCAAAACTCACGTCACCCTTTATTCCAGGCATCACACTTGCATCCGGAACATCGGTTACTGTCGCCTCGGTGTCCATGATTTCAAAAATGCGTTCTGCACCGCTTGCCGCATTCACAGCCTGATTGTAAAAGTTGCTCAGGTTCATGATGGGCTGCCAGAACATTCCGACATAATAGCCGAAAGCAATGTATGTTCCGATTGAAACCGAATCCACACCAAGCACCATGATACCCACAAGATAGAGGGCCATCGTTCCCACGCTCCAGCACAAGTCAATCCATGAGCCGAAACCGTCGCACCAGCGCACCGCATTCAGAAACTCCTTGCGATCCGCCCACACCAATTCCTGAAAAGTTTTGTCAGTTTCATCTTCCGCCCTAAAGCTCTGAATGATTTTTATTCCCGACAAATCTTCGTTGATAAAGGCGTTCATGTTGGAAGACTTCTGCCTTTTTGCACGCCAGTATTTTTCAGCCTTAATCGAAATCAAAAAGATTCCAACCACCATCACCGGCATTGAACACAAAGCCGCAAGAGCCAACTTCCAATTTTTTACGAACATGATTGCCATTACCGCAATGACAGTGATCAGGTTTGGAATTAAAGTCGTAACGGCATTTTCAATTATGTCTTTTAGCGAATTCGTGTCGCCGATTATCCTTGCAAGAATTTTTCCCGACGGCCTTGAGTCAAAGAATTTCAAATCCAGCTTTTGAATGTGGTCGTAAAGTTGCTGCCTCAAATCCAAAATCACACGGTTGCTTGTCTTGGCCATCACCAGCATGCGCAGTTTAATCGCAAGCACCATCACGATGTTCAGGGCAACAAAGAGCGCCACCATTTTCAAAAGTCCCGCAATGTCGGAAGGAACGATAAATGAATCCACCGCATGTTCAATCATCAGAGGATTTATCAAATCTATCGTCGTGCCCACACCCATCAGCAGAAGCACAACCGCCACACGTCCCTTGTATTTCATCAAATATGAAAACAGCCTGGGCATCGTTGAAAATTTACTTTTCTTCGCAAGAGCCTCGTCCGTTTTATAACTGTTCATTTCCATAAAAACCTCTTTTGTCCTTTAAAGGGAAAAGCCTTTCCCTCGCTCACACTACGTTGTTCGCTACCCTTTCTAACGGGGTTTGCACCCCGTAACGCCCTGCCTTAATGCTGGGAGTCATAGGTCTCCTTGTAAAGACCTCCAAGCCGCAGCAACTCGTCGTGGGTTCCTTCCTCTACAATCTTACCCTTGTCCATAACGATAATCTTATCCGCCTTGCGGACACTGCTTATCCTGTGGCCGATAATAATTTTCGTCATGCCCGTAAGCTCATTCAACACTTCCTGAATCTCCTGCTCCGTCTCCGTGTCCAGTGCCGAAGTTGAATCATCCAGAACGAGTACCGGTGTCTTTCTTGCAAGCGCACGAGCAATTGTTATCCTCTGCTTCTGTCCGCCGCTCAAACCTATGCCGCGCTCACCGATTACGGTCTGTTCACCTTCCTTCATCTTGGAAACAAACGGCCAGGCTTTAGCCCTCTGCAATGACTTGATTACAAGGGAATGGGGCATGGTTTCCTTTTCACCCAGACGAATGTTTCCTTCTATCGTATCGCTGAACAAAAAGATGTCCTGCATTACACATGCAATGCTCCGCCTGAGCGCCGACAAAGGAATGTCGCGTATGTCAACTCCGTCCAAAAGAATCTTTCCCGAGCTCACATCGTACATGCGCTTTAACAGGTTGATTATCGTGGTCTTTCCTGAACCGGTCGCACCCATTATTCCGAGTGTTTGCCCCTCTTCCAGATTAAAGCTCACATCATCCAGAATCTTTCTTCCGTTGGCCTCGTAAGTCACCTTGTCAAATGCAATCTGACCGTTCACGTCAAACTGATTGAACAGCTCTTCGTCAATTCCCGACTCATCAAGAATGTTTGGAGTCTGCTCATAGATTTTGTTCAGACGCTTTACGCTTGCCTTTGCGCTTGAAAAACCGTTTGTAAGCCAGCCCAGCATCTCCATCGGCCACACGATGTTGCCCACGTACTGCAGAAATGCAAGAAGCTCACCCACGGTCATGTCATGTCCGACAGTAAACGCCTTTCCTATTGAATAAGCCGCACCCACAATGCCAGTGCTTTCAGATACTTTCTCCACACGACCTGCAATAACCGCAAGACCTCCAAAGAAAAGCACTATGGCAGGAAGAAGCCTTGTTATCATCTGCACCATGGGGTTGTAGTGCACGAAGATTTTTGACTGGGTTATGTTCAGCTCGTAGTACTTCTGGTTGTGCCTGTGGAATTTCTTCCGTTCAAAATCCTCGCGGGCAAAAGCCTTAACCGTCCTCACACCGGCAAGGTTTTCAGCCGCAGTATTGTTCAACTCGGAATTTTCCTGGGCAATGTCACCGAAGACCACATCCAGTTTCTTTTCCATTCTGATTGCGATAATCGCCGCCGACACCATCAATGCAAGCGGAAATAAAGAGAGCTTCCAGTTCATCCGCATCATGTAGAATGTGGTGATGACAACACGAAGCAGCACCTCCGCTATCAGGATTCCCATGAATGCCGCAATGTCCCAGATTCGGTCAACGTCATCCTTAACGCGTGACATCAACTCACCGGAGTTTATTCCGTCAAAGAAATTGGCAGACAGGCTTTGAATCTTGCGGAACAAATCAATCCTGACTTCCGATGCAATCTTTGAACCGCACCAGTCGCAGATGTATTCCTTTACATACTGAAATACACAGCGTCCGACACCAATGCCCAGAATTCCAAGCAGCAGCATCTTGAGCAAATCCATTTGACGGTCAATCAAGACATCATCAACAATATGCTGAACGATGATTGGGGCTATCATATCAAGCCAAGTGCTAAAGCCCATAGCAATGACTGCAATTGAATAAAGCACGGCATAGCGCCGCACGTACTTACCTAAATTTAATTTCGTTTCCATAATAAAACACCTGTTGTACATCAAGACTCAGGGCGTAAAGATACTACGTCCTTAAAAGATAAAATTGTGAGGATTAAAATGAAATTGGGAATGTTTCAGAAAGAAAAGTCCAGGAGACTCATTCCCGATTTCATATTATTCACACTGTTAACCATGGGTCTGAACCTCCTTGCCATTTTGGCGACCTGTAGTATATCGTCAAATTATCACAATAAAAAAATTTGTTCAAGTGGTTGATGACAAAAAATAAAAATTCTTTTAGTATTTGAGCATGGATTCAAAACTGTGCGAAACATTACGGACACTCGCCGACAAATATGAAACAAGGGATTTCATTTCAAAGGATCCCTCGTGCTTCCTTTACCGTTATGAAAAAACCGATGACGTGGAAACTGCTGCATTCATCGCGGCAAATCTTTCGTTTGGAAGAAGGGACCAGATTTTAAAGCATGTTGAACTGATTCTTGAGCAGACTGACGGAAGCCCCGCACAATGGATAAGGGACGGAAAATACAAATCGTTTTTTGCCCAATCCGAAAAATCATTTTACCGCATGTTTTCGTTCAACACGATGAGGCTTTTATGTGACCGCATGAGTGAGATATTGAAAAAGGAAAACACACTCGGGGATTTTTTTCGTTCGGTTTACAAATTGAATGCTGATTCCGGAATCCACTTGTCTACTCTTATTGCAAATGAATTCTGTAAGGACTGCTCGATAATTCCACATGGAAAGGACAGTGCAAACAAACGCCTTAACATGTTCCTGCGCTGGATGGTCCGTGACAATTCTCCTGTGGATTTGGGATTGTGGACATGGTACAAAAAGACTGAGCTTTTGATTCCGATGGACACGCATGTAATTCAGACGGCCGTTCAATTCAATCTTCTGGAAAAAACAGCCACAGGTAAAATGCCTGCCCCAACAATGAAAAATGCCATTCATCTGACCGAAATGCTAAGGGAAGCTTTTCCCGATGACCCGGTTAGGGGAGACTTTGCGCTTTTTGGTTTGGGTGTAAACTCCTAGGCTTTACTGTTCCCCGGAAATCTCTGCAAATGGGGTGTCATGCAGAATCAGGTAGCGGCTTGCATAGTTTGAAAAATAATCGTCGTCTGTCAAAAGGTATGACCTGATGTTGCGTTTTGTGGTATCGGCCTCTTCAACTTTACCGCCCTTGCCAACGACCAGGGTATTGTATTCCCGGATGCCTGTCTTTACATTGCCTCTGGGATAAACTTCCAGCTCCATGTCATCGTCCCATGCAAGCTCAGGGTCAAAAACGTCGCTCATAAAGCAGTTGATGAATGCGGCTGAATCCCACCATTTGAGTTTGTCGGCTCCACCGTGACCTTCCGTCCTGTAAACGAATACTGAACTCTTCTTGCGCTTTTCGGCGGTGAAACGGCAGTTCATGAACACAAAGCCCGGTTTGTTTGCAAAAGCCAGACTCTTTACGGCATATCCCGGATAATCTCCACGGTTGTCTTCGCGGACGTTGACCTCACATTCTTCAAACAATGCGGTGTCCAAATCTCCGTAGATGAAATCGGTGTCTCCAGTAATCAAGCAATCCTTGAACCAGCTGAAACCCTTAAGGCAAAGCGTATTCTGCCTTCCCTCTATGTGCATTCCCTGGGCAAAGAGGGTTCCTGTGGTATTGTTCCAGACGAGGGCTTCCGCACTGTCGGCCAGAGTTGAACCTTCCATAACGGTTTTGCTGTGTGTATTGGTAATGGTAAAATTCTTGAGGGAAACATTGGTGACATTCGGTCCCAGCACAAACACGGCACGATTTTCCAGTCCCTTGTTGAACGCCTCGCAATTGTCGGCCTGAATGACACAATCCTCCGGCTTTGTACCCGGTGCACTTTCTATAACAAGAGGATTGGAGAGATTGTATTTGATAAGCTCACGGTAATATCCCGGTTCAAGTACGACATGAATTGCAGTAGTTCTTGCCACCGCACCAGTCATGATCATGTCCTTAATCTTCTTGAAAGCAGAATTGATTGCCGCAGGCGATTTAGAATTAACGCTTAGTTCCAGCATGAATCGAATTATAAACTATTTTTAAACTTTAATCAAATGGTTTTATCTTTTTTATTCTTGACGATTTAAGGATATATAAAGAAAATCCTGCCATGCTGAACTTGATGGCCTTCGGCGGCTTCGCACAGCATCTTAACATGCAATGTCTAGATTCCGGATCAGGTCCGGAATGACATAAAATCAAGCACAGAATGACAGGTTCCCGCTGGGAGTTGATTCCTTCTCTATTTCGCCAGATACTCGTTGATTGACTGCGCGGCTTTTCGGCCTTCACCCATGGCAAGGATTACTGTGGCGGCACCCAGAACGATGTCTCCACCTGCCCATACCTTGGTCATGCTTGTTGCCTGCTTTTCGTCAACGGTAATATGGCCCTTGTTGTCCACGGCGATTTCCGGGGTTGTCTTGGGGATAAGCGGATTGGAATTGTTTCCCAATGCGACAATTACGGCATCACAAGGAATGTCATGCTCGCTTCCCTTGATTTCCACAGGTCTGCGTCTGCCAGAAGCATCCGGTTCACCAAGCTCATAGCTCAATGCACGGATTCCAGTTACCCTTCCGTCCTCGGCGTTTCCAAGAATCTCTATCGGATTTTCAAGGAATCTGAATTCGACTCCCTCTTCCTCCGCATGATCAACTTCTTCCGCACGGGCTGGCATTTCTGCACGTGTACGGCGGTATACGACATAGACTTTTTCCGCACCAAGACGCAATGCCATACGGGCCGCATCCATGGCTACATTTCCACCACCACAGACTACAACAGTTTGTGCCTCGTAGAACGGGGTATCTGCTTTTTCCTTATCATAAGCCTTCATCAGGTTGGCACGCGTAAGGTATTCGTTGGCACTAAAGACACCGATGTAGTTTTCTCCGGGAATGCCAAAGAATTTGGGAAGGCCTGCTCCGGTTCCAACAAATGCGGCATCAAACCCCTTTTCAGTAAGAATCTGCTGGACTGTAGAAGTGCGACCGACCAAAAAGTTCATCTCAAACTTTACGCCCATGTTCTTGAGGTTTTCTACTTCCTTGGCAACAATGTCCTTTGGAAGCCTGAATTCCGGAATACCGTACACCATAACGCCACCGGCCTTGTGGAATGCCTCAAATACAGTAACGTCATGTCCTGCCCTGCGGCAATCAGCGGCAACAGTAAGGCCTGCGGGACCTGAACCGACGATTGCGACCTTTTTTCCCGTAGAAGGGGCAACTGCCGGGGTTGTGGTAAGGTTGTTCTCACGCTCGTAATCGGCGACAAAACGCTCCAGACGACCGATGCTTACGGCCTTTTCCACGCTCTTGTATACTTTTCCAACGGTACATTCACCCTGGCACTGCTTTTCCTGAGGACAGACACGGCCACAGATTGCGGGAAGGAGATTGGTCTGCTTGATTTCGTCCACGGCACCCTTGAAGTCACCCTTGGCAACCTTTGCGATAAACTGTGGAATGCGAACGTTAACCGGGCATCCCTTTACACAAGGCTCATTCTTGCACTGAAGGCAGCGGTTTGCTTCTACAATGGCCTGCTCCTTTGTGTAACCCAGGGCAACTTCCGACATCTGGCGGGCACGGACAAGAGGCTCTCCCGTAGGCATTACCTGAAGCGGAATGTCACGGCGGTCCTTTGGTGTCAGCGATCCGTCTGCAATTTTTGATTCAATCTTCTTATATTCTTCTTTGGCGATTTCTGCCAGTTTTTCTGAACTGATATGTTCCATTGTATTCTCCCTTACTGTGCATCCTGGAGCTTGCACTTGTGGAATGCTTCGGTTTCCTGCGGCTTAAAGCTCTTCATCCTCATCATCATGTTGTCCCAGTCTACCTGGTG
>DBWR01000052.1:25332-25604 GCA_002309305.1 Treponema sp. UBA1233 | reverse complement strand
GAAACACGGCAGCCACCGCACATTCCCGTTCCGTCAATCATAATCGTGTTAAGGCTTACGGTACACGGCACATTGTATTTTGCGGCACACTGACATGCAAACTTCATCATTATAGGCGGTCCAATGGCTATCACTTCGGCCGGAGGAACATCGCTCTGGCAAAGGCGTTCAAGGGCAATTGTAACCACACCCTTTTCTCCTGCTGAACCGTCATCAGTCATCAGGATAACCTCATCGCACACGGCCTTCATTTCGTCAACAAAAATCAAAAG
>DBWR01000052.1:15735-25178 GCA_002309305.1 Treponema sp. UBA1233 | reverse complement strand
CCCACATTCAACTTGGAAAGCTTGTATGTGGACGCTCCAACCGGCTGGAATGCAATGGCGACCCATCCTTCCTGTGCATTTGCATCTGCAATGGTCAGCGGGATGCGCTCTGTAAGGTCCTGGTCAACCTGCACGATTAAAAACTGTCCTGCCTTGCGGTTTTTGGCAATGTCGGGAGCCTCGAACTTCATGTAGTAGACATTCTCTGAAAGCTGTCTCTTTTCGATGATTTTGTTCATAATGTTTTCCTTAGAGTGAGTTTTTTCTTTGATTATTTTTCTATAAAGAGGATGCTGTCCATTCCTGTAGCCTCAAAGACCTGCTGGCAGAAATCGGACGGGTTCTTTACGATGAGTTTGCCGCTATATGCACCCATTCCCTTATGAGCCTGAAGGACTACTCTGAGACCTGCGCTGGAAATGTATTCCACATTCTTTATGTCAAGAATCAAAAGCTTTGTCTTGTTAAAGTATTCTTTGACTTGAGCTTCAAAAGCGGGAGCGGTTGTTGTATCCAAACGTCCACTAACTTCTAGAATAGTTGATTCGGATGTTTTGTTGACTGTTATCTCCATGAATTACTTCCTTATGCGCTAAATTTTACTTTAAATGGAAAAAAAGTCAATGGATATTCTATCTATTTTTGCAAATAGGTGGTATAATGAATTGAATTTTGATAAACTTTTACAAACTGTTCTACTGGCCCAGGAGATTTGACCTATGAAATGTTCGATTTGTGGTACATCATTACCAGACTCTTTTAACTTTTGTCCTCACTGCGGAACAAAACTTACAGCCAATCTGACGCTCGACGATGGAAATGACAAACAGGAAATCAAGATGATAAAGATTCCTGGAGCCACTTTCTACATGGGCGACAAAAGGCAAAACCGCAGGGTAACGCTTGACATTTTTGCCATGTCACAGACTCTGATTACACAGACACAGTATTTTGACGTTACCGGCGTAAACCCCTCCAAACTAAAAGGAGACAAAAGGCCCGTAGAATCCGTAAACTGGTGTGAGGCCGTAATTTTCTGCAACATGCTAAGCGTAAAGAAAAACCTGACCCCCTGCTATTCCATCGGTGGCAATACAGAATTGAACGGAATCGACATAAAGAGCCCAATGTGGAAGCACATCACATGCAATTTTGAGGCCACAGGATACCGTCTGCCTACAGAAGCAGAATGGGAATATGCCGCTCGCGGTGGAAAAAATGACGAAGACACAATCTATGCCGGTAGTGACAGTATTGATACAGTGGCATGGTATGGAGAAAACAGTCAGGCATCTACCCATGATGTCGCTACAAAATTCCCAAATACTCTTGACCTTTACGACATGTCCGGAAATGTAGCCGAATGGTGCTGGGATTATATGGAAGAACTGGAAGGAAAGGCTGTAAGCAACCCTCATGGACCTTCAATCGGAAACATGCACATAAAGCGTGGTGGATCATGGCTGGATGATGCAGAACAGTGTACGGTCCTCTTTCGCAGTGCAAGCGCCCCCACAGGTAAAAGCAGCAACTTGGGATTCCGTGTCTGCCAGTCCGGAGTAATATTCTAAAAACACACTGAATTATCCAGATTGAAACTCAGGGAACAGCTGCCAGCAAGTCCTTGAGTTTCTTTGCGTTTTTGGCGCCATTTCCGTTTGGGTGATTGTTGAAATATACCTGAATCAGTGTTCCCCTATCCTTGATTCTGGAGATTCCCGGTACAAATTGAATGAGCTCTTCATCACTGTAATCGTACAGGTAGCGGGCGGAACCGTTTGAACTTTCTGAAGAAGAGGATGGGTCCTGAGCATACCATGCATTGGCATTCCGGCCATGAAGTCGGATATAGGCGATTTGTCCCATGAAGTTGGAATACAAGTTGTCATGCAAATCCGCATTGGGAAGTGATTTAAGCTGGGGCATGTCACAAAATGCTATGGAGGCCTTCCGTTGAACAAGGCCTTCAAAAACCGATTCGCGTATCCATTCTTTGTGGCGGAACTCTATCACCACGGGATAGCCTTGGAATTCTTCAATCAGCTTTGCAAGATAAATCCTGTTTTCATTTGTGTAATGAAAGCTTTGCGGAAATTGAAAAAGCACTGCGCTGAGGCTGTCGTTCTCCAGAAGGGGATTAAGGGCATGCTTGAATTCTTCAGATGCGTTGGGCCACATTTTCGTTATCTCGTGTGTAAGCATCCTGTTTGCCTTTATGCTGAAGCTGACTTTTCCCTGACTCCTTTGATAAAAAGAATAAAGCCGGTCTGCGGTGGGCATGCTGTAGAATGTGCTGTTCAACTCAAGCGCATTAAACTGAGTCGCATAGTAAGAGAGGAAATCTGCCCTTTTCAATTCCTGCGGATAAAACACACCCTTCCATTCCGGGTAGTCATATCCGCTGGTTCCTATTAATATATTTTCCATACGTTTATTCGTTTCTTGAACAATGCTTCGCGTGTGATTAAGCCCATTTAGGACCTCTATCGGTTACAGCTCATTACCCTTTGGCTGTTTCTTATATTTTTCAAACTCTAGCATCACTTCATGCATATCTTCTGGTGTGTATTGATGGCATTTTTCTTTTAGCTCTCCCGGTACACCATAGAAGGCTTCTGCCATGCCACCTGCTATATCAGTGAGAGTGTCACAGTCACCGCCGAGGCTTACTGCCGTTCTGATTACATCCTCAAAGCCATCTCCTTCCAGGAATGCGGTTATTGCTTCCGGCACTGTTTCCTGGCAGCTTTCCACATGGTGATAGTCCGGGCGTATTTCATCGCAGGTTCTGGACAAGTCATATTTGAATTCCTTGGTGACAAACTCTTTGATTTGTGATTTTGAGTAGCCGTTACGTGCCATCCATATTACTGATGCCGCCGCTTCCGCTCCCTTGATTCCTTCCGGATGATTGTGAGTGATTTCCGCTGACCATCCTGCAACTTCCCTGGTACGCTCCAAAGTTTCAAAGAGCCATCCCACGGAACTTACGCGCATGGCTGAACCGTTTCCATAGCTTCCATAAGGCTCTGTCTTCTTTGCCGCTATCCACAGATAAAATTTCTGTCCATAACCTGCATGCGGATATTTGTGTCCCCAAAGGTGCATGCTTTTAATCATTTCATTTTTCATCGTGCTTTCATCTGCATCCAGTCCCGCCTTTAGTATTCCATCGCATATTGCAATTGTCATCACAGTATCATCTGTAAAATGAGGCCTTTCAGAAAACAAGGGGAAATCCTTTGTCTTGAATCCCCTGTCAAACTCAAATGGCTGTCCTATTATGTCACCTAAAATTGCACCGTACATGTATTCCTCCCAATTGTCATTTACATCATAATACAATTTTTTCATGTTATGCAGTAGCCTATCGGGCGACCTTATTATTTTATCATAGATTTTTTGAATTTTTAATCACAAAGGCCCTAGTTTTTGTTATATTTTGATAATGGAAGATAAAGAACGGGCTAGGGATTGGAGGGGTGAGCGGAGCGAAAACACGCGGAAGCGTGGTCGGAGGCGAGAGCCGTAGCCCCGGAAAGCCCGGGGGGTTGTCCAAAAAAGTATTGTCATGCTGAACTTGATTCAGCATCTACACCTTATGAAGTTATTGGACAACCCCAGCCTCCGTATTATTAATCTTTTACCCGCATTTCACTTCCTGATTCTCTTTTTGAATGACATGTATTTGCCCAGGAATGAGCCGAAAATCCACAGGTAGAGCAGGGCCAAGAGTATCCACATTATTGTGACGGAACTGCTGATGCCCCGCTGAATGATGCTGATGGGGAGGTTTGTTCCGATGCAGGCGAAGAATATGATAAGCAGGGGAATTACCCTTCCGCGGAATATCCTCCTAACCATGTCCAGGCGGGATTCGTCGTCGCAGAAAATGTCTTCGTGACCGTTTGCCTCGGATGCCTTTTTGCGGAAATAGGAGTAGCCCATGCAGTCTGTGAGGTATTCCCAGCCACAGTCTTCAAAAAGTTGCTTGTATTCGATGTTGCTTGAGTTCTTGTTGTAGTCAAGCTGGTAAACGTAGTCCTCGGGCTCACAGCGTTCAAAGTGGTAGAAGCAGGGCATGTTGACGCCGATGAACTTCCATCCCTGGGAATGCATTTTTTCAAGCCATCTGGCTTCTTCTTCGTACTGAACGATGCTGTACCATTTGAGTTTTGTCTTTGTCTCGCTCATTTTTTGCCTCCTATTTGATTTCGCCTTCCTGAGTGGCATTTTTGTAAAGTCTCTGGATCCGCTTTAATTCAAGCGATAGAACCTCGCTGCCTAAGTCTGTAATCTTATAGACCCTTCTTTTCTCTTCTTCCCGGATGAACTTTATGAGGCCGTCTTTTTCCATTTTGGAAAGGGAGCCATACATTGTTCCCGGCGTTATGGTGATTTCGCCTTCTGTCATTTCCTTGACTTTCTGAACGATTCCATAACCGTGGTTTTCCTTTTGCAGGCACAGAAGAATGTAGAATCCTGTTTCCGTCATGGGAACGTATACTTTCTTGATGTGGCCGTCCATTTGAACCTCCAATACTGTTGCAGTTCAATATATCCAGCTGCAATATATCGCACTGCGTTGTATCTGAATTAAATATATCACACTGCGATATAAGTGTCAAGTTTTTTTTGAAAAAAATTTTTATTTCCTGCATGAAAAATCTATCAGTCCGGCATTATGTCACAAGATTCCCCATCTGCCTTGATTTTTAGCGGAGGAAAGGGGGTCTCCCTGTTGTTTAAACACAAGTTTTCCACAGTTTGAATGGCACTTTTCCACATGTTATACTACTTGACATTCCTAATTCACAATAATATGGGCAATTAGAGCGGGAAAAAGACTAAAAAACTATATTTCTTTATATTACAAAGAGTTATTTTACATCCCCTGTATAACTCCAAAATCTTTGAATTTCTTAAATCGAATAATTCAACGTAATATCAAGAAATCGGGAACTTTTCCACAGCAAATTCACAGAAATACACAAGTTTTCCACAATGCTTGGCAAATGGCAGAGAGTAGGATTCAATATAGACACATTCCAGATATTCTTCTACAATAAGATTATGTCAAATCAAAAAAGGGAGAATGAATATGAAAAAACTGATAGCCATTTTATTACTTGCTTTTACCGTTGGCCTGGGATTTGCCGCTAAGGCAGATTATTATGTTGAAAAGTACAGCCTTCTTGATCAGCAGCAACAGTACCAGGAGATAATCAATGACATCACGCAAAAGGATGAATCTGAATTTACCACTTCCGATTATTTCTACCTGGGATTGGCAAATTTCCGCTTGGAAAAAGATGAAGAAGCGCTAAAATATTTTACCATTGTAACTCAGAACGATCCCAGCTTCTCAAGTCCATATTTCTATATTGGCGGAATTTATTTATATTCCAGAGAGTATGATAAAGCAATCCCCTATTATGAAAAATGCATTGAACTGAATGACAAGGATGCTCAATCCTACGAGTGGCTTGGAACCATATATGAAACCCTCGGCGACTATCAAAAGGCCTTGGAATATTTTTCCAAATTCTACTCACTTGACAAAAAGAATCCCGATGCCCTCTACCATATGGCTTACACTCTGTACGTGCTGAATGACTTGGGAAAAGCAAAAACCTATGCTGAAAACTATTTAAAGCAAGACAAGACTTCCTATGCCATGAACAGCATCATGATAATGTGTCTCTATTCAAAGGGTGACTACAAAAAGGCTCAGAAATACGAAAACCAGCTCATCGAAATCTGGAAGAATTCCCAGGAAGATTACATAAAGGAACAGTCATATTTCAAACTTTATTCTTTTTCATATAACGGATATGACTTGAGCGTGTACAAGAAATTAGACCAGACGGAAATTTTCTATGATCTTTTGGTTTGCAATGTATATAAGGATGGAACACTCATAAAGACAGTAAATCTGGAATATGACGGCCTTACAGTACAAATACTTGGTGGAGCCGCATACTTTATCGGAACCTTTGACATTGAATCCAGAGTACATTCAACGGCAAGCATAGCATACGAAAAGTGTCCTGATTTCCCCGAGTTCATCAAGTGCGTAAAACTTGCGGTGGACGGTAAGCTGGAAATTAGCGCATCCAGCATAAGGAAATAAAAACCAATCTTACTGCAGGCAGATGTCCTTTAATTCCGTGACGTTTCCTGCTATGTAATCGGCTCCGGCGGTCTGTAATTCCTGCAGGCTGCCATATCCAAAGAGAATTCCACACGATTTGAGGCCGGTCTTTTTTGCACCCAGAATGTCATGCTTCCGGTCTCCTATCATCAGGACTTTTCCACGGTCGTTGATTTGATTCCGTTCAAGGGCATATTCAATCACCTGGTCTTTTTTGCTCCGGCTTTCATCCATCAGGCTTCCGCAGACATTTTCAAAATATGGGGCAAGGCCAAAGTGCTCAATTATTTTAACCGAATATTCCTCAGGCTTTGATGTTGCCACCACAAGTCTTTTTCCCGCATCCTTCAAGTCAGAAAGCAAATTGGGGATTCCAGGGTATACGGCATTTTCCAAAAGCCCCTTTTCCGCAAAGTATTCGCGATATTTAAGGACACCAAGAGAAGCCTTTTCATCAGAAAAACCAAACTGAGTCCTAAAAGTATCCACAAGCGGAGGCCCAATAAACGAACAGAGTTTTTCATAGCTGGGGATTTCAAGACCAAAAGATTCCAGGGCATGTTTAAAAGAATTCGTTATTCCAAGAGCAGGATCGGTAAGAGTTCCGTCCAAATCAAAAAAAATGTAATCGAACATGTTCCATTATAAAAGTGGGGAGGAGGATGGTCAAGCCGTTATGCTATATTGCGTCATTATCGGCCAGACCCGATAATCTACATTGTTGCATTACAGGCAGTTATAGATTGCCGGATCTAGTCTGGCAATGACATATCATGTTTTTTAGACATTCTCCTACCACACAACTTGAAGAATTGAAATAAATCTATTATCATTTATTAAATTAAGTATGTGGAGAAAAAAAGTATGGTGCCCATTTATCTCACAACTGGATTTTTATTAGCATACGGCGTTTTTGTAACCGTCTTGGCCGCTCAATGGAACCAATTATACTTTGAAAAGGGAATACCTGTTTATAGCAAAAGCATTCCATTCAACGAACACAAAAGGGCATCAATCAAAATTAATAGCTTTATCAACAATATTGATTCATACAAAGGGTTCTTTAGGTACACGGGAAAAACAATTGATGAAAATACTTTCTACTTTAGGAAAAAGATGATTCAAGTTGGCCGCACCCTAACAGACACTGGAAACATTCACGGTGCAATTATCATCGACAACGAAAACAGAGTTGTCAAAATAAAGGGTCGTGAAAGTTTTTCTATTATTCTCTTGCTAGCCGTTCCTTTTCCATTTTCTGTCTCGCCCGGTTTTGGCATAACTAAAGCTATCGAAGCTTTAATAGCCATTATAATCATTCTATTGATTTCCTTCGCCTTCTCCCGCCATCGTTACAAACAATTGTTCAAGATTATAACTGAATTGATTGAAGAGAACAAATAAATCATCTTTATTGGGGCTTTCCCCTACACCAGCAGCAGTTCCGCCACAAAGACCACCGCACAGCAGGCACAGGCTACTGGGAAGAGGCCGGCACCAAAGAAGGACAGGATGATTCCCACGGCAAGCGCGATGATTCCGGCGATTGGGGACTGAGTTGCCTCCACAATGGCGGGAAAAGTCATGACGGCAAGCGTGATGTACGGAACATAATACAAAAACGATTTGATGAAACGGTTTTTTATCGGCTTACGGATCAGTGTCAGCGGAAGAACCCTAATCAGATACGAGACGGCAAATCCTGTAAATATGGCGATGTATATGTAGGCGTTCATTTGTCACTCTCCGTTGTTTCGTTTTCTTTTGTGCTTTCCCCTGCAGATGGAGTGTCCTGGTCGGATATGGGTTTGATCAGTGCGACTATGCTTGAAATCACAACTGTCAGGATGATTGTGCGTGTTCCTGCGGAAAGTTCCTTTATCTTGGGGATTACCGTACATGCATAGCTGGCGGCAAAACTGATGATTATGGAAATAAGGATGACGCGGTTCTTTTTTGCGGGCGGTACGATGATTGCAATGAACATACCATAAAGGGCAACAGAAAGCGCGCTCACAACCCTGAGCGGCAGAAAGTTCCCTGCGATGATTCCGAGTGACGTTCCAATGCTCCAGAGGGGAATTGCGATGAGGTATGCCCCGTAATTGTAGGATGGATTAATGTATCCTGGCCGTGCAATAGTAATTCCGAACAGCTCATCGGTAATTGCAAAACCAATCAGGAAACGGTGGATGAGAGGGGTTTTGGGGTCAAAGCGTTGTGTCAGGGCCGTACTCATCAAAAGATAGCGTGCGTTTATCACAAGGGTTATAAGGGCAATTTCAAGATATGTAGCCACCGCACCAATTGAAGTAAACAGGGCATATTCCCCGGCCGAAGCCAAATTAAAGAAACTTGCCACAAATCCCTGAAATGGAGTCAAACCTGCGTTACGTGCCACTATGCCCAAAGAAAAAGAAACGGCAAAATACCCAAGACCAATTGGAATTCCGTCACGAATTCCCTCTAAGAAAACTTTATTTTTCATATTCCCGCCGCAAAAAAAATAGCTGCCTGAAAAGCATGATGATACTCTCCAGACAGCCAACATTATATCAATTTTTTAGGAATTTGCCAAACCCTTCAGTTCCTCAAGCATCTTTGGGAGTTCCGTTGCCATATTTTCGTTTGTAAACTGGCATGTTCCGACCTTTTCGTGACCGCCACCGCCATATTTGAGCATCAGGCTTCCGACGTTGACCTTGCATGTCCTGTTCAAGATGCTGTATCCCACAGCCGCAGAGCATCCCTGCCCTCCACGACCGCTGACAATCCATGCGGAAATGTTCTGCTCCGGGTACATGCTGTAAATCATGAAACGGTTTCCTGTATAAATCGGATCAACACCACGCAGGTCAGAGATTATGAGGTTTCCTTCTACAACAGTGTGGGCCTTTACCATTTCCTTGAATTTTTCGGTCTGCTCATTGTACACTTCAATCCTTTCCTTTACGTCCGGCATGGCAAGGATTTCTTCTGTGGTTTTGTCACGGCATGCAACCATGAGCTTTTCCATCAGCTGATAGTTGGATACGGTAAATTCACGCCATCGTCCAAGACCTGTTCGGGGATCCATCAAGAAGCCCACAAGAATCCAGCCCTGTGGATTTTGAATCTCGTCAATCGTCAGGTTCCCGGAATCTACCTTGTCTACGGCCACCATCAGGTCATCAAAATTGGGGAATTTCTCCTTTCCACCATAATACTCGTAAATGATGCGGGCACATGAAGGTGTAATGCGGCTTTCTCCCTTGTATTTTCCTTCAAGCTGGTTGCGCTCAAACTCACT
>DBWR01000052.1:3767-15666 GCA_002309305.1 Treponema sp. UBA1233 | reverse complement strand
CCATCCTGCAAGTCTTTTGGGTGCGCAAACTTCCAGTGATCAATTATACCAGCCTCAAGCAAAAGAGCTCCACAAGCCAGTCCGTCAAAATCTGAACGTGTAACAAGTCTCATTCCCATATCTTCAAAACCTCTTGAATTGGATTATAAATCATTATAACATGGATATTGGAAAAAAGATATTGAAAAATTCAATTTTTTATCAGAAGGAGATTAAATTGAAGAAGTTAGCATTGTTTTTATCACTTCTCTTAATCCCTGTGAGTGTTTTTGCAGGCGGTGGCGGTTATTTTGACGATCAGTTTCCACGTTTTACCCATGTCACCCTGGATTTGACCAAAAAATATAGCGACGACTTCACGCAAAGGGATTTTTACACGGTCTTTGAATGTGAGGCACAGATTCCTAATACAGGCAGAAAAATTGAAGTTCCAGCGGGAACAAAACTTAAAATCCTTTCAATTACCAAGGATTTAAAATTCTGCCATGATTTTGACCAAAATATGTATGACAACACAATCCATGGCATCATCTATTATGATTATTTGTGTGAATTCAAGGTAAAGGGAACAGCTTACAAAGGCCTTGTTCCGGGATTTTGCGTTTCAACAGAAGTTCAATCAATAACAGTGAATGACGGAACGACTTATAAACTGCTTGGCATTAACCTTGCAACAACCAGCATGTTTTACAGCCGCCTAAGGGACTGCAACAGCTTTGAGGAAGTCAATTCAAAAATTCAAGACATATTGGGCGACTATCTGTTTTTAGAAAGCCTGTACATGAACGAAGCTAACAAAATGGAACTTGCATTGATCATCCTGAACACAAAGACAAACAGCTTTGCAAATGTAATTGTTCAAACCGGTAAATTCATGGATTTCATGCCAAAAGGTTATGCTTCTCTGACATACGAAAAAAATCTTCCACTGCCTGTAATCATCTTATGCTACACAAATTACAACGGCGGATTTGGTGGCGGTGCTTTTGAATATACATGGTATGCCTTAAATCCGGAAACAGGAAAGGGCTTTTTTATCTGCCAGTGCTCTTATGTAAGTGCTGAATCATGGGACGGAAATCATGAAATAAAATTTGACAGCCGCGGATGTACCCTTAGAGTAAATGAAATAGATGACTATCAGCAAAGGATTCAAAACAGATATGACACCTACAAGCAGAGTAAGAATTCCCCCTACATCTTTGACTCTTATGTTGACACTGCTTTCTTAAATGACGACCGCATATGCATGGGTTATCACTATTATAATTCCGTAAACCTCCGCATCCGTGAATCAGAGAGTACGAATTCAAGAACAAAGCTGACAATGGGTAAAGGCTGTCAGTTGAAAGTGATTCAAGTGGGCAAGCTTGAAAAAATCGACGGCATAACGTCAAACTGGGTTAAAGTTGAAATTAAAGAAGGCAAAGACAAAGACGGAAAAAAAATAACACCCGGAACTACAGGCTGGTGCTTTGGCGGATATTTGTATTTGAATTAATTCCTATGGTTGTAGCATAGTCCTTCTTTTTGCTATAATAAAGGTATGAAAGCATTTATAGTTTACTGCCATCCGTCGGAAGACTCATTTACAAGCCATGTACGCGATTCATTCATAAAAGGAATTGTTGATTCGGGGAATGAATATGTTCTTTCTGATTTGTACAGGATGAATTTTCAGACTGACATGACCGAAAAGGAATACTTGAGGGATTCAAACTATAGGAATACTGACGATTTAGCCCAAGACGTTCTTGCTGAACAGGGAAAAATCAATTCTTCTGATGCAATCGTATTCATCTATCCTATTTTCTGGACAGAAGCTCCTGCTAAACTTGTAGGCTGGTTTGACCGTGTATGGAGCTACGGTTTTGCTTACGGAGAAAAACGAATGAAGCTTTTGGATAAGGCTCTGATTCTCTGTACCGCAGGAAACACAAAAGAAAAGCTTTTAAAATATGATTTGATTTACAGCATGAAAAAAGTCATGTTCGGCGACAGGATGTTCAACAGGGCAAAGGAAATGGAATTTTTCGTGTTTGACGGAATGACCAAAGCCTTGAAATCTCGCGAGGAAAACTGGGATAAAAACCTGAACACCGCTTATGAAAAGGGAAAGTCGCTTTTTCAGAAATCACTCATCAAAAAAACTGACAATACAACCCCGACAAGAAAAAAGACGATCATACTGGTTCAGCATACACAGTCAGTTCATCACACAAACGGACATGCAGGAGCCTGGGGAGACTGGGACCTTACTGAATTGGGACACAAGCAGGCGGCGACAATAGGACAATACCTTAAAAACGAAGGGATAGATCAGAGCTTTGTTTTGTATGCATCTGACTTAAAACGAGCTGCACAGACGGCAGAAGAAATTTGCAGGCTTACAGATTTGAATCCGATTTTCCGGGAAGACATTCGGGAAGTAAATGCTGGAGCCGGAAACGGTAAGCCATGGGACTGGTTCAATGCAAATAAAATTCCTTCTTCAGATGAATATGATGCTGATTACCGACCATTCCCCGATGCAGAATCGGACAGGGATTTGTGGAACAGACTTCATCCTTTTTACAGGGAAATTCTTGCCAATGAAGACGAAAAGATTCTTGTAGTTTCCCATGGAACGGCCCTCAGTTTTTTACAGTCGATGCTTATGGGGCAAACTCTGGAAGACAGGGCTGTTTTCCGTTTTAATGGAGCATCCGGTTCTGTCTCGCGTTTTGAAATTGATACGGACGGTCGTGTTACGGCAAAGTATATTAACAGGCAGGTACAGTAGGCAAACTAAAGAAAACCGCTATTTTTTTACTTTTTTTTTCAATCCTACTTTTCTATCTCCCCTCACATCGCTATAATACCTGTTTATGAAACCAGAACTATTGAACACAATTAAAACGTATAATTCAAAACAGTTTTTTAGTGATTTAATTGCCGGCATAATAGTCGGAATCGTTGCCTTACCACTTGCAATCGCATTTGCCATTGCCTCTGGAGTTAATCCTTCTGCAGGAATTTACACTGCAATCATCGCGGGATTCTGCATCAGTGCATTCGGAGGAAGCCGTGTACAGATTGGTGGTCCAACTGGAGCGTTTGCCGTTATTGTATATTCGGTTGTAGCACAGTATGGCATCAGTGGTCTTGCTACAGCAACCCTTATGGCCGGAGTCATTTTGATTTTCCTTGGCATTTTTAAAATGGGTGGCCTTGTAAAATTCATTCCATATACTATTGTCACAGGATTTACTGCAGGTATTGCCGTAACTATTGCATGCGGACAGCTTGGTGATTTCTTTGGCCTGTCACCAGATTTTTCTACCCCCATGACTATTCTTGGCGAAGAGTATTCAAAGATGCCGGGAAGTTTTTTACCCAAGATGATTGTATACATAAAAAGTGCCGCAAGCGTAAACTGGTATTCGTTTGGCATGGCAGCCGTTTGTCTGGCATTTATTTTCCTCTGGTCCAAGTTCATCAAAAAGATACCGGGTTCCTTCGTCGTAATAATTCTTGCAACTGTAATCAACCTGATTTTGGAAAAAAACTGCAACCTTCACACAGACACAATCGGAAAATTTGCAAATGGAATGGAACATTATGTCATACCTACGACGCTTCCCGCTCCACAGCTTCCTGACTTTAGCCTAAAGACAATCACGGGACTTTTCCCAACAGCCATTTCAATTGCAGTTCTTGCCGCAATAGAATCCCTTTTGAGTGCCGTAGTTGCTGACGGTATGACTGGGGCAAAGCATGACTCAAACATGGAACTGATCGCACAGGGAATAGCAAATATCGCAAGTCCAATATTCCAGGGAATTCCCGCAACCGGAGCAATAGCAAGGACCGCAACCAACGTAAAGAACGGAGGCCGGACCCCTGTAGCCGGAATCTTTCATGCAATTACACTTCTTCTCATCCTTTTGTTTGCAGGAAAATACGCTTCGTTCATTCCAATGCCTGCGCTTGCAGCCGTTCTGATTAATGTGGCGTGGAACATGGCTGGATTTTCTGCAATAAAGGCTCTGCTCAAGGGGCAAAAATCTGACATCTGTGTTTTCCTCGTAACATTCCTGATAACGGTTTTTGTAGATTTGACTGTGGCAATTGAAGTTGGTCTAGGTCTTGCCGCATTCTTCTTCATCAAGAAAATGATAGACTTGAGCGAAGTCCAGAATACAAGGGAAGTTCTTACCGGTGGAATCAAAAGCGATCAGCCTGCCGAAAATCTTGACATCCCAAAAGAGTGCTTTGTCTACGAAATTGAAGGCCCCCTATTCTTTGGTACGGTAAGGAAGTTTGAGCTTGCAACAGAACGTGCCCAGGCTAACTGCAAGGTTTTGATATTGAGGATGCGCAACACAATTTATATTGACGCAGGTGGAATCAAGGCTCTTGAACAGGCAAAGGCAGCATTTGACAGAAAGGGCATCACGATTGTAATAAGCGGAATTCACACCCAACCATATCTGCTTCTGGAAAAGACTGGCATGGCCGACAAGCTTGGTCGTGAAAACATATACGACAACATAAACTCTGCTTTGGATCGCTCACGAAAGATAATTGCCGGTGAAAAGTAATTCAATAGGGATATGAAAATGAAAAACCCTCTTGTCTTTCTTAAGAATTTTATAAAACGCGAACCCGTACTTTTTGCAGCACTTCTACTTGCGCTGATTGCGGTTTGCGTTGTCCGTCCTGCACCAATAATCTGCCTGCAAGCCATAGATTTTCGTACGCTTGCAATTCTTTTTTCACTGATGATTGTTATCAAGGCATTCCAGAGTCAGAACTTTTTAAATTTCATCGCATCCAGACTTCTTAGGCTTTGCAAAACACGTCGTTCACTTTATTTTCTATTAACATTTCTTGTTTTCTTCAGCTCGATGTTTGTAACAAATGATGTGGCCCTTTTGACTTTTGTTCCCATTTCACTTTTGATTTTCAAGCAAATCAAATTTTCATCGCTTCATCTTATCGTATTGGAAACACTTGCGGCAAACCTCGGTTCTTGCATCACCCCGATGGGCAACCCACAAAATCTCTTTCTATTTTCATATTATGGTTTTTCCGCATTGGACTTTTTTGCACAAACAGCCAAGATTGCTGTTCCTTCCATGTTTATACTCACCGCCATCATTCTTTTTTTAACGCGAAATAAGGTTGCGAAGCCCGGCGGATTTGAAGAACCCCAACTGTTACCCGGAAATGCGATGCAAACCCAAATGGCTTTTGTAAAAGTTGACTTCCGGACTTTTTTCTATTTTGCAGATTTTGTGATTTGTCTTTTGGCCGTTTTTCATGTCGTAAATTATCTTTTCATGCTGATTTTCACTATAGCTGTCATGCTTGTCTGTAATTATACTCTGTTTAAAAAAGTTGATTACAGCCTTTTGCTTACCTTTGTTGGCTTTTTCATTTTTACAAAAACACTTTCAACTGTGCAGGCTTTTTCCGATTTCATCCAATCGCTTCTATCTTCTCCAATCAAAACCTACATCACTGGAATTGCGTCAAGTCAAGTCATAAGCAATGTTCCGGCAGCCCTGCTTTTGAGCGGATTTACCCAAAACGGAGCAATGCTGCTTCTTGGTGTCAACGTCGGTGGTTTGGGAACTTTGATTGCATCCATGGCAAGTGTCATTTCATTCAAGCTGTATACTTCTTCTGATTTGGTTCCAACAGGGACAAATCCATCTCGAGAAAATTATTTTGCAGTTTTCTCCGCGTATAATCTTGTCCTGCTTTTAATCTTGGGAATCATCGTCTATATTCTATGACAAACTATCATTAACAAGCAGTCCTGCTACATAATAGAGTACGGCACATTCGTTTTCCTGCCAGATACGGAGACTGCGCTTTACGGCACAAACCAGATATCCTGAAACTTTTACGGCTTTTCGGATGCGGACAATTAAAGTAGTTTCAAAACCCTTGTTGCTTAATGTTTTGTATAATTTGGGAGAATACTCTTTTACCTTATCCAGTGTGTTTTCAGAAAAAAGATCTTCGGTCATAAGCTCGGCTATATCAGATGCATCACCGTCAAACTGAGGATCCATTACAGCCTTTAATCTGCCATCATCGCGAACATAGTAAATGTCTCGTACTTTTAGAATTTCAGAAAGAACAGGCATGGCAGCTTTTAGTTTATCTTCAAAACAATTCTCATTTTCCAGGCTAGTCCTTAACTGATGAATGTAAGAATAAATACCTCGATGAGCAATTTTTGTAACTTCAAGATCTTTGTGCTCCTTTGACTGATAAACAGTAAAGCAGTTACGGCCTTTGTTCTTGCCATAATAAAGCATCTTGTCTATGAGTGTGAATAAATCCTGATAATTGTCGGCATCTTCCGGAAAGCTTGCTGCTCCAACTGTCCCCGTAATAAATGAGCCGCCGGTACCAAAATCCATTGTAAACCGAAGAGCCATAGAATTTGTATAGAGCCTTTGAAAAAAAGTTATTTTATCATCCAGCATGACATGCTTTAGATCTATCATCAAAAGTTCGTCTCCACCAAATCTTCCGACAATTCCAAAGCCTTCAACAAATTCTGCAAGCCGTTTTGAAACTGTTGTTAAAACCTTGTCTCCAGCCGTGTGGCCAAGACTATCATTTATCAACTTAAAGTTATCAAGATCAATCATTGCAAAGGTAAAAGGACGATTTTCAGCAATCAATGAACGGACAAACCTGTCTGAATAAGTACGGGAAATAACACCGGTAAGCGGATCAAGAATTTCGTTGAGACTTACTTTGTCCACCAGCTTGTCAAAAAAACTATATTTTCTAAGTTTATCGATTGTGTAAATACTCTGATTATGATCAAGACCGTTCTTTCGACGTACTACATCAGTAATATCTGTAAAACTTCCTACAAGTCCTACAATATTTCCATTATCGTACAAAGGACGTTTAGTAGCAACAATGTCCCGTTCCTCGCCGCGAATAAAACATTTACCCTGTACTTTATAAGTGCTTTTGCCTGCAAGGACCTCAAGCTCATCTTGTTTAAATGGTTCAGGATCAGAGTGCCAGCCCATATCCTCATCATTTTTACCGATTAATATGTCAGCGGATTTAAATCCATAAAAATCGAGAAAGGCCTGATTTACCCCAACAAAGCGTCTGTCCTTGTCTTTCCAGAACACACAGTCTTGTGCAGAGTTGATGATGTTGTTAAATAATTCAACTGTCATTTCCATAAAAAATCGTACCACCGGTGGTTTTTTACAGAAATATATATACATTTCTTATCATGAGAACATTATAGCATGTTATCGACTGTTTATAAAGTGTTGGAGAAGCAATATTGCAGGAAAATATTCCGGCAAACAAGCTGGCTAGTAGTATGTCATCAGAACAGCCTGTTTGACTTGAACCTAAAATTTATTCCAGTGCACCTGCCTGTCAAAATCTATTTCAATCTGTTTTGTGCGGATGGCATCTGGAGCAGGACGACCAATTCCTATGAAACATGGAATCAGATATCCGTCTGGGAAGCCCAATGTTTTTTGCGCAATTTTTTCTTCATCACCTCGAGGAATCCTTACGTTGCATCCATATCCGTCTGCTGTTGCGGCAATCCACAGGTTTTCTATTGCACACCAGATGGTAGCATAACAGTTAAGGTCAGACAAGTCGCGGGGATTTAGAATGTCAACTTTCTTCTTCATTAATGGAATGATTACAGCTGCCGCATCAAGGAGCATCCTATACTGCTTGGGTACTGCAACTTGATAGCTTTCCTTTTGGACTGGGTCTGAGATAAATGTCATGGCATCGACATCTTTTACAGTCAGGTTCTTTGGAACACCATCAAGCACTTGCCTCATAACATCCTTGTCCGTCACGACAATAAAATGCCAGTCCCGGAAATGGTCGTTGGTAGGAGCCTTGTATGCCGCATTGATAATCTTTTTAAGATCCGCTTCCGGAATTGCCTCGTCAGTAAAATCACGTATGCTGCGTCTTTTGTTAATTGCCTCGTAAAGTTCCATAATTCAATTCTCCTTTGCATTAAGATAATGTAATTATACAACAAGAATCTTGACAAAACTATAATTTTCTAGCAAGATTTTATAACAATATCGTATTTTTTAATGAAGGACACAAGATGAAGAATGCGAAATACACTGAGATTCGCGAAAAATGGCGAGCAATGATCAGGACCCGTGATGACAGGTCGGAAATAGTGAATTACGATGACCCGTCGTTTCCGTCATATTCATTTGAAGGCCACATGGACGGATCTTCCCCATGGATAAGAAAAGCCCACTGGCATGATGACATAGAGATGATGAGCGTGCTGACCGGTAAAATGGCCTATAACATAAACGGTTCTCTTGTTGAAGTTCTGGCAGGGGATACAATATTCATCAACTCAAAACAATTGCATTATTCAACCGATGTAAAAAACACATACTGTACATATATAATCACAATAATTCATCCGCGCATCCTCATTTCATCGCCAGAAGTAGAATCTGAATATGTCCTTCCAGTCATCACAAATCCGGAGATTCAATATTTGATTTTTCCAGCAGGATCCAAGGAAGCTAAAAAAGTTTCAAAGCTTACAAGGGAGTTGAATGAATCAGCCGGAAATCAATTTGAAATTACAAAATGCTTTTTTAACATCTGGCATCATGTACTGAATGCGGCAAAAAATCACATTCCACAATCTTTAGATATAAACTATGATCATATCGACAGTCTTAAAAACATGATTGGTTTTATAAAAAATAATTATGCGGAAAAACTTTCGCTTGAAGCAATTGCATCATCCGGAAATATGAGCAAATCTAGCTGCAACAACATCTTTAAAAAATACACCGCCCACACTCCAACCGACTATCTTATCCGATACCGACTGGATAAAGCAATGGAGCTACTGGGCACAACAGATATGCCCATTGGCCTTATAAGCATGGAATGTGGCTTTGCATCCTCCAGCTACATGACCGAACAGTTTGTCAAATGCTACAAAATGACCCCACGTGATTTCAGGAACAAACGGCATTAACATATAATTATGGGTCAGGACGAGCCCTATTTCTTTACAAAATTCATTACATCAACTTTTTCAAGGATGTCGAATGTGATGGTGCCTTTTTTGATGTAATAGAGGGTGTGGCATTTTTCCCAGTGGACGCCTTTTTGGTTGCAGGTGCCCGCATAATCAAAACCATATTCTTCGATTTCGGATTGAATTAATTTTGGAGTATAGGTCTTTTTCTTCCCCTGTCTGTCGCGCCAGTTGCTCAGGTGAACGGGAAGGATTGAAAGGACACCACCTGCTTTAAGGATACGGTTTGATTCTTCGTAAAGCATATATTTGTNNTTGCTGGTGGCATGGAGCGCATCGTAGAGAAGTACCAGGTCCATTGAGTTGTCCGCAAAATCAGACAGGTCATTTACCATTTTATTTATGAGTGTGATGTTGTTGATTTTTCTTTGGGTGATTTTTTCTGCCACTTCCTTCTGACATGCGGGACTTCCGTCTATTCCAAAAATCTTTGCGTTTGGATAAGCGTTTGTCAGGGCAAAGAGCTGTTCTCCAAAACCATAGCCAAAATCTAAAATCTGGGGAGAATGTTTTTCTTTGAGTGGCATCTCCAGAAACAAATCCCTGCCATCTGTCTTTTCCCACAGCGCGATATCGTCATATAGTTTTTCATTTGTATTTGCGTAGGACATGTACTTCTCCTGATTACTTACAATCATTTGCATGCGATGTAAACATCCATACTTTCGCCGTCGGTTTCGAAGCATGGAATTACTTTTTTTTCATCTTGCTTGAGGCCGTTTACATTCATGTAATCCTTGAGTGTGTGATAGGCACCAGGAATTGCAACAAAAGGATTTTCAAAAGGATGTTCAATGTGAATTGCGGCATATTTGTGGTCACCCTGCTCGTGGATTTCCAGATGTTTGTTTGCAGGCTTTACCCCGTCAGGCAAAATCCATGCGGCTGTGTAACCGTGCATGTGGTAAACATTTACCTGTTCTGGACTAAGAAAGGGAAAATCCCAACCGATAACTTTCGGATTTTCAACCCCGCTTTCTTTTGCGTATTTGTGAACTCTTTCGATTGCATCTGCTTCGGGGTCGGTGCTCAAAACTGTGTGGCAGACATAACGAAAGCCCTTTACCTTTTCGACCCGAAGATTTGAATAAAAGTCATCCGGCTGGCACATATCGTCCCTGAAAAGATTGTCCATAGTGCAATTAAAGATTTTGCAGAGTTCAAGGGCTTTTTCCATTTCCGGCATTGCTTCATCGGTTTCCCATTTAGAAACTGTCTGACGGCTGACATTCAATTTTTCTGCCAGTCCTTCCTGTGTAAGATTCTTGCTCAATCGGCGCAAGTACTGAAGATTTTTTCCAAAGCTCATTTTAGTCTCCTGTATATGATGTCTGCAACGCGTTACGTAAACAATCATACCACAGACTGAATTAAAGCACCAACAACTTGCAAATGCTTTTTTAGGAAGTTCCGCAACTTGAAGTAGCACCGCAAAATTGTAAACATTAACCAGAGTTTACTTTCAGTTTAAATGATTTATCTTTTGATATCCCAAACACCATCTACATTCAAAAAGTTTCTGGCTAGTTCTTTAGAAAAATCTAGACCATTGTCGCTGTTAGTAATACTGATGACATATTTATTATCAGCGGGATATAAGACATAAAGGCTTTGGAATCCCGGATTAATTCCTGAATGCCAATATGTTTTGCCTTTGCTTTCTGATTCAATTGCAATTCCAAGCCCCCAGCTGTTTTTATCATCAATGGTTACGGCAGACAAGAACATACCTTTAAGAGCATCATCACCATTGTTATATTGTGTCATAAGTTCGTTACAAAACAATGACATGTCTTTGGCCGTAGAGCGGAGTGTATATGCACTGTTTGCTTTTCTCGGGATGATGTCATTGGTTACAGGAACGCATATCGGCACGGTAAAGCCCAGTATCAAAACCAAAATCGTCACAACCGGCATACATGAAAAATACAAGCCCTTCTTTTTTCTGAAAAAAATCATTGCCATTCCGACAACAACAAAATAAATACAGAAGATAAAAGCAACCTTTGACACCAGAACAAACAACATGAAAACTGTATTTAATAAAGCTGCGACAACAAATGCGATAAAAAAGGCAGTTTTCATTTTAAATAATTTGAATTTGCTTAATGCTCCTATGACAGACAGGATAATAAACAAAACAATAAAAGCCAGAATAAATCCCGCAAACGAATAAAGTACTGCAGAAGAAAGCCTTATATAAGGAGTGACCGTCTTTTTATACTCAAATGTGCTGTTGGTCATTCCCAATGGTTCAAAAACATAATGTCTGGCTGCATTTTCAAGACTCATGCCGCTGATGTTTTCAATTACATTCTGCAGATAAATATATCCTACTCCAGAGTATCTGAATTCTTCACCAGGATTTGAATATATCTTTTTATCGACTCCCAACTCGTATGAAGGTGAAAATCCGCCAGTGTGACACAACAATTGCCTTAACGTTATTGATTTTATTCTTTCATCTTCTGTAATCAGATTGGAATCCAAATATTTTGCAATTGAATTGTCTAAACCTATCTTGCCTTCCTGGACAAGTTTAAGCGCAATATATGCAGTCACAGTTTTTCCATTTGAACCAAGCTCAAACATGGAGTTCTCATCTATTCCATTCCCGAAATTCTCATACGTAATCTGGCCGTTTGTAGAATACACAATCGAATAATCTTTTATTCCATATTTTTGCGCCAGGTCATTGTTATCTGCTGCATAAGCCGTAAAAGTGGCGGATAAAAGAATTACTGCAAGCTGAAAAACTAAACTGTTTTTTTTCATAATTTACCTCTCTTGTTCGACAACGCTTTT
>DBWR01000052.1:1417-3704 GCA_002309305.1 Treponema sp. UBA1233 | reverse complement strand
GCATCCTTTCCGGAATAACATTTGGTTAATGTAACATCTCTTATAATTCCGTCAAACGATGATATGATAAACGCCAGAATATCTTCGATTGGTAAAATCGGTTTGAAATATCCTTTTTGTGTTTCTTTGATTATCACTTCAGAAGCACACTTAATCAAATATTCAAAAGTTGATGTTGTTGTAACATTTTGGTAAATTCTTTCGCGCTTATCCTTACTATAGGCAAAAAACGTGCTTAGCTCAAAAAGGATTTTGTTGTAACTGATCAGCATTTCAGAAAAATATTGTTCCGAAATTTTGAACAAACCTTTTAATTTTTCTTCCGCATTTGCATCTCTTTGCATAACTATATCAATCTGTGCATGGTAATCACCAAGAGAATTTGCCTTATCTATAAGAGCTGAAAGAACATAATCTATATTGTTAAAATACTTGTAAACCCCACCTTGGCTAAGGCCACTTTCTGCAACAATATCCGACATAGTTACATCGTATGCCGGTTTTCTGTTACAAACCGAAAAAGCTGCATCCAGGATTTGATTCCGTTTTTCAACAAAATATTCTTCATTTACCTTAGGCATAATTGATCCCTTGAAAATAAAAACGACAGTGTTGTCGTTTTTATTTATTATGCAATAAATGATTTGTTTTGTCAAGAAACTAGGGGGGAGGGGTTAAATATTCTTCAAAATATCAGGAATAAAATTGATCTATACGTTTGTCTGATTCTTTTAGGTGAACGTCTGTTTCGATTTGGTGTTCCCGCATTGATTTGAGTTCGGCGAAGATTTGTGAATTGCTTTGTACAAAATGACGCATGGAGACAAATGCTTTCATTATTTGAATACTTACTTGTACGGCAGTATCACTTTTAAGAACTGACGAAAGCATTGCACAGCCTTGTTCTGTAAAAGCAAAAGGCAATTTTCTTGTGCCACCTTCTTGTCCTGCAAATAGATTCCGTGAAGTCACAATTTGTGACTTCACGGAATCTATTTCTTCTCTTGTTAATTGAAACATAAATTCTTCAGGGAACCAGAAAGTTTTAACCGCACAGGTAAAAAACATTAATCAATCGTTGGATATTACTTCCCATGCAGTAAGCTTTACAAGTTTATTATAGAGGATTTTGAAAAATAAAACAACAGTTCTCTCCGATTTTCAGTATCGCTCTCCATATTCCTTTCGAGCTTCCGCCGTCCATTTGGAGATGAAATCTTTTCTCATGCAACGCAGATACTCTTCGGCTTCTGTAAGTTCTCTTTGCGATTCCTCATCTTGAATACATTTCATGGCTTCATTATAGTCCATCAACACGATTCTCGAAACCTCTGATTTCTGCATGACGAATTCCTGATCATGGTATTCTGCCAGAAAATAAACATTTGTCTTTCTGTCATTCGGACGACCTTCGCGCGCAAGCGAGTGTTCATCAACAGTTCGAAAATCATCATATAAGACAACATCTAACCCCGTTTCTTCTTTCACTTCACGGATGGCCGTTTCCCGTTCGGTTTCTCCCGCTTTCATATGTCCTTTGGGAAAACCATAGTAGTCCTGGTATTTCCCGACTCCGCGAATAATAACATATTTTCTGATATTGTTTTGATTTGTGAAGATAATCACGCCACATGATTTTTCATTCGCCATGTCACTGCTCCCTTTCAGCAACAAATCGTGCAAGTTCAACATTATCGTCTTTTTCAGTTGATACAATATGAAACCCACATTTTTCGGTATAAAATTTTACATTTTCTTTCTTGCTTATTGGCGTTACTAGAGTTAGTTTCTTCCAATCCTCAAGAAATGTCTTTAAAAATTGCATTGCGTGAGTTCCTATTCCTTTGCCTTGAAATTCAGGAATGATACACAAACAGGAAACCTCATATTCTCCCATACCCAACTTTGTATAAGAAACGCAGCCAACAGGTTCATCATCACAAAGTATGATATGTTTCGGGTGCCGTATAATGGAATCTTCCATCATTTCTCTGGTATTTCCATAACCCGGGCATGAACCATATCGCAAATAATCGTCATAAAAAGAAGCGTCATAAATTTTTATCAGAAGCTCAGCGTCTTCTATAGCAGCTTGCCTGTATTCTATCGTCATAATAGTCACCTCCTAAAATTTGAAATTTACAGTTTTCTTTCCATCAGTCAGCAATCTTCCATTTTCCCTTCAAAGAAGCCCGAATGCCACATCATACATTTCTCTTGCATCAACGGTGTTCCTGATGTAAGTGGGATTGTCCGGCTCATACCTGACATATTTTTCAACCTCTTC
>DBWR01000052.1:1263-1397 GCA_002309305.1 Treponema sp. UBA1233 | reverse complement strand
TATCTGATTTCTGTTTCCTTAGTGAGAAGGATTTTTTCTGTGGTCAGCGCGTTATAAATATCCAGTTCCTTTTGTTTGGCAGAAAGAGGTGATTTTTGTCCTGGGCCGAGTGTTATAAAATCAGCAACCGGATC
>DBWR01000052.1:0-1168 GCA_002309305.1 Treponema sp. UBA1233 | reverse complement strand
ATTCTGCAGGGAACTGTCTCAAGCAGCTTTTTATGCTTTTCAATCAGCCCAACAAAACGCTCTCCGTCAGGCGTGTCATGGCCAAGGTTTTTACAGTCATCAATCAGTCTGATAGCCATATTTTTCAAAGCCTCATACCATGAACCCTTAAGCCCCGTCTGTATGTAGCCGTAGCCGTCGTTTGTAATTCTGTGTATTTTAGTGAGCATGCAGATNNCAGATTTTCTGTTTCTGAATTGCTTCATATTCTTCTGCAGTTATGCCCATCTCCCAAATCGGGCCTCCCGGCATCAGCTCCATAATAAAGCAGTTGCTTTTTATGATTTCTCTGGAAAAATCAGAAACATAAACTTTTGGGCAGAGGATATCTGTTTTTTCATGCATCTTAGAATACCAGAAAACCTCTGATTTCATCATGTTTTTTTCATAACTCAAAACCTTTGATCCTTCAGGCGGTGCTATCTTTAATGCGTAGGAAACGTCGTTATCGCATGTAACTTTGTATGCCGCGTTAAACTCCCCGCTTCCAAGGGAAACTGTTTCAACCACATTTCCCAATTTGTGATAAGAAAACAATTTCCTGATCTCAGCTTCCGAAGCCTCATATTTTGTCTTGCTTATAACTATCATTGTTACGCCTCCTCTTCTGAACTTACCGTTTCGTCTGTTTGGTTATAATCCCGCATAAAGGGATTTCGTGAATCAGGCATTCTGCCAGAAATCGGACTAACTCTGCTCCAACTCATGTATATCATCTTCTGAAATCAATCGCAGCTTTCTGTTCTCTGCATGCCAGATTTTTCCGACAACGTCAATCTGTCCTTCTTTGATAAAGAATGCGCTCATATCCTCCATGGCGTACACAGTGCGGTCCTCGGACATTCTGAGCGTCTGTTCATATCGCCATGTATCCTTCGGGTCGTGGTGGCAGCTCACCGTGATGTTCGTAAATCCCAGCCCCGGAAACGGCTCCATGGACTCAAAGAAATCCACCGTGTCCCGTGCCATGTTCATAGACCCTGCACTTACACCGAAAACTGCTGCATGACAGTTAAGCAGTGCCTCGTAGCAGTTCTTCTCGCGGATCAGGTCAAGCTGTTCTTCACAGACTCCGCCGCCCATAAGGAAAATACAGTCGGCATTTTCAACAAGTGCTTTTGCCTCTGAA
>DBWR01000055.1:40976-43278 GCA_002309305.1 Treponema sp. UBA1233 | reverse complement strand
TTTACAAATCCCCATATATCACAATCCCCTGTGTACCATGCAAATAATGTCCCCTCCGGAGAATATGTATGATACTTGTCTGTTAAGGTTGAAGAGGCTTTTATGTTTTCTATCATGCGGCCATTAAAACTAACATTTCCAAATAAGTCATTAAACTTGTCAGATTCTATTTTTTCATCTATAAAATATTCCTCACCATCAATAAAAAACAAATCATATTCATCATTTTTTAATTTTAAGTAGCCGTTTTTATCAATTTCAAAAAAGATTTCCTTTTTACTTTCTGGATGATACCATGGATGAGTATAAATTTTACCTTCATCATCGATTATTATTTCACAGATATCAGAATAATTATAATGGTTGAATTGTAATGGACGCGGTTTTGAATTTTCTATGTTTTCATTTATTTCCGTTGAGGAATCTTTTATTGAAGCATTTTCTGTGATTTCTGATTTTTCTGGAATTGCTTCCTTACCTTTCTTTAAATTACAACCAGCGAAAGCTAATACTGTTATAAAAAAGAACAAAAAAAATTTGTCTGATAATTTTTTCATTTTTTCCTTCCTCAAAACACACCCCAATGCGGGCGTCCGTATAACAATGAGTTAAACCGCACAGGCCTTGAGCCTGTGTCGGCTTTGAACTTCTTGTTATACGAGTACTGCTTGCTTCTTTGCTAAAACAAGATGTTCTTTTTCAGAATTCTTTGCAAGAAGATAGACACAATACTGATTCATGCTTACACCTTCTTTTTTTGAATCTTCTGCAAGTGTTTTATGCAAGGTTTTTGGAAGGCGAAGCTTGAATTGACCTGAATATGAATCTACACTTTCTGGTTCTGCAATTTCAATATTATCTTCTATCGCTGCTGTAAGCCATGCCTTCTTTGCATCTTCTGCATTGGCAACAACATCTGCTATATTTCCACCACATGTGATACAACCTGGAAGTTCAGGATATGAAGCAACGAATCCTGATTCTTCTGTGTCAGGAACAATTTCTAACTTATACGGTAATTTCATATATTCTTCTAATGTTTTCATATCAGTCCTCCTTGTTCTTTTCTTCGGATTCCACAATTTCTTTTACCATTCTTACATAAATGACTTTTATCGGTTCATGGTTCGGAATGGTAATAGGATTACAACCGGGTTTTCGGAAAGTATAATGACTACTACCGCCTCTTGGTTGTGATGCAACATATCCATAACTTTGCAGGATTTTACTTAGTTCTGCAAACCGCATATTCTTATCAAGCGATTTTATCTTGCTTAATAACTTTTCCCATTGTGCCATGAGTATATTATAAGTGGTGTTATATATGGTGTCAAGTTATTTCTTTATCATTCTTCTGTCAGGCGGAAGAAGTTTTTTGATTTCATAGTTTGCCTAATCATTATCAATTTTTTTATATTTAATATGCTCTCTTCCACTTGTCTTTTGAGATATTTCGCTACCAAACGGATTAAATCCATTCATTTTTGAAGAAAAACTTGTCGTTATTGTTATATCACCAGAATAGTATGATTTCTCGGTCATATCATAGTAATAAATTCCTTCAGCGATTATCTGTAGTTCTAATTGATCTTTAAAAACATCAGGTATATTGTCGGAATTTAATTCCAGTCTAGATTCAATTTTTAAATATTTTTTATTTTCTATTTGATAAATGCCAGCTCCTTTGATACACATCTTTCCTTTAATCTGAAGAAAAGATCCGTTAAAATTGAGTGGCATAATGACCTCTTCTTCAACAATTTTCTCTGCTTCAATTTTCATACTAGAAGACGGCATCATTATTTTAGTTCTGAACTCAATAGTTTGATTATTCAGAAATTTTCCATCTTCTGATAGATATTGATATAAAATTGTTCTAGGTCCAAAATTTGTACTTATCGGATCTGCATCCTTCGAAATATCAAAATATACCTGCGAATCACTCATTATATCTTTATATTCAATTTCAGCATAACCATTTCCAAGTATATTTAATATGAGTTTGCTTGTACTTTTGTTTTTTTGATTTGTAGTACCAGGTGATAAACTTGTTTCAGAAAATGAATCATTAGACTCTGAATAGTTATAGGATAACATTTCTTTTTTAGAAAAATCAAATAACAGTGTTACTGGTTCATATTCCTTATTTATGGTTTTATCTGAAAACATATCAAGAACATCTGGTGTTTCAATAATTTCTTGAGAATATAAATTTAATGGTATAATTAACAGCAAAACAATTTTAATAAATGATTTCATTTTTTTTTTCTCCTGCACCCCAATGCGGGCGTCCACATAACAA
>DBWR01000055.1:7910-40957 GCA_002309305.1 Treponema sp. UBA1233 | reverse complement strand
TCGGCTACGAACCTTTGAAAATCATTAAGGCCCCAGGCTTATTGTGCTATGATAGATAAGTCCGTCAGGGCACGATATCCTAAATACTCTAAAGGAGGACCTTAATGAGATTCTATAAGAACCAACATCAATTCTACATCGGAATCGATTTACATGCAAGATCAATGTATGTATGTGTCGTAAATAATTCCGGAGAAACCGTATTCCACAAAAACATGGCATGTTCAAGAGAAAATCTGGAGCTTGTGACCGACACTTTCGGTAAAGACATCGTAGTCGGCGTGGAATGCATCTTTACATGGTACTGGGTAGCGGACTTCTGTGCGGAGCGAGGGATTGACTTCGCGCTGGGGCACGCCTATTACATGAAGTCAATCCACGGGGGAAAGACGAAGAGCGACAAAATCGATTCGGAGAAGATAGCGAACATGCTCCGTGGAGGAATGTTTCCTACGGCATACGCATATCCGAAAGGTAAGCGTGCGACGAGAGACTTGCTCAGGCGCAGGCTCTTCTTCGTCAGGCAGCGCGCAGAACTCTCAGTCCATCTACAGAACACAAACCATCAGTACAACATAAACGAACCCCTTGCTTCTTCACGGATGAGGAGTGAAGTATACAGGAACACGATTCCCGACAAGTTCCGCGATCCGGCAACTCTGCAGATGGTGAACGCGGACCTTGCCATGTTCAAGTCTTACAACGACATAATCACAAAACTTGAGTTCCAGATTGAGGACAGCATGGAAGTGCAGGATCCTGTTTCGTACAGCATCATCAATTCTGTTCCGGGCCTCGGCTTTATCCTCTCCCTTACAATTCTTTACGAGATTGATGACATCCATCGTTTTTCCGATGTGGGTAAGTTTATCTCCTACTGCCGTCTAGTGAAGTGCTCCCATGAATCGGCCGGCAAGAGGGAGAAGGGCGGTCATAATAAAATCGGAAACGTGCATCTGAAATGGGCGTTTTCAGAAGGGGCGGTACTCTTCCTCCGTAATAACGAGCGGGGGCAGAGGTGGCATGATAAGCTTGTGCAGCGGTATGGAAAGGCAAAGGCCATGAGCATAATTGCACAGAAACTCGGACGTACTGTTTATTACATGCTCAAGCGGAAAGAAGCTTTTAATCCCGATAGGTTTTACGGGGACAAGAAAATTGAAAACAAGGACAGTGGCGGCGAGCATCTCGCATAACTGAAGCGTATACGGCGGGGCTTTTGAAAAATGAAGATTATATGCGGCTTAGACCGCCCCTCATTCTTTCTGTCCCGGATGCCGTGACTTCCAGACCTTTGAATGGACGCTGCCACTGCGCCTTTTTTATATTTTTGTATTTGTTGAAAATAAATAAGCGGACTGTCCCTGCCTTGATCTGCCCATATAACTATCGGCATCGAATGATGACCATCTTATTTTTGCTTCAGGCTTGGCACGGGTACCGGTGAAATTCTTCGTGCCGGAAATCTGTTTTTCAGGTTTGCCGTGACCGACTATATGTGTTTGATTCAGGACGCTTTTCCTGGAATCTTTTTCTGAATTGCGATTCAGGCTTTGCTTTTTTATTTTGCAACGGAAACTATGATCCTTCTCACAGTAAACCGCCTTGAAAAAAGACGGCTTGGTGTTATTTTTTTTAATAAACATATTGACAGACTGGGGCCTTATATGTGTTATGGCAAATATATTTCTTATACAGAATTAGATTCTATAAATACTTTTTCCTTTAAGAATTATTCTGTACAGTTTTTGAAGCTACGCTTGTATTATTATATTTTTTTCTAGCGGCGTAAAGCCGAGTACTAAACAGCTACATAGCTTCACCCTAAAGTTAAATTTCATTTCATAAAGCAAGCTTGACTTGCTTTATGAAATATTCTTATTACTTTTCAGCCAGTTTTATGACTTCAAGTAGACATAAATCCAGCGGATTAAAATCTTCCTTAAAATTTTCAACTGGAGAATACCAGTCTGTTTGGGCAAATATTTCAATTAAATCTTTTGATTTAAATGTGTAGCCATATTTTGCATAAATCGTATTACGTAAAATTCTCAAATCTTCTTTGGAAAAGTCTTTTACTATATTTAAAAAATTATTAAGGCAATCAAAATCTGAACTGAAAGCTTTTTTTAGGAGATAACATTTGTAGAACTCTTCTACAAGGATCAGATAGAAATCTGTTTTGCTGTATGATATTTCTTCTATTTTCCTGTCTTTTACTCGAGGTGGATCTCCGACTCCATATGCAGCTGCCGAAAATTCTCCGTTTCCTAAATAGGAAGGATAATTATCTCCAAAAGTTTCATAGTCACCTGTCTTATCATCTTTAATAAAAAAAATATACTTTCTGTAATAGCCATCACAAGGAAAAATCATAAAATTGTTTATAAATAAAAACTCATTTGATGAAGTTCTGCCTTCTATGTCATAGAAAAAAGTCTCTTTTCTGCATTTGAATGTTTCGCCTGCAAATACAGATAAGCTCATGATAAATAATAAAGATAAGAATAAAAGTAATTTTTTCATTTTCCTTCCTAAAAAAGCAGGCCAGTGCGCCTGTCGTCATAACAATTCTTCTCCATATCCAGCATAATATTCTTATCTTGTATTTTTATCCACAATAAGAAATCCGCTGAATAACCTATATCTCTATATTACCATAATTTGCAAATAATTCAAGTGTCTTGGGCGTATCCGTATAAGATCCCGATGCTCTGGCTGATGCACAAAATTAACGATTTGGGGGGGGTATGACAAAAAAACTCTTAAGCAGGACTTGAGCCGGTGTCGGCTACGAAACTTTTGTCATGTGATTATTCTTTTGTTACGTAGTCTATTTTTTCTTCTTTGTCAGCAAGTTTGATTTGCTGATATAATATGCATTATTACATATCTTTATCAGACCATGAACGGAATGGTTTATTCCATGAACCTATTTCAATTAAGTTTCCTTCAGGATCTGCTATATAGCAGGTTCTCTGTCCCCAAGGTTCGGTTGAAGGTTCTAATACACTGACAACACCTTTGGACATTAGTTCTTTATATTTTTCATCAACTTCTTCAAAGGTGTCGACGTATAATGCAATTTCTCCATGACCATTAAGACCTTTTATATATTCATATTTTCTGCTGGTCATTTTCTCGAAATTATTTCTGCCATAAAGCATAAACAGGGTGTCATCTTTTATCAGATATACATTTCCTGCAGTTTCAGCTTCTTTTATCTCAAAACCAAGCACATCTCTATAAAATCGAATCATTTTTGGCATATCTTCTACAAATAATCCAAAACCGTCTAAATGCATTTTTTATACTCCTTCGGAAGCGCCCCTATGCGGGCGTCCACATAACAATTTTTATCCACAATAAGCATCCTACTGGATAAACTATATCTCTATATTACCATGATTTATAAATATTTCAAGTGTCTTATGCGTATCCGTATACGATATTATTCTTGTTATTTGTTAATCCTAACTTTCTGTTTAAAAATGATGTGTGGAAGGCAAGTGCAATAAATTAAAAAAAATAAAGATACAAATTGATGGAGGGAGCATCGCAATGTAGGCGGGGTTCGTGGCAAGAATACATTTGCAAGGGGGTGGTGTGTTGCCAAAAAACTTAGCCGAGGCAAAGATGGTTACGAGAATGTCCCGGCTATGTAGGCTTGACACGGTTCCCGCCGTAAATGGAGATGCTCCCTCTATAGCGTGTGTTTATTACGGTTGATTTAATTTGCACTTGCCTTCCACATATCTACACCAAGGCCTTTTTCATCCAGCGCTTGCTCTTCCACCGGAATACCATTACGATTCCGCGGGTGGTTTCATCGGTTGCAATTCCAAGCCAGAATCCTGCCACACCCATGCCCAGCTTAAGTCCAAGAAGATAGCTTCCTCCGACCATTATCACCCAGTTGGAGAAAATGCCGTACAGAACAGGGAACAGAATGTCGCCCGATCCCTTGAGCGCACCAATGAACACAAGGTTGAGTGAACGTCCGAATTCAAGATAAATCGAAAGCAAAAGCAGGACCGTAACAAGTTCCTCTACTTCCGGCTGTTTGGTAAACAAGGCGATGATGGGGCTTTTTATCAGGTTCAGGCCCAAAACCATAAACAGGGAACAGCCGGTACCTATCAGGCCGTATTTGAATACCTTCCTGTAGATGAAGTCCGTCTGACCTGCACCAACACAGTAACCGGTTTTTATCTGCACCGCACTACCTATTCCCATTGCAAAAATGAACACAAAGCGGCACATCGTCTGGGTATAGACTTGGGATGACATGGCATAGGTTCCCAAGGTAGAAATCATGGCCATAATCACAATCTGCGAAATGTTGTACGAAAGGCTTTCGCTTGCGGTAGGAACTCCCACGGAAAGTATGAGCTTGTAGAATTTGCCGGGTGTTTTTCCAGTTCCAAAAATCTTGAACTGAATGTTCTTCTTGCGGTGAATGAGGATTACCATCAGGATACAGGCGACGACCATGGAGATTACGGAAGACATGGCGACACCCTTTACCCCAAAAATCGGCAGCCCAAAGAAGCCGTAGAGCGAGAGGGCATTACCGATGACGTTAATCAGATTGGCTATGAGGGTAACAACCATAGTTTCCCTTGTACAACCGTAAGAGCGCAAGATGGCAGCCTGCAGGGTGTTGAATGCAAGGAAGAATGCACCCAGGCCTCCATAAATCAAAAAGTATTCCCTTGCAAAAGCCCTGACTTCATCTTCCAGGGTATATCTGGAAAGCAGGAACCCCGTACCTGAAAAAACCAGGGTTGCCAGAAAAATGGAAGCAACTGTCATCATGACTGTACTGGCTTTGGCTATGGAATTCAATTCACCTTCGCTTTTCTTTGCACCGAGATACTGGGAAAGTACAATGGAACTACCAATGCCTATGACGCTGAAGATGGTGTTCAGGAAGAAGACATACTGACCCATCATGCCAACAGCAGCAACGGCTTTTTCGGAATAGGAACTGAGCATGAGAGTATCAATCGAAGAAACCAGAATCCTTAGAAACTGTTCAATTACAAGAGGAAGAGTCAGCTGAAACATCGGCAGAGCACCGCGACTGGCGCCGCGACTAGCACCGCGACTCGGTTTTTTTTCGTCCATAGTGAGCAGTATACAAAACCTTTATTTTATTGTCTATCACCATAAATCCACTTGAAAAGGAAAAAAAGACATGCTAGAATTCTAGTATAAGGAGCAATTTATGAAAAAAACAGCGATTCTCTTGATTTTCGCTTTGGCTACCGTTTCATTATTTACATCATGTGCAAAAAAAGGTGAACCACGAAAAATATTTGATGACGGATTAACACCAGTTGAACGATACGGAGACTTGCAAGTCATCGGAACAAACCTTTGTGACAAGGACGGAAACCCAATCCAGCTGTGCGGAATGAGTTCACACGGACTTCAATGGTATGGAAAATATGCAAACAAAAACGTTCTGGCATGGCTGCAGAAGGACTTTAACGCAGACTTATGGCGTGCGGCCCTTTACAGCACTTCCTATGTTACCGATAAATCTCTTTTCTTCAAAGTCAGGGATTCAATAGAAGCAGCAATCGACTTGGGAATGTACGTCATTGTTGACTGGCATGTCATTGATGAACACGACCCCATGCTTTATTCCAACCAGGCTGCCGAATTTTTTGAACAGATAGCTTCAACCTATGGCAACTATCCCAACATCATATACGAAATCTGCAATGAGCCGAACACCGACAGGGTAACATGGGAAAACAACATAAAGCCCTATGCCGAAAAAATCATTCCGGTAATCAGGAAATACTGCAACAACATCATCGTTGTGGGTACACCCAAATGGAGCAGTGACTTGCTTCCTGCCGCAAAGGACCAGATTACAGATGCCAGCAACATCATGTATACCTTCCATTTCTACGCGGGAACACATGGAAAAGACTCCAGAAAACAGATAGACAAGGCCATCAAGAAAGGACTTCCAATCTTCGTAACTGAATGGGGAACAACCCAGGCAAGCGGTGATGGTGGAGTGTTTGAAAAGGAAACTTTGGAATGGGCGGATTTCCTTTCTTCAAGAAAAATTTCATGGGCCAACTGGTCTGTAAACAACAAGGGCGAAGATTCCGGCGTTCTAAAATACAACAAGGATAAGCAGGCTGAAGGCGGATGGGCTTTGGATGATTTACAGCCCTCTGGTTTGCTTGTAAGAAAAATACTACGTGGTGAAGTTGAAGAAAAGTAGGTTAAGATGAATGTTAACAGGTGGGGTATGTTGATTCAGGCCCCACCTTTTTTTATGTCCGATTATTGATCTTCTTTTGGATCCTTGTCTTTGTCCTCTGCCGTGTCCAGCCATGAACTGATGAGTCCGGCCATAGCAGATGGATTTGAAGATGCGGCGGAACGCAGGGTTGTTGAACGTCTTGCTACATCGGTTTTGATAGCGGCGCTTATATCCCACAGACCGTTTTGCGTACCGTAGTGCAGGGCCTGTTCAAGTACTGCAATTTCTGTCTTTGTATTAATTGGTCCAAGATTTTTCATGGTGTTACGCAGGAGATGAAGCTGCTTGGTGGTAAAAGAGGCAGTCATCTGGTCTGTCACCGCCTTTCCGAGTTCTGCAAACAATATGGCTGCCTTTTGCGGGCCTGTAAGCCTTATGGCCTTGTTTGAGTCAGATGTCTTTACTAGTTTTTCAAAACCTGTTTCGTTCATAGTTTCATTCTATCACAAATTTAAAAATCGGTCATCACCAAATACATGATTTATTGCTTTGGCAGAACATAATTTCTTGGGGCCACCCCGTAGAATTTCTTGAATGTCTCGCTCATGTAGCTTGCTCCTGAAAATCCTGTCTTTTCGGCAATTTCACTCATCCTCAAATCCGTACTGGTCAGATAATAGGCGACGCGTTCCGTGCGGTATCGGTTAAGATTGTCCATGGGTGAGCTTCCCGTGTATTTCTTGAACAGCATGTTGCAGTAGGTTTTGCTCACGTTTCCGGCTCTGGCTATGTCGTCCAGGGTAATCTGTTCCGGATAGCGCGTGTGGATGAATTTGAGCATGTTCTTGAAGTTGGTGTCATTGGAGACATAGGTTGTGGGTGCGGCAAAAAGGTCGTTGTCCCGGCAATAATACATGAGGATTTTAAAAAGCCTGAAGAATTCAAAGGTTATGTTGAATTCATTGTCCATGGCATCCAGCAGGTTCTGCGATTGAACAAAGAGTTTTTCGGCAAGGTGATGCTGTGACTTAAAGTGCAGGTAGGGCAGATTCGGGTTTTTAGTAATCGGTTCAATACGTTCCTTTTGCACCACAAAGCTTGAGCAAAGAAGCGAAGGATGAAGGATGGCAAGGTTGTAGTTGCAGCGCTCGTTGACCGTAGTAAAACTAAAGTGAATCTGCTGCGAGTTTACCATAAGGGTATCGCCCTGGTGCAGGATGATTTTTTCGCCGTTGATGTTGTATCCCATTTCTCCGCGGGTAACGGTGATGAATTCCAGGTCCTCATGGTAGTGCGGAATGTTTATCCATGAACAGTACGGTTCCACCCAGCCCGCATGAATGTATGACGGGAAATCATCGTTGTTGTAGTTCACCTTTTCCGAGCCATCTTCCTTTTTGATAATCAGGCCCCTGAATGATTCGTTCATCTTCCACCTCCTTTTGAATTTTCAAATTCTTTCAGCAAATTCGGTCAAAATTATAACAATATTTCACAATTTGAAGAATTGTTATTAAAATTTGATAAAACATACCTTTTATTGAACAATTCATTATGATATTTTTATTATATCAAAAGCAAGGCAAAAGTCAAATGGTTTTTGATAAAAAAGAGTTGGGTTCAACCAAAAAATCAGGAGTTGTGATAAAACTACATCCCTGTAGTTTTATCACCAAAGTTTTGTAAAACAAAACTTATATCCGTGCCATCCATGGCACGCCGCTAACGCGGAGTTTTTAGAGGAGGAAAAAAATGGAAAACATCATTGAACTGAAAAACCTTACAAAAGAATTCAAGGTGCTTAACCGTCACGAAGGATTCAAGGGCAGCCTTAAGGATTTATTCTCCCGAGATTACAGGATCGTGCGTGCGGTTGACAACATTTCCTTGAACGTTAAACAGGGTGAGATTGTGGGATTCCTGGGACCAAATGGTGCAGGCAAATCAACCACCATCAAGATGATGACAGGAGTTCTTGAGCCATCAGGCGGAAACATGCTTGTAAACGGTCGCGTGCCGTATAAAAACAGGACAAAGAACAACCAGAACATAGGCGTCGTATTCGGACAGCGCTCACAGCTGTGGTGGGCATTGCCCCTGATAGAATCATTCAAGCTGCTTAAGGACATCTACCGCATCAGTGACGAAACCTACAACGAGATGATGGACCTTTATGCGAGCATGGCGGATATGGAAAGCCTCTTGCACAAACCGGTAAGACAGATGTCTCTGGGACAAAGGACTTTGAGCGACATTCTTGCGGCGTTCCTGCACAATCCAAAGGTTGTATTCCTTGACGAACCTACAATCGGTCTGGACGTTGCAATGAAGAGCAAAATCCGCGAGATGATTCTTGAACTGAACAGAAAGAAGAACACGACGGTCATCCTTACAACCCACGACATGGGAGACGTAGATGCCCTGTGCGAAAGGATTGTCATAATCGACAAGGGAAAGATGCTCTACGACAACGACATCCTTCACCTGCGCCGTTTCTTTGGCGTGTATAGAACGCTAAAAATCAGGCCTGCAGAAAATGTTGCGGACTGTGCGGGTGCCCTAAAAAATGAGCTTGTGGCGTTTGATACTTCAATTTCGTTTGACGACACATGGATTTCAATTACTGTCAACGAGGAAAAGTCAAAGGTGATGAAGGTTCTTGAGGCGGTTCAGAACAACCACAAGATCAAGGACATGCAGCTGCTGGAGATTTCAACTGAGGAAGTTATTAAGAAAATTTACGAAGGAGGAACCAATGCAAAGTCGGCTTAAGAAATACTTCGCCCTTACAAGAGCCGGCATTCTGGAGACGATGCAGTACAGACTTGCCCTCTTTGTAATGGTGATAGGCAACCTTCTGTACCTTACGCTCACATATTTCCTGTGGAAGGCAATCTTTGCATCCAGTGGAAGTGACGTGGTAAACGGAATGACCTTTGAGATGACGATGGTTTACCTTGTACTTGCCAGTTCCCTGTACGGGGTGGTTGAACTCTACCTTGTATGGGAAATCGGACGTGCAATCCAAAAGGGAAAGATTGTGCTGGACCTGCTACGGCCCATGAAGTACAAGCGCTATCTGTTCTTTGCCAACTCCGGAACCCTTGTCGTGAACTTTTTCATGACATTCATTCCGACGTTCATCATTGTGCTTTTGATTACCGGAAAGACAATAGCCCTGGGGTGGAACCTTCTGTTCTTCTTCATAGCCGGCATTCTTTCGATAATCATCAACTACAACATTGACTTTATCGTGGGAACAATATGCCTCTACACGGAATCAATCTGGGGCATCAACATCATGAAGCAGATGATTGTGTCCCTCTTGTCCGGTGCCGCAATTCCACTGGCATTCTTCCCGGAAAAGCTTGTACGCGTTGTAAATTTCCTGCCGTTCAGGGCGATTTACGACACACCGCTTACCCTGCTTCTTGATCCAAATCCGGATTTGCGTACGGTGGGCATAAAGCTTGGCATCTCGGTTTTCTGGGTTGTGGTCATTTCAATTATAAGTTCCCTGTTTTGGAAGATTTCGATTAAACAGGTTACAGTAAACGGAGGCTGATTATGGAACAGGCTGTTAGAAGAAGAGGCCTTGGCTTTTATACCAAAATATACTTCAAGATTGTGGGTCAGGACATAAAGAGCAAGATGAGTTACCGGGCTGACTTCATCATTTCTACCATAGGAATGATTGCAACAAACATTGCAGGCTTTGTAACCTTTCTGATAATGTTCGGGAAATTTCCGTCAATCAACGGATGGAGCTATTACGAGATTCTGTTCCTGTACGGATTCTCTCTGGTTTCAATTACGCCGACACAGTGCCTTTTGGACAACAACTGGAGCCTCAGGCGCTATGTGTACGACGGGGATTTCATCAAATACTGCTTCCGGCCAATCAACGTGTGGTTCTACTACATCTCGGAAGTATTTGACGTAAAGGGTTTCGGCCAGTTGGCGTTTGGAATCGGTACGCTGATCTATGCGTCTATCAAACTGGCCATTCCGCTGACATTCCTGCTTGTGGTAAAAATCGTGATTGGACTTGTTACGGCATCACTTTTCATGATGGCGCTTCAAAATGCGGCCGCTGCGAGCTGTTTCTGGATTCAGAATTCGTTCTGGCTCCTGGATATATCGCTCAAGATGAAGGATTACGCAAAATATCCTGTTACAATATTCAACAAGGTATTTAAGTTTGCGTTTACTTTCATTCTTCCGGTTGCGTTCATGGCATACTACCCCAGTCTTGCCATACTGCGTCCAGACAATATTCCGATTCTGACATGGATTTCTCCGCTGTTTGGAATCGTCCTGTTCTGGTTGAGCTACAAACTGTGGATGAAGGGTGCGACCAAATACGACGGGAGCGGATCGTAATAATTCAAAATGACTTTAATTGCCCCAGATCCTGCCTGTTCATGTGACTTGCGGGATTTCGGGGTAAGTTGATTAAATCCTACTTATTTGCTATATTATCTGACTAACGAGGTAAACTTATGGATAAAAGACTTCTTACAATTCAGGACATTTCTTGTGTGGGACAATGCTCCCTTACTGTTGCTCTTCCTATTCTTTCTGCATGTGGAATAGAAACCGCTATTCTCCCAAGCTCCGTTCTTTCTAATCATACTGCTCCGGGTTATTCCGGCTGGACATTCCACGACCTGACACCAGAAATGCCAAAGATTCTTGAACGCTGGCTCACAGAAAAAATTGATTTTGACGCTTTTTACACTGGCTATGTAAGCAAGGATCAGATTTCCTACATTCTGGACATCATGGACAAGGCCGCACGCCCCAATGCGCTCAGGATTGTTGACCCTGCCATGGCAGACAACGGAAAGCTCTATGCCGGTTTTGCAGATGACTTCCCCAAGGATATGGCACGCCTCTGCAAGGGAGCTGACTTCATCCTTCCAAACATTACGGAAGCATCCCTGCTGTTGGGTGCAACTTACAAGGACAAGGGATACGACAAGGTATACATCGAAGACCTTTGCCGCGGACTGTATAAGCTCGGTGCAAAGAATGTCATCCTTACCGGTGTAAGCTTTAGTGAAGACAAGCTGGGTGTCGCATCATTTGACGGTAATTCATTTGAATATTACTTTAACCCAAGGCTTGATGCCGCAATGCATGGAACTGGAGACGTTTATGCCTCTGCATTTACAGGTGCCCTGATGCGTGGAAAAACTCCGTCACAGGCAGCCGCAATCGCAGCGGATTTCGTTGTTGAATCCATGAAACTGACCTTGGGCGACAAGGACCACTGGTACGGCGTTAAATTTGAAAAGGCACTTCCCTTCCTGATCTGGAAGATTTCCTAAACAAAAAAACATGCCCTGTCTGTCATCCCGGACTTGATCCGGGATCCCAGGCTTGCATGTTAAGATGTTGAATCACCTGTCTGCCGACAGGCGTTCAGCATGACAAATTTTTTCTGTTAAATGTTTTTTAGTTCATCCTGATTCAGCATTCTTATTCCATTTGAATCAAGAACCTGTTCTGTTTTTGGGATATCGGTACAGCGCAGGACCATGAACGCACAGTTTGTCTTGCGTCCGGTAAAGCCGTACATGTATTCCACATTGCGTCCGTTTTCTCCAAGAATCTTCAGGATTTTGTTAAGGCTTCCGGTTTCGTCCGGGATTTCCAGAGCGATTACATTGGAAGCCTTTACGATATATTCTTCTTCCTTGAGGATATTAGCGACATTCTCCGGATCGTCCACGATGATGCGGGCAATTCCAAAGTCGTTTGTATCTGCAAGACACAGGGCCCTCATGTTGATGTTGCGCTTTGCAAGGATGTCAGTCAGTTCCATAAGGGATTCGGGGCGATTTTCCAAAAATATTGAAATCTGTTTTACTGTCATATAATCCTCCTAGTCATGAAGCTTTCTTGTATCGATGACACGCTTGGCTTTTCCCTCGGAACGTTCGATTGTCTTTGGTGCTACCAGCGTAACCTTTGCCTTGATCTGAAGTACGGACAGCAATGCCGATTCCAGAGCCTTTTCCTGCTTGTGGTTTTCTGCAACAACGTCGCTGAATTTTTCCGGTGTCATTTCCACCTTGATTTCGAATGTGTCGGTGTTGTTTTCGCGGCCAACGATAATCTGGTAGTTCGGGGGATAATTGTTCTGCAGGAGCACGCCTTCTATCTGGCTTGGGAATACGTTTACGCCACGGATGATGAGCATGTCGTCGGTACGTCCCATCGGCTTTGACATGCGCACAAAAGTTCTTCCACATGAGCATGGAGTCCTGTTGAGCACACCGATGTCCTTTGTCCTGAACCTCATGAGCGGGAATGCCTTCTTTGTAATTGCGGTAAACACAAGCTCACCCTTTTCTCCGTCAGGAAGCTTTTCTCCAGTCTCTGGATTGATTGTCTCTATGATAAAGTGGTCTTCGTTAACGTGCATTCCCTTTTGTTCGGCACATTCAAATGCAACGCCAGGCCCCATGACTTCGGTTAAACCGTAGATGTCGTATGCCTTTATTCCAAGCAGGTCCTCGATGTTGTGGCGCATTTCTTCTGTCCAAGGTTCCGCACCAAAAATGCCTGCCTTAAGGTTCAGGTAATCCGGACCATATCCCATGTCGTGCAGGGTTTCTCCAAGGTATGCCGCATAAGAAGGGGTACAGCAAAGAATCGTTGCCTTGAGGTCATGCATGAATGCAATCTGACGCTGAGTGTTTCCTGCAGAAATCGGAATTACGGTAGCACCAAGTTTTGTCGCACCACCATGCACACCAAATCCACCTGTAAAAAGTCCGTATCCGTAAGCGTTTTGAACGGTGTCGTTTTCGTCCGCACCAGCCGCCACCAGCTGACGTGCCACACAGTCATCCCAAAGTTCCAGATCCTCTTTTGTATAACCTACGACTATCTGCTTTCCTGTAGTACCAGATGAAGACTGAATGCGTACAACGTCCTTCATTGGAACCGCAAACAGCCCGTATGGATATGTCTGCCTTAAATCATCCTTGCATGTAAACGGTATTTTGGCAATGTCGTCCAAACTCTTGATGTCATCCGGAGTTACACCTGCTTCCTTACAGCGGTTCCTGTAATACTCCACATTCTCATAAACATGACGGAAATTTTCCGCCAGCCTCTGCCCCTGAAGCTTCTTTAATTCTTCAAGAGGCATGCATTCCTTTTCTTTTTGGAAATACTTCATGTTCGTTTCTACTCCCTGAACGATGGCGTTTCGATGTCATCACCGGTTATGTTTCTCTTTACAATAACAGAAATAGTGTATCATAAATGTAAAAAGATTGCACCACCTTTTTGGGAGTATTTTTATGAATTTTTCTCCAGCATGCGGTCTATCATTTCCTGGAATTCTGCTCTTATGACGGCATCATGGGGGTCTAGGGTTCGTTCTTCTTTGGGGGCGCCTTCTTCTCCATGTCCTATCACTATGTTCCAAGTTACTGCCCAAGTAAGGGCTTCCCATGCATATTCGTCAATGTCATAGTAATCGATAAAGGGGTCTGTGCGTCCAAAGTCTATGGCCCTTTCGTAACCCCTGTATTCCGCATAACGCATCAGCATGCAGACGGCATCTTCCCTGGAACAAGGGTTATTGGCATCAAAGGTATAGTCGGTGCAGTCTACAAGAATTCCATTGTTTACAGCCCAAATCAGTGCGAAAGATGAACTTGAAGAGATATCTCTAAACCAGTTTGTTGAAGAAAGGCTGCCTGGATTGGGGCTTTCGGCAAGGGCGTAGAGTGTATCTACAACTTCTCCCCTATCCATCAGTTGTGAGGGAAGAACATTGGCAGGGGTGTTAACCTTGGGTTTGGATGTATTGGTATTACTTGTGGAATACTCTAGGTTAACTTTGTCATCAAAACACAGGAAAAAGCTGTTGTCTACACCAGTGGAAGTATCTCCACCGAATTCTTTAGTCCATGAATGGCACAACACATTGGGTTCATATTTTTCTCTACCTTCTTTGCGGGCTCTGTTCAATGAATAACAATTTGAGATATCAAGCTCGGTAAATGGATTTAGGCAGGCCTGCAGGAATTTTAGTTTGGTATTGTGCGATACATCCAGTTCCTCAAGTTCATTTTGAATACAGTCAAGATAGACAAGTTCGGAGTTTTGGGAAAGATCCAAGTGTTTTATCTGGTTGTAGCCGCAGGAGAGCCTCTGCAATTTGGGACAGGTGCTTAAATCCAGTTCGCTTACCGTATTATTGGCGCAGTTGTAATACTGGAGTCCGGGGCATTTGGAGATGTCTACGCTTCCCAATCCGGGGTTGTCCCATATGTCAAGGCGCTTCATCAGTGGGCATTTTGTTATGTCGAGGGTTGTAAACTTGTTCCTGAAGGCATCCAGATGCTGCAGCTTGGGGTTTTTGCTTACATCGAGGGTCTTTAACCAGCAAGAACCGCAAGTCAGATGTTCAAGTTCCGGGTTGTGAGAGACATCAAGATACTCAAGGGGGTTGGTGTTGCATTCAAGATATGCCAGCTCGGGGTTGTTTGATACGTTCAATGAAGTCAGCTTGCAGTCAAAGCAGTAGACCCACAGCAGTTTCTTGTTTGGTGAAAAATCCAGGGAGGTAAAGTCATTTCCTGAACACCATACGCCTGTGATTTCCTTGTTGTTGCTAAGGTCCAAGGTCTTGATGTGGTTGTCCATGCAATAGAGTCCGCGAAGTTCAACCAGATACTCGATTCCCTTAAGGGATGTTATGTCGCAGTTTACGCACCAGATGTTTCTGATATAGATAATCTCTTCGTCGTCCAAAAAACCGTCCTGGTTACGGTCATAACTTGGACCAGATATTAGTTTCCTAAAGTTTGAGTCAGGGAAAGTGGCCGCGCTGATTTCAACCGGACCACCTACATGCGCAAGGGAGGAATAGGGCCTTATGCCGTCTTGAATTCCGCTGCATGCCGCAAACATGATTAAAACCAATAAACTTAGAATCAATAAAAAGACTTTTTTCATTTTGTCGTACTCCTGAAACTTCATTCTATAAACTTAAAAAATCTTAAAATCTATATTAAAATCTATAATAATACTTTAAATCATAATTTACAAGGCTGAAACCGCCTGTTATGTATCTTATCCTCTTGGTCCTGAACGAACTACACGGAAACCGATGTATGATTCCGCTGTGTCCGGGGTTCTGGAGTTTCTTGCTGTTACGGAACAGTTTTCATCGATGAAATAACAGCTTCCACCGCGAACGATGCGCTCTGTTCCGAAAGCAGGACCTGTTGGATCCATTTCCTGCCTCTCTATGGGATATTCATCATGCCAGTCCAGGCACCACTCTGCAACATTTCCGGTCATGTCGTAAATGCCAAGTTCATTGGGGGCCTTTGTCCTTACGTCATGGGGTTTGTGGCCGCTGTTTGAACCGCACCATGCAACATCTTCAAGATAATCGCTTCCGCTAAAGATGAAACCGCGTGACTTTTGTCCTCCCTTGGCTGCTATTTCCCATTCGCTTTCGGTGGGCAGGCGGAAACCGTTGGCGCAAAAATCATATTCGTAGTCATCGTTGTAGCAGGGAGTTAAGCCTCTTTCTATACTAAGTTTATTGCAGTAATCGACAGCTTCGTACCATGTTATATTTGTTACCGGTTTATTCTTTCCCTTGGTTTTGCTGGGGTTGTATCCCATAAGGGCCTGAAATTCTTCCTGAGTGACTTCGTGCGTGCAGATATAGAATTCGGATACAACGACTTCGTGTTCGTTTTCAAATTCATCTTCAGAACCGATGGTGAAGACTCCTGCGTCAACATCCACAAATTCTCTTGCGGTTGCCACACTGTACTTTTCCTTTGAACCACCGGCAAATACCATGGCGGAACAAAGTATAATAGCTGAAGTTGTAATAAATGATTTTTTCATCTGGCATCTCCTTGTAATCTTACAGGGACACATTATATCACAAAATCAGATAATTTTCGCAACCCCATCTCCAGTTTCGCATACAAAAAATCCTGCCTTGTAGCCGATTCCCTTTTCGTAAGCGGACTGGACGTTTTCTATAAAACTGTTGATTTTGTCCTTATGAACAAGGGCTATTGCACATCCACCGAATCCTGCACCTGTCATCCTTGAACCAAGGCACCCTTCCTGCTTTTGTGATGTTTCGGCAAGCGTGTCCAGTTCAATTCCGGTTACCTCGTAGTCTTCCTTGAGTGATTTATGGCTGGCGTTGAGAAGCTGGCCAAGTTTTTCAAGATTGCCTTCCTTGAGTGTGGAGGCGGCATCGATTACACGCTGGTTTTCGGCAATGCAATGGCGGGCGCGTTTGTTCAGGATTGGATCTGAGACAAGATGACTGTGTTTTTCCCATTCACTGGGAGACAGTTCGCACAGGGCGTTTATCTTTATTCCGTTGTCCTGGAGTATTTTCAGGGCCTGTTCACATTGACCGCGGCGTTCGTTGTATTTTGAATCGGCAAGCTTGCGCACCTTGTTCGTGTTCATGACGACGAATCTGTAGTCAGCAAGTTCAAGAGGGATGTATTCATATTCAAGAGTGTTGCAGTCCAAAAGTTCAGCGTAATTCTTTTTTCCTGTTGCGATGATGAACTGATCCATGATTCCGCATTTTACGTTCATGAATTTGTGTTCGCTCATTTGTCCTAGTTTTGCAATTTCGATGCGGTCCATGTCAAATCCGAATGTGTCGATTACGGCATAGGCAAAACCACATTCCAGTGCGGAAGAAGAAGAAATCCCTCCACCAGCCGGAATGTTTGATGCCATCAGGATTTCAAATCCACAGTCAAATTTAAATCCCCTTTCCTTTAGCTGCTGAAGGATGCCGTTCAGGTAATTTGCATAATCATTTGACTTGTCGTAAACAAAAGTCTGGTTCGCGTCAAATTCAAAACTGCCCGGGAACCTTATGTCGTTGTATAAAATCTTTGAGTCATTTCGTTTGCGGATTGCGATGTAGAGGTAGCGGTTTATGCTTGCGGGGAAAACCTTGCCGCCGTTGTAGTCTATGTGTTCTCCGATGATGTTGATTCTGGCAGGAGAAGAGTAGAGCCTTACAGAGGATTCATCTCCCCCATACATTTTGACGAAGGCGTTCTTGAGTTCTTCCGGTGTATATTCGCTTGAAGTCAAATCATTAGACATCTTTCATTTCTCCTTTTACAGTGTGGCTATAAACCTTTCAAAGGCCTCAAGCCCCTGTTCATTGCATTTATAAACTCCCGCATGTTCCAGAACCTTGCTGAACACGATGCCGGTTTCCTTTTTTATGATTTCAATAATACCTTCTTCTGATTTGCATGTAAAGGAACCATATTTATCCCTAAGTTCATTCATCCAGTCTGCATGTTTGCCCAGAGTTTCGTCATTTCTGATGTCCCTTTCCTGCATGAGTGCCTGTGCAAGTCCCCTGAATTCCGTCTTTAATCTTCCGGGGAGGATTGCAAGTCCCATTACTTCTATCAGGCCGATGTTTTCCTTTTTGATGTGATGCAGTTCTGCATGAGGGTGATAGACTCCAAGAGGGTGTTCCTTTGTGGTGATGTTGTTGCGGAGGACAAGGTCCATTTCGTATAATTCTCCACGCCTACGGGCAATGGGATTCAGCGTGTTGTGGTTTTCTCCATCGGTTTGTGCAAATATGAATGCGCTTTCGTCCGTGTAATTGCGCCATGATGAAAGGATATGCTCGGCAAGTTCAACTATTCGGTTTTGATTTGTGCCCCTGATACGAAGCACTGACATGGGCCATTTTACGATACCTGCCTCTACATCTCCAAAGTCCTTGATTTGGATTTTCTTTAGTATGGGAGCCTTTGCCATGGGAAAATTATATGCCCCACCCTGGAAGTGGTCGTGAGTTAGGATGGAGCCTCCTACAATCGGGAGGTCTGCGTTGCTTCCCAGTGTGTAATGTGGAAATTGAGTTATAAAATCCAAAAGCCTTTCAAAAGTTTTTCGTGAAATCTGCATGGGTGTATGCTTTTCATTAAAAACAATGCAGTGCTCGTTGTAGTAGACATACGGAGAATATTGGAACCACCAGTTTTCTCCAGCCAGCTTGAGGGGAATCATCCTGTGGTTCTGTCGTGCGGGATGATTTATGCGGCCTGCATATCCCTCGTTTTCCCTGCAGAGGAGGCAGCTTGGATAGCCTGTGGTTTTGACATTTTTTGCGGCGGCAATTGCCTTGGGGTCTTTTTCCGGTTTGGAAAGGTTGATTGTAATGTCCATTTCACCATATTCAGTTTCGCTTATCCACTTGACGTCTCGGCAGATTCTGTAACGTCTTATGTAATCGGTGTCCTGGCTGAATTTGTAGAACCAGTTTGTGGCTTCTTTGGGTGATTTTTCATAAAGCGATTTGAATTTCCTGATGATGTGTGAAGGCTTGTCAACCATAATGGACATGATTTTTGTATCGAACAAATCCCTGTAGACTACACTTTCACCACCGGTTAGATTCTTTTCCACCGCATAATCCAGAATGTCCTTTAAGATTTCCTCCAAATCAGAAACCTTTACGTCCGGCAGATTGGATGTCTGTTCAGCGTTTTCAAAACCTTCAAGACCAAGGACTTCGAGCATGCGGTTCTTTACGTAAACCAAATCTTCTTCCTGAATGAGTCCCGTAGTAATGCCGTAGGAGGCCAGCCTGCAAATGCTTTCAAAAATACCCATATTCAATCAACCCGTACAATCAAATGATGTTTTCCTTAAAGTAGATTTCAATAGGCATGTCTATTCTGGACGGCACTTCCTGATGCAGCATTACGGACTGATACAGCTGGTGAACCGCATCCGCTCCCTGCTGTTCCGGCCTTTGACCTATGATGCAGTCGATTGTTCCGTCAAGGAGGCCTGCCTTGTTCTGTTCTACAAGGTCATATCCGATTATTGTAACGCGGCTCTTTAATCCCTGGTCGGCAATAAAATATGACATGAGGTTTACTTCTGCATGGGGTACGAAAATGCCCTTTATGTCATTGTGCTTTTCAAACAGATCCTTCATGAAATTATAAAAGCCGGAGTCGGAAAAGTTTGTATAGATTTCGTCGAGTACTGTGGAATTTGCATCCTTTTGAATGAAGTCTGTAAAACCGCGTATTCTTTCACGAAGGTTGTAACCGGATGGATACATCCTTATGCATGCAAATTTTCCGCTGCCCTGAAACATCCTCATTATTCTACCGGCACAGTAACCGCCCTTGTACGGGTTTTGTGCTATGGTAAGAAGGGGCTGTGTGGTGCCGAGTGGGGTATCGATGTAAACACAGGGTTTGCCGTTCAGCTTTGACACGATTTTCATATGTTCTTCAGGTGTTACTGGTGTTGTTATGAGCGCGTCTATGCTGTCTTCCGGATTTTCAAAGAACATTCGGCTTTTTTCTATGGCGTCTCCGGAAACCATGCGGTCGAACGATGCAAGTTTTAATTCTATCTTTACCGGATTAAGCTGTGCCACCGCCTGATTCATTCCTTCGTAAAGGGATCTGTAATAGCCGCAACCGCTGTCCAAGATAGGTAGGATGACACCGATTACAAACGGCTTGTTGCTTTTTAGCTGGCTTGCCATCGGATTGGGCTGGTAACCATATTCGTCAATGATTGAGAGTATAAGTTTCTTTGTCTTTTCAGAAACGCCTTTTCTATTATGAATGACCCTGTCTACTGTGCCAATCGAAACATTCGCGTACTCTGCTATTTCTGCCAATGTCATAAAAAAATACCTCTTTCGTGTTCGTTCACGATATAACAATAACAGAACTTTGCGGAAAATGCAAATATTTCTTGCAAATTCTTTCAAAAAAATTGAAATTTCCCTGAAAATTCATCAAAAATGAGAAATTTTTCAAAATTTTGCAAATTTTATTTGACAAAACCGAAGGTTCTGGGTTATAAATGAATTATAGCGTTAACGTACACGCAATTTTTGGAGGAACAAGACTATGAAAAAAACTATTTTAGGCTTGCTTGTACTTGCTGCTGCAGGTATGAGTTTGGTTGGTTGTTCTAAAGCAGGAGGAGCCAAAAAGGTTCTGAACAAGGACAAACCACTCGTATTCTTCAACCGTCAGCCGTCAGATCCTACAACAGGAGCCATTGATACAGCTGCCGTCAACTGGAACGACAAGACTTACTATGTAGGTTTTGATGCCGCAGGTGGTGGAGCAGTTCAGGGAAAACTCATCACGGATTTCCTTGCAAGCGCTGATCCTGATGTAATCGACCGCAACGGTGATGGAGTCATCGGTTATGTGCTCTGCATCGGTGACGTAGGCCACAACGACTCAAAGGCTCGTACAGAAGGTGTCCGCAAGGCATTGGGAACATGGGCCGGTTCAACAGATCCTACAGAAAAGCAGGAAGGTTCAGTAACTGTCGGTGGAAAGCAGTTCAAGGTAGAAGAACTTGAGGCAAAGGCCATGACAGGAACAGACGGTTCAACATGGAACGCAAACGCCGCTACAGAAGCAATGGGTGGATGGGCAACAAAGTTCGACAAGCAGATTGACCTTGTACTTTCAAACAATGACGGTATGGCAATGGGTTGTCTCCAGGCCTCAAACTATCCTGCTGGTGTTCCGATTTTCGGTTATGACGCCAATGCAGACGCAGTTGAAGCCATCGGTGCAGGCAAACTTTTCGGAACTGTATCACAGAACGTAGACGCACAGGCTGCCGGTACACTTCAGGTCATCCGCAACCTTCTTGACGGACTTTCTGGTTCAGACGTTTATACAAAAGGCTTCTCTACACCAGACCAGTACGGAAACAAGATTACACCGGAAGTACAGTACAAGGCCAGTGAACGCGGACTCTTTGCTCTTAACGGTCCTGTAGATCCTTCAAACTGGAAGTCATACACAGAAGGAAACCGCGATGCAGGAATCAAGCAGACAACAGCAGAAAAGAAGAAGGTCCTCCTTACAATCTACAACTCAGCAGACAACTTCCTTTCTTCAAGCTATCTTCCAGCACTCAAGTACTATGCACCGCTCATGGGAATTGACCTTACTGTAGTACAGGGTGACGGACAGTCAGAAGCAAGCTGTCTTGATAAGTTTACAAACCTTGGTAACTTTGATGCCTATGCAATCAACATGGTAAAGACAAACTCTGCCGCTGATTACACAGACAAACTGAAGTACTAAAAATGGCTTTTACCTGAGGTCGTATGGCTTCAGGTTTCCGGGGGATGCCCAATAAAAACAATTGCATCATGATGATGGACATCCCCTATTTTTATGTTAGCTTTATTTCCAAATCTGCAGTATAATGGGAATTATTATGAGTGATACGGTACTAGAAATAAAAAACCTTTCCAAATCATTTGCAAAAAATACTGTTCTCAACGGCATAAATCTTTCCGTGAAAAAAGGCTCGGTTATGGGGCTTATGGGGGAAAACGGTGCCGGAAAATCAACGATGATGAAATGTCTGTTCGGTATTTATGCAAAGGATGAGGGACAGATAACCCTTTGTGGAAAGCCAATTGATTTTAAGAGCCCAAAAGAGGCCCTGGAAAGCGGTATTGCAATGGTCCATCAGGAATTGAACCAGTGCCTTGACCGTACCGTTGCCGACAATCTTTTTCTTGGAAGATACCCAAAAAAATTCGGTGTGATTGATGAGGCAAAAATGGAACGCGAGAGCAACAAACTTTTCGCTTCACTCAACATGAACATCAACTGCAGGACAATAATGAGGACCATGTCGGTTTCTCAAAGGCAGATGGTGGAGATTGCAAAGGCTGTGTCTTATGATGCAAAGCTGATTGTTCTTGACGAGCCAACATCTTCCCTGACTGAAAACGAAATCAAAAAACTGTTTTCCATCGTAAATGATCTTAAGGCAAAGGGAGTTTCTTTTGTCTACATTTCGCACAAGATGGATGAAGTCTTTGAAATCTGTGATGAAGTTTCGGTACTCCGCGACGGAAACATGGTTTTGACAAAGTCGATAAAAGATACGAACATGAACGAGCTTATCTCTGCAATGGTCGGACGATCTCTGGATAAGCGATTCCCGGACGTAGACAATAATCCGGGCGACATATATTTTGAGGTAAAAAAGCTTACGACAAAATATGAGCCTGTTCTTGAGGACATTTCCTTTTCTGTAAGGAAGGGTGAAATCTTTGGGCTGTATGGTCTTGTTGGAGCTGGCCGAAGTGAACTGCTGGAATCCCTTTTTGGCGTGCGGACGATTGCTTCAGGCGAAATTATCCTGGACGGTAAATCTCTCCGTTTTGAAAGCAGCAAGGATGCAATGGCCTACAACTTTGCCCTGGTAACCGAAGAGCGCAAATTGAACGGAATGTTCGGAAAGGATACGATAAAATTCAACACTGTAATCACGAACCTGGACAGCTACAAGACATACGGAATTCTTTCGGAGCGCAAGATGGCGGAAGCGGCCAACCGTGAAGTAAAGCAGATGCACACGAAATGCACTTCAATCGAAGAAAACATCACGGCACTCAGCGGTGGAAACCAGCAGAAGGTAATCATCGGTAAATGGATGGAACGCAAGCCCGACATTTTCCTGATGGATGAACCGACACGCGGTATTGATGTTGGCGCAAAGTATGAAATCTACCAGCTGATCATCAAAATGGCAAAGGAGGGAAAAACAATCATAGTAGTTTCAAGTGAAATGCCCGAGATACTTGGCATTACAAACCGAATTGCCGTCATGTCCAACCACAGGCTGGCTGGAGTTGTAAATACAAAGGAAACTAATCAGGAAGAACTTTTGCGTCTTTCTGCAAAATATTTGTAATCTTGAATGTCGATAGAGGAAGAAGAATTATGGCAGGTTATAATGAAGAAATAGAAAGAATGCAGATGGAAAGTCTGGAACAGTTGAAGAAGGACATTGCATCAAAAAGCGTAAAGCCCCTGGACGAAGATGTAGTTCTTCAAAAATACACACAGCGTCTTGATGAACTGCGCAGGGATGGTGTCCATAAAATCGTTGAGGGCAGACAGAATATTGCGGTGGCAAAAAAGAACCGCATGCTCGATAAGGAAACCCGTTCAAAACTGATTGCGGAATACAACAGTCAGATTGAGGCTGCAAAGGCTGTAGCAGAAAAGAACAAGGCGGAAGCAGATGACCTTACCAAGCGGGCCGTTGCCTATGCAAACATTGTATCTGATGCGTACATCAGGCAGGTTAACGAAAAGCAGACTGAATTGGAAGCAAAATGCAAGACTGAATACAAGAAACGCATAGCCACAATTCAGGCAGAAACAAAAGACCGCATTTCAAAGCTTTCCTCAAAAGAAGAAAGGAACATAGCAAAATATGAAGGCAAGTCTTCACTCTTTGATGCAAAGAACCAGTATGTCTCCGAAGTCAGCAGATGCAAGAATGAAAAAAATCAGGCATTCATCGATCATGTAATGTTCAACAGGGCACTGCGCGACGGAAAGGCAAAAACTTCAGAAAACATCAGCATGAACATCAGGGATTACATTTACAACTTCAAGATGTCAAAGTTCATGTTGGAAAACGGACTATATATTGCAATCCTCATATTCTTCATCATTTGTGTAATAATTGCACCTTTGTCAGGAAACGGACAACTGCTTTCACTTCCGAACATCCTCACGATTCTTGAACAGTCATCAACAAGAATGTTCTATGCTCTTGGTGTTGCGGGGCTTATCCTTATTGCAGGTACCGATTTGAGCGTTTGCCGCATGGTTGCCCTTGGTTCCGTTACGACAGGCCTTATCCTGCACCCGACAAAAAACATCGTCACATTCTTTGGCATGGAGCCTTGGGATTTTACCGGACTTCCGATGGGTGGCCGTCTTGCCATGGCGCTTACCCTTTCAATTGCATTCTGTGTTTTGTTCAGTTGTTTCTCCGGTTTCTTCAGCGCAAAGTTCAAGATTCATCCGTTCATTTCTACACTTTCTTCACAGCTGATTATTTACGGACTTCTGTTCTTTGGAACAAGCGGTACGCCAGTAGGTTCAATTGATCCTGGAATAAAGGATGTCATCGGTGGACGCTGGATTCTTGGAGCGGTAAACGGAGATTTGATTACTTTCCCCAAACTGATAATTCCGGCAGTCATAGCAATATTTGTGGCGTGGTTCATCTGGAATAAAACAACATTCGGGAAAAACATGTATGCTGTTGGCGGCAACTCCGAAGCGGCTGCAGTAAGCGGCATCAACGTGTTTGCGGTAACAATGGGAATCTTCATCATGGCGGGTATCTTCTACGGATGTGGAGCATTCCTTGAGGCGTTCCGTGCAAACGCAAGCGCTGGTACTGGACAGGGCTTTGAGCTTGATGCAATTGCGGCTTGTGTTGTCGGAGGCATTTCATTCAACGGTGGTATCGGAAAAATTCGTGGTGCGGTTTTGGGTGTAATCATCTTTACTGGACTTACATACTGCCTTACATTCCTTGGCATCGACACTAACCTTCAGTTTGTGTTTAAGGGATTCATAATTATATCTGCAGTTGCACTTGACAGTGTAAAATATCTGAAACGAAAATAATTGTCCTCCTTTGTGAAATTGTTTTGGCCTGTGATGTTATGGGGTTGTAACGTCACAGGTTTTTTTTTATAATGAAACCATGGCTTACAAAATTTTTATTGACGGAAAAGAAGGCACAACTGGCCTTAAGATTTTTGAGCGTTTTGAAAAGCGCAGTGACATTGAAATCATCACCATTGATGATGATAAACGCAAAGACCCGGTAGAAAAAGCAAAACTGATCAACGCTTCGGATTATACTTTTTTATGTCTTCCCGATGCGGCTGCCATTGAGTCTGCCGGTCTGTGTACAAATCCAAACACGACTATAATTGATGCTTCAACCGCCCACCGCACCAATCCCGACTGGGCTTATGGTTTCCCTGAACTTGGTGCCGAATTCAGGAAAAAGATAGAAACATCAAAACGTATTGCAGTGCCAGGCTGTTATGCTTCCGGTTCAATTGCAATTTGTTATCCTCTGGTAAAATCAGGCATCATGCAAAATGATTATCCTGTTGTCATTCATTCTGTAAGCGGATATTCTGGAGCAGGAAAAAAGGCGATTGCACAATACGAAGATCCAAACAGAAATCCAGAATTGGATTCTCCGCGCTTATATGCACTTACCCAGATGCACAAGCACCTTCCCGAGATTACAAAAATCAGCGGTCTTGCATATGAGCCGGTTTTTAATCCGTATATCTGCGATTACTTCCAGGGAATGACGGTAACTGTTGGTCTTCATTCAAGGCTTCTTGCAAAAAAAGTTGGTGCAAAGGATGTGTGGGAAATGTTCGCCTCACATTACGAAGGAAGCCGCTTTGTTCAAGTTGCTGGTTTTATGGGCGAAGGAGTTTTGCCGGAGCAGTTTATTCCAGCAAATACATTGGCCGGTACAAACAACATGCAGGTATTCGTATATGGAAACGATGACCGCATCATGATTACCACACGATTTGATAATCTGGGAAAAGGAGCCAGTGGAGCCGCAGTCCAGTGCATGAACATCAGTATGGGAGTTGATGAGGGCTGCGGATTATAGAAGGCTCCGTTATGAATAATTGCTTTGATTACTTATTCATGTTTTCAAAGAATTCAAAGGAGACTTTTTTATCAATCTTCTTTAACTGGTCATATTTCATCAATTCAAATTGAATGCCAGCGTCAGAGGAATTTTCATAAACACCTGAAACGAGCTGCTTTTCCATATTTCCACAGATATAAGCCAACAGGAACATTGGTCCATATTCGCTATCTGATATCTCTTCCGGCCAGCAGTCAGAATCAACTGTAATATGAACCATTTCACTTTCGGTTGCGTATGTTATGATGTCAGAATACTTCTTTAAACTTGATTGAGAAAAGTTTTTTTCCTTCTTAAAATTGTTAATCAGCTTTAGAATGTCATCCTTTTCTTTTTTTGTTATTTCTGGCGGCCATATTTCATCAACCAGTGCTGATACTTCTACTTCTTCCGCCTTATCTTTTAAGACAGCTTCCCATTCTTTTGGCAACGGAAGTCTTTCCTGTGGAGTATCCAAATTTGAAAGTACGATTAATACAACACCACCCTGAACATGGCATGGTGAAACTGAAAGAATTTTTTTCTTTAATGCATCAAGGTTTTTGTCTTCATCAAGGTCAAACCAGACATTTGATTTTGCAACAGGCCTTAGGGCTATTACAATATATCCATTACCTAGAGATTTGTTGCCTGTGTTATAAGGTTCAATAACTGTTTGAACGGACTTTATGTAATTGGAAAATTCTTTTACATCCGGGCATCTCTGGGTTAATACTTCATTTGGCTGAATGAGCATGACTTTGTCGAATTTTTTGCTCTGTCCAAATGCTGAAACAATCAAAAGTAAAGGCAGTAAAATTGTCAATAATGTTTTTTTCATGGTTTTCTTCTCCATTCTAGGATTATATGTCAGCAGGGAACAAGTCCCCACCAACAATATAATTCTAACACAACATTATTTATTTGTCATCAAGATAAAGCCTATTCAAGAATATGACCGATATGACGTTTTTCAAAGAACATGTCGCGGTTTGTAAGAACTATGATTGAGGCTGCGACCACAACGACAATGGTTTCGACGCACTTTGTATTTTGTGTCATCGCTATTTTTTCCTGCATGAAGTTTATGAAAAGGTGGAAGATGATGCTTGCAAGCATACTTCGTCCGTTTTTAACATAAACCCATGTTGTAATGAATCCCATCGGAACTACGGAAACCAGGAAATTCAACATGTAAAGTACGTTCATCTGACGTATTTCGTAGTGGTAGGTTCCAGGTATCCAGAAAAGGGGAAGATGCCACAGTGCCCAGACAAATCCAAAAATGATTGATTCCTTGAACCATGAATGATACTGTGCAATTGAATCCTCTCCGTATCCACGCCAACCAACCTCTTCCAAAATAGCCGCAAGAAAGATTGTTGCAAAGGCAGACAAGACCCCCACACCCGTGAATGAGAAATCCTTGGTAAATGAAAACTGTCCTAGTGATTCTCCAAAAGCTGTTGAAAGAAGAATTGAACAGGCTACGATGGCAGAAAAAAGAAGTACGGCGGCAAGAATGTAAATTGGCTTTAACTTCCAGAAATTAAAAATCTTGCGCTTGAAGTCTTTTTTTAACGCATCGCTCTTGGATGTGAAGACTGTGATAATTGCAATTGTTGCGGGACACAATCCTCCGAGTACCATTCCGAGTGTGTTGGTGAGTCCGTCATTGAACATAATTGCAAAAAGCCAAAAGGCCCATGTTGTAGCAAATACTGTGATATAAAATCTCTTTGGTCTATAAATGTACATGTGAAATCTCCTTGTAATCGTCAGACAATCTGTGCTTCTGCTTTCCATCCGTTGAGTTCTACAACCAGATCCGTTTCTACCTGGGGGTCATCCTTTTCTCGTTTGCCGGAAAGAACCCTTGCGTTTGAATCAACAAAGCGCGTAAAACGGCCTGCGTTTTTAAGGTAGTAGTTCTGTCCCTCAGCAAAAGTGATTTTGGAAACCGAATGGAAATGATTCAAGTCGATTTTTCCCTTTACTCTGTTTACTTCGACCTTTAGGTTTGAATTGGTATTAAGCTCTATGTGGCCTGAAGCGTTTGTAACAAAAACATTCTTAGCCTTGCCGTCAAATTCAATAGTGTCAAAAGTGATGTCCCGGACCTTGAAGTTTTCCAGTTCGGAGTTTAATTCCATATCGGCAACAAATTTAACAGGAATGCGTACAAGGATAAAAAGATGTTCTAAAGCGGCGATGTCAGACAAATCACTTGAATGTTTCACTATAACATCCATTTGTCTTTTGTCTTCTACAATTTTAACTTTTACCTGCTGATTAAGATAAGAAAGCTTGTTGGAAGCTGCAATCACCATGATTTTTTCGTCATTTGTTTTTTCGATGATGACTTCGTGAGCTGTTCCAATCTTGAAGTCAATCTTTTTTGGGCTGTCCAAATCGTATTCTGTACGACTGGAATAGAGGAATTCATTTTTTGAGATGAGGCTTTTTTCTTCACTTACCAGTGAATCAATCGACTCATTGAAAAGCGAAGAAATTGCGATTAGGTTTTCGATGTCCGGAATGCCATTCCCAGTTTCCCATTTTGTAATGGCTTGCCGGCTGACATGGATTTTTTCCGCAAGTTGTTCCTGGGAAATGTTTTTTTCTTTTCTAAGTGTCCTGAGTTTTTCTGCAAAGTTCATAGTGCACCTCTCATGTGTTTATTTCCTGAATTAAGCTCTCTGCCGCATCAGGTTACTTAAAAGATACGGCACATGAATCCGTTTTACCAGAAAACAAAGATTACAAAAGAAAAAATTCCCGCTACTTATCGTAGCATTTATTTCAAATCTTCCTTGACGGAAGCACAGTAATCAAGCCATTCATTATCCTTTAGCTTCTTGAAGATTTTTTCCGCTTCATTGATTGTCTTTTTTGCGTTGGCTGTATCTCCAATGCTGATGTAAACCTGTGAAAGGAAAAAGTTGAAGTAACCCTGATTGTTCTTTTCTTTATGGGTCTTCATGTTTCTGCGGCAGAAATCAATGGCCATTTCCGGTGTGGCATTCGTCATGTATTCGTTGATGCAATTGTAAATCGTATTGTCATCACATACAACATCCAGGGTCTTGTCCAAGTAGGAATCAGCTTTTTTATAGTCGATGTTATCCTTAAAAGAAAGATACAGTTCTCCAAGGCGTTGGAAAACAATCGGCTGATAATCATATTTTTCGTGAGCTGCCAGAAGCGTTTTTTCAGCAGTGTCATAATCACCGCTATAAGAATATGCATCTGCAAGAATCAGATATGCGTCAAGATGATAGTTTGGATTGTCTTCTGGGTTCTCAACTGCCATTTTTGCGGAGTTGATTGCATCCTTGTATTTTTTCTGCATCATTTTGGTCACGGTCAAGTGATACCAGTAATTGCCGTTTGTAGGAAATTTATCTGAAAGCATGGTGTAAAGTTTTTCTGCTTCTGGGTAATTGTTTTCCTGGAGTTTTATATAGGCATAATTGCCGACAACCCTTTCGTCATAAACATTTTTTGCAATTGCCCGGCTGTATACGTCTTTTGCAAGTGTGAGGATTTCTTCTTGTGTTTTGAGCCATTGGTTTCCATAGCGGCAAAGGGCATCGTAATAGTAATTTGCACGTGCCAATTCCAGAACAATCGAGTTGCCGTGGACATTTTTGTAATTGTCGATGATTTTATCAGGTTCTTCCCTATATATCAGGTTGAAAGAGCCTTCACCTGTCCTTACATCATATAAGGTCTCATCACCTTCAAGATTCTTAAAGGCGAACATTGTATGCATTATGCTTTGGGCAAAATACTGTGTGCAAACTTCAATATACTTGTAAATGATATATTCGTTTTCACATCCACCCACAACATTGACAGCTGACTGATACTGTTTGTTCTCAATAAAATCATCACATTTCTTGATTGTCTCCAGTGTCTTTTTGTCTGCTCCGGCATAAACATTCCATTTTTCGGCAAAAGCACCGAAACAAACCAAAATAAATAAGATTGATAAAATCGTCTTTTTCATAATTATCCTCCTGCCTTACAACATTTATTTCTCTATTGAATACGATATCTCAGAAATCACATCCTGATTAAAACGTATTATAACAGTTTCTCCATAACCTGGGGTGTAGTTCTCATACCAGTATTCATCGTCTTCAATTGCATCCGGTTTTCCTATGACAGCAACAAGATCTTTTTTGCTCATACCGATTTTTATGCCATATTCCAAAATCGTGTCGTTTGCAAATTTTTTATTCCGTAATATTGGGATGGCTTTGTTGCAGAAGTCATATTTCCTTAACGAAACATTATCCTGAACCTTAAACTCCTGGGGATTGAGATTCTTGATTTCCGGTTCAACAGTCCATTCAAGATTTCCTGCTTTGACTGCATTTTCCGGCAGGCTATATCCAAGGCTTATCTGTTCTCCATTTTCGTCAAGCTCATAATAATCTGACTCTTGATTAAGGTATATATTTCTCGATTTTGTATGTTTAATCCCCTGTAAAAATGATTCAGGAAGATAATCTTTAATTACCGGTGCAAGCTCAACCTTTATATTGTCCAAGTCTTTGTGATAATAATGGTTGTCGTCAATTGAAATTATAAAGTATTTTTTGCCGTTTTCTTCAACAATATTTTCGATGATGATTTTTTCCGGAAGAGTTTCATAGACATTAGCATATTCATTGTGTTCATGGAGGCCTGTTTCGTATTTGTCTTCATATTCAAGTTTGGCGGGAAGCTTTGAAAGATAAAAGTAATTGGCCCACTGTTCTGATTCATTGGAAATGCGGCACCATTTGTCCAAAATACCGTCCTTATATTCACCAGAGCCTTTTGTTTCATAAACTTCTACAACAGATCCAAACTCCAAGCTGCCAACTTTATTCCCCTGCATGTTGGGTGCGTCACGAACCTTTAGTGAATCGGTGTTTACAAAATATAAATTTTCAGGTACTTCAGGTTCATCTTCTGTTTCTTGAATTTCATTTTTCTGAGTCTGCCCTTCCTGAACATCCTGTTCTAATTGTGAGACTTCTTTTTTAGAACAACCTGACGCAAGTACAAAAAAAGCCGTAAAGAATAAAACAAAATACCTCTTCATATTCTTTCCTAAAATCATCATTTATATATTAGATTTCGTAGTGATTTTAACATAGTTTTTACTCCTTGTCATCATAAGAAAGGTTTTGTATAGAATAAAACAATATGATGATGTATACTGTGAATGGAGATTCTTATGACCAAAATTCAAAAGATACTGTTTGAATATCAGGACTCAAAATACGCTGACTTTTCCGCCAAGCTTGTTCCAACGCTGCCAAGGGAATGCTTTATCGGAGTCCGTTCTCCAAGCTACAAGAAAATCATCCGTGAGCTTGCTTCACTTCCCCAAGGAGAAGTTGAAAAATTCATGGGTGAACTTCCCCACAAATATCATGAAGAAAACTGCCTTCACATTGCGCTAATAAATAAAATCAAAGACTATGACGAATGTCTATCTCAGCTTGAACAATTCATGCCGTACATAAATAGTTGGGCTGTTAGCGATGGACTTAATCCTCCAGTGCTCAAAAAGAACAAGGGTAAGCTGCTTCCTAAAATCAAGTTTTGGATAAAAGATGAAAAGCCGTTTACAAAAAGAGTAGGCATGCTTCTTTTGATGAAGTATTATCTTGATGATGACTTCAAGCCGGAATATCTTGAACTGCCTGCCAAAATCCGAAGCGATGAATATTACGTAAACATGATGACCGCATGGCTGTTTGCAGAAGCGCTTGTTAAACAGTGGGACAGCACTCTGCCATTCATTCAAAATAAAAAGCTGGATCCATGGACGCACAACAAGGCAATCCAAAAGGCATGTGAAAGTTTTAGGGTTTCTACCGAACAAAAGGAATATCTGAAGTCACTCAAGATGAAGCAGTCGTAAATCGGAGGATAAAAATGGGAAGGCCTGTAACAACTTTATTCATGCTCATGTCTCTTGATGGGAAAATATCCACTGGTGCAAGTGATGAACTTGATGTGGACAGGGATTTCCCTCTGATTGACGGGTTGAAGGAAGGACTCCATCAATATTATGAGATTGAGCAGACAACTGATTTATGGTCATTCAATACAGGTCGTGTTCAGGCTAAGATGGGCGTAAATGAAAAACCGCTTCCCGAAAAAACATCGGTGTCTTTTGTAGTGCTGGACAATCATCATCTTAAAGAAAGCGGAGTGAAGTATTTTTGTGCAAAGTCCAGTCAATTTGTGCTGATAACGTCAAATAAAAATCATCCTGCATTTAATGTGCAAGAAGATAACCTGCACATAATTTTTCAGGAGAATCTTTCGCTTGCAAAGGCTCTAGAGGATTTGAAAAAGGATTTTGGCTGTGAGCGACTTACTGTTCAATCAGGCGGTACTCTAAACGGAATGTTCCTGAGGGAAAAACTCTTTGACTATGTTGATGTTGTTGTCGCCCCTGTTCTTGTCGGCGGTAAGGATACTGCAACACTCATAGACGGAAAATCCCTTTTGAACAGAGATGAGCTTTCAGGTCTTGGTGTGCTGGAACTTCAGGATTGTACAGTTTTGAAAAATTCTTACATCCGCTTGAGATATCGGGTAATTTCTTGATAAGGAGTATGAAAAAAAAGTGAAGCAAGAAAAACCAGCTGTCATCAATATCGGTAACAAAATAAGGAAAAAGATAACAACAACTTCAATGATGATTTTTCTTTCCCTGATTATCTTTGCACAAGAACAGAACAGTGACATATACGATTATATTTCAAAAAATATAATGGCCAATGCTCATTCTGTAATAATGGAAACAACAAAAGAAGAATACTCTACAGATGAGATAAAGATTGCAGGAAAATTTGGAGAAACTCAAGATCCCTTTACTGGAAAGTCATTCTTTAGGGATTATGTGTCCTATCCATATTATGCAATAAGAAAAGTATGTTCTGCATTAGACGGGGAGATTGTTGAAATTACTGGATTAAAAAAACTTGAACAAAATTTAGGACTGGGCACTTCCATCACTATCAAAACAGAAGATTTGCAAATACAGTATTTTGGCTATATGCGAATTGACGAAAAACTTAAAGTTGGTGATAAGGTAAAAAAGGGAACGTATCTTTCGACAATGCTAGGAGGAGGAGATAACGGAATGGTGCTAAACATAAGGATGAAATACAAAGGTGAAATCATAGATCCATCAACATGGTTTCCATCTTATTTTTGAAGCTGAAAAAAA
>DBWR01000055.1:0-7846 GCA_002309305.1 Treponema sp. UBA1233 | reverse complement strand
GCTTGTGAAGCCCGTATTGCTACCATCAACAATGATGAAGTGATGAAGGTTAAGGTGGCGGAAAAATGGTCGGAGTGGAATGGAGCGAAAATCACCCCGGAGATGATCAATTGTGTGGGATGTAAAATTCCCGGCGTTAAGTTCCCGTTTTGCGAATCCATGTGCAACATCAAAAAATGTGCCGAGGAAAAGAAGTTTGCAACTTGCGGAAACTGCACGGAATTGAAGTCATGCGAAAAGCTCAAGATGATTACAGACACCAATCCCGACATACTCCAACGCTTGGAGAAAGAACAACAATGATAAGAAAAGTTGAAATGCAGGATAAGGAAGCGTGGTATTCTTTGGACAAACATCTGCTGGAGTCGGAATTTGAGGAAAAGGTTGGGTGCGGACAGGGATATGTTTGTATTGAAGACGAAAAAATAGTTGGTGTACTCAGGTATAATCTTTTCTGGGATAACACACCGTTTTGTACGATGCTCTTTATCGATTCAAATTATCGCAATATGGGATATGGAAAGCAGTTGATGGAACATTGGGAAATGGACATGAAATCCAAAGGCTATGGAATGCTGATGACATCCACTCAGGTTGATGAAGACGCCCAACATTTTTATCGAAAGCTTGGGTATAAGGATTGCGGTGGATTTGTCGTTGATGTTCCGGGATATGAGCAGCCGATGGAAATGATTATGATAAAGGCAGTATAATATGATTTCTTCAAATAAAATGGAGGTATGAAAATGAACATTTCATTTAGACTGGTTACAATTGAAGATTATGATGGCATTTATGAACTATGGAATAGTACTGAGCAGAGCAAGAGGGCATTGAATCCTGTTGATGACACCCGCGAAGGAATTGCACGTTATCTTAAGAGGAATCCTACAACTTGTTTCCTGGCAGAATCAAAAGATGGGTCTGGAGACAAGAATCAGATTGTCGGTGTAATTCTTACAGGTCATGACGGCCGCCGCGCTATCATTCATCATATGTGTGTTCATCCGTCATTCAGAAGGGAAGGAATTGCACATCAGCTTGTACAAAAGGCAGAAGAGGCTCTCCGCAAAGAAGGCATAAATAAAATCTTTGGCCTTGTATTTAAGGATAATGATGTTGCAAATGCATTCTGGGAAAAACAGGGATATACATTGAGGACAAATTTGAATTATAGAAACAAAAGCCTCAACGAAAATGTCCCTCAGGGTGAATGAGTAAATCAATTTGTACAGATGGGGAAACAAAATATGAGTGCCAACTTAATCCTTAAAAAACTCGATGCTTCAAGCTTTGAAATGATAAAGGCTTTCTTTGCAGATGTTTTTACTAATGAGCCATGGAACGATGACTGGAACGATGAAAATCAGCTGAAAAATTATATTCTTGATTTGACGGGACAGCCGTCTTCCCTTACCCTCGGCTTTTTTGATGGTGATGAGTTGGTGGGACTTTCGATGGGGAGCATCAAACACTGGTGGCGTGGAACAGAATATGTAATTGATGAGTTTTGTGTAAGCCGAAATCGACAGCACGAAGGCATTGGCACAAGATTTATGGCGGAAGTTGAAAAGTACATCAAGGGTATAGGTTTGGTGAGCATCTTCCTACAGACCGGTCGAGATGTTCCTGCATATCAATTCTATAAAAAGAACGGCTTTGTTGAACTCGAAGGACACATATCATTTTCAAAGAGTTTAGTGTAAAACCGAATCCCCAAGGATTTACAGTCAAGCTGTGTTGATAAAATCATTTGCCCTGGGAAAAATTGACAGTTTCCATTTAGGGTAGTATAATTTTATTATGCGTAACAAATTCATCCTTGTTTTATTTTTTCTGTTTGTTGGTATCTCACCCCTGTTTGCAGCTGAATTAAGCGGCACATATAATAAGAATTATACAGTAAAGACTGAGTTTAATACAATTTCAAAAGGAAAAACCCTGCGTGTCACAAATGGTTCAACTTTTACAATGACAGATGCTATTGTTCACGGAAACATTGTAGTTGACAAAGGATCTTCCCTTGTCGCGGCAAGAGATGGTGCAGGCTATCTTGTGTTTAAACAGGGAACCAGTGTAAAGGGCATAGATTTATACTACAAGGTGCGTGTTTCAGATGACCTTGTGTTTACAAGAAAATTGCCAATGACTCTGGATGAAGTCTGGAAGAGCGGAAATCAAGAGCTGATAGAATGGGTTGGAAACATAGAATTTTGCTACAGTTCAAGTTTAAAGGGCTGGGTTTCCATAAATGAAATCCGCTTTATGAATCCCTTTAATGAAAATTTGTATGATAATTATGACATGGTTTTTACAAAGTCTGTTTCAAAAGTGTTGGAAACTGAATGCCGTTCACTGATTGTAAAAAACAATTCTCAGGTGGTCATCCTTCCTAAAAAAGATGTCTTTGGAACAAAAGTTAACGAATCCTTAATTATTGAATCCGGTTCTTCCCTTCTTGGTACAGGACCTGACGGACATAAACTGGTGTTGAAAAAGGGCATAAAAATAGAAGGCCTTCCCCTTTATATCAGAAATAACAACACCCTTGTTGCCGCCGACACAATAACTTCTGATTTATGGTCTCTTCCTGCATTAAGTGAAAACGACTATTATACTATTGCTTACAAACCTGAACTAAAAGGCTGGTTCTTTGAAGACGTCATAGTTAATGGCAACGACATTAATCCTAAGGAAGCAGTTAAAGAAATATCATATGACACTTATGACATGGTTTTTACAGAGTCTGTTTCAAAGATTATTGAAAATGAATGCCGATCTCTGACAGTAAAAAACAAGGCTCAGGTTGTCGTTCTTCCAAACAAAGATGTCTGGGGAACAAAAATCAACAAATCCATAACCATTAAATCCGGTTCTTCTCTGTTGGGAACAGATCCTGACGGACATAAACTACAGTTGAAGAAGGGCATAAAGATAAAAGGACTTCCCCTTTATGTGAGGTTCAACAATGAGCTTATAGCCGCTAATTCAATTCTTTCTGATTTGTGGAAGCTCCCTGCCTTTAAGCAAAACGATTATGTTGCAGTTTATTACAAACCCGAGTTGCAAGGTTGGGTATTCCAAGACATCATCATTTCAGAAGGAGACCTTTCAAAATCCCTAAAAAAGAAAATTGATAAACTGAAGAAAAAATGATTTTTAGCGTTCAGGACAGACAGGAAACTTTTGATTTTATTCTTTCAAAACCACTTTTGCTCCGTGCTTGTGAGGAGGGTCATTTTGGGAAGAACCATGTTTACGAAGATGGCTCAATAGCAGAAGCTTTATTTACTTATCTTTTCGGGAAACCAAATGAGACTCTTTTTAATCAACTTTGTATGCCCAAGTGCGGACGACATCTTGTTTGTCTTTCTGAAGAATGGGAAAACTTTATCCGGCAGAATTGTCCTGATGCAGAAACTTATGTACGTTATGAGATGAAGGGTGTTAATCATTTTGTTTTTCCCGATTTAGATGAGCTTCCAACCGGATATGAATTGCAAAAGTTCGGTGAAAAGGAATTTGATGCCAAGCCTTTTTCTCATGGAAATAATTATAAGAGCGCGGAAGATTTTATTACAAACGGTGCAGGTGCGGTTATATGGCATGAGGGTAAAATCGTATCTTCGGCTTCTTCATTCATCAGTTTTGAAAATGAAGTTGAACTGGATTTTTCAACTCTTGAAGATCACCGCAGGAAAGGATTTGCAAACCAATGCATAAGCGAAATGCTCAAAGATTGTGAGGGGCGCGGTCTTTTGGTCCATTGGGATGCACAGACAGAGGTTTCCAGAAATATTGCATTTAAGTTTGGGTTTGAACTGAATCAGAGATATATGGTGTATATCGTTTAAGGCAGGCTAAAATGACAATTTATTATGATGATGGGATAATAAAAATACGAAGTATGGTCCCTGGAAGATGCCAAGATACTTTTTGACACTTACCTTTCTTACGGCTGGCATCCTTCAATTGAAACATACGAAAATTACTACAGGGATCAGGAAGAAAAAAAGAGACTTGTTTTCATTGCAGAATATGAGGGTAGAGTTTCCGGACAATGCACCCTTGCTTTGAATCCTACCGAGGGACCTTGGGGAAATCAGGGGTTCCCATATATAGAAGACCTGACTGTTTTCTTTGACGTTCACAATAAGGGCATAGGAAGCAAACTGATGGATGCGGCGGAAAATGAAGCCTCAAAGTTTTCCAAAATGGTCTATTTGGCTGTTGGCGTTCATTCAGGTTATGGTCCGGCTCAACGAATGTATGTAAAACGAGGATATAACTTTGATGGAAGCGGTGTCTGGTATAAGGGGAAGCCATTGGATCCGTATGACCCTTGCGTAAATGACGATGATCTTTTACTATTTATGTCAAAGGAGTTGTGAAATGGCATCAAGTAAGGAATATCTTGATTTTATAATGGACCAGCTTTCGGATTTGCAAGATGTAAAATACCGAGCGATGATGCGAGAATATATAATCTATTACAAGGGTAAAATTGTAGGTGGCATTTATGACGACCGTTTCCTTGTAAAACCTGTAAAAGCCGCCGTAGATTTAATGCCCGATGCTCAAAAGGAACTTCCCTACGAAGGTGCCAAAGAAATGCTCCTTGTTGATGATGTTGATAACCGCGAGTTCCTGTACAAGCTCCTTCTCGCGATGTACGATGAATTGCCTGCTCCAAAGAAATAATGGTGGGAAATATGTTTAACATCGATGAATATTTGAATAATCTTATTTCCCATTGCAAGGAATCTTATGGCGAGCGGCTTGTTTATGTAGGATTGCAGGGAAGTTACCTGCGTGGTGAAGCAAGAGAAAACAGCGACATAGATGTGATGATTGTGCTGGATGATTTTTCGGTTGAGGACATGAAAACTTACCGTACAATTCTTAAAGAGATTGGCTGGTATGAAAAATCCTGCGGCTTTATCTGCGGTAAGGAAAATCTTGCAAACTGGAATCCTTTGGAATCTTTGCAGCTTAAATACACGACAAAAGATTTGTACGGCAATCTGGAAAGTTTGCTTCCCCCTTCAACACGACAGGATGAAATCAATTATGTAAAAATCAGCCTAGGAAACTTTTATCATGAAATATGTCATCGCTACATTCATTCTGATGACGGGAAAAGCCGCGACAAACTTCGTGCTAGTTGCAAGCAGTTGTACTTTGTAATTCAAAATCTTCATTATCTTGAAAGTGGAGATTTTATTTTAAAGAAGAATGACTTGAAGGCTGTGGTATCGGCTCAAGACCGCGAAATGCTTTGTATACCCGAGCTACCTGATGATTATGATTTTGACAAAACTTATGAAACAGTTATTACCTGGTGTCAAAAGACATTGGAAAGAATAAAATAGGAACTTAAACAGGAGATTCAAAATTCTGGAAAAAGGTTTGCAATGATAAACAAAATTATGAAAAAAAGCGGAGAAAAAGCTTGTACAAAAGATTTGCAAAGGCTTGATTATTCCCGGCTCTCTTCCAGCATAACAGAGAAACTCAATGTCAGTTATATTCAAGATAATTCGCGTGAACATACGCTTGATGTTTATTATAAAGATGACGGTCAATCCAAACCCATCTTGATTGACATACATGGCGGTGGATTTATCTCGCACGATAAAGAAGTCAACAGATTATTCGGAAACTATATGGCACAAAAAGGATTTATAGTTTTTAATATGAACTACAGGCTTGCATATCCAATTTATAATGTTTTTGAGCAGATAAATGATGTTGCTGATGCTCTTGAATATATTTTGAAAAATGCATCTGATTATAATGGCAATCTTGAAAAAGTATATATAGCCGGTCATTCTTCTGCTGGAGTCCTGGCAGTTGCAGAAGCTCTTTTATGTGTTAGTCCGAAAATGAGGGCGGATTTCAACATTCCAGAAAGAAGTTTTAAATACAGTGGAATTTTGATTGACTGCGGATTAATGCATTTTTACAAGAAAAGCCTCGCCTACTGGGGAATGCGGAATATGGTTTTCCCAAAAGGATATAAAAAGGACAGTAGATATAAGGATTTAATTTTTGAGGATAATTCTGATTTATCAAAACTTCCTAAAACTGTTTTATTGACTAATTCAAAAGATGAATTGAATGCTATGACATATTACTTTAATCATGTTTTATCAAACCATAATGTTGAAAATAAGCTCATAGACAAGGGTACTGACGGACATATGGGCATTATTTTCAAGCCATATACCGAAGAAAATTTACGGATTATTGATGACGTGATAGACTTTTGGAGGTGAAAATGTTATATCTAAAACCAGCAGACTTTGAAGACATAGAAAAAGAACATGCATTTGTTGCGGAAGTGCCGGCGGATGAAAATGGATTTATTAATAATTACCACGATGTTTCTTTTGACGATTTTAAGGCAATCACTTTACCGCGGATGCTAGATCATGCCCTTGGGAAAAACATGCCGGAAGGATATGTCCCAGAAACTTTTTATTTTCTCTGGAGCGACGAAGGGAATCCCGATGACCGTACAAATCACATAATTGTCGGTGAACTTAGGCTTCGTCATCATCTGAATGCTTCACTCGAAAATGGAAGCGGGCACGTTGGTCAGTTCATCAAAAAAGAATATCGTGGTCTTGGTTACTGTACACAAGGTCTTAAACTTTTGATAGAAGAAGCACGTAAAATTGTTCCTGAAAACGAACTTTATCTTCACTGTAACATTGACAATCCTGCAAGTCTTCGTGTTATGATTAAAAACGGCGGTGTAATTCATCATAAGGACCAGAACGGATATTTTGTTAGAATTAAACTGAGGGATGAACATCCGCACGGATTTTGAATTGAAGTAGGGGAAAGGTAATGAAATATCCAATAGATAAAGAATTAAAAAGCATCTCAATCTACAGCGGTTCAATGGTGGGGCGTTTGTATCCAATGATAAACTTTGCGTATGGTTTTATTAAATGTAAATCGGATAATTTTGTTACTGTGAAAAAGTATGTTACGCCAGGCTATGATGGTGCGGAGATTTCAACTCTGGTAATCGAGCCTCGTCAGTATAAAGGTGAACTTCCCTGCATTATGCTTTTCCATGGTGGTGGATTTTTGATGAGGGCATCTTCTGCTCATTATCAGATTGCAAAATGGTATGCTCGGGAATTGAAATGCAAAGTTGTAATGCCCGATTACAGATTACTCCCCAAATACCGTTATCCTGTTGCGATTGAAGATTGTTACAATACTTATATGTGGGTATTGCAAAATGCTGAATCCCTGAACATCGACAAAGAAAAAATCTTTGTTGCTGGAGACAGTGCAGGAGGAAATATTGCCGCTGCGGTCACTCTTATGCTGCACGATAGAAATCAACCTCTTCCAAAAGGCGCAATGCTTATATATCCTGTTCTTGATAAAAGAATGATTACAGATTCTATGAAGCGTTTTACCGACACACCAATCTGGGATTCAAATTGCAATAAACTTTTCTGGGATATGTATTTGAAAGGGCAGAACAAAAATCAGACAAAATACGCATCAATTTCAGAAATTGAAGATTTGGGATTTTTCCCTCCGACATATATTGAAGTTTCAGAATACGACTGCCTCCACGACGAAGGAATTGAGTTTGGAGAAAAGGTAAAGTCCCACGGTGTACCAGTTGAAGTTCATGATATGAAAGGTACTTGCCACGGTTATGAAACTGCGACAAAAAGTTCAATCGTAAAAAAGTGTATGTCGTGGCGGATGGAGTGGATAAGGAGTTTATAAAGATGACCAATTTAATTATTCGTCCGGAAAAGGCGGAAGATTTTCACAATACTGAGCTCATGACTATGCGCAGCTTCTGGAA
>DBWR01000030.1:203-9300 GCA_002309305.1 Treponema sp. UBA1233 | reverse complement strand
CAGCAGCAGGACCAGCAGCAACAGCTACAGGAGCAGCGGCAGAAACGCCGAACTTCTCTTCCATTGCTTTTACCAAATCAGCAGCCTGCTGAACCGTCAAGTTTGCGATTGCGTCAAGGATTTCATCATTTGAAAGTGCCATAATTGTCTTCTCCTGTCATACTTTGATGACATGTCATTTTTAATGACCATTCGTTGCAGAAGGAAACATACCGTCACCTTGATTCTGCATACGTTTTTATTTTCCGCGGATAGTAATCAGCACTTTGAAGCCTAACCGCGAATAGACAGTGCCTTGATTTAAGTTTACATGCACCGTCGTTTCGGCCCCCATACGGAAACCGATGGATTTAATTTAACCCGTGCAAGAATTATGCTTCTGCAGGGGCAGCTGGTGCTTCGGCAGGAGCGGCTTCAGCAGCAGGTGCTTCTTCCTTAGCGGGCGCTGTTTCAGCGGGAGCAGCAGCGGCTGGACCTTCCTTTTCCAACTTTTCGACATAGGCCTGCAATGTACCTGCGAGTTTGCGTGCCGGTCCATTGATTGCAGACATAAGCATTGCGATGAGCTGTTTCTTTCCTGGCAGCTTTGACAATGCCTCAATCTTTGCCTTGTCATATACTTCGTTTTCTACCCATGCACCCTTTACAACGAGGGCAGGAACATCCTTTGCAAAATCAAAGAGAACCTTTGCAGATTCGTTTGCATCCTGCTTTACCATTGCGATGGCTGTAGGACCAGAAAGGAATTCTGCAACTGCGTCGTTCTTGAGTTCGTCAAAGGCAACGCGTGCAAAAGTATTCTTGAACACCTTTAATGCGGCATCCTTTTCACGGAGCTTGTCACGAAGCTTTGTAATCTGCTCTACTGTAAGACCACGGTAATCAACAAAAATGTAGTCACTGTATTCACCAAGAATCTTCTTGGTATCTTCTATAGCTGCGGTCTTGGCAGGCTGTAGTTTTTTTGCGATAACTGCCATTATGCTTCCTCCTTGTAGTCAATCCAGACGCCCGGGCCCATAGTTGAGCTCAAGGAAACTGAGCGTACGAAACCTGCCTTTGCATCAGCCGGCTTCTTGCGTGCCAATTCAGCCAAAAATGCGCTTACGTTTTCAGCTGTGTCGGTTTCTGACATTGAAATCTTGCCTACCGGAATGTGAACGACTCCACCCTTGTCTGCGCGGAATTCTGTGCGTCCCTTCTTGAGTTCTGCAACAGCACCGGCGATGTCGGCTGTAACCGTTCCTGTCTTTGGGTTAGGCATGAGACCCTTGCGGCCCAAAACCATACCAAGACGTCCAACGTCCTTCATCATGTCAGGTGTAGCGACTGCAACATCAAATTCTGTCCAACCGCCCTTTACCTTGTCGATGTATTCGGTAGATCCTGCATAGGTTGCACCTGCATCCAGAGCTTCCTGAACGCGGTCTTCCTTACAGAAAACCAAAACCTTCTTTTCTCCGGTAAACTGATGTGGGAATACCAAAGTATCACGTACAGTCTGGTTCTTCTCCAGCTTGAGTGAAACTGAAAGTTCTACAGTCTCATCAAACTTTACATAATGCAAATCCTTTACCAGTTTGCAGGCTTCTGCAATTTCATACTTCTTGGTAATATCATATTTTGCAAGTGCATTACGATACTGCTTTCCGTGTTTCATTACTGAGCCTCCACTTCTACACCCATACTGCGAGCAGTACCGGCAATAATCTTCTTTGCAGCCTCAATGTCATTGGCATTAAGGTCTGGAAGCTTCTGCTTTGCGATTTCCTCAAGACTCTTCTGAGAAATCTTGCCTACTTTGTCGCGAAGAGGATTTCCTGCACCCTTCTGAATGCCTGCAGCCTTTTTGATAAGAACTGCTGCTGGAGGTGTTTTAAGAATGAATGTAAAAGACTTGTCCTGATAGACAGTGATGACGACAGGGATTATGAGTCCCTTTTCCATACTCTTGGTGCGGTCATTGAATTCCTGTACGAACTTTGGTGCAGGAACACCGTGAGGTCCAAGAGCCGGTCCGATTGGTGGAGCTGGAGTAGCAGCGCCTGCGGGGCACTGTAACTTGATGACAGCTGTTACCTTTTTTCCGGCCATAATATATCTCCTTACATTGGTGTGGTCAGGTTTTGCAATAAGTGACCTGCCCTAACGAAACGCCTCTATCCAACGGACTTGCGTTTCTCCCAAATAAAGCTAAGCGCGGTTTCCCGCACAAATACTTTCAAATAACAGATGAAATTATATTTTTTCAACCTGAAGGATGTCGACTTCAACTGGAGTTGCACGGCCAAAGATCTGGACGTTGACCCTAAGCTTGTTCTTATCAGCATAGAATTCTTCTACAACACCACTGAACGTAGCGAACGGTCCTTCTATAATCTTTACCTTGTCGTCTACATCGAAGGTCTGCTTTACGCGTACTTTCTTTTCGCCCTTGAGGTCGCCTGTCTGCTGGAGGAGGTTCTTTGCTTCCTCGGAACTGATTGGACGCGGACGTTCATTCGGATTGGTACCTACAAAACCGGTAACACCCTGAATGTGACGAATTGTATTGCATGTAGCCTTCCAGCCAAGTTGGGGCAAATCCATCTCCAACATGATGTAACCCGGAAGGAGCTTGTTGTTGCGTGTTTTTGATTTTCCGTCTTTGACTTCAACCACTGTTTCCATAGGAACTTTTATGCTGGTAAGCACTGCAGGATCGATTTCGCCTGAATTCAGCAACATATTGAGGGTTCTTTCAATCTTTTGTTCATATCCTGTGTAAGTGTGAATAATGTACCAGCTTTTTGCCATAAACAGTTCCTTTAAAACAGTTCTTTCAGCTTACTTTATAAAGTTGCCTGTAAAGATGAAGCTATACAAACCAGTGAACAGGAAGTCCATGGCTCCCAACAATACGGCAAGCACGAAAAGAGAAATAACCACAACCTTGACAGAGGAGATTACTTCGCCAAATGTGGGCCAAGAAACCTTTCTAAGCTCAGCGACGCATTCTCTGCAAAACTGGAAAAACTTTTTCATCTTTCATCCTCTTACTAAAAAATCAAAAATTTACAGGCCAGGCAGGACTCGAACCCGCGACAACCGGTTTTGGAGACCGGGACTCTACCAACTGAGCTACTGACCTAAGATATTCGGCGGGATAGTTGGCAATCCCACCATACCCACAGGGGCTTAAAGCTTATTTAGCTTTTGTTTCCTTATGCATAACCGACTTGCGGCAGAAAGGACAATACTTGTTCTTTTCAAGCTTTCCGGTAATATTCTTGCGGTTCTTGTATGTAGTATAATTCTTTCTCTTGCATTCAGTACACTGCAAGGCAATGATTTCTACGGCTGTCTTCTTTTTACTTGCCATAATATGCTCCTTAACTTGACCTTTATTGGACTAAAGCTCCCGAGCGGAATCGGACCGCTGACCTCATCGTTACCAACGATGTGCTCTACCGACTGAGCTACAAGAGCGGAAAAGACACGTATAACAATTTACGTGTTTAGCAACTATACTGGAATTCAAGAATTATGTCAATATCAAAACCCGATTTTACCGTTAAAACCGGATTTTTTACTGTGTAAGCAGGGTGTGCGGAGGAACGGACTTGGTAACCCAGGTATTACCCCCGATCGTGCTGCCTTCGCCAATTACAGTTTCACCGCCCAAAATCGTGGCATTTGCGTAGATTGTGACGTTGTCTTCGATTGTGGGATGGCGCTTTTTGTTCATCAGTTCCTTTTTGACGCTTAGGGCCCCGAGAGTTACGCCCTGGTAAATCTTTACGTTGTTGCCGATGGAGCATGACTCGCCGATTACGACACCGGTTCCATGGTCAATGAAAAAGCTTTCGCCGATGTTGGCACCTGGGTTTATGTCGATTCCGGTCTTACCGTGCGCATATTCGCTCATGATTCTGGGAATGACAGGCACTCCACTTACACACAGGAAACGTGCAATGCGGTAAACGACGATGGCCTCAAGCCCCGGATATGAAACGATGACTTCCTCAGTGGATTTTGCGGCAGGATCGCCCTGAAACGCAGCCTGAACGTCCAGACCGACCTTCCTTCGTATTTCAGGAATTTCTTCTATTAACGCCTGTGCCGTCTTTTTTGCAAGGCTGAAACAGTGGCAGTTGGAAACCTCGGCATCCTGGGTAACATAAATCAAAGCCTTTTTAATCTCACGGGTAAGCATGGATATAATGCGGTTGACCTTTTGGCCTGTTACAAAACGCAGGGTCTCACAGTCAATGTCCTCTGCAGTCCTGAAACCAGGGAAAATCAGGCTGATTATGTCGCGCAGAATTTCCACAACATTCTGACGGTTCGGAAACTCATTCGCCTCTTCCAGATTGATTCCGCCATACTTGTTGTAGGATTCCAATATATTGTTGACAGCATTGTCAATTGAATGCATGTCTTCTGTCTTTTCATCACAAAGCATGGGGATATAATAGCAAAATAATAGGAAAACGTAAAGGGTGGAAAATTGTCCTGTGAAAGGCAAGTGCATATATAAATGAAACTTAGTAATTATATGTTTATAGAGGGGGCATTTCCATTCACGGCGGGAACCGTGCCAAGCCTGCATGAGCCGGGACAAACCTTTTGACATAATTCCCACAGCAAACCATTCAGGACACACAATACAACCCTTGCAAATGCATTCTTGTCACGAACCCCGCCTACATTGCAATGCCCCCTCTGTCACATCGTGATTCCTATTCCTTTTTTTCGAACACTTACCTTCCACTACTCATTTCACACAGGAGCGAAAAATGCCAATCTGGCACACAAAAAAGAATAGAGGTCCCAAACAGCAACGCCATTCGAGACCTCTACCGTCCGATTTCTCGGACATCGGAGAGAGTTTATCAGCTTATTTACAAGCTATTTTTAATATACTCCAATCAAGATTAATTGTCAAGTTTTTTTAATAAAGATTTACATTTTATTTCAATAATTTTATTTATTTTCCAGAAAAAAGGGCCTGGACAAGGTTTTTGATTGAATCCACCGCTACGGCATCCTCCTCTGACGAAGGGGCCACGGCGCGGGAAAATCCCAGTTCTTTGGCGGCCTTTAGCCTCTGCTTTAGTTTGGACACTGGTCTGATTTCTCCTGCAAGCGAAAGCTCACCCACAACGACGGTCTGCTCAGGGAGGGGGATGTTGGTTCTAGCCGAATACAGGGCCGCCGCCAAAGCCGCATCAATGGCACTTTCGGTAAGGCGCACACCACCGGCAACATTGATGTAGATGTCCTGGTCGGAAAACTGGATGCCCGCCCTCTTTTCCAGTACAGCAGCAACACGGCTTATACGGGCTGAATCAACCTTGTCGGAATACACGCGGTTCATCGATGCCTTGGCAGGAACCGTCAGGGCCTGAACTTCCACCACAAAGACACGGCTTCCCTCAAACACAGGCACACAGGCCACCCCAGCCGGCAATGCCCCCTGTCTCCTTGTCAAAAAGAGCGAAGAAGGATCCTGAACGGGGTTAAGGCCGTCTCCGTCCATCTGGAAAATGCCCAGTTCGTCAATTGAACCAAAGCGGTTTTTCATGGCACGCAGGAACCTAACCTCATCGTTGTTGCGCTCAAACGAAATGACGGTATCAACCATGTGCTCCAGGCTTTTGGGCCCCGCAATCGTTCCATCCTTTGTGACATGGGCGGTCATGATAAGCACGCTGTCCCTTTCCTTTACCCAGGAGATGAGTTCATTGGCACAGTATTTGAGCTGGCTTACGGTACCGGGCACCACACCGGCCTCAACGGAATAGACGGTTTGAATCGAATCGATTATCACAAGAAGTGGATTAAGTGAATCAAGTGCATCAAGGATATCCTCAAGACGAAGGGTACACAGAATCTCCAGGGAATCCACCTTGAGTCCAAGTCGAATGGCACGGCTTTTGATCTGTGAGGCAGATTCTTCCCCAGAGACATAGAGGACACGGGCCTTGTCCATTCCGGACAAAACCGAAGCCGCAGTTTGAATTAAAAGCGTTGACTTTCCGATGCCAGGCTCACCACCAAGGAGAACAGCCGAACACTTTACCGCACCGCCACCAAGCACACGGTCAAATTCCACATTGCCGGTAGAAATTCTGCCTTCAGACTGAACCTGAATTTTAGAAAGGGGGACAGGACAAGCTTTTTTTGACGTTCCATCAGCATTCATCCTTGGAGAAGCAGCATTCGGATCTACGATGCATTCCTCCATTGTATTCCACTCGCCGCACTGGGGACATTTTCCAAGCCATGCAGGTTGCGTATATCCGCAGCTTGAACATTTATATACTATACTTCCTTTTTTCTTTGCCATAAAACCAACTCCTTTTTTGAATGATTCATGCTAAAACGAAAGGGCATCCACTTCATCTGAATCTTCTCCCTGAATCTGAACGAGGACCTCATTTGGAAGACATGCACTCCACTGACCCGCCGCAGAAATCGCCGCATGCTGGACGCAGGATTTTGTGGGACATGGTGATTCAAGAAAACGAACTTTGCCCTCGCTCACCTCTATAACGGACACACCAAGCCTGCCATTAATCTGATAGGTCGCATCCTGATCAAGAGGATAGGTATATTCCTTTCCCATGGCCTGAATTACAAGAATCTTTTTTCCGCCGCTGTGGGCCTTTATCAGCATGAACGAACCAAATGCCAGCGCAATGCACAGGAGGATTACGACAAAATCGCCCGGACGAAATCCCGCTTTGTTTTTCACGAGGCTTTGACCTGTTCAAGTACCGAAATCAGATTCACCTTGAGGAAACCGGTTCTGCCTGTCTTGTAGAAGCTAGATTCCTCCCACGCCACATAAAGGCTGTCACCCGCAAGCGCAAAATCTCCGTAAACATAGCCCGCCGGTAAAAGAGGAAGCCTGAATGCCGTAACATCCTGGTTTTCTCCGTTATCCGAAGTCCTTGTGATGTATGTGGTTCCGTCTGCAAAAATAAGCGTACTGTATTTGCCCGAGGACGCCCCGTTTGCCATGAGCGGAACAGAATTTGAGCCCTGCTGATAGTAACTGACAGCCGAAGTTCCTGAACCATCCTTCCACAAAACTGAAACAGTAAACTCGCTTGGAATTGAAGAGCACAGTTTCTTCAAGTCGTCGGGAGCCGCAGAAAACGCCTTGGGCATCGAAAGGTTCCTGTATTCTTCCTCCGTTGATGTCCTGAATGAAAACAAATCAGGATTTGCCAGTGCCGGAGAAAGGTCTGTCAGCGGAGCATAGGGTTGCCAGTAAAAATATGAAAAGCTTACATGATTGTCCACAACCTTTTTTGCAGAACAGGCCCATGTTTCCCCATCCCAGAAATAGCCTGCAATCTGCTCGTCATCACCCAGCTTGAGGTTGTCGTATGCAACAAGAGGAAAAAACTGCTTTGCCACAGGATCATATTCAACTAGAAACGGACGTGAAGGCTGAACCGCATTCGTGATGGATTTTTCAAAGTCCACGTTAAAGAAACTGCTGCGGTAGAGGTAGAAAAGCGGTGTCTTGTTACTGAACACAAGTGAATCCGCCGTAACCCCGGTAAAAATCGAGGCATCTGTATGCAGTGTGGGACCGTCTTCATCAAGGGTCAACATTCCAAGCCTGTTAACAAGCGCATAGCCAATAGATGGATCTGGTGAAGTGGAAGCTGAAGTAATTCGCACCACTTCCGTCCATGCCTTTTCCACAACGTATGGGGAATGTTGGGGCAAGTCAACGGTATGAAAATTCGTATCAGAAAAATAATACCACACATGGCTTTTCTGCACGGGTTTAAGTTCCATCATGTCGCCAAGGGGAGATTTGCTTTTTTTGCCGTTACATGAAGCAAGCAGCCCAAAAACAACAAGAGAAATAGCAATCAGCAGTTTTCTATTTTTCATATACATAAATATACCACATTTTCTCCAAAGGTTCAAACAGCAATTCATAATTCATAATTCTTAATTCTTAATTTGAATATCGCTTTTCCTGAACGAGCCCTTCGCTATCGACTTTACGATTCTGTCCATGTCCAAAACCCAGGGATCCTCATACACCGCACATTCGTCATAGAGCCTCTGCCAGTTGAATCGCGCAACATAATCCTGAACTCCACCGCCCTCCGACAAACGGTAGATTCTGGCCAAAACCTCAGCGACAAAGCCTCCAGTCACGTCCATTTGGCATGAATAAGGATACACGGCTCCCACCGGCCTCTGTCTGAACCCGTCCACCACAGGATACCCAAGAACCGCCGACACGTAATTCCTTGGCACGGAAAACTGAATGGATCTGCATCCGCCTTCCACACGGGCATACTGTTCCAAATCCGGAGATGAGACGCAAAATACGTCAAAAGCCTGAGTACACCCGGAAACACCATCATCTTCTGTTTCCATGCTGAATTCAACTGTTTCCGTAAGAGAAAACAACGTACAGCCGGAAAAGACCAACACGACAGCCCAAAAAGCCGCCAAAAACAAAAACAAGTACTTCATACTATATAATTGGTGTCGACCCCGGTGTTTTTTGACAAAAATTTAACGCTTTTTTAAATAAAAAAAAGGACACCCCGAAAGATGTCCTTTATTTGGCATTTCACTATGAGGGCAGCCTAAGCCACCCTTCCATTTTCTACTGGAGCAAAGAGAGAACGTTCTGTGAAGTCTGGTTTGCCTGAGCGATCATAGCTGTACCAGCCTGCTGCAGAACCTGGTTCTTTGTAAAGTCTACAACTTCCTTGGCCATGTCTGTGTCGCGGATGCGGCTCTCAGATGCCTGGAGGTTCTCTGCACCGATGTCAAGTCCAACAACTGTCATTTCAAGGCGGTTCTGGTATGCACCAAGGTCAGCGCGCTGCTTGTTGATCTTCTTGATTGCTTCGTCCAAAGTACCGATTGCGCGGTTTGCTTCGTCCGGAGTTGCAAGAGTCATGATTTCTTCTGTTCCGAGCTGGCGGAGTCCAAGAGCAGCTGCAGACATGGTACCGATGAATACCTGTGTCCTCTGGTCCATGTTGGCACCGATGTGGAGCCACATAGAAGCTGTTACATTGTTTTCTCCAGTTGGGCGTGCGAAGCGGCCTGTGAGCATGTTCAT
>DBWR01000030.1:0-152 GCA_002309305.1 Treponema sp. UBA1233 | reverse complement strand
ACCTGGATCATGATGCGGTCTTCATCAGTGTAGATACCGTTGCTTGACTGGATAGCCAATTCGCGGATGCGCTGGATGATGTCTTCTGTTTCCTGCAGATAGCCTTCTGTTGTCTGGATGAATGAAATGCCGTTCTTTGCATTCTCTGATGC
>DBWR01000043.1:98110-116026 GCA_002309305.1 Treponema sp. UBA1233 | reverse complement strand
TAGTTTTCGCTGGCAACAAGCTTAAGGTGGCGCCTCTGGTTTTCCAGTTCGTTTACTATATCGGCTGCGATTTCCGGTCCGACGGCTGAGGTCTGCTGAAGGTTTGCAACGTATGCAAGCATTGCTGGATTTGGTTTTCCGCCGCAGGAATTCAAATAGTTTTCAATGGGTGTTGACATCTTGATTCTCCAGATAGAAATTTTGGCAAAGTCTATAACAATTGGGAGTTTTATTCAAGAAGGGGGAGGCATAATTATGAATTCGGAATGCGGAATTATGAATTAGGAATTCAGGATTATTTCCTGGATTTTCTGCCAGACGGTCTTGTGGATTTCTTCCGGGGGTCTGGTGGCGTCCATGAGCATGATTTCCATTTCACCTTTTTTTTCCGGCTTTGAGAATTCGTCCATAATGCGGCGGTAGGAGGCTGTTGTTTTTATCAGGAAGTCCTCCTTTTCGTAGATTTCACGGCTGCTTCTTCCGCTCATCCTCTTTAGTGCCTCTGAAGGCTCAATGTCAAGGAAAATCAGGAGTCGGGGAAGGGGAAAAAACTGGTTGAGTGCTTCCGGTATCTTGGGATCGCAGTTGATGCTCTGATATGCAAGGCTGGAAAAAAGATATCTGTCGCTTACCGTGACGTAGCCCTGTTCCTGTGCCTTTGCAAGTCCCGTTACAAGATGCCTGTCTCCATCGACCACCAGGGGGCCGTTTACATGCTCGTTCCTGTCTGCGGCAAAAAGATATGCGGCGGTCTCGTTGGAAACCTTTACGTCACCCTTAAGCATCCTGCGCAAAAAAAGCCCTGTTTCCGAATTTGTGGGTTCGGCGGTAAAGAGAAACTTTTCTGTGGCCGGATTGTTTTTTAACAGGGTAGTTTGAGTGGTGGTTCCGGCTCCATCAATGCCTTCAAATACAATAAAATTCCTTAATAACATGAAAAAACCTTATTAATTTATCGAAAATAAGATATAATTAAGTAGATTATGACATAATGGGGGTGAAATTGCAATCCGGAAAATAAGGATGGCTTGGTAAAAAAATGCGTCGTTGGGTCCGAAATACGATGGGAGTTCTTGCTTTTCTCTTGCTTGTGGGGGTGGTAATTACCACGCTTAGGCCCCTTTACAAGCGTATAGATGCCGCAGTCCGCTCCTATGAGGCCCAGTTTACGGCCAAACTTCAGGAAACTACAGGACTTGGCTTTACCTACCGTTCACTTTCGCCCTCGCTTTTAACCGGAATTCACTTTCGGGGCATAGAAATTTACGATGCGGATACCGGCGAAAACCTGCTTACAATACGAAATGCTGTCATGAAGTACAGCCTCCGAGAGCTTTTGAAGGGAAATTTTGACAAGGCTTTCTCCAAACTCCTGATAAACGACGTGACCTTTGAGTTTGACAGGAGGAAATCTGCCGTAATTATTGAAAAACTGACCAAGCTTGCCTCCTCCCTTTCCGAACCGGAAGATTCTGTCCCGGAAAGCACCATAGGCTCCCAGCTGGAAGAGATGGGAATCAAGTCAGAACTGTTGAGCGATGAAACGATTGATGCAATACGAAAGGCCGTTTTTGCAATTCCTTTTGCAGTTCAGCTCAAGAATGTCACGATTCATTACAGCGACGAAGGTCTTGACGCCCAGGCCTCGATAAAGTCCATGGATTTGAACAAGGAGTCTGGAGGACAAACCCTGTCCACAAAAATCAAGGGGAATTTCCTCCTGACCCTGGCAAAACTTGACAACAAGACTCTGGGGGCTGTCTTTACGGCCAACGGCAACCTGTATTCAAACCTTTCTGGTTCCTCTGTGGTTTTGGCATTGGACAAGCACAATCAGGCTGACTATTCGATTTACAGCACGGAGATAATGGTCCGTTACAGCGGTGACATGGTAGACTTCCGTACGACAAAAAAGGGACTTCCGTATTCGGCCATCGCACAGTTCAACATCGGAAACGGAGACTTCCACATTGACCTGAGCACATCAAACTTGAATCCGTTCAGCGTGGTTAAGCTTCCGCAGATAAACAGCACCATATCCATGATGCAGGGAATGAGGGTAACGACCGATGCCTCATTTGACATAAACGTGATGAACAGCCGCTACAAATGGAATGCGACTGGATCCATGGACGTACCGCCGAAAATAGCCCGCGGTGAAAGGCTCATATTCAACATGTCGGGGAACAATACCGACCTGAACATCAAGAGCCTCAAGGCACAGGGACCCATGCTGGGTGCGTCATTTACCGGAACGTTCAACATACCAAGGCTCATGCCGGCAGGTGTGCTTTCTGTAAGCCACTTTACAATGCCCAACGGGGAGAGCGTAAGCGGTGACATATACATAGACCCGATGACAAAGGGATTTACATGCTTCATTCCGCAACTTTATCTTGGAGATCAGGTCTTTACAGCTGCTCAGGCAGAGATTTTCCCGTCTTCAGATTCCGTTGACTTTACCTTTGTTGTAAACGACTATTCGCATATGGAGGCGGAACAGCCGGGAGAGCTTTCGGTTTCAGGTACGGTCGGATTCGGAAGGAAAACTGACATTCAGGCGGAGGTTGTTCTTGACCGCTTCTATCTGGATTCCATAGCCAGTACCATAGCTTCACTGCTTGAGGGGGAGACAAAAGAAACAGTCCTTGGTTTTGTTCCCAAGCTTGAACCGTACATTTCTTCGGGTGAGATGTACATTTCCACGGACACAAAGACCGTAACCTACAATGTACCATACCTGGTTCTTGCCAACACCCAAAAGGACCGTGAAGTCCTGCTCCTTTCCTTTGACGGTACCGACAGGAATGTTTCTGTCTCTCAGCTTGACCTTGTGTACGGAAATCAGGCGGTACAGGCGACTGTTGATGCGGATATGGATTTGGAAAACGGCCAGATAATCTTCATGACCAGCTGCAACCTGAATTCAATCCCATACGAATTCAGCGGAATATACTCCATCGGCCAATGGCTCAGCATTTCAGGAGACTACGGCTTCCAGCTTTCCGTAAACTTTGACAATCCGATTACGGGTAACGCACAGCTGGCAGGTTTCCCACTTGCCCTGAACTCCATGCTTTTTTCCCTTTCTTCCCAGGTGTTCTTTTCGTATTCAAACAGCGAGGGAATCTTTGTTGAAATCGAAAGCTTTGAGGTGGCCGAAATTGACGGAAACAACGCCCTGCAGCCAAAAGTCAGCCTGATGGGAAATGTGGACGACAAGGGAGTAATCATCAGCGAAATTGCATATGTGGATTCAATGTCAGAACTTAACGGCGACGGTTATGCCCTGTGGGATATGGGTGAAGACGGTTTTGAGGACCTGCGCTTTGCCTTTACCTTCCTGAATGAATACAGCGGTGAAAGAATAGATCTTGACGGCAAACTCAAGAATCCGGAACCAGGCGTGATTCCCTTCAACGGGGATACGGTGATGGAACTCTTTGACTTTGAGGCGAATGCAAAAATCCAGTCATTCCTGATGTCGCGTTTCCTTCCCCTTCAGCAGGATGACGATACCCTGAACGGCTCCCTGACGGCGACAGGAACTCTTGCGGATCCCGTCATAAAGCTTACCGTGGATTCCCTTTCCCTTCAGCTTGCGGGCGAAAACCTTAATGCCAAGGGTGTGGTGGATTATTCATCAGGTACAGTCATTGTGTCGGACTGTGACTTGAGCTGGCAGAAACTGTTTGCAAAGAACATTTCCGGAATCATGGACTTGAGGCAGTTTAACGGGCAGGTAAAGACAGATCTGGAATTCAAGTTTGACGAAAAGAACTCATTTAATGCACCTATAACGATTTCTCTTGAAAGTCCCGATTTGCCTCCGGAAAGGGAGACAATGTCCGCTCTGGAACTGCTTTCCATGCCGGAAAACCTGAGCGTTTATCTGGACAGTGAGGCGCTGACATCGACCTTCTTTACGAAGAAAATACCAATTCACATAGAGCTTCAGAAGATGCCGGGCATTGCCATGATTACATCCGACGAATCTCTTGGTGTGAGCGGTTACATTCAGGACGACGGCTCTTTGAATTTCCTGGTGGACAAGAAAAAGCCGTTCAACTTTAATCTTTCGGGAAGCATAAGGGATTCGGTCATTGATCTGGACATCAGCGACCTTTATCTTGATATGTCGGCGTTCAGCTATCTTTTGAATTCAGACATGCTCACGATATACAAGGGTGTGTTCTCCGGCAACGTGAATGTTTCCGGACTTGTTTCTGACCCTATTCTGGAAGGCTTCATCGTATTGGACGACATAGACATCAACTCACCGAACTTCATTCCGGAACACCTTACCGCATCACGCATGGAGATTTCCCTGAGCCAGGATGAAATGGAAGTTCCTTCTACCGTTTTCCATATACTTGACAGCACCCTTGACGTAAGCGCCCATGTTCAGATGGACAGGTGGGCTATTGATGACATATCATTCTTTGTGGCCACCAGAAAGAATGGTGACATTCCGATTGACATAAATGTTCCCCTTGTAAGGCTGAAGGGTATGGTTGGCCTTGATTTGAAGGTTTCCTATACGGTTGATGAGGTTAACATAACCGGTGACATGTCGCTCAGGAATTCTGAGATTTCTGTAATCGATAATCTTGCGGACCTGGATTTCTCTTCACTTGTAGGAAAAAAGGATGAGGCGGCGGAATCCATAAACATGAACGTGGATCTTTCACTGAATATAGGACAAAAGGTAAACTTCATTGTAAACCCGATATTGCGCGGTCTTGTGGCTCCGGATACAAACATCCACCTGACCATGGATACTGCCAACGCCCTCTGGTCCATAGCCGGAGACGTAGTATTGCGGGGCGGGGAAGTGTTCTACCTGAGCAGAAACTTCTATCTAAAGGAAGGACGCATAATATTGAACGAGACCCAGAATTCGTTTGACCCATACCTCACTGTAAGGGCTGAAACCAGGGAACGCGACGAAAGGGGAGACCCTGTCACAATCTCTCTGGAAGCTGTAAGGCAGAACATTTCCCAGTTCAATCCTGTGCTTACGGCTAGTCCGGCTAAGTCAGAAAGCGAGATTATGGCACTTTTGGGACAGATTGCCACGGGAGACTCTACATCTGTAGGGGGTGTTGTGGCTACCACGAGCGACTTCCTGGCACAAACACTTTTTGTAAGAAAAATTGAGAATGCATTGCGTGATTTTCTTAATTTTGATATATTCTCCTTACGTACGACAGTTTTGCAAAATGCGATTACCCAAGGATTGAGCGGAAATAATGAAAATATGGACTCAATCGGTAACTATTTTGACAATACAACTGTTTATATTGGTAAGTACTTCGGCAGCACGGTCTATGCGGATGCTTTGATGCAGTTGACTTATGACAAGTCGGCTGAGGGGCTGTTCGGAGAGGACGGCGGTTTGATTTTCCATCCCGAAGTTGGTTTGGAATTTGCCGCACCCTTTGCGAACATACGCTGGCAGTTTGCACCGGATCTGGGGGCTTTGGACAGTTCCTGGGTTCCTGCGACTTCCATCACGCTGTCATGGAGAATGCAATTTTAAAAACAGAGGATTTATATGCGTGTAAAGCGATTGGTGTTTACTGTTCTACTTCTTGCGGCTTCGGCGGTCATGGCTTTTTCCCAGTCTTCGGCCCCGGACGGATGGTATTATGGTAAACCTATACAGTCAGTAACCTTTGACGGTCTTGTAAATACCAAGGAATCTGACTTGGAAGGCGTAACAGCCAGTTTTATTGGAAAGAGATTTTCTGATGAAGTATATGAAGATCTTTTGAACCGTACTTTTGCATTGGAATATTTTGAAGACCTGCTCGACATCAGGGTCAATCCTGTGGGCGGAAACTATCAGAACTGTTCCTCAATCAACGTGGTTCTTGTCGTAAAAGAATTCCCCGTGATTTCAAAACTGCGCTTTACCGGTTATCATCAGGTGCGCCTTACGGAATTGAAGGATACTGTTACAAGCGCCGAAAAATCAACCTACAGTGAGAATACCCGCCTTGCCGACGAAAGGGCATTGCGTGACTTATACATAAGCAAGGGATACACCGAGATAAAGGTTTCTTCCACCGCCGAGCAGAATGAAGACGGATATGTCGTTACGTTCATACTGGACGAGGGCCAGAAGACTGTTGTTTCAAAAATCCTTTTCAACGGAAACACAACGGTCAGCTCCGGAACCCTGCGTGGAAAAATATCCCTCAAGGAAGTGGGTCTCTTTCAAAAGGGTTCATTCCAGGAGGCCATGCTCGAACAGGACGTAAAGACAATTACCGCATACTATAAGGATCGCGGATATGTTGACGCAAAGGTCCTGAACTATACTGTCGATGCCGCATTCAATGAGGAAAAGAACCGTCGTGAGCTTACCATCCAGTTTAACATTCAGGAAGGCTCAAGGTATAATTTCTCCGGCATAAGTTTTGTCGGAAACAATGTGTTTTCAGAAGAGGAGCTGCAGCTTCTTGTAAGGCAGAAACCAGGCGACGTATACAATGAAACACGTTATCAGGAAACCCTGATGGCAGTCCAAAGCCGTTATTACGAAAGCGGTTATACTTCCAACGGATTCCAGGCACAGGTTCAGAAGAATGCCGATGAAAAGACAATCGGATATATCATTTACATCCAGGAAAACGAACGCAGCCACATAGAAAACATCATAATCAGGGGAAACAACAAGACGAAGGATGAGGTCATCAGGCGCGAGATTCCAATGGAAACAGGAGACATTTTCTCCTATTCCAAGCTTATGAACGGAATGAGGAACCTCTACAACCTCCAGTACTTTACAACCCAGATTTATCCGGACATTACTCCTGGCTCAGAAGAAAACCTTGTTGACATAGTATTCAATCTTGAGGAACAGAGCACGACTTCGCTTGACTTCGGCTTTACCTTCAGCGGTGTTGCCAATACAGGAGATTTCCCGGTGGCGCTGTTTGCAAAGATTCAGGATTCAAACTTCCTGGGAACTGGTCAGTCAATTTCTGCGGGTCTCCAGCTTTCAACAACGGAACAGTCAGTGTCTTTGGGCTACGGTCAGAACTGGCTCTTTGGACTTCCGATTTCCAACAGCATTTCTTTGAGTTACTCACACTCAACAAAAAATACGCCAAGAAACCATGTCAATGTGGACGGTTCTGTTACTCCATCCGGTTATTACATGGAATATCAGCAGCATGAGTTCAACCTTTCTGCATCCCTCGGACGCAGGTGGACTCCGAATTTTGCCATCCTCACGGCGACAGGAGGCCTTTCGGGATCCCTCATAAACAATGTTTATGACAACTCCCTCTACATTCCGTATGATTCAAACATAAGCAACTTCAACAACAACTGGGAGCCAAGAAACTCCCTCTACGCTTCCTTCTCTGCGGACGGACGCAACATAAGCTACGATGCCACCGCCGGATGGTTTGCAAGCCAGAGGTTTACATGGTACGGACTTTTGCCCAAGGGAGTTTTCGGTTCGGACTGGGGTGAATCCGAGTTCTACCTGAGGAGCGACACCAAGGCGGAAAAATACTTTACGCTTTTGAACAAGCCAATATCAGAGACATGGAGCCTTCAGCTTGTGCTTATGGCATATTCAGGACTGTCACTGCAGTTCCCGGTGGGTGATTCAACAATCAAGCAGTCAAACCAGCTGTACATCGACGGTATGTTCAACGGACGCGGATGGAACTTGACGACAGACACAAGTGGTTTTGGACGCGCACTGTGGAACAATACTCTTGAACTCCGCATGCCGGTGGTTCCTGGAATACTTGCCGTTGACTTCTTCTTTGACGCATCCATGCTGAAATCAACTCCGTCACAGATTTTCACGGATTTTACAAACAGCAACGACTGGTACTTCAGCTACGGTCCGAGCATCCGCTTCTGCATACAGCAGTTCCCCCTCAGGCTTTTGTTCGTAAACAACTTCCAGGTCAAGAACAACCAGGGAATCGTTTGGGAAGACGAAAGGGGCAATCCGACAAGCTGGCTCAAGAGCTGGCATTGGGTTCTGTCATTCAATGTGGCAAACCACTAATTTGTTTTGTAACGTCGGCTTGAAATATGTTTTTTATTTATGGTATTCCTGAAGCAAGTTTTTGGGAGTTCCGATTGAAATAAACCGCCTGTGGAAATATCGTCCGCAAGGCATTAGAATGAGGTGATAAAATGAAATTTTCAGGAAAGAAACTTGGTATCATGCTTGCTCTTGCAGTACTCGGCACCTGTTCAATTTTTGCACAGCAGATTACAAAATTTGCGGTAGTGGATACAGCCCGTGTATATCAGGCATTTTTCAGGAATTCCGCTCCAGTGCGCAACTACGAGCAGAAGCGTGAGGAGTTTACCGCGGAAATCGAAAAGGCCACAAAGGAACTTCAGGACCTTAACAATCAGAGGCTCGAATATCTTGCAAACGGTGACACCGCAAACGCAAAGAAGCTTCAGACTCAGATTGACCAGAAGGCATCTTACATCACTGAATATACACGCACAAAGAACCAGGAGCTTCAGACGATGAAGCAGGAATTGCAGAACAACGACGCTTTCTACAAGAGGCTTTATTCAATCATCCAGCAGACTGCTGAAAACGACGGATACAGCATGGTCTTGAGCCTGCAGAACAACAATTCCATCCTTTGGTACAGTTCTTCAGTTGACATCACCGACGACGTAATCAAGGCACTTGGCTTAAGGCTTAGATAAGCTTTATGGCAGAAGAAACGCCTCTCTTTTCACAGTATCAGGGCCTGAAGAAGCAGCACCCCAACGAAGTGCTGTTCTTTAGGCTTGGTGATTTTTATGAAATGTTTGACTCTGATGCTGATGAAGTCTCCAGACTTTTAAACCTGACACTTACCCACCGTGCCGAACATCACATGTGCGGCATTCCTCATCATACTTCAAAGGTTTATATAGCACGTCTCCTGCGCTTGGGTAAAAAGATTGCCATTGCGGAACAGATAGGGGAAATTGCACACGGAAAGGGACTTACGGAGAGGAAGGTTACTGAAATCATAACGCCGGGAACAGCTACCGAAAGCGAGTATCTTGACGGCGGCATGAACAATTTCCTTGCATCCTTTGCCATTAGCGGAGGAAAATGCGGCTTTGCATATATCGACGTCACCACAGGCGAATTTCGTGCAACAAGCTTTCCTGTGTCAACCTTGGCGGAAAACTTTGCTAAGGAACTTGGAAGGTGCAGTCCAAAGGAACTGATTCTGCCGGATTCACTAAAGTCAAACCGTGACGTGCAGATGATTCTTGAGCGCGATTCCATCATGTCGGTTTCATGGTATCCTGACTGGAATTTCAATTCGGCTACTTGCCATGAACATCTTGTAAAGCAGTTTAATACGGTTAACCTCCGTCCATTTTCACTTTCCGAAGATTCACCGGAAGTTCCTCCTGCGGGATTCCTGCTTGATTATCTTGAAAAGACTACCAATACAGTCACTCCTCACGTTTCCGGCATTTCTGTCTACCATGACAGCCAGTACCTGATGATGGACGATTCTTCAAGACGTAACCTGGAGATCATATGCAACCTCAGGGATGGTGGAACGGAGTTTTCTCTGATTGAATGTGTTGACCACACTCGGACAGCAATGGGAAGCCGCCTTATACGTGAGTGGCTCATGTTCCCGCTTACCAATGCAGATGCGATAAGGGCCAGGGAAGACCACGTTCAGCTTTTTGTAGACGACAGGGGACTTCACCGCCGGCTAAGGGACACTCTTGACGGAATCCTTGACATAGAGCGTCTTGCAGGCCGCATTGCAATGGACAGAGCTCATGCAAAGGACCTTATCGCCTTGAAAAACAGCCTCTCCATGTGGCTCAAGGCTCAGGAAATATTGGGACAGTTCAATTTCAGCGCAACTGGAACGGAAGAAGCACTTGTCATAATTGATTCGGTACAGAGGGCGATTCTTGATGATCCTTCAACTTCCTTGACAGATGGACGCATCATACGCGACGGCTGGTCGGAAGAACTGGACAAGTGGCGGAACATTCAGTCAAACTTCAATCAGATTCTTGATTCCTATCTTGAAGAGGAAAAGGAAAAAACAGGGATTGCAAATCTAAAGATCAAGAACAGCGGCAACATGGGTTATTTTATCGAAGTGACGCGAGGGAAAACGGAAAGGGTTCCTGATCATTTCATTTTGCGCAAGGCCCTTGTAAATGCAGACCGCTACACGACTTCCAGACTAAGGGAACTTGAGGAAAGCCTTAACGAGTCGGAAACAAAAATTCTGGAACTTGAAAGGGATCTTTTTGTTGAACTAAGGAATTCCCTAAAGCAGTATGTTCCCTATCTTCAGATGGTGGCAAGGGAAATAGCTTATGCCGACGTGTGTGCAAGTTTTGCTCAGGCGGCTATTTTGTACAGGTGGAACAGGCCGGAATTCTGTGATGAAAATGTGATGGAAGTTAAGGAAGGACGTCATCCGGTTGTTGAAAAACATCTTCCTTCAGGAGAATTTGTTCCAAACGATTTGAACCTCCACTCAAGGGACGATGGCTCTTATTTTGCACTGATTACCGGTCCGAACATGGCTGGAAAAAGCACTTTCCTCAGGCAAAACGCACTCATCGCCTTGCTGGCACAGACGGGAAGTTTCGTTCCGTGTAAAAGCGCGAGGCTTGGAATAACCGACAGGATTTTCTGCCGCGTGGGAGCATCAGACAATCTTGCCCGTGGAGAATCAACTTTCCTTGTGGAAATGACGGAAACCGCCCGCATTCTTAGGACCGCAACAGCAAATTCCCTCGTAATCATGGATGAGGTTGGTCGCGGAACCAGTACTGAAGACGGACTTTCGATTGCATGGGCCGTAAGCGAATACCTTTTGAATGAAATAAAGTGCAAGACCCTGTTTGCCACACATTATCATGAGCTTACAAGGATGGAGCATCCCTCACTTTCTAAACTCTGCATGGCCATAGAGGAAAACGGCAGTTCTGTGGTATTCCTCAGGAAGGTTGTGCCGGGATCTGCGGAAAACAGCTACGGCATTCACGTTGCATCCATGGCGGGAATTCCCCATTCCGTAATCGAGAGGGCCAAATCAATTCTGGAGCACATTCAGTCAGAGGCGGATGATCACCCGGTAATACCTGAGACAGAGACAAAAAGCCAGTCTTCATTGACCGGAGCCCTGTTCAGCGAGGAAGAGATGGTTTTGGACGAAATCCTTTCATCAGACACCGACAACATGACCCCACTCAACGCACTGGAATCCATTTCCAGATGGAAAAAACAGCTTTCCGGAAAATAATTTAAATTTTTTCTCAAATTTTTGTTAAAAAACACCATGCCCGACACCATTATATTAGTGTAGGATGAACATGAACAGATTTGGAAAAGGTTTTGTCAGGAAGGGATTCAGGCTTGCCCTTACTTATGCGGTAGGTAGGGAAAGGTGCCTTTGCTGCGGAAGGGAAACATTTGACATGCCCCTGTGCAGGAAATGCATGGAATCATACATGTTGAATTTCGTAAGGCCTGGTGCTGGACGCTGTTCGCGATGCGGAAAAATACTTCTTTCGGAAATCGGAAGCTGCACCACATGCAGGACAAAGCCTGTCATAAAGACGCCGGATTCGGTTTTTCCACTTTATCCGTACAGGCTCTGGAGGAAAAAACTCCTGGCCGAATGGAAACTTCATGGAAGAAGGTCCCTTTCATCCCTGTTTGCAAGGCTTTTTTCAACCGCACTCAGGGAAATGAACCTCGATAAGGACAATTCCTTTATCGTTTCTGTTCCTCCGCGTCCGGGAAAAATCCGTCTTGAAGGCTGGGATCAAATCATGGAGCTTGCATCGTTTTTAAAGGCTGATTACGGTTATCCAGTCCTGCCGCTTTTAAAAAGGACCTCCATACTGCAGCAAAAGGAAAAGAACAGGAGGGAGAGGATGGAAACGGTAAACCGTTCGTATCATGCGGTAAAGGGGGCAACTGACATGATAAGAAAGTCCGGTTTTGTCCAAAGGGATGCCGTACTGATTGACGATGTGATTACTACCGGAATTACGGTGGAAGAGTGTGCGCTCAGGCTGAGGGAGCTGGGCATAAGAAAAGTTCATGTTCTTTCACTTTTTATAGTGGACTAGATTTGATTCATAGTGTAAAATAATAGTGTTATAATACTTAAAAGGAGTTAGGCATGGCCGAAGACAATACTTCATATCAGCTGGTTACGTTCCAGCTGGGAGACGAGCTGTATGGTGTTGACATTATGGATGTAAAGGAGATTGTAAAAGTACAGTCTGTCCGTCCTATCCCCAACGCTCCGTACTATGTGGAAGGAATCATAAACCTTCGTGGAGAAATCATTCCGATCATCAACCTTCACAAGCGCTTCCACCTTCAGAAACTGGTTGTCGACAATACGGATGACCTTTATGATGACGATGAAGGCGGTTTCATCATTCTTGATATCGAAGGCAACAAGATCGGTATCATCATTGACCGCATAAACCGCGTCGTTTCTGTGGAAAAAGGCGAAATCAAGCCGCCGCCTCAGATGATAAGCGGTATCGGTACGGAATACATCGATGGTGTAATCAATCAGGAAAAGTCATACCTCATCATCCTTAATACACGCAAGATGTTCAGTGCCCGCGAACTGCAGAAAATTCTGGAACCGGATGCATAAAAATGATACAGACTTACAGTTCCACCATCAGAAGAAAAGAGATGGAGGCAGTCCTCACCTGCATGGTGGATGAGAAAATCGGTCCTGGAGAGATGAATGCAAAGCTCATCCAGACCGTAAAAGAATATACCAGGTGTGATGGTGCGGTTGCAGTCCGCAGTCCCGCCATTGCGCTGGAATATGCCGTAAAAGCCCTTGCCCTTGAAAAAGACTCAGGAATCATTCTTTCCGCTCTTGCTCCGGCATGGCAGATTCAGACAGTAGAAAAACTCGGATACAAGCCGATTGTCCTTGACGTTCAGGAAGACACAGGTCTGGTTCCCGTAAAGTATGTTGAAGAGGGAATGCAGAAAGGTGGACGCATACTGATTCTTGCGGAATCAATGGGTATTCTGCCTGATATAAATGAATATCTTGCCCTCGGAATTCCCGTCATCGAGGATATTTCACAGTCGGCACTCTCATATTATCCTGAAGAAGGAACGGAGGGGGCAGAGCAAAAGCCAACTGATCAGAATGTTCAGGAAGGTGAAGCTGCGGCCTCAGGTTCTGATAATGCCAATACAAAGGCAAAAAGGGCCGGTATGTACGGAACCTATGCAATATGGGGAATGGAAGACCATGATGTTATAACTTCCGGTGGTGGAGCTGTGATTTTTGCGGCAGGCAGGCGCGAGTGGTCCGTTCTCAAAAAGATAGCTGAAGAAGCACCTTCAACCGACATAATGCCAGACATGAATGCTGCTCTTGCATTTGTGGAAATCAAGGAATTTGCAAGAAACGAAAATACACGCAGGGAACTGTTTGCCCTTTATTCACGATCAACGATGTCGGGAAGACATAAGACATACATACGTGCCCCGGAAAATGGTTCCACGATATATTCATTCCCCCTTGTCTTGAATTCAGGATTCAAGGATGTAAAGGCCTATGCCCAGAAAAAGGGAATAGAAGTCCGTCAGGCATATGAGAATTCAATTATTGCGTTAAGGCAGGAAACTCTTGCATCTGAATGCATCTGTGCGAATTCACTTTTGCTGCGTTGTGCGCTGTTTCCCCTTTATCCACGTCTAGGACAGAAAGATGCTGCCCGTATCGTCAAAGTCCTGTCGTCACTGCCTTAATAAAACGGAAGCCGTATGAAAAAATGTCTTTTGCTGGTTAATTCATATAAAGCAGATTCCGTTGAGATGGCACAAAAAATCAGGCCATACCTTGAGTCGCGTTCAATTGGGGTGGAAGTTTTTACCTACGACGGAAAACATGCCCAAAACGAAAACGTAGAGCCTCCTTTTGAGGGAATGGATTTTGTCATAACTCTTGGGGGCGATGGAACCGTTTTGTTTGCTTCAAGAAGCTGTGCTCCCTTGGGAATACCTGTTTTTGCCGTAAATCTAGGGGAATTCGGTTTTCTTGCAAGCGTTGGAAAGGATTCATGGCAGAAGGAACTTGATGAATTCCTTGCGGGGAATAAAAAAATCAGTTCCAGATACATGGTGTCATGCCGTGTTGTCCGCGGTGGAAAAACGGTGTTTCAGGGACGTGGAATGAATGACGTGACGATTTCCAGCAGCGGTGCCTCAAGGCTTGTCAACCTGGATGTCTATCATGACGGGGCTTTTTTGGGACCCTTCAAGGCTAACGGCCTCATAGTCGCAACAGCAACCGGTTCTACGGCATATTCTGCGGCTGCGGGTGGACCAATACTCTGTCCCTCGGTAAAGGCTCTGATACTGACACCGATAAGCTCGTTCAGTCTGTCTGCACGCCCGATTGTTTTTTCCGAAGGTGTGCTGGAGATAATCGTGACTGCAGAAAGATATCCTGTAGGCATAAGTGTTGACGGTCAGGTAGGTTTTGACCTTGAGCAGGACGACCGCATTCAGCTTGAGATTCCCGAATGTTGTGCCCGGCTTGTTGGTGCCACGGAAAATACATTTTATGCCGCATTGCAGAGTAAATTAAACTGGTCTGGAGGTCCCCGTGCTTGAGGAACTTGACATAAAGAATTTTGCACTCATCGACAGTGCCCATGTTGAATTCGGCAGGGGCTTTACCGTTTTGAGCGGTGAAACTGGAGCCGGTAAGTCAATTCTCATAGGAAGCCTTGCTTTTCTTCTTGGCGGTAAGGCCGGTGTGGAGCAGATTCGTACCGGAACCCATGAAGCACAGGTGTCGGGTTCATTTTTGCTTGAATCACAGGAAGCGCTGGAGTGGCTTTCTGAGCACGGAATAGAGGCTGAGGATTCCCGCATCTTGTTGCGCCGCCTTATCAGGGACAACGGAAAATCATCCGCATGGATTGGTGGCGTTCCTGTTACCAGGGCAGACCTCCTTGCATTCTGTGCATTTCTGGTGGACATTCACGGACAGCACGAACAGCAGTCACTCATGAAGGTGAGTGAGCACAGGCGTTATCTTGACATGTATGCCGACATAGTTCCCCAGGTTCAGGCCTTTACCTCACTGTATTCTGATTTGGTTGAAAAAAGGCGGGCTCTTGATGCCCTTGACACCGACGAAAGCCAGAGGGAAGCGAAGATAGAAATGCTGAATTTTGCCATAAACGAAATTCAGGAAGCAAAGCTTAAAAACCGCGAGGATGAGGAACTTGAAGCCGAGGAAAACAGACTTTCATCCTATGAAAAACTCTACGGCACGGTTAATGAAATAAACGGACTGTTTGATGGAGCAGAAGGCAGCGGTTTGATTTCCGTAATGCGCAGGCTCAAGGGGCTTGTTCCCCATGCATCATCCATGGATAAAACCCTGGAAAGCCTGGATTCGCGATTTGAATCATCATTTTACGAGCTGGAAGACATAGCTTCCGAATTCAAGCACTACGAGCAGTCCCTTGTGTTTGATCCCGACCGTCTTTCCCAGGTGCAGGACCGTCTGGAACTAATAAACAAGCTGAAGAAAAAATATGTTCAGTCCGCAAATGCAAGTGTGGCAGACATTCTCTCATATCAGGAAAAGGCAAGCCAGGAACTTGAATGCCTGACTGGTGCCGGACATGACCGTGAAACACTGCGCAAGGCCGTGTCAGAAGCAGAAAAGGCAGTGTATCAGGAGGCTAAAAAACTCAGTGCCTTGAGGAAAGCCGCCTCAGAAAAAATGTCCGCCGCCATAGAAGGTGTTTTGGTCAAGCTCGGAATGAAAGATACAAAGTTCTGCGTTCATCTGGAAGAAAAGGCCGGAGACGACATGACCCAAAAATGCGGTCCATATGGTTTGGATGACATTGAGTTCCTCATCAGTTCAAACCCCGGTTCCCCCATGCTGCCGCTGGCCCGCATCGCATCCGGTGGTGAATTGAGCCGTGTGATGCTTGCTCTAAAAACCATACTTTCCGATGCAGATTTGGCTGGAACCCTTGTATTTGACGAAATTGATACCGGAATTGGCGGAGAAGTGGCTGTTGCGCTTGGAAACCACATGAAGCTTTTGGCCGCAAAAAAGCAGATTTTATGCATAACACATCTTGCGAGCATAGCAGTTTATGCCGATAATCAGATAAAGATTCAAAAGGGTGTTGACGCAAGTTCTACTTCAACCACTGTTTTCCCAGTTGCAGGAGACGAAAGGGTAAAGGAAATAGCGCGAATGCTTTCCGGTGACTCAAGTTCTCAGGCTTCCCTTGAACATGCGGCTTCAATGCTCAGAAAATTTGGAGGAATGTGATGTCAAATATAACTTCTGAGAGCCGTGCGGATTTTGCTGCAAAGGCAGATGCCATCAAGAAGGAAATCAACAAGTGCATGGAAAAGGAAAAAAGCATCCTGGCTTCCATAAGAAAAGACAATTCCGGCGTTGAATACAAGAAGATTACCCTGGCAGAAGAAATGATTTACATTTCGACACTATATCTTTCAATCAACACTCATTCACTTCAAATCCTGGAGACAAAAAACAACGAGGCGCTTGATCAGGCCCGAAAGACGATATACAAGGCAATCATTTATTTTGAAGAGGTAGTTTCTAATGCTGTTGACTGTCCGTACAGCGAAATAACTCCGCGTCTGGAAAAAATATCCAACATTCCGATTGAAAAGCGTTTTTATCTTGTAAGGAAACTTGGACTTCTGATAGATCTTCTGGCAAATGCCCTGGGAGACAACACCAAATGGAAGTGGTCTTTTGTAGAGCTAAAGGCACGTTTTGCCGCCGTTGCAAAGAATTTTGTCGACATGAAACAGGCCTGCAAGGATTATTACGAACCAAGCTCTCCAGTTTATGACACCACCGTACTTTTTGTCCGCCTTATCAGAAAACTGCTGGACAAGAGTTCAATGGGATACCGCGACAAATATGAGCTTTCAACCCGCTCTGAGGCAGACATGCAGATAGCAATCAATTTCCTTATTGCACTCCGACGTGTTGCCATGGTTCTGGGAGACAGCGATGAGTCAGAGGAAATCCGCAAGAAAGCCCTTGTATGGAAAACAAAGATGGAGGCTGACCAAAAGCAACAGAAGCGGTCTTAGTTTTCCTGCGTCATGAACAAACAGTTTGCACTGAAAATATTTGAAGGATTCTCTATCGAGCGCTGGAATGATCTTGTGCGTCCCTTTGATCTTGTTGAAATGGACAAGGATGCCGAGAAAATGGTTCTGGCATACATCATCGGAAAATACGAGGAAAGCAGGGGAATTCCAATCGATTGGGAATGGATGATCTATGCCTCGCTTTTTGACCTTCTGCGTAAAATTGCCCTATGTGACATAAAAAGCCCAGTTCAGCGCCTCATAAAGGAAGAATACCCGGAGGAATTCATCAAGCTGAATGAATGGGTTCTGGAACAATACCGTGACTTGATTCAGGATCAGGACATTTTCTCAAAGTTCACGCTTTATGTGGGAAAAACATCCGGTACCATACCATTCTCCCAGGGACAGGAACAGACAGCAAGAGTGTTCAGGGCGGCACACAAGTATTCGACCATGCGGGAGCTGGAGATGATAAGCATGGTAAACGAGGAAACCCGCCTTGAGAAAATCAAGAAGGAAGTAAATGCAGACCTGCAGTCCCTGTTGGACTTAAAGGGGCTCCAGATGCTCATGACAAAGCAAAAGCCCTACGATTTCCTTTTGAGGATAGAGCAGCTCCGTTTCCAGACAAGATGGAACCAGACTCCACGCGTTCCAAGGACTTCGGTTCTGGGACACTGTTTTTTTACCGCGATACTGACGCTTCTTTTCATGCATGAGGGCGGCACAAAGGTTTGTGGAAAGCGCCTGTACAA
>DBWR01000043.1:0-98042 GCA_002309305.1 Treponema sp. UBA1233 | reverse complement strand
GGACTTCCATCCATCGTAAAGAAAATCGAGGACAAGATTGTAGCCCAGGAACTTGTTCCCTTTATGGAGGACTTCTATCTTGACGAAATCCTGTACTTTACAAGCGACGAATTCCAGAACAGAATCAGGAAGGACAACAAAACGGTTCACGTAAAGTTCGAGGAGCTGAACGAAAAATATAACAGTGATGAGTTTAATCCCGTAGACGGTGCCCTGGTACGCCTTGCAGACCATTATTCCGCCCTTCTTGAAGCCGATGCATCCATACGCTACGGAATTACAAGCAAACAGCTGGAAGACGGCCGCATGAACCTCTTGAAGGCATATCCCTTTGGCACAAAGATAAACGGAATGGACGCATTCATGCTCTTTGACGCATTCAACTCCGATAAAACGGGGCAGCGCCTGTTGAATTTTTAAGTCATTTTGACCAGTCAAGTTAACCGTTTTTGAAACACAAACTTATAAAATATTTCCTTAAACTCGCTTGTACAAAAGGCTGAATTTCTTTATAATTTAGCAGGAAAAAAAGTTTTTCTGTGGAGGAAAATCATGACTGTTTCTGATATGCTGAGTCAAAGTGGAATACTGACTCTGCTTGGAATGGGTGTAGTGTTCACCTTTATAATAATAATGATATGTTTTATGGGACTGCTTCATGCCGTCGTTCATGCCTTTAAATGGGACAAGAAAGATGAGGAAAAAGCTGCTTCTGCCGCTCCCGTCCAGACATCCAGTGCAGACAATGGTGCGGTTGTTGCCGCAATTGCCGCTGCAATTCATGAAAAAGAATCTTTGTAAATCTGTATTAAAAGAAATTGAGGTTATAAATTATGGCTAAGGTTGGAATTACCGAACTGGTTTTACGTGACGCACATCAGTCACTTCATGCAACTCGTATGACTACAGCAGACATGCTTCCTGCTTGTGGTATGATTGACAAAATCGGCTATTGGGCCGTGGAAGGATGGGGTGGAGCTACATTCGACTCCTGCATCCGCTTTTTGAACGAAGATCCTTGGGAAAGGCTCCGCAAGCTTCATGCCGCACTTCCCAACAACAAGATCATGATGCTTTTGCGTGCCCAGAACCTTTTGGGGTACCGCCATTACGCAGACGATGTTGTAGATAAATTCGTAGAGGCCGCCGCAAAGAACGGTATCGATGTATTCCGCATTTTTGACGCATGCAATGACCCCCGTAATATGGAGCGTGCGACAAAAGCCGCCAAAAAGACAGGAAAGCATGTTCAGATGGCAATTTCCTATGCCGTAACACCTTTCCACACAATCGAGAAATATGCAGAACTTGCAAAAACATACGCAGAATTCGGTGCTGACTCAATCTGTATCAAGGACATGTCAGGACTCCTAAAGCCTTATGACGCTTACGAGCTTGTAAAGGCAATCAAGACCGCATGTGATCTTCCGGTTGAAGTTCATACCCACTCAACAACAGGTCTTTCCGTTGCAACAGAACTCAAGGCCGCAGAAGCCGGTGCAGATGTTCTTGATACGGCAATCTCCTCAATGTCAATGGGAACAAGCCATTCTCCTACAGAAACAATCGTAGAGATGCTCAAGGGTTCTCCTCTGGATACAGGTCTTGACACCAAGGCTCTTCTTGAAATCGCCGCATATTTCCGTGAGGTACGCTCACACTATTCTTCACTTGAATCAAAATTCCTTGGAGCAGATACACGCATTCTTTTGAGCCAGGTTCCTGGTGGAATGCTTTCCAACCTTGAGTCACAGCTTAAGGAACAGGGTGCAGGAGACAAGATGGATGCAGTTCTTGCTGAGCTTCCAAAGGTTCACAAGGATGCAGGATATGTTCCACTTGTAACACCGACCTCACAGATTGTTGGAACCCAGGCTGTAATGAACGTCCTTATGGGGCCTTACAAGAACATGACACAGGATTTCCGCAACCTCATTACAGGTAAATTCGGAAAGCTTCCTGCAGATGCAAATCCGGATCTCGTAAAGAAGGCTCTTGAACAGAATGGCATGGAAAAGGTAATGACCTGCCGTCCAGCCGACGAGATTCCCTATGAATGGGACAAGATGGTTCAGGAAGCCAAGGCAGCCGGTGGAGACGGATCTGACGAAGACGTCCTTACATACGCCATGTTCCCCAATGTTGCTCCAAAGTTCTTTAAGGAAAGGGCAAAGGGACCGGTTGATGCAAAGGCTACATTCGCCGCAAAACCAGCTCCTGCCGCAAAGTCTGGAAATGGCGGAAGCTATACAGTTACAGTAAACGGAAGCGCATACAACGTAACTACAGGACCTGCCGCTGACACAATGAGTGTAAACGTAAATGGTACCGCATACAATGTTTCATTTGGTCCAGCAGGTGCCGCCCCAGTTGCCGCCGCTACTCCTGTTGCAACAGGTGGTGCAGAGGTTAAGGCTCCAGTTGCCGGTACCCTCCTCAAGCAGTGCTTCTCAAACGGAACAAAAGTTGAAAAGGGACAGACAGTAATCATCATTGAATCCATGAAGATGGAGCTTGAAGTAAAGTCTCCAGAAGCAGGTACAATCACATATTCAGTTCCAACAGGAACACAGATTACAAACGGTCAGGTTCTTGCTACAATCGGTGGAGTAGTGGTTGCCCCTGCAGCCGTTGCTCCAGCTCCAGCCGCTCCTGCACCAGCCCCAGCAGCCGCTCCTGCCGGTGGAAAACCTGTAAAGGCTCCAGTTGCCGGTGTGTTCCTCCGTACTGCAGTATCTGAAGGTGCGACTGTAGGTGCAAATGACACTGTTATTGTAATTGAATCAATGAAGATGGAACTTGAAATCAAGGCCGGTGCCGCCGGTAAAGTTCACTTTGTTGCCGCAGTTGGAAGCCAGCTTACAAACGGTCAGCTTGTTGCAGAAATACAGTAATAAATTATAAGGATAGAAGAATGCCTTTTTCTAAGACTGAGAATAATAAAAAAATCGCTTTGATTATGGGAGTGATTCTTGCAATCGCATGTGTGCTCTCATTGTCAACAAATGTACTTGCCCAGGACAAAACCCCGGAGAATAAAACGGGTCTTGAGCATGTAATCAAGGGAACTGAAAACTGGGGAACTTCAAAAAACGTTTCCGTAAAGAAGTTCCTTACGAACATCGGTAAGTCAACCGGAATCTACAAGATGATCCACCAGGAGACTGCTGACGAAATTGCCGCAGAGAAAGCTGAGAAAGCCAGGGAAGAAGCCGCTATGGCAGCAAGTTCCTTTGGTGACGAAAAGGCTCCGGGCTGGCAGTATCTTATAATGATTGCAGTTGGTTTCTTAATCGTATATCTTGGTGCCGCCAAGGGATTTGAGCCTCTGCTTTTGATTCCAATCGGATTCGGTACAATACTCGTAAACATCATGGGTGCCGGTATGGGCGACGGTCCTGACGGTATGCTCCACATCATCTATAAGGCTGGTGTTGGAAACGAATTCTTCCCGATGCTCATCTTTATGGGTATCGGTGCAATGACAGACTTCGGTCCCCTTATTGCAAATCCAAAGATGGCACTTCTTGGTGGTGCGGCACAGTTCGGCGTATTCTTTACACTCTTCGGCGTTTCGCTGATGAACCTGATTCCTGGACTCAACACGGACTACAATCTGCTTCAGGCATGTGCAATCGCAATCATCGGTGGTGCGGACGGTCCTACTTCAATTTACGTATCTGCAAAGCTTGCCCCTGAATTGATGGCAGTAATTGCAGTTGCCGCTTACTCATACATGGCACTCGTACCAATGATTCAGCCTCCGATCATGAAGGCTCTGACAACAAAGAAGGAACGCCTTATTCACATGGATCAGCTGAGGCCTGTAAGCAAAAGCGAGCGCATTTTGTTCCCGATGATGCTTCTGGTACTTACGATTTTACTGTTGCCGCCTGCCGCTCCACTTATCGGTATGCTTGCATTCGGTAACTTTATCAAAGAAGTTGGATGTGTTACACGCCTTTCAAAGACAGTTGAAAATGAAATGATGAACATCGTTTCAATCCTCCTTTCTTTGGGTGTAGGAAGCCAGATGGCTCCGGAAAAAATCATCAACGGAAAGTCTGTCGGTATCATCGTGTTGGGACTTGTTGCATTCTGTGTGGCAACCGCAACAGGTGTCCTTATGGCAAAACTCATGAATGTGTTCCTGCCAAAGGATAAGAAGATAAATCCGCTTATTGGTTCTGCCGGTGTATCTGCAGTTCCAATGGCAGCCCGTGTTTCAAACAAAGTGGGACAGGAAGCTGATCCGTCAAACTTCCTCCTGATGAATGCCATGGGTCCAAATGTTTCCGGTGTTATCGGAACCGCAATTGCAGCGGGTGTATTTATTGCGACTTTCGGATAAAAAGAAATAAAGAAGGGATATGAATTTAGACAGTTATAGACTTAATGCCTACAATAAAGTAAAGGGACCGCCAAAACCACCGGAAGAAGAATCATCCGAAGCGGCGGAACCTTTTGTCCCTGAAGAAAAAGGCGGTCAGAGTGATGGTTACGGATCCAAGGATTCAGAATCATCCTCTTCCAGTTCTTACGATTCAGAATATGTTCAGATCTCATCAGAATCAAAAGCAAAAAGCGTGTCACGAGAGATACGCCATAATTCAAAGCCGGGAACAGAGCCTTTGGTCCGTGCTCCCGTATTTGAGAAAATCAACCGTCAGCTGGATGAAATAATTCCGACAGAAAAAAAGGAAAAACATGCATCACAAGCTCCTTCATCCAGTCCGACAATTGCATCCGAAATAAGGCAAAACTCACATCATGTGCGGGAAGAGCAGCCTGCCGAAACTCCGGTTCATTCAACTAGAAAAAATCTTGCAAAGGGAAGCGATGTTCCTACCACAGAGGATTTTAAAGTACGTGACGAGGCAAAGAGGGCTGCAAAAACAGGAGCCTGGTTCCATAAAAACAAGACAACCAAGGAAGACGTAAAGGCCGCTGCCGACAAACTGACATCCGGTGCATTGATAAAGGTTCCCGTAAAAGAGCCAAAAGACGGAGAAAAAGAAAGCATCTACAGAAGGGTAGCAAAGTTCATGGTGGTCATCGGAATTGACGAAGCCGCCAAAATCATGCCTCACCTTACCGAAGAGCAGACGGAAAAAATCATTCCTGAAATTGCTTCAATCCGTTCTGTTCCACCGGAAGAAGCACAGGCCGTACTTGCTGAATTTGAATCCCTTTTGACCAAAGCCCGCGAAGAAGGTGGTCTTGATACCGCACGCACGATACTGACCAAGGCATACGGTAGTGAAAAGGCAGAAGCAGTCCTTAAAAAATCAGTCCAATATCCTTCAGGAAAACCATTTGAATATCTTGAGGATGCCAATGCAGAACGTATAAGCATTCTGCTTGGTGGAGAAAGTGTCGGGGTTCAGGCTCTGGTGCTGTCGCAGGTAGAACCGAAAAAAGCGGCTGGCGTAATCAATGCGATGGACGAAAAGGAAAAGACAGAGGTTGTACTACGCCTTGCAAAAATGAAGCCGGTGGCCCCATCTGTAATGGAACAGATTGACAAAAGCCTCCGCGAAAAAATGCTTACACAGAATACAGAAAACTCTCAGAATCTTGACGGAAGAAATGTACTTGCACAAATTTTACGCCGTATGGATCCGACTACAGAATACCAGATACTTGGTACCCTGAGCCAGCAGGATCCGGATTTGGGTGCGGATTTGCGCAAAAGGCTCTTTACGGAAGAAGATGTTTTGGGTTGCGACGACCGCTACCTGCAGAACAAGCTTCACGAGATGAACGACATCGAAATATCAATCCTCATAAGGGGAAAAAGCGATGCATTCAGGAAAAAGATTTTGACGAATGTTTCCGTCCACCGTTCTACAACCATACTTGAGGAAGAATCTTTCCACGAACACGTGCTCAAAGCCGACAGCGAAAGGATAACATCTCAGTTTTATGCAGACTTACGCCGGGCATGGGAAAGCGGAGACCTCATAGTAAAGGGGCGTGACGACGGGGAAATATATGTATGATGACCAAAGGTGAGCTGTACAGGGGATTCAGGGTCTTAGATATTGTTGATGTGGAAGACTGTGCCGCTAAAGGACTGCACCTCCGCCATGAAAAGACGGGCCTTGAAGTTTTCCATCTTTTGAACGACGACGAAGAAAATCTTTTTGCCTTTGCATTCAAGACTCCGACTTTCAACAGTACGGGTGTTGCCCATGTTCTGGAACACAGCGTTTTATGCGGTTCAAACAAATATCCTGTAAGGGATGCATTCATCAGGCTGGAAAATCAAAGCGTAAACACATATTTGAATGCCTATACTGCAAGCGACCATACCGTTTATCCTGCCAGTTCCACGGTTCGTGCCGATTACTTTAACTTGATGTCGGTCTATGCCGATGCAGTTTTTTTTCCGCTTTTAAAACCCGAAATTTTTTTGCAGGAATGCAATCATCTGGAATTTGATTCAAAAGGAAATCCTTCAATTCAGGGTGTTGTCTACAATGAGATGAAGGGTGTTTTTTCTTCTTACGAGAGTGTGGTTTCTGCAGAAATTGAAAGGGCCATTAATTCAGGAACTCAATATGAACATGAGTCTGGAGGAGACCCACTGTGCATTCCGTCGCTGACATACCGTGAATTTTGCTCATACCACAAGAAATATTATTGTGCCGCAAATTGTTTTGTATTTTTGTACGGAAACATTCCCACCGAGGAACAGCTTGACTTTATAGATAAAAACATACTTTCAAAACTCAAGGAAAACGGAAAAAAGGCTGTCTATTCAAAACCAAATACCAATGCATCAATTCCTGCAGAAGTACAGGCATATGCACCATCAGATGAAAAAGAAAAGAAGAGTACTGTTTCTGTAATCTGGAAAATTCTTGATGACAAAAAGACCAGAAAAGAACTGGAAATGGAACTTTTGTTTTTAAACAACCTTTTGTGTGGAAATGACGGTGCTCCAATCCCAAAGGCACTGACGGCAAGCGAACTTGGGGAAGATGTCGCGCCACAGACTGGAGCCGAGCTTTCTCAGGAGTTTTGTTCCGTAAGTTTTGCGCTTAGGGGTGTGCAAAAGAAAAACGCAAGAAAAGTCCGCAGGGTAATTTATGACACCCTCAGGAAAATCGCAGACGATGGACTTGAGCAATCCGAATTGGACCGCATCTTCATGAGGTTTGAGATTGCAAACAGGGAAAGGTGCCGTTTTGGCGGACCATATTCCCTTACATTGTTAAGGCGTGTTCTGCGGGGATGGAGGTATGGCGGTAAACCTTGGGACTTGATTTTATTCAGGAGCGAAACTGAAAAGCTTAAGGAAAGGATACAGGGAGACCCAAACTATATCTCAAGCCTTATAAGGAAATACTTTCTGGACAACGACATGTGTTCTCTGGTTACGGTAACCCCATCCGCAAAATGGACCAGGGAAAGGGATGAAAAGGAAAGGCTGAACGTAGAAAAAAAACTCAGGGAATTGGGACTTGAAAAGGCAAAGGCACAGCTTGAAAAAATGCACCGTGCTCAGGAAAAGGAGCTTACTCATAAGGAAAAGAACTGTATTCCAAGCATTTCAAGGTCAAAACTGGACTTGTATAAGGACAAGATAAAGACCAGACACTGTTTGATTTCTGGAATTGACTTTCTTTCAAACAGGGAAGATACAAACGGTATCGTTTATGTAAAGCTGGCGTTTCCTGTGGACTGTCTTGCACCCAAAGACTATCCGCTCATGTCTTCTCTTTCGGAATGGCTTCCGCAAATGGGCTGGGGGAACCTTTCATGGGACAAGGCACTGTCTTTTACGGACCAGATTACAGGAAGTCTTGTGGCCTATGTCAGGGCTTCTTCCTCTGTGAGCCATTTGAGCGAAAGCAAGAGGCGGAAAAGGTATGTAGGCCGTGATTATTTCATAGTCGAATTCAAGGTGATAGAAGAACTTTTGGACAGGGCATTTGATTTGGTTGCGGACTGCCTGAACCAAACGGATTTTTCAGATGAAAAAAGGCTCCGGGATTTGGTTATTGCCCAGTACAACACCCTTTCGTCAGTCATTTCTCCCTATGCCCAGCACTTTGCGGCAAACCGGGCGCTCTGTCACGTGAACCGCCATTATGCTGTTGCCGAACTTTGGGAAGGGCTGACTTCAATAAGGACTTCTGCCATGATGATGCAGATGGATAGCGGTCTCTTGTCCAAAAAACTGAATGATTTGTTCAAAAAGATTAAAAAAAGCGGCGTTTTGATTCATGTTACTGGAAATGAGGGGGAAATCTCAAGGACAAGGAAGATTCTGCCGGATTTCCTGCGCAAGATAAAGGCCGTTCCGATTCAGGAAAAAAGACTGTGCGGCGACAGGGATTTCTACAAACTTGTGGAGCTTCCCGGTACAAGACTAAAGGCGAAAAAAACTCCGGGTGATTTCATGTATGTGGACGAAGTGGTTCCGATTCCAGGTACTGTGGGCTATGTCTATTCGATTCTTCCAAGCATGCCGTTTGGCTCCAAAGGATGCGTTCAGGACATGGTCTTTACACATTCGCTTTCCAATACGGACTTGTGGAATAAAATCAGGACTTCTGGCGGGGCATACGGAGTGTACTTTAGAGAAGTTTCGGATGCCGAATTCTCAAGATTTTATACATACCGGGATCCAAAGCCCTTTGATTCGCTTGAACAGTTCTACAATACCCTTCAGGAAGTCAGGGACAGGGTCTATGACGAAGATGCTGTGGAAAAGGCAATAATAGGATGCTATTCTGATGAAGTTACGCCCAAAACACCGTCTGGCAGGGGAACCATAGGCTTTTTAAGGGAAATCTGCGGAATAAGCGGACAGGACAAGGAAAAGCGCGTAAAATGGCTTCTGGAGCTAAAAGAGGGCGACTTGCAGAAAGCGGCCAAAAGATACGCCAAAAATGCCTTGATCAGACCAGATTGGTGCAGAACTGTGATTCTTTGTGCTGAAGAAATGATTTCTGCAAAAATGAAACAAAAGACTGGAATAATTATTGATTTAAGTATATAATGTTAGTATAGTATCTGGTTCGGAGAACCAGTTTTGATGGAATGATATGGAGATTGGAAAATGGAAAAAATTGATACAGAAAGATTTTTGGGAATGATTCGTCAGCTGGTTTCAGACGTTCAGGGGGCGCCGTTCCCAGGTTCGGAGTTTCCGGAGTTATATTCCATCTGGTACGAACATGTACAGCGCAATGCCCAGGAATGTTTTGAATTCTTGGATGAAAATTTCCCGGCCGATAAGGAAGGCTTGAACAAAACCCTTCAGAAAATGTTTAAATAAAGCCAGTTACCCTGCCGAAATATCATATAGGGGATGGAATCTTTTTTGCATCTTTTTATGATTTGGTGGGGAATATGGTCGCACAGAAAAATACTTCCAATGAGCGCTACATGCTTAAAGGCTCTCTAAGAAAAAATGGGTTTGACAGGTGGAGACTTGTAACCGTAGGTAGGGAGGCCGAGAGCGGAGAAGAGCGCGTTTTCTTTATAGAGTTTTATGTCGTAAATCCACTTCTTTCTCCGGAAGAATGTATCCTTGGCTTTAAGAGCCGCATTCATACTACAGAGGAAGACCTTCATGCCGCACTGGCAGGAACAGCTTCAGCAAAAAAACTAAAATCCGAAGACTTGGTTCAACCGTCTTTTGCAATGGTACGGGCTGGAATCCTGTGTACCAACGGAAGGCAGATAAACGGATATTTCCCTTCAAGTCAAATTCAAATAGGTAAGAGCGACCTCCTCATTAAGGTCGGTAATGACGAAAGCAACTATTGCTCCCTTACCACAAGCTCAACTTATGGAACAGTATCTGTAACCCAGGAAGAAGTAAACGAACACCCTGAGCTTCTTTCTCATTCAGGAAAACTGACATGGAACCTGCATTATGCACGCAAACTGGGCTTTAGTCCTGATTTGAAGACCGGCGGTTTTTCTTGGGTCGTAAACGGTGCATATACAGAGTTTGAGGGCAAGATTGTCTATAACCTGCATGAATACATTGTGACTCCGGAAAAATCATTCGGTTACATAGACAAGATGTGGGGACATGAACCTCCGTCTCCCTTCTTTCATCTGCATTCATCAAATTTTACAAGCATAATAAACGGAAAAAAACTGGACAACTCATGCTTTGTAGTTCAGGGTGAATATAACTCAAGCTTGAGCGTACTTCTTTCACTCCAGGGAAAAGATGTCACATTTAACGCTTCAAAGTCGAACAACTATGACATTACCTATGACTTTTCTCAAATGCCGGATGATGAAGACGGTGTAAAATATCACTGGACAGTAAGCGTATCAAACCGCAGTTATGTGGTTGATATAGACGCCTACTGCGATACAAAGGCAATGTTCCTGCGAGATTATGAATGCCCGGAAGGAAACAGAAAGGTCCTCAGGCTTGCAGGCGGTGGAACAGGTTCTGGAGAACTCAGGCTCTACAAGAAAATCAAGAAAAACCTTGAGCTGATTGAACATGTTCATGTGGCAAACATTGTCTGCGAATATGGAAACATCGAGCTTCCGAACGAATGAACTGAGCAAAAACATCTTCTTTTACAAATAAGCCTCAATAAAAAGAAAAAATCTTGACGATTTGCCTCTTTTGTTACTATCTTTTAAATGACAGACAGATGAATGCCATGTTGCAGGGAGGTAAAAAAATGAATTTGGATCAAATGACATTAAAGACTCAGGACGCCTTACAGGATGCGGCTTCTCTTGCAAGACAAAAGGACCATAGCGAAGTCGGATGTGAACATTTGCTGTATGCCCTCTTGAGGCAAAAGGACGGTACGGTTCCTCCGCTGGTAGAACGTATTGGTGTCCAGCCGGAAGTACTTTTAAATGAACTTGATTCCCTGATTGCTTCATATCCGAGGGTAAGCGGAAACGCAAACATTGTTTTTTCTTCGGAGGCACAAAACGTTCTTGCAAAAGCCGAATCGGAAATGGCGGCACTTAAGGATTTGTATGTTTCAACTGAACATATTTTGATTTCTTTGAGTCAGAGTGGTGGAGCGGCAGGAGAACTGCTTAGAAAACACGGATGCACGAGAAACGCGATACTTGAAGCACTAAAGGCTGTTCGTGGAAATCAAACCGTAGATTCAAACGATCCGGAAAGCAAGATACGTTCCCTGGAGAAATACTGCATTGATTTGACGGCAAGGGCAAGACAGGACAAGATAGATCCGGTCATAGGACGTGACGAGGAGATTCGCCGTGTAATGCAGGTAATAAGCAGGCGTACAAAAAACAATCCGGTGCTCATCGGTGAGCCTGGTGTAGGTAAAACTGCAATTGTAGAAGGCCTTGCAAGAAGGATTGCATCCGGTGATGTACCAGAAAGCTTAAAGGACAAGAGGCTTCTTTCTCTGGATTTGGGACAGCTTGTTGCGGGTGCAAAATTCCGCGGAGAGTTTGAAGAAAGGCTCAAGGGAGTGATTCAGGAAGTTTCCAAGTCTGACGGAAGAATCATCCTATTTATTGACGAACTCCACACGATAGTTGGTGCGGGTGCTGCGGAAGGTGGCATGGATGCATCAAACCTGCTTAAGCCAGCCCTTGCCCGAGGTGATTTGCGTGTAATCGGTGCAACAACCCTTAACGAATACAGGAAGTACATAGAAAAGGATGCCGCACTTGAACGCAGGTTCCAGCAGGTGTATTGTGCGGAGCCTACAGTTGACGACACAATAGCAATACTCCGCGGATTAAGGGACAAGTACGAGATTCATCATGGTGTAAAGATTAACGATGAGGCACTTGTTGCAGCAGTTACCTTGAGTTCAAGATACATCACTTCAAGATTCCTTCCGGATAAGGCCATCGATTTGGTTGATGAAGCCGCCAGCCGCATAAAGATGGAAATAGAAAGCCAGCCTGTGGAACTCGATCAGCTGGAAAGAAAGATTGTTCAGCTTGCAATAGAAAAACAGTCACTTTCAAAGGAAGATGACGAGGCAAGCATGGACCGCCTTGCAAAACTGGAAAAGGAAATTGCAGAAGTTACTTCCCAGCGTGATGCGATGAAACTGCAATGGGAAAATGAGAAATCCGCAATTGAAGGTGACCGCAAGATAAAGGAAGAGCTGGAAAAGGCAAGGTTCGATCAGGAAAAATACACACGGGAAGGAAACCTGAATAAAGCCGCTGAGCTAAAGTATTCTGTGATCCCCGAGCTGGAGAAAAAACTTGAGGAAGCACAGAATGCAAAGGCAAAACCGGAGGATATTTCTGAAGACAGACAGTCACTCTTGAGGCAGGAAGTAACAGAAGAAGACATTGCACGTGTCGTCAGCACATGGACTGGAATACCGGTTTCAAAGATGATGACGAGCGAAAAACAGAAATATGTTCAGCTTGAAAACGTACTGCACAAGAGGGTTGTTGGACAGGATGTTGCGGTAAAGACAGTTTCCGATGCAATAAGACGCAACAGGGCAGGACTAAGTGATCCAAACCGACCGTTGGGTTCTTTCATGTTCATTGGTCCTACAGGCGTTGGAAAAACTGAACTTGCAAAAACACTTGCAGATTTCCTGTTCAATGACGAAAAGGCGATGGTCCGCATAGACATGAGTGAATACATGGAAAAGTTTGCGGTAACAAGACTGATTGGAGCACCGCCGGGATATGTCGGATATGACGAGGGAGGCCAGCTTACCGAAGCGGTACGAAGGAGGCCATACTCTGTAGTTCTCTTTGACGAGGTGGAAAAGGCTCATCCGGATGTGTTCAACATTCTGCTGCAGGTTCTTGATGACGGAAGGTTGACGGACGGACAGGGAAGGGTTGTTGACTTTAAGAACACAATCATCATCATGACAAGCAACCTCGGTTCAGATTTGATTCTGGAAGCAGAGTCCAACAGTCAGACGGAAGACATTAAGGCAAAGATTGACTTGCTCTTGAAAAAGACATTCCGGCCCGAGTTCCTTAACAGGATTGACGAGATTGTAATGTTCAACAGGCTGGATAAGGAAAACATCAGGAACATAGTTTCCATTCAACTTGAAAAACTGAACGCACGCCTTGAAGACAGAAGAATCCGGCTTGAGTTTGAAGATTCTGCAATGGAACTTATATCTGATGCAGGTTATGATCCGTCATTTGGAGCAAGACCTGTAAAAAGGGCAGTGCAGACGCTTTTGGAAAATCCTTTGTCAATGGAATTGCTTTCTGGAAAAATACCCGACAACTGTACTTTAAAAGTGATTGGAAACAAGGACGGAAAGCTTTCTTTTGAAGTCAAGAGGAACGGCTAAAAGTAGGAATCTAAAACCAGACTCGGGTGCCAAGTGAAAGGGGGATGTACCATGTAAATTTATATGTGGTACTGAACCCCAATTCAAAAGCAGACTGCAGATAGACTTCCAGGGGAGTCCAGAGAAAGACGTTCAAGCCGGTGACAAAACGTGCTCCGATGTAAAACTCAAATGCATCAGAAAGCAGGTTTGAAAAAGAAAAAGTAAGGCCTGGTCCAAAGTAATAGCGGATCATACCTGTTAAAGTTGGGTTTTTATGCCAATAATCTGTTGCAAGTCCAAGGGAAAGGTATCCTTCATTTACGCCTGTTTCTAATGTAAAGGTAAATGGTGTTTTGGAAAACTTGAGCGAAAGGGATGCGTCAATGCATTGTTCTGCATTTGTAAAATTCCATCCGCCCTGTGCGCCTATGCCGATTGAGGCAAACATAAACGTCGGACAGAGGAATAATGCAGTCAGTATAATCAGCTTTTTAACCGAAATGCAAATGCTGTTTTTCATTTTAGAACCAGTACCTGAAACCTATGTTAAATGGAACCCTCCATTCAGGAAAATCAACTCCTCCGTCACTAAGGGTTACGCCTAATTCTCCGGCAGCCTGCAAATATACTTCAAGCGGATCCGTGACAAAAATGTTCATGCCAAGTACCCATCGTCCGCCCAAAAAGGCTCCGTTAAAATCAGGAGATTCGTCATATTCTGCATGAATGAAACTTGCTGCTATGCCTGGTCCCGTATACCAGTGGAGTATGGCCACAAGGGAAGGATTTGCAATCCAGTAATCAGCTGTAGCACCAGCAGAAAAGAATCCGGGATGAATTGAAGCGTCTGCGGAAAAAACCATTGGCAAACCGGCAATCTTAAAGGTAAGGGCTACGTTTCCACCGTCCATGTGATTTGAAACCGTGTATCCGGCTTGTAGTCCAATTGCTGTGTTTGAAAAGATCGAAGTGGTACCCAGCAAAAGAAGTGCACCAAGCATGCCAAGAAATTTTTTGTTCATAGAATCACTCCTTGCGTCATAATAGCATAGATGAGGGTTTAAGTCTATAATACATGATTTTTGATTATTGTGCTTGAGAACTGCAAAAGACAGATTTTAAAAATCCGAGAGTCTCGTTCATTTTGGAGTCAAGCTGCCACGGTGGATTGATTATGAACATTCCGCTTCCGTACATGTGGGAGGCTTTTTGTTCGGACATTTCTTCCGGGATGGAATCTGTATCGTAGATGGACAACTCGCATTTGTAGACGGTGCATGGATTGTTTCCTGTTTTGGCGGCCGTTTCCAGTGCGGCGGTCATCTGGTTTATTTCATTCTGCCTTCGTGTCAAAAGGGGGTACCATACTGCGATTATGGCTGTATTCCATTTTTTGTGCGCGTTGATTAAAGCAGTGGCGGTTTTCCTGAAGTCATCTTTGTCCTCGTAGCTTGGGTCACAGAGGATGAGGCCTCGCTTGATTTTTGGAGGAGTTAACGCGTTGAGTGTCGCAAAGCTGTCTGCCTTGTGTATGTGAACCGACTGATTTTTTTCAGCATGATTTTTAATGTTTAGCTGAAGCTTTTCGTGTGCCTCGGGATGAAGCTCCACAAGATGAAGGACGTCATTTTCACGGATGAACTGTCGTTCAAGCTCAGGACTTCCCGCGTAACTGTCATTTTGAATGAAAGGAGTTTCCTTTTCCAGATAGAGTGAAACTGAATGTGGAAGAGGGGTTTGCCTGTCCCGTGTAAATTGAAGTAACTTTTTTATTCCGTTTTCTGCTTCAAGAGTTTTTAAAATTTGCTCATCATTCAGCGAGTATATGGAGGAACCTGCATGGGTGTCTATTATTGTAAAGGGTTTTTCCTTTTGTGCAAGCGAAGAAAGAATCTCCAGCAGGCAGCAATGTTTTAGAACGTCAGCAAAGTTTCCGGCATGATACTCGTGTTGATATGAAAGCATTAGAAATGTATCTTGTCGTCGTGTGCAAGAGAAGTGAACACTATCCAGTCACCGTACTGGTCCTTGTCCTGCTTTGCCCAAACGATTGAACAGATGTCAGTGTCATCCCAGACAAGAACGCGGACTTTTACACCCTCTGCCAGCTCGTCTTTTGGGAAGTACATGCTGTAGTCGGGGTCAATGACTGAATCATTTTTAAAGTCCTGATAGATTGTGCTTACGTCATCCTCGTTAGGCTCACCAAGTACCGCTTCTACGGTTTCTACGGCCTGTCCGAGATACTCGTCCACTTCAAGAAAATAGTCTTCATCCTGTGAAAATGAAGGAATTGCAAACAGCAAAGAAGCTACGATTAGTGTAATAATTTTTTTCATTAATTTTTTCCGCCTTAAATTACCTGCTTGAGGTATTTTGTACGGGTTCCAACCCACCCATATTTAGAATATCGGTAATGCACCCGATTAATATTACTATAAACGACAATTATTTTGACAGAACGTTCTTAGCGTCCCCATGTCATAATCAGGTCGTAGTTGTCTTCACGTACTTCAAAGTACTGGTTATATTCACCGCAAGTAGGACAATATTCCGGTGCAGAAGTTCCTGTAACGATGTGGCCGCATTTAAGGCATTCCCAGATCTTTACAGTGCTGTTCTTGAGCTTTTCGGATGTATCTTCGTCCTTGAGGAGGGCACGGTAACGCTCTTCGTGGCGCTTTTCGATGTCGGCTATGGCACGGAATTTCCTTGCAAGGTCTGCAAATCCTTCCTTTTCGGCTGTCTCGGCAAAACCTACATACATGTCGGTCCATTCAAAGTTTTCACCGTCTGCGGCATTCTTGAGGTTTGTATTGGAATCACCTATGCCTTCAAGTTCCTTGAGCCACATTTTGGCATGCTGTTCCTCGTTTCCGGCTGTTTTTTCAAAAATCTTGGCGATTACGTCGTTTCCTTCGCGTTTTGCAACTTCAGAAAAATAGGTGTATTTGTTGCGTGCCTGTGATTCTCCGGCAAAAGCGGCCAGCAGGTTCTTTTCGGTCTGTGTTCCAGAATACTTACTCATATTGATGATGCTCCTTAAAAACGGCTCAAAAAAAGCTTAATTTTCTATATTATATTACAATCAGAAACTGTTTTCAAGAGCTTGAAGGGGAGTTGTGGAAGGCAAGTGCAAATACTAATAAAACCAAAAATATGCAAATATTAATGAGGAAGCACTTCCATTCCCGGCATAAATCGTGTCGAAAACACAAATAAAAGGCGCTCCCATCGGAGTCTGCCCCACAACAACGGCTTCCGCGCTTCGCTTGTGCAGATGTTGTTGCGTGTCAGCCTTCGATTCCGCACCTTTTGTCTATGTAACGATATGGATCCATGCCAAATAGCGATGCTTCCTCAATCATATGGTTTCTTTTAATTTTTTCATTAAAGCACTTGCCTTCCATACCTCTTTTTATCATAGAAAATGGAAAATGGTCTGAGAGGCTTGACAGTAAAAAATTATAAGAATAGACTTTAAGATGAAATATATTGCTTGTGTAAATAGAGCATAGAAAAAAAATGATGAATATGGTTAAAAGAGTAGTTTTGCTTGTGTTGTCAGTATTGTTAATAATCTCGTCAATTTGTTTTTCCAAGACAAAAGGATTAGTTGTTCGGGGGAGTACGGGGGATTCTATACAATATTGTACTGAATATCAGGACTCAATGGCAAATGACAATGTCGTGATTGAATTTGGGAAAATAGATTTTCTTGTTGTTTTAATCATTCAAATCATTTTTCTTAAGAAAAAAATACCACTCTTTGAAATAGCCATTTACCTGATTGTTTGTCTATTTCTAACAGGCCTTATTTTTGCCGTACAATCTGACGGATGTTCAATTTGGGGAACTGTCGCATATGCAAAAAATGTCCCACTGTTGGTTTATGTCAGCGCTTTCATCTTGTTTTTTGGTTATTGTGTCGTATTGTTGGTTAAAGGGATTTTAAATAAAATTGGCAAGAAACCTAATTTAAATTCTGGCAGAATTTAGGGGTTGAATCTGGAGGATTAATATGAAAAAACTTATCATTTTTTACTTTTTGATAATTAATTGTTTCTGTTTTGCGCAGGAAAATTTATCTAAAAAACTATTTAATGATTTTGATAGAATTGCATGGGATTTTTTTAAGGATCAATTAAATGAATACATATATACAGATGATGGATTTACTAAAAATATATATCATTATTTATACAATAATAAAGGTCCATATTATGAACTGATTTTAACAAAGGATGATAAAGATGAAAAATATATTGCTTTGCTTCCCGATAATGAAGAATTTTTTTTGGTCTATGCTAATGATTCTAATCAGCCAATTCATAATAGTTTTTTTAGTAAAAATGCTTTGTTATATATCACAGATTGTATATATAAAGCAAGTTCTTGCTTGAAAGAAAATAATTCAGAATATAACGCAGGAAATCTTGGTAATACTGATTTATATAAACCCTGGGTTGAAGGGAAGAAAGGCTCCGGTATTGGAGAAAAAATAGAGATTTTTTCATCGAAGAATATTTCTTCACTGGTAATTTCCAACGGTTTTGTTTCCAGAAATTCAGCAACATATTATAATAATAACAGGGTTAAAAAATTAAAAATCTCAGATAAACAAAATCCTAAAAACTTTATGGAAATTGTCTTGCCGGATAATGCGATTCCTTTAGAATACAAATTGAACTTTTGTTCAAAAGAACTTCAGCTGGAAATCCTGGAAATTTATAAAGGTTCAAAATATGATGATACGTGTATAAATTTTATTCTCTGTAAATAGTCGGTAAGAGGTGACAAAGGTAGATATGAATCCTGGAAAACAAAGAATAAATAAGATTATCATTCTGATGCTGGTATTATGCACCTCCAGAGCTTTTGCATATGATTATTCCTGGCCTGTAGATTATCAAATAAAAAATGATTCAATTAACGAGATAGACATGATTATTCAGAATCATATTTATAATACCCCTGAATTACACGTATATGAAATAAACTGGAACACGTATGCTTTGGGAATAAAAGAGGATGGACTTAAATTACTCGTATATTTTGATGAATGCATTCCTTTTGGAAATATACTGGAGGGGAAGATTTACTTGAAGGATGTAAATGCTGTAGTGTTTTTTTATCTACCACAAATTCAAGGAAAAAATTATTTGCGCCTTATTTCTTATTGTACAGACTTTTACCCTATTGATGAAAAACATTATAGGAAAAAATGGGGAAGTTATACATCTTTCAACGATGTAGAACCGACAAAAGCTGAAATACCAATAAAGGAAAGCTTTGAAAGAAATTTTCTCGCAAAATTGCCGCTTGAATTCGAATATCAGAAACCGGCAGCCTTAGACAGATTCCTTTCAAAACTTATAACAACCTTGTATAGACCGAGGAAGAATTTTGTGGATTATTAATTAAGAATAAAGAACTGTATCGTGTTTTCTCAAAGGAGAAAAAATAATGTTCCGGCATATAAAGCATTTGATTTTATCATTAATAAGTCTTGCATTTATCCTTACATTTTCATCATGTTCTGGAAAGAATGTGAAGATAGAATGGGTTTTGATTGGGGATGTTCCTGCTTCTATGAAAATTGATGTAGATATCAGAAAAGAAAACAGAACCATTCAAGAGAAGTCGTTTACGATCGGCAAAACAAAATCAATTCAATTAAAGGAAAATGAAACCATATCAGGGCTTGAACATGACTCGTCATTATGTGTCATGATAAAACATGAAAAGTATTCTGATGTAATGGAAATATATGTTTATCCATCATGGAATTATATTGAAAAAGATGATTCCTATGCCATCGCGCCTGTTGGTATGGATGTGTATTATTATATGGAGTCTTTTGATGATACAGTTGGGAGAAATATTCTGCTAATTTCAAAAGACAATGTAATTGAGAAAAAAGCGGTTTCGAATAAATTAGATGGAAATATTGATGATTTATTGGATTCGGTTGATTATGATTTTGCATATTATATAAACGATGAACAGCCATTGGCAATGCCTTATAATGGATATATTATAAAATCAAAAAATTATGGGAATTATGTTTTCTTATCAACATTGTGGGGGCAATATTCATTTACACCATAAAGAAATGATGATGATACGGCTTGATATTGTAAGGATGTATAAAGAGGATAAAAAGGAGAGATATGAAAATGTTTTTTGGTTTTGCTAAAGAAGGAAGAGTGAAAAATGTGTCATCGACGCGTTTTCTTGTGTTATTAATAGCCATCATGATTGGATTTTCTTTTATTTCATGTAAGAATAAAAAAACTTATATATTGGATTGTTATATAAAATCAGATAAAATTGTGCTTGAATTGAATGCTAATAATGGTATAGGGAAAATACAAGGAGGTGGAATTGGAAGCCTTGAATTTGCAAAAGACTATACGGAAAATTTTGAAGTAATTAGAAATGAAGATGTAGTTACCATTTTAATAGACAATACGTATGTTTTTGAAAATGGAGAAGATTACAAAATAGAAATTCAATGGTACGGAGGGGGCGTTAAAGTTTGGTCAAAATTCGATGGTGAGAAATTCGAATTTATTACTAAAGAAAGCTTGTTGTAAATCAGAGTATGATGTGTTAGAATATCCAAGTAAAAAGGTGGAGGAAAAAATGTTCCAGCGTATAAAGAATTTGATTATTTCCATAATAAGTCTTGCATTCATCATTTCATTTTCATCATGCTCTGGAAAGACTCTGAAGATAGAATGGGTTTTGATTGGGGATGTACCGGCCACTGAAAATATGGAACTAGGATTGCTAAAGCCAAATGGAAAGGTGCGTCTGGAAAATTTAATCATTAATGAAACGAAAACTTTAAGAATTGATTCAAAGGATAAATTATTTTGTCTTGATGGTGATTCGTCTGTGTGCTCAAAAATACAGCGAAAAAATGATAGTGATGTAATGGAAATTTATCTTTATCCATGCCGAAATTATATTGAAAATGAAGATACTTATGTCATTGAGCCTGCCGATGAGGATGTATATTATTACATCGAGTTATTTGATGATGATATTGGAAAAAAATATATGCTTATTTCAAAAGATAATGTTATTGATAAAAAAGGAGTATTGAATAAATTTGATGAAAACATTGATGATTTACTAGATTCTATTGATTCTGATTTTGCATATTATCCTGTTGGAAGTCCATCTGTTGCATTGAATTATAATGGTTATATTGTAAAATCAAAAAACTATGGAAATTATGTTTTCTTATCAACGCAATGGGGAGAAATGTCCTATATGCCATAAAAGGAAGAATGTTACGGCTTGACAGTAAATCTAATTAAGAATAAACTCTTAGAAAAGTTAAAAACTGATTGATTACTAGAGGAATCGAGTTATTTAACAGTATAGGTTTAAAAATGTGGAGAAATAATGAAAAGTATGATGAAAAATAAAATTCCATTAATCATTTTAATACCGTTATTCTTGTTGGCGTGTAATTCAAGCAGACAAGAATATGTTAAAATGAAGCAAATATCAGAAAAAATTACAGAGGCAGTTTGTAATTCAAGAGAAAGGGAAAACTATTTACAGTATACCGAAATGCTTGAGAAATCAAATTGTATAAACGAATACTCTGATGCGATTTTAGAAACTCTAACAAAAAATGAATATAAAGAAGCCGACATACACAGACTGTTTGCTGTCGAGATAGAAAAAATTTATTTTCAAGAAATCTTGAATCGTAGCTGGGATCTTGTCGGTACATCTTTTATAACATATAAAATTGATGGAATTAAATACACTCCACATTATCTTATAGATTATGATGAAGGTGATCCAAATATTTATACTCTGGTATTTGTCTATTCCAATGATAAAAAAACGGATATAAGGGTTTTCTATAAAGTTAATTACAACCTTGAATACTATAGATTAACCAATGGCGATAAAGAGTTTAATGTGTTTTTCTAAGCATAATTAATATATAAATGGAGCCTGTCAAAAATGAAAGGAATTAAACAATTTTTGTTGGAATTTTTCAATTTTATCGTAAACCTTGTGATAATGGTTGTCATGTTTTTCATAGTAGATCTAGCTGTTGTAGATAAAATTCAAGATGCAAACACTGTCAAAGTTTCTTTTATAATCATGGCAATATTCTTTTTCTTATGTCTTGTGCTTCAAAATGTTTTCTTTAAGTCAATTTTTTATTTTTTTAGCAGAAATGAAATTACCTGTGACATGAAAAATCCAAAGATAGGCATTGTCTGTCACAACATTATTTTCAACACAATTCTGGTAGGCACAATTGTTATTAAAGCCGTAAAAGTGCCTTTTTATATTGAGATGATTCCATATTGTCTATTGCTGCTGGAAATCATACCATGCTTTATAAAGAAATATTCAAAATGCCTGTCCTGTTATCTTTTTAAGATTGAAACGATAAAAACACCCAAGAAACCTTTAGAAAATGATGGGATTTTGTTATGAGTACAAAAGGTGTTTCCTGAGGTGTTTGTTAGATTTTAAATCTTGACAGCAAATATCATTAAGCATAGACTTTTTAAGATGAAAATAAAGGATCTAATACTTGCATGGGTGGTAAAGAAATATAACCAAAAAATATGGGGATAAAATGAAAATCATGAAGAAAATTGAAGTAAAATTACTTTTTCCTTTACTGTTTGTATTACTAAGCTGCTCGAACAATAAGCCTAAGACAGTAATCATCGACGGCAAAGAATATGTGGCCATGTCAATTCCCGTAGATAAGACCAATGATGTTTTAGATTTTGATAAGCCTGCAGAACCTTATTATGATGATACATTGTATGAGTGGGATTTGGGTTGTAATATAAACGAGGCGAGTCTTGAAATTGGTACAAAAGTAGAAGAAGGTGATGTAACTTTTGTTGTAGCAACAAGAGAAGATAAGGTAATATTCAAAAAGACAAAAGATGTTGATTTTATAACAAAAAAAGGATTGACTATAAAGGATCGCCTCTCCAGATATCTGGAAGTATATGGAGCTGAATTCTTTATTGAGCCTGGAACTTGTGTTTTCCTCAAGCTGGAAGATGACTGGCGTGCATGTATTGCCATGGCTGATATGACCTTAAATCTTGATGAAACGATCCTATATTTTTATAAGGTTGATCCCAACTATTCAAGACCCATGACGCTTAAAGAGTGGAATGAATTTATCGATTCAAGATATTCCCGGTTAGATGATTTGTAATTTTGGGCACTGATTTGAAATAACTGTTAAATAAGGCTTTCAAATGACAAAAAAGTGTTAACTTAATGCAAAAAATGACTTGTTTTTTTATACCCTATACAGTAAAAAGGGATTAGAAAATCAGCATGGGATTCTATTTTTTCTAAGGCAGGAGCTTAAATGACAGCTTTTAAATGGTTCTTTTCTTTTCTAAAAAAGCACGCTGGGAAAATGTGCATCGGGCTATTCATAATTGCAGTTGTATCCGCAATGGCCGTTATAAATCCAAAGGTATCAGGAATCATTGTTGACCAAGTTATTGTGGCCGGTAAATATGAATACCTCTGGAAGTGTGTGGCGATTCTGCTTGGTGTATGTCTTTTCCGAGAAGGTTTCCAGTATCTTGCTCAAATGCTTTTTGAACGCTCCAGCCAGGGTGTCCTCTTTGACATGAGGGATGCCGTATACAGAAAACTCCTTCGTGAAGACTTTACCTTTTATAACAATAACCGCACAGGAGACTTGATGAGCCGCCAGACCGGAGACATGGATGCAGTCCGTCATTTTGTAGCATTCGTAATCTACAATGTGTTCAGAAACTGCATTTGGCTTCTTTCTGCCATTGTCATGATTTTCTTTGTTAACATAAAGCTTGCCCTGATGTTCCTTACGGTCCTTCCATTTACAGCCCTTGTCGTCTTTCTTCAGATGAAGGCTGTCGGTCCTGCTTTTGCCGGGGTAAGGCAGTGTTTTTCAAGCTTGAACGCATACGTACAGGAGAATATTGCCGCAAACCGTGTGGTCCGTGCGTTTGCCAAGGAAAGGTTTGAGCTGAATCGATTTGAAAAGGAAAACGAGGCCTTCCGTCAGAGTGAAATTAAGGCGTCAAAAATCTGGCAGAGGTATGTTCCAATTTTTGAGTTTATCGGAACTGTAGTCAACGTCATTCTGATGATTTATGGAGGCTTACTGACGATTCGAGGGGAGATGTCCATTGGAAACTTTGTTACTGTAAACGGTTATCTCTGGATGCTGACAAATCCACTCAGGATGCTGGGCTGGCTTATAAATGATGCGATGAGATTCAAGGCCTCAATAGACAAAATATACAAGACTTTCTCTGTGGAACCGGACATAAAGCTTCCGTCTCATCCTGTTGAAAAACAAAAGATAGAAGGTGAAGTCGAATTCAGGAATGTGTCATATTCGGCACACGGAGAGGAAATCCTTCATGACATCAACTTTAAGACGGCAAAGGGAAAGTCTGTCGGAATCATCGGCGGTACGGGCAGCGGTAAAACGACAATCATGAACCTTTTGTGCCGCTTTTATGATGTAACCGGTGGTTCTGTTCTTGTGGACGGGACTGATGTAAGGGAACTGGACATGTACAATCTGCGTGACAATATAGGTATGGCAATGCAGGATGTATTTCTTTTCAGTGACACGATAGAAGGTAACATTGCGTACGGAGATCCAGACTGTCCGTTTGAAAAGGTTGAGGCGGTTGCAAAACTTGCTGATGCAGACGGATTCATACGCGCAATGCCTGACGGTTATGACACTATGGTCGGTGAACGTGGAGTTGGTCTTTCTGGCGGTCAAAAGCAGAGGATTTCTCTTGCCAGAGCATTGCTCAAGGACCCTGCAATAATCATACTGGACGATACGACTTCTGCCGTTGATATGGAAACCGAAACATTAATACAGCAGTCATTAAAGACGGTGTCAGAGAACAGGACTCTTTTTGTCATTGCATACAGGATTTCTTCTGTAAAGGACTGTGACCAGATTCTTGTGATGAACGAAGGAAAGATAATAGAGCGGGGTACGCACAGGGAACTTATAGAAGCCGGCGGATATTATGCTTCCGTCTATCACCATCAGTACGGTGAGTTTACTGCGGACGAAAAGTCTGAGGGAGGAAACTGATATGGCACGCAACAGATACGATATAGATGAAACCTACGAGGATACCTACGATTTCGGTCAGCTCAAAAGACTTTCAAAATACGTAAAGCCCCACTCAAGGACGATGGTTGCGGTTATCTTCCTGATGCTCGTAACTGCCGCCCTGGGAATGCTCTATCCATATTTCCTCAAAATCATCATGGACTATGCGATTCCCAAAAAAGACTTCAGGACCATCCTGATTCTTGCGGGAGCCACACTTGGAATATCCCTGTTTACGGCATTTGCACTCAAGTTGAAAATCAGCATTATGACAAAGATAGGTCAGGGTATAGTTCATGATTTGCGTTCTGATCTTTTTACACACATACTCAAACTGCCATTTTCATATTTTGACTCAAGGCCACACGGAAAGATTCAAGTCCGTATCGTAAATTATGTGAACAACCTCTCAGACGTTTTGAGCAACGGTCTTGTAAACACGATAACTGATTTGTGCTCTCTGATCTTCATCATCATATTCATGTTTTCAATCAACGTTCCCCTTACACTTGTGGTCCTTTGCGGTCTTCCAATCTTCATCGCATATGTCTTCATGCTTAAAAAACGGCAGAGAAAGGCATGGCGCGCGCAGAGCAACAAGCAGTCCAACTTGAATGCATACATTTCCGAAAGCATCAACGGAATCCGTGTAACACAGTCTTTTGTCAGGGAAGAAGAAAACATCAAGATATTCAACAACCTTTCATCTGCTTACAGGCGTGCATGGCTCAAGGCAGTTTCTGTTTCATTTTTGATGGGGCCCTTTGTTCAGGTAATATCTACTGCTACCATGGGTGCTGCATGGATTCTGGGAATTCACTGGATTCAGACTGGATTCAGTGGCGTGACTGTTGGTACTCTGATTGCATTTACCGCTTACATAAGCCGTTTCTGGCAACCGATTACAACCCTTGCCGATTTCATCAACAACCTGCTTACCGCAGTTTCCTATGTTGAGCGCATTTTTGAAACTATTGACGAGCCTGTTAAAATCACGGACAGGGATGGTGCCGGTGAACTTCCGGAGATTGTCGGAAAGGTTGAATACAAGAACATAAACTTCAGCTATGACGAAGGCGTCAGGGTTTTGGATGACATCAACTTTACAATTGAACCCGGTGAAAGTGTTGCCATAGTAGGCCCGACTGGAGCAGGAAAATCCACCATCGTGAATCTTTTGAGCAGGTTCTACAATCCCGACAGCGGACAGATTCTTGTGGACGGACATGACCTTCAGGATGTAACGATAAAATCCCTTCGCACTCAAATGGGCGTGATGATGCAGGACAGCTTTATCTTTAAGGGAACCATCATGGACAACATACGCTACGGAAACATGGATGCCACCGACGAGCAGGTAATGGAAGCGGCCAAGACAGTCTGCGCACACGATTTTATCATGCAGATGGAGGACGGCTATAACACAGAGGTAAATGAAAGGGGCTCAAGACTCAGTGTGGGGCAGAGACAGCTGATTTCATTTGCTCGTGCACTGCTTGCCGACCCCAAGATTCTGATTCTTGATGAGGCGACTTCTTCAATAGACACGGAGACAGAGATTCTTTTGCAGAGGGGACTCAACAAGCTGCTTCGCGGAAGGACAAGCTTTATAATCGCACACAGGCTTTCCACGATAAAAAACTGCGACACCATTTTCTATGTTGACCACGGAAAGATTGTGGAACATGGGGCACACTACGAGTTGATGGCACATCTTGGCCCATACTACAAGCTGTATTCGTCCCAATTTGCGCTGCTGTAGCTTCGTTTTCGATTCAATTTGACTCGGCTAAAACATCCTGTATCCTCTAAAAAACAGCTTATTGGCCGTTATTTTTTCCTTGCAAATTCTACAAAACGGATTTATAATATAATATTATATTGGAGGTTTCTAATAACATGGCAAATCAAAATAAAGAAGAACCTAGAGTACTTGCTATAATTCTTGGAGGAGGTAAGGGTACAAGGCTTTATCCGCTTACAAAGGAGCGCTCAAAACCGGCCGTTCCGTTTGGCGGAAAATACCGCATTGTTGACATACCGATTTCCAACTGTATAAACAGCGGATACCGTAAAATCTATCTTTTGACACAGTTTAACTCTGCGTCACTTCACCTGCACATCATCAATTCATACAACTTTGACCGTTTCAGCCGCGGTTTCGTAGAGATTCTTGCCGCTGAACAGACCCTTGAGCATTCAGGCTGGTATGAGGGAACTGCTGATGCCGTACGCAAAAACATCTCTCACTTTAGGGTACAGAATCCGACACATTACATCATCCTTTCAGGTGACCAGCTTTACCGCATGGATCTTAAGAAATTCATGGACGAACATCTTGCTTCCGGTGCTGACATAACGATTGCCGCAAAGGCAGTAGACAGAAAGGATGCTTCCGGCTTTGGAATCATGAAGGTTGATGACTCTAACAAGATTACAGCCTTTATGGAAAAGCCTGCAAAAGAGCTTAACATTGACGACTGGAAGATTCCAGAGAAATCAAGGAATAAGGAACTTCCACCTCAGCTTGAATATCTTGCATCCATGGGTATCTACATCTTCAATGCAGAAACAATGGAAGAGATGCTCAACAATGACAAGAATGACTTCGGAAAGGAAATCATTCCTGAGGCAATCAAGACAAAGAAGGTCAACAGCTTCATCTTCAATGGCTACTGGGAAGACATCGGTACGATCAGCTCATTCTACAAGGCGACACTCGACCTTACCAATCCGATTCCACAGTTCAATTTCTATGATGAAGACAAGCCTATCTACACTCACATGCGCAACCTTCCTCCAAGCAAAATCAACAACGCTACACTCCAGCAGTCACTTGCAAGCGAAGGATGCGTAATCTCCAACTCAAGAATCGAACATTCCGTAATCGGTGTACGTTCCATCATCAATGAAAACTGCGACCTCAACGGCGTAATCATGATGGGTGCCGACTTCTATGAGAATGCCGAGCAGAAAAAGGAAAATGAAAAGAAGGGTGTACCGAACATCGGTATCGGAAAGGGCTGCAAAATCAACAAGGCCATCATCGACAAGAATGCCCACATTGGTGACAACTGCTGCATCAACGTAAACGGACGCACTTACGAGGACGGAGACCATGGCCTCTTCTTCAGCTCAGACGGAATCATCGTAATAAAGAAATTTGCTGTTATTCCTGCGGGAACAGTGATTTAATTTTCTAAAGACAAAAAGTCCGTTAAAAAGTCTTTTAGAAAAAAAGTCTTACAAAAACCGGTTGACCGATTCATTCAGTTGGCCGGTTTTTTTATTCCTCAAGAAACTTTACGATTAGGTTATATGCCTCAACTACCTGACGTGTCTTGTCTGTTGCGACTTTCTGCAGCGTTTCGTTGTCTGCATGACGGTCGGGATGGTAGTATTTGAGCTTGTCCTTGTATGCCTTCTTTAAGTCTTCCAGGGTAGAGTTGAACGGTACGTCCAGAAGCTTGTATGCCTTTTCCAGTTCTGGGGTTATTTTCTTGTAGATGAAAGAGCGCGGCTTGTATTCCCTGGTGTTGTCATTTCCACCCAAATCTTCGGCATGGTAGATTGTTCCTGTATTCTCCGGCCTGTGGTATTCTGGTCGTGAGTTATGGTTTTGTTTTACCTTTTCTTTTGGCTCAGACTGGGTATCGTTTGCATTTGTCTTTTCCTCTTGATTTTCCGTTTGTCCGATATTCCCGCTGTTTTCAAGTGGGGCAGATTCGTTCTGAGTCTTCTCTGATTCCTTCTGCTCAACCTCAACTTTTACAAATTTTATTTCTCCGGCTTCCAGGGTTTCATTTAAAAGGTCTCCCAGGCGGTCGTACATTGTTTCCATTATGGCGTATCTTCTCCTTCAATTCCCCATTCGGCAAGTTTTCTCTGCAGGGTCTTTCTTCCTATTCCAAGTATTTCTGCTGTACGCGTCTTGTTGTTCCCGTTGGAAAGAAGTGTCTCCTGAATGATGATTTTCTCTGCCTCATCAAGGGTAAGTCCCAGTGGAATCACACAGTTTTCCCCCGAGCCGCTTGTGCTTACTGTCGGAGGAAGGTCTTCCTGTGTGATTTCATCCCCACTACACATAACAACTGCTGCTTCCATACAGTTACGCAATTCCCTTATGTTTCCGGGCCAGTTGTAATTGAACAGAGCCCTCTTGGCCCTCTTGTCTATGCCCTTTATGTTCTTTTCGTTTTCCTGATTGAACTCCTGAAGGAATGATGATACCAAAAGTGGAATGTCATCCCTCCTTTCCCTTAACGGCGGCACCTGAATGTGGATTACGTTCAGCCTGTAGTACAAGTCTTCCCTGAACCGACCGGCCTTGACTTCTTCCTCAAGATTGCGGTTTGTGGCGGCAACAATCCTTACGTCAACTTCGATTGTCTGTTCTCCACCCACACGCTCAAATTTCTTTTCCTGAAGCACCCTAAGTATCTTTATCTGAACGTTTTGATTTATTTCACCGATTTCATCCAGAAAAATCGTTCCTCCGTGGGCAAGCTCAAAGCGTCCCTTTTGCATTTTGTCGGCTCCGGTAAATGCTCCCTTTTCATGCCCGAACAGCTCGCTTTCCAAAAGGGTCTCGCTCAATGCAGCACAATGCACTTTGATGAAGCTCTTGTCCCTCCGTGAAGAAAGGTTGTGGATTGCATTTGCAACAAGCTCTTTGCCGACACCGCTTTCTCCGGTAATCAGGACATTTGCCTTTGTGTTTGAAACTTTTTTAATCAGCTCCTGGACTTTTTGCATTGCGGGAGAAGTTCCAATCATTCCCTTGAGCGCGTTGCTGTCTTCAAGTTCCTTTTTTAACTCCTGATGCTGGAGGCTCATTTCCCTGCCTTCTAGGGCTCTCTTTACGATGAGGGAAAGCTGGTCAAGGTTAAGGGGTTTGGTAAGGAAATCGTATGCTCCGTGCCTCATTGCGTCAACAGCACTGTCTATGCTTCCGTGCCCTGTAAGTATGATGACGGGTATTCCTGGTGTTTCAGAGCTTACCTTTGCAAGAACTTCTTCTCCGCTTATTCCCGGCATCCTGAGGTCGGTTATGACGAGGTCTATGTCTCCTTTTTCTATTAGAGCAAGGCCTTCTTCTCCACTGGCGGCGGTTTTGACATTGTAGTCTTCAAGCTCAAAGTTTGCGGCCAGACCTTCACGGATATTTTTTTCATCGTCAATTATCAGGAGTGTAAATTTCATATTTTCCTTTCCTCTTTTTGACTTGAATTATCTGCAAGAAGCTTTATCTTGTTCTGCGGTATTGGAAGTTTGATTGTAAAAACAGTTCCATGGTCCTGAACAGATTTTGCATCAATGTCCCCGCGGAATTCCTTTATGATTTTGTAAACTGTGGTAAGGCCAAGCCCTGTGCCGTTTGCCTTGGTGGTGTAGTAGGGCTCAAAGATGTGTTCGGCTGTCTTTGAATCCATACCACAACCGTTGTCGGCTATTGTAAGATAATAAAAATCGTTTTTGACGAATGATTCAACCGCAATTTCTCCAAGCTTTGATTCCCTGTCCGGATAGCGGCTTTGTATTGCAGAAACAGCATTTTGGGTGATGTTTATGAGTATCTCCCGGAATAATTTTTCATCCAGCAGAAGCCTCGTATTAGAATTGGAAAGCTTTGTGCTGAGGTGAATGTTTTTGTTTTCAAGCTCCGGTCCAAAAAACTGTACGAAAGTGGAAAGAAGTTCATCCGGATTTACAAGATGAAGGTTTGCCTGAACCGGCCTGACCGCAAACAAAAAGTCAACGACAATTTTATTAAGGTTGTCGATTTCTTCGTTGATGACGGAAATGTAGTTTTCCATGAATTTTTCAGATGGAAGCATGCCGTCTGAATTTCTTGCCTTTGCCACAGCCTTTTTTAAAAGCTGAATGTGTATGCTTATCGCACCGAGCGGATTTTTAATTTCATGAGCAACTGATGCGGCCAGATTTGTAAGGCTTGCTAGACTTTCCATCCTGTGAAGGAGTATTTCCTGCTGTCTTTTTTCCGTAATGTCTTCTATGGTGATGATTGAGCCTGCTATGGTGGTGTCGGTTACCTCATCATCATCGTTCCATTCTTTTTTTACAAGGGGAACTATCGTGAGCGTAATGAACCGATATCCGTCATTGTTTTGAATCGAGAATTCATCGTTAACATTTGTACGTTCTTCTTCTGCACATTTTTTTATGTATGCTGAAATGTCTGCATCCAGTATTTGTGTCCAGACTGCATCGCATTCTGTCTTGAGGTCCTGTCCGTGATTTTTAAACGGCAAGAGCCTTTCTGCAGATTTGTTCAAGTCTATTATCTTCCAGTCACAGTCAACTATGATGAGGCCTGTTGACAAACTGGATAAGATTGAGTCAAGCCTGTCCTTTTCGTCGATTATGGATTTTACAAAAGAAGTAATCTGTTCCGGAGAAAGCTTTGAGATTTTTTGTGATGCTTTTTTTACAAAGTCATTCATCAAAAGTCTCCCTTAAGACAAAACCATTTGTACGGTTTATGTGAAGTATTTCGCGTGTAAGCTCTTCCAGTGCTGATGCTGATTTCTGGCGGTAAAGCACAACGTCATTGTATATTTTCCTGAATGCATCCATAAGCTGTGCGGATGCGGCGGCTCCCTGTGCGTTTGAAGAAAGTTTTTTCTGTACCAGGATTAAATCTTCAATAAAAAGCTTGAACAGAGACTTGATTTCAAAATTTCCGCATGAAGAAACTATGGCTGGAATATCTGGAACATGTCCCTGTGAAACTGTTTTAAAAAATGAAGTTGCATTTGCCATGATTGTTGAAGGATGAACCGGAAGATATATCTGCATGAAATCGTTTATGCTGTCAGGAACTGGTTTACCCCTGTACACCGTGTCATAATGGAACACACGGTTTATTACTTCCTGCTGCTGTTCCCTGCTGCGTTCAAAAAAATTATATGTGCGAACTCTGGAAAGAATTGTGGGAAGCATTGCACCCCTTTGCTCTGTTGTCAGGATGAACATAAGGTCTGCAGGAGGTTCTTCAAGAATCTTTAGGAGTGCGTTTCTTGAACTGTCCGCCATTTTTTCAGCGTTTTCTATGATGACGACTTTTTTTCCGCTTGTGGAACTTAAATGTGCCCATGAAGAAATATTTCTGATTTGTGATACAGGAAGACTTTGATAAAGGTAATTTGCCTCAAGTTTCGTCGTTTTTTCTTCTATCTCGTCAAGTATTTTTCCAAGTTCTTCTCCGGACGGAAGTGTCCTTCCTGGTTCAAGATATTCAAGGTTTTCGTCAATTGCTTGGAGTATTGGAGAAAATTTTGAAAGCTTGTCTTCACCTTCCCAGAGTATGGGTGAAAACCTGAGTGTAAGTTTTCTGACAGCCCTGAGGTAAAGGTAGCGGGAGGCTTCAACATGGCTTGTTGCGTTTGCATTTTGAGAAAGGAGAGTGGCCTTTGCGGCGGAAATCTCCAGTGTTCTTGAAGAAGGACCGCACAGCAAAAGGGACTGGTTGACCATGGCCTTGTGTTTTTTGCATGAAGGGCATGAACAGTTCCAGGCTCCGCGAGTTTGGTTTGTACAGCCCAGGATGCGCGCAAGTTCAAGTGCTGCGGTTAGTTTTCCAGCGCCAGTCGGTCCGGCAAACAAAAGTGATTGTGGCAATGTGTTTTTTAATATGTCATCAGAAAGCAGGTCGGTTGCGCTCTGATGGAGCACATTGTCAAACATTTGTTCCTCCGACAACTTGAGATGCCGGTATTACAATGTTCTGATAAAGCCTGTAGAACAAGCTGTTTGAAAGATAGGGCTTGAAATCCATGAACGGGAATTTGCTCAAAGCCCAAAGTATGATGCAGATTAAAGCAAGGCTTTCTAATAGACCGAATGCAATACCTAACGTTCGGTTAAGTCCGTCAAGAATTTCGTTGTCAAACAGTTTTCCGATTATGATTTGAACAATCTTTACGACTATAAAGGAGACTATGAACACCGCCAGGAAAGATGCAACCAGTGCAACGACAGAATTCTTGATGTACGGAGAAAGAAGTACTGCAACCCTTCTGCAAAACAGAAATGCTGCAAAAACTGCAACGAGCGGAGCGGCCTTGTCAAATACAGAATCAATGAATCCCTTGACAAAACCTACGACGATACAAAGAATGATGATTGCTACAAAGACTAAGTCTAAAACTGTAAATGTCATTTTATACCTTCCAGAATTATATTTGCTATTGTTTCGGCACTCTTAGTTCCACTGGTAAGCTTGCGGCATGCAATGGAAAGTTCTTGCCTTTTTTCATTGTCAGTCAGAGAAAGCAGGCTGTTCCTGAGGTTCTCCCCATCAGCTTTTTCTCCGATAAGGGAAATTGCGGCACCCTGATTTTCAAGATATCTTGCATTATCAACCTGATCTCCCCTTGTCCCTGATCCGCAAAGTGGAATAAGGAGCATTGGTTTTGCACATACGGCACATTCCCAGAGAGAGTTTGCACCGGCTCTGGAAAGAACTATGTCGCTTGCCTGTAAAACCCACGGCATCTGTTCATAAATGAATTCAAAGGGCTTGTAGTTTTCACTGGCTTTTTCAAATGTCTCCGGATGTTCCAGCGCCCACTGTTTTCCTGTCTGATGCACGACGATAAAGTGTTCGCAAAGCCATTCAAGCTGTTCGGTAACAAGGGTGTTTATCTGGTTTGCACCAAGGCTTCCTCCGATGACAAGCAGAACAGGCTTCTTGTGGTCGGGATTGATTTTTAAAAAGTCCAGTCCATTTGACCTGTTGTCTTCCCAAAAGATTGGGCGTACAGGGTTACCGGTAACAGTACATTTTTCCTTGAGCGAGGGAAGGAATTTTTTCGTTTCCTCGTATGACAAAAGAATCTTTGATGCATGTTTTGAATTGAGTTTTGTTGCAAGACCTGGTGTAAAATCACATTCATGGGTGTAGTAGGGTATCTTGAGTCTTTTTGCGGCACGGCATGGAGTAACGCTTACAAAGCCTCCCTTGGAAAAAAGGCACATCGGTTTTATTTTCTTCAATATTTTTTTTGACTGGAAATATCCTGAGATGATGCGGAACAAGTCTGTGAAGTTCTTGAAAGAAAGGTATCGCCTGAGTTTGCCGCATGAGATTCCATAAAAGGAGGTTATGCTTCCTCCGTAGTTTGCAAGATTTTTTTCAAGAATGGATTTGTCGATTCCTGTCTTGTTTCCAATCCAATAGATTTCAAGCTTTAAACCGCGTTTTTCAGCTTCGGTTTTTAGCGCATCGGCAACTGCAATTCCTGGGTAAATATGACCACCGCTTCCACCACCGGCGAAAACTACTCTGTATGCATCTTCCATCAATCAACCCTCTTTTTTGGGAAACTGTGCCATCGCTTCGACCATACCCTGTTTTTTGAACAGGTTGGCATAACCCCTAGCACTCATACCCATGCTGTCCTGCAAATCAGCATCCGCACCGCTTTGGAGCAGGAGCCTTACGATTTTTTCGTTTCCGTTTCCAACTGCAAGAACAAGAATAGGCTGTCCGTCAGAACTTACCACGCTAAGGTCAGCACCCTTGTCAACCAGATATTTTGTTATCTCATAGTTCTTACGCCAGACTGCATCCATTACGGCTGTATAACCCCTGTCACCGGAAATAGCGTTTATGTCGGCACCAAGTCCCAAAAGCCACTTTACCTGATCAAAGTGATCGCTCCGCACCGCTATGCTCAAGAGGGGGACTCCTTCGCCGGTCTTTGCATTTACGGACATTCCTGCATCAATGAACATGTTGTAGATTTCGGGCTTGTCCTTTTCAAGATAATAGGCAAAACTGTCAGCGGTAAATGGGATGCCCATCATCAAAAGACGTATAAGGGAATTGTGTACGTTGTTGACTTCCTTGAGCTTTGGATATTCCTTTTTTAATGCGGAAGTCAGCTCTGTGATTTTTGAATAAGTCCGGACTTTTCCAGGCATCTCGACATCAAGAGATTCAAACTTCAAGTCGCTTGAATTGCACTGAATGAAAACGTCTGTTCCCTTACCGGAAAGAAATCCTAATATGTATTTGTATTCTTCAAAGGCAGAAATCTTCTCAGCATTGACAATCACGCAGTGGGAAGCCTTGTCAAGAGATTTTACGCATTCCAAAAGTTCTTCCTGACTGAAACTGGATGATATGAAAATCTCATCCGGCATGTCTTCCTTTTGCTTAAGGAGAAAGTCCTCTATTTTTTTTGCATTCTTATCCTGTATGTCAGGTGCAATTATTAACCAGTTCATAAATTCCATTATAAACTATAGTTACAAGTTTAACAAGTCTGTTGAAGTTTATCATTTTTTCAAGTATCATGTTGTCATGAATTACGAGATTCTAGAAATGCCGTCAAAGGGCGACAGGGTAGTCGTCGGTATGTCTGGCGGTGTTGATTCCACAATGACCGCACTCTTGCTCAAGGAAAAGGGATGCATCGTTACGGGTGTGACCATGGCCCTATGGAAGGATGGAGCACTTGATTTTCCTGAAAACGCCGTTTTTCACGACAGCTGCTATGGACCCGGAGAAAAGACGGATATAGAGGAGTGCCGCAAGTTTTGTGAGGAAAATGACATTCCGTATCATGTTATTGACGTAAGCGAAGAATACAACGTTCAGGTTCTGGAATACTTTAAGAGTGAATACCGCTCGGGAAGGACTCCAAATCCATGCATAAGATGCAACCGCTTTATAAAATTCGGGGCGCTTCTGGCAGGAATAAAAAGCCTTGGAATTGAATATGACTATTTTTGTACGGGTCACTATGCCTCTGTAGTGAGGGGGGATGAAAACATAGCGAGCCAGTACGGAGAATGGGCCGTTCAGGATGAAAATGCATGTAAAAGGCCCGCACAGATTGCCGTTGCCTCTGATTTGACAAAGGATCAGGCATATTTCCTCTACCGCATACCGTCAGAGGTTCTGGAAAAAGTAAGGTTTCCGCTGGGATCATATACCAAGAAACAGGTTTTCCAGATGGCGGGCGAAAGGAATCTTGAGGCGGCAAAACGAGAGGAAAGCCAGGATTTCATTCCACCGGAGATGCTTGACACCCTGTTCAAGGACAAACCATCGGTTCCAGGTGATATAATCGACATGGACGGGAAGGTTTTGGGCAGGCACCGTGGAATTGAGCATTATACCATCGGACAGAGAAGGGGCCTTGGCGTAAGTGCAAAAGAACCGCTATATGTTGCGGCGATAGACAAAGAAAAGAATCTTGTCGTTCTGGGCAAGGACAGCGACCTGTTTTGCACGGGCTTGATTGCGGATGATCTTGTGTGGCCTGCGGACTATAATCCCGGATGCAGTTTTAAGGCAATGGTAAAAATCCGTCTTGCATCCAAACCTGTAAGCGCGACAATTGAACCATACAATGCGGAAGATGGCGTGGAGCTTTGCGGAAAGGCTGTTAAAGTGACTTTTGACGAAGCTCAGCGTGCGGTGGCTCCCGGACAGTCGGTTGTCTTTTATCGCGATGGAATCACTTCCGGCGGAGGAATAATCCTTAAGGCCATAAAATGACCTTACTCAACGGTATCAATAAATGTCCAGATTGTAGGAATCCTTTTTTTCCGCTCCGGTAATGTCCTGAATTGTTATTGAAAGGGTATTCTTGCCTTTTGTGAGCTGAAGTACTCCCAGAAGCTGCCTGTCTTCATTTGGGTAGATTTCGGAGCATGAATAGGCTTTGTTTCCGTAGATGCAGAGTTCACCGTCTTCGGCCTTTATCCTGTCATATCCGATGCTTTCGATGGAGGCTCCGTTCAGGGAAATTTTAGTTCGGTAAGGGACTGCCACACTCTGTCTTGACATATAGATTGAATAGCGTCCTGAAGGTATGATTCTTGTGTTTGCAAGATCCCATGAGGTTCCTTCCTCGTTCTTTATTGTGATTCTTCCTATTTCAAGAGGCAGTTCGTTTCCCATGTGGGGCATGAGGTTCCTTGGGTTGATTGAGGATCCGCTCTTTAAGTCGAGTACCTGGAACTCAAGGCAGCTTTGTCCGTTCTGCCAACCTGAGTTTCCGCTGATGCCGAATTCCATTCCTGTTTCCACTGAATTCGCCTCGAACAGTTCCGGATTAAGGCTCTCTTCGTCAATGTTCCCGTATACGGTAGAAAAATCATCGTCGTGAACAAGAATTACCGCATTGCCTAGGGGTGACTCAAACCAGCCCATGTCGTTGTTGTGTTCCGTGATTATTGCGGCCACCACACCGTCTTCTGCGGCCTTTACTGTAGAATTGTCCCTGAAGATGAGGGATGTCTCAAAGGCTCCACCACGCAGCTGTGCAAAGTAGGAGAAAAAATCATCGGATGAAACCTTGTCCTGAGGCCAGTCAAATGCAAATGCCGTCATTGCCGCTACCGATACCAAAATGCCTGCCTTTAAAATCTTTCTGTTNNCCAGTCAAATGCAAATGCAAGTGCCGTCATTGCCGCAGCCGATATCAATAAACCTTTTTTCAAAATCTTTTTGTTCATGTCAAAGTCCCGCAATTATTTCCTTGAGATGGTCAAGCGTGAAATCTTGTTGTCACGTCCGATGAAAAGTGCGTCATCCATTGTCCGGATAAATGCGCATTCTGCTTTAAAAGAAAACTGTAGTATTGGATGGTCAAGAAGTTCAATTCCTGTAAGCGTGTATTCCTCCTGATTCTCGCTCAGTATGAAAAGCAGGTCGGAGGATTCCTGTATCTGAATGATGCGTCCTTCAACAGGAACGTGGGTGCTCTTGTTTTTTGTAAGGTCAACTATGCCGAGGCCACCGTTGTAGTTGAAGAATACCATGTTTCCGTCTTCGCTGAACTGAACCAGGGTCTGAATGTTAAAGTTTTTGGGGAGGTATTCATGATAGGTGATTTTTCCGTTGGTGCTGCCCTCGCTTTTTTTTGAGACAAGAAAGCGCTGCTGGTCCTGTCCGCAAACACAGGCTATCATGCTGCCGTCCGGAGAAATTGCCGCTCCAAGAATGACTTCGATGTTGCTTCCACCCGGAGCAAATTTCTGGCTTACGGTACCGTCATTCAAAAGGGATGCAAGTGTACCGTCCGCATAGCCTGCCACAATGGCGGTTTCGCATGAGTCAAAAGCGGTTATGGGCGCATAGTTTTCGTATTTGAATTGAGTCTTTCCTGATGAATCAAGGACTGCAAAAGAAGTTCCTCCCGGCAAAAATATAAACATCCTGTCGTCCTTAAAGAACGGGAAGCCCTTTTCGTCTATGGTTCCGGACTGGATGCCTGTGGAGTCAAAAAAATCCGCGCTCTGGCTGTCAAAACCGAACGTCGCATAACGTCTGTCTGAAATCGTTGCCTTTACAGGATATGGAATATGGGATGCCACCTTGCCGTCCGCAGTAAAATATCCGATGTTTTGCCCCAGTCTGTATGCAAGAAGTTTTTCGCCTGGGCTGACTTCAGTAACCGAACTGATGTCAACAGTCCATTCGGGGCTAAGATGCAGTTCCGTCTTCAGCATTTTGAATGCAAACACAATGTAAAGGATGCTGAACAGGATGATTGCAAATATGAGTTTATTACCTTTTTTTTCCTTCGCCATAGTGCCTACATTCTAATGAAAGCCAGGGTTTTAAGCAATAGGTTCAAGACCTTAAAGAAATGCTATTTCTGAAGCTGTTTCTTTGCAAACAGGTTCTTTATCTTTCCCAGCAGCGTGTGTCCTGAGTTTTCCCTCTTGAAGTGCTTTACCGCCTCATCAAGTGAAAAATCGTTTCCAAATTTCTGCTTGAGCTCATCCCAGTATTTTATGACGTAGATGTAAAGGTCACTGTGGGTCCTGCCCTTGAACAGCCTGAGGATGTGGTTCTGCTCAATGGTCTTGATTACCGGAAGGTATACGTTTTCAAACCATGACAAAAGCGCGTCCTCAAATGGAATCTCTTCCGAAATTCCCATGTTGATGTAATAGCGGTGGGTGAGTATGTGGTTGTAGATTACGTCGTACTGTCCCGGGGTTGAAAAATCCAGACACCAGTAGTCCGTTATGTCACCGAAATTCGTTTCGTTGTAAAAAACCCTCTTTTCGTACTGGAGCACCTGCTTGAGGAGTTCCCTTTTTGACGTGCTGGGCTTGAGCTTGATTTCGCTCTGAAGGCTTACGACCTCCGCATCAATCGCTTCCTGTCCCTTCATCTTTGCGACTGAAACACGGTGGTTTCCGTCACGCACAAAGTAAAGTCCCCCGGCTTCGTAAAGGGTTATCGGCGGAAGTGTTATGTCCTGGAGGAATGCAGAGTCTACGCTTTCCCAGCGCCTTTTGAGGAAGGTGTTCTTGGGAAAAAAGTGATTGTCAAAATCCTTGTACCTGCCTTCGCTTCCGACTATAAGGTTTATGGGCACTATCTGCATGCCCTTGTACACTTCGTTTTTTGGACGTATCATTTTCCGTATGTCGGTGAATGATATGAGTGTGGCTTCCTCAGGATTCAATATGTGCTGTATTTCATTGAACAGGGCCTTGTTGTGCGCCTTGTTGAAATCATCATCTGTCTGTGAGGATATTAATGGTTGATCCATTAGTCTCTCCTTTTTTACCTGTAAAATTGGGTTCGTAATCAATTACCAGATGGCTGTAGGCATTGACGACGGTAGTATCAAAACTTTTCGTGACTCTGACCGCCTGGAGGTCATAAAGGTGAATGTGTCCGTGAATCAAAAGCGACGGACGGAATTTCCTTATGAACCAGTTGAAGCACTCAAAGCCTTTGTGGCACATGTCTTCCCTGTCATGAATGTGACGAGGTGAGGCGTGTGTCAAAAAAACGTCGCAGTAGCGGCCGTAGCGTATTTTATTCCAGATCAGGGAGGGAACCATTCCCAAAAGCTGCCTGAACATCTGTCCTTCCGTATATTGGTCTTCGCCCAGGTTGTACCTCATGGAGCCGGAAATCCCGGCCAGAAGAAGGGGAGTCCTTTTGCCTGAGGGAAGCGTAAACCCCAGATGGCGGCACCTTATGACCTTGTTGCTTAGGTAGTCACCACCGTGAGCCTTGTCCGTATTGGTCAAGTCCGAAAAACTCAACGGCACCTTCTTTGCATGCTTGTCATACATCGAAAAATCCTTAAGGTCATGATTTCCGAAAATGAAGAACATCGGCTTACCAAGGGCGGTTACGATAAAATCCTGGTATTCCATGCTCAAATCACCGGCACAGAATACAGCATCAACATCATTATAACGTTCCTTTACCCCCGTTGAATAGATTAAGGGGTCAACAATGTCAGAAACGCACAGAAACCTCATGATTTAGCTGTCCACCTTGGAAAGCAGTATCTCCAGCTGAGGTTTGTCCACAAGAACGATGGGCCTTCCGTCCGCATATCCGGCAGCGGCCTTTGTAAATCCTGAACTGGAGAAAATTATAGCCTTGAAGTAGTTTTCATCACGCAGGAGGTCTGCAACTTTCCTGATCACGGCATCATCAACCGGGTCTCCGCGGCGGTAGAATTCCACGAGGAAAACCTGTTTGCGGACATTCATCCATGAATCCTTGCGGTTTTCTATTGCCAGGAAAGAACATCCGTATGGGGTGATCTCTTCCTGCTGGCTTTCCAGCTTGTATGCCATGGACGCGACTTTTTTGCAGATTTCCAGAAAATTCCCTGAGTTTGCCGTAAGGTATTCCTTCATGCTGTCGTTGTTCTGGAGGTCCCTGTAGTCGTTGAGTTTGGCCGAAACATCCTGAAAGCGCGGGTTTCTTGCGTGGATCTGCTCCCATTCAACTATGGCCTTTTCTATCTTGTGGTCCTTTTCATAGCATGCGGCAAGGAAATAGTGGGCGTATAGGGTTTCCTGAGATGCGGGGTCCTTTCCGTATTTGATTGCGCTCTGATATTCAAGTGCGGCGTTGTCGTACTGGTCGACCATCATGTAGCATGAACCGCGTTCGATAAGCGCCTTCTGCCTGAAGTCCGGGTCTCTTTCCGACTTTTCAAATGCCTTGAGGGCTGCGGAATAGTCCTTGTTTTCCTTGAGGAGCTTTCCAAGATAGTAGTAGTTGGAGTATGTATCCGGGCTTAACCTTATTGCCATGTCGATTTCTTCTTTTGCTTCCGGGAACTGCTTGTTTTTGAGGAGAAGGTATCCTAGCGCGCTGTGGGCCTTTGAGTGCTTGCGGTTGGCGGTTATGGCCTTCTGGTAGAATCCCATTGCAAGGTTCTGTTCTCCGTCTGCCTCATAAAGTTTTCCGACGTTGTAATAGTTTTCGGCGTTAGTACCGTCAAGTTTCGTAAGAAGAAGGTATTCCCTCAGGGCAGATTTCGGCTCCCCAAATTTCACGTATAGTGGGGCAAGTTCCCTGCGGAATTCAGTTTCCGGGATTTCACCGTCAAAAATTGCGTTGTCATTTACGGCCTTGAACTCAATGAAGGCCTGTTCCGGCTTTTTATCCGCCAGATAGGTCTTTCCAAGCCAGTAATGGGCTACATAGTCCCTGGAATTCTTGACGAGGATTGACTTTGCCAGCTTTTCCGCCTGGGCAATTTTACCGTCCCTGATCAGTTTTTTGATGTTTCCAACTTTTTTTGGAGCAACAGCACCTTTTATGAGGATGACTGAAACAGTCACTATCACGGCCAGGAGAATGCATCCGATAATAATAATAACAGGACTCATAGTAAGAATACCACCTTAGTTCCTTTGTCTATGCTGAAATCCGACCAAAAAAATTCGGTTTTTTTGCCGGAAACCAGTTACGTTGTTGTATTTTATCTGTTTAGCCTATATAATGACAGTATAGGCATTTGAAATTCCTTTAGATATTCGGTGCAGATTATTGTCCGAACCTTCTGGAATTTCTACGCATATTGAAAGATTAACTTTTTTATGCGAATATGTCAAACGGAAAATGCAGGAGGTTTGCCATTATGAAGAAAAAATGCACAAAAAAAATCATTCTGACTGTTTTTCTCTCTATTTTTGCTCTTTTCTGTACATTTGCGGAAAACATAAACTTTACCAAGGGAGAAGAATTTTTCAGGCAAAATGAACCGGCCAAGGCAATCCCGCTTCTTGAGAAATCAATTACAGAGGGGGGAAATCCCCGCGCATACATTTATCTGGCCCTCTCATATTACCAGCTGGAACAGTATCCGGCCGCACTTGAAGTATGCAATAAGGGAATGCTGGCAACAGGCACAAACAAGAAGATTCTTGCTTATGATGCGGGTAACATCTGCTTTAAAATGGAGGATTATGAAAGCGCCGAAAAATGGTATACTATGGCCATAACGGCAGATTCAACCTATGCTCCTGCAGTGCTTAACCGTGCCCAGTCAAGGCTCAAGCTTGGTCGGTATGCCGACAGCCGTGAAGATTACATCCGCTATCAGGAACTTGCGCCAACAAATCCCCAGTATCAGGAAATTCAACTCTTGATTGCACTTTTGGATACGGAAGTTGAACGGATTGCCAAGGAAGAAGAGGCCGCAAAAGCCGAAGCACAGCGCATTCAAATTGAAAATGCACGCATAGAGGCAGAAAACGCCCGTATCGAAGCCGAACGCATAGAGGCAGAACGTGTGGCCGCAGAAAAAGCCGCCGCGGAAAAGGAAGCCGAGGAAGCACGCCAGAGGGCAAAACAGGCTGAGGAAGAAGCCCGTATAGCCGCAGAAAAGGCAGCAGAGGCAGAGCGTAAGGAAAAGGAAGAAGCCGAGCGCAGAAGAAGATTACTAGAAGATGTCGCTGCATCATTGCAGGATTCAGAAACTCAAAATATGTCAGCTGGAGCTGAAGGAACGGTAGATTATGGCTACGAATCAGAACTCGAATAAAGAGAACGGAGCAGAAACCACAAAAAAGGCGTCTGCATCAACCAAAAAAACTGGAACACGAACTTCAACTACAAGAACGGCATCATCCAGACCCGCACCGGAAAAAAGAGGTCCGGGACGTCCAGCGGGATCCACAACAAAGGCGGCGGCATCAAGCAAGACTACGGCGGCCAAGGCACCTGCTGCAAAAACCGCTGCTAAAACTGCGGGGGCAACGACAAGAACCGCCGGAACTACGACTAAGACTGCCGGAACCTCAGCCAAAACTGCCGGCAGCACGACAAAAGCCACTGCCACAGCAAAACCAAGGACAACGGCTGCCACAAGAACTTCTGCATCAGGTTCTTCCAACAGGGCTACCACCGGTACCGCCACAAGGACAAGTTCTGTTTCAAAGCCGGAATCATCCACAAGGACCGCAAGCGCTTCCCGTCCACGCTCAAGTCTGGAAGAAACAAAGACAGATTCAACATACGGACTTTCATCATTCTATGGCAGTTCATCACTTTTTGCAGAAGAAAGCACGCCAAAGGAAAATACTCTTTTTGACACGGGCGACACTGTGGAAAAGGAAAGCCAGAGTACATACAAGACTAGCGAAGCTCCCGATGACTTGATTTATTCAACACCGATGGACCAGGAAACGGAAGAAGTTGAATATCCCGAAGCCAAAAAGGAATCTTCAAAGAAGTGGCCGATAATCCTTACTGTTGTAGGCATCCTTTTGCTTTTGGGCATCGGAGGTTTCCTGCTTGCCAACCGCAGTGAAAAAAAGGAAAAGAATCCTGTCAACACTCGTTTGGAAGTCAATGACAGGGAAAGGGGATCTCTCGTTCGCGAACAGGCCCAGAACTATATTTTTGCAGGTGACTATGACCAGGCCATTTCACTCCTCACAGGATATCTTGCAGACAATCCAAATGATTCGGAAGCAAAGGAACTTCTTGAACAGGCACGAAGCAGGAAGGCTCTTCAGGAATCAGCTCAAACCGACATTCTTTCCGCATATAATGCATACATAGCATCCGGCGATTATTCCGGAGCAATCAGGCTGATTGAAGGTGCGGATGAAGATGAGCTGAAAAAACAGGGACTGGACAAAAACTTCCTTCTCGACAAGGCCCGTTCAATGGAATCTGCCCGAGAAGCAATCAACAAAAACGATTATGAGGGTGCGGAAAAGACTCTTGAAAAATTCCTTTCCGACTATAATACATCTGATCCTGACGTAAACAACCTTCTTGCACAGGTACGCCGTCTCCTGGCAATTAAAAACCCAAGCAATGATTATCAGGTAAGCGAAACTTCAGGTGAAAGAAAACGCATTGATGATCCGAGTCAAAACAACACAAACCTTGCAGATACAGGCGCAAACGGCGGACAGTCAGACATCCCGGCCTTTGTCGGAATGAATACTCCACAGACCAACCGCAGCACACTTCTGGCAAATAACACTGCAAACAACGGTTCTCCAGCTGGAAGCACCGGCACTGGAACTGGATCCCAGGGAAATAACGCTTCAAATAACGCCACAAATTCCGGTACAGGAAACAGGACAGCAGCAACCGGAACAAACGCAGGAACTGGCTCAAATAATTCAACCGGTACAAATGCTGGAACAGGCTCAAATGACACTACCGGAACATCTGGAAGAAATGCCGGTTCAGCAAATGCTCCTGCCACAACAAATTCAGGCGGCACCAACTCAAATGCAAACGGTTCTTCTGGAACTCCATCTTCATCAACATCAAGAACGGCATCCACAGGTACGGGAAATACAACAGGTTCTACACCATCAACTGGTAACACCGCAGGACCAAATGCCGGATCAAATGGAAATTCAGGAAATTCATCCGGCACTGGAAACAGGACAACAGCAACCGGAACAAACGCTGGAACTGGATCAAACGCTGGAACAGGTTCAAATAACACTACCGGAACATCTGGAAGAAATACTGGTTCAACAAATGCTCCTGCCACAACAAATTCTGGCAGCACAGCAGGAACAGATTCAACTGGCGGTTCAAAACTTGCCCAAATGGCACTTCAGAACGGATATACTGGAGCCGCTAACAAGGGTAATGTCGGAGCTGACGGAACTTCAACTTCTCCAGAACTTCTTGTACGCCGCTATGGAAAGAGGGCAATCACACGTGCAGAAGCTCTCGATGTAGGACAGGACTACATTGATGACGGAAAATACGATGAAGCAATCAACTTGATGAAGGAATTGCTGACCTTAAACCCCAAGGATGAAAAAGCACGTGAACTTTTGGAAAGGGCACAGGAATTAAAAAGGAAAAACGGCGGTAACGACGGGAAGCGTTCAACCGACCAAAACCTTGACCTTGCCAGAAGATGGATCGAAAATGAAAAATACGATGACGCCATAGCCCTGTTGAACAGCATTTTGGAAAAGGACCCGAACAATGCGGAAGCAAAAAAGCTGCTTGAACAGGCTCTTGCCGCAAAAAACGGGAATGATCTGAATGAAATCAAAAAGAACATAAACAACGGAGACTTGGACAGGGCAATTGCTGAGTTAAGGGAAATCCTTAAGAATGACCCGGACAATGCAGAGGCCAAAAAGCTCCTTGAACAGGCACTTGCCGCAAAAAACAAGCAGGATGCAGACATAGCCGCAAAGCTTGCCCAGGCCAAAAAGGATATAGCAAATGGAGACTATGACAGGGCAATAGCCGCATTACAGGACATCCTCAAAAAGGATCCGAACAATGCAGAGGCCAAAAAGCTTCTTGAGCAGGCACTTGCCGCAAAAAACAAGGCAGATGCCGAAAATGCCGCAAAACTTGCACAGGCAAAAAAGGACATTGCCAACGGAGATTTGGATAGCGCAATTGCTAAGTTAAAGGAAATCCTCAAGAATGATCCCAACAATGCAGAAGCCAAAAAGCTCCTTGAACAGGCTCAAGCCGCCAAGAACAAGCAGGATGCAGACACAGCCGCAAAGCTTGCCCAGGCAAAAAAGGACCTTGCAAACGGAGATATAGACAAGGCAATAGCCGCATTACAGGACATCCTCAAAAAGGACCCGAACAATGCAGAGGCCAAGAAACTCCTTGAACAGGCAACTGCCGCAAGAAACAAGGCCGCAAATGAAAAGGCTGCCAACCTTTCAAATGCCCGCAATGCAATTAACAACGGCAACTACGATGACGCCATAGCCGCCCTGAACAAGGTTCTTGCAAGTGACCCGAACAATGCAGAAGCAAAGAAACTTCTTGAACAGGCTCAAGCCAAGAAGAAACAGGAAGCAGAGCGCGATGCAAAACTTGCACAGGCAAAGAAAGATGCCGCCAACGGAAATTATGACGATGCAATAGCCGCACTAAATCAGATTCTAAAGAATAATCCCAATGATGCGGAAGCTCGTAATCTGTTGAGTCAGGTTACCGCCGCCAAGAGCAAGCAGGACGAAGCTGACAAGGCAAAGGAAAAGGAACTTGCAAACCAAAAGGCAAAGCAGGCTGTGGAGAATTCTATTGCAAAGGGTAAGGAAGCCCTTGCAAAGGGAGACACCAATGAAGCGCTAAGGCACTTTAATGATGCAAAATCAAATCTTCCTGCAAATGATGATGATTACGCAGCCGAAAAACTTGGTGATATGGCAAAGACTCTTTACGATGCCTCTACAAATCAGGGTAATCCACAGACAAAGGCAACCCTGGCTTCAGAAGCAGTAAAGGATGCAAATGCAGCAATCGCAAAGAATAACAAGAATGCACCGTCTCACTATGTTCTTGGAATGCAGGCAATGGATGCCAAAAACTATGCTACAGCAGAAAAGGAATTCAAGCTTGCAACAGAAAACGATCCAAAGAATAGTGTCTACTGGTATCAGTTGGGACGTGCTCAGGCAATGCAGTCAAAATTTGATGCAGCCGCTACTTCATTCAAGAAATCAATCAGCTTGAATTCAAAGTATGCACCGGCTCACTATAATCTTGGTTATGTAAGCGAAAAGGCAGGAAACAAAACTCAGGCCCTTGCTTCATATCAGGATGCGTACAAGATTGATTCAAATTATGAACGCGCATATCTTGCAAGCGGTCGTTTGATGGCTGCTGACGGAAACTACAGTGGAGCAATCAAGGAATTTGACAAGGCCATTGCAATCAATCCGTCAAATGCACAGACATATCAGGAGCAGGGTTCAGCCTATGCAAACATCGGTAACTATAAGTCAGCCGAAACAGCATACAAGAGGGCCCTTGCATACATGGATCCATCAAAGCCAGATCCGGCAACATACTACAACATTTCAACTGTTCTTTATGCACAGGGAAAGGACACTGAGGCTTACACTTATGCAAAACAGGCTTATGACAACAAGTCAAGTGCTGCCAAAGCCCTTCAAGTAAACTGCATCTACAACTATGGTCTCCTTTGCGAAACCACAGGAAAGAAAGAACAGGCAATGTCACTGTACGAAGAAGCTCTGACCCTGGACAACAAGCACGTAAAGTCAAAGATAAACATTGGCGCGCTGTATCTGGAAAAGGGTGATGTTGACACTGCACTGGCATTCCTGAACTCAGCTTATGCACAGGACAAGAACAGCTTTGAGGCAAACAACAACCTTGGAAACGCCTATGCTCTAAAGGGTGATTATGTACAGGCGGTTACCTATTACCAGAATGCTTTGAAGATCAATTCAAAAGACAATACAGTACGTGAAAATCTTGCAAAGGCATACGCATCATCCGGTCAATTCCAGAGTGCAAAGGTGACATACGAAGACGTAATCGCCTCTGATCCTGAGAACTGGTCTGCATATCTTGAACTTGCAAAGGTTGACATTTCGTTGGGTGAAACTGCAGATGCAATAGAAAAGCTTACATATCTGCAAACACATAACCCAAGCTTCATGCGCACGGAAGTTTCAAGCCTTCTGTACACGCTCAGGTAAACAGGATAAAAACTATTGTCATGCTGAACGCCTGTCGGAAGACAGGTGATTCAGCATCTACACTTTATATAGCATTGAGATTCCGGATCAAGTCCGGAATGACATTACTTTTTTTATTGAAAAAAATCAAATCCGTTTTACAAGCTGATAAAGTTGTTTTCTTGTAATCGAAGTAAATACAGGTCTTCCATGGGGACAGTGCGGATCGGGGAGTTCAAGAGCCTGTGCCGCAATTTGTGCCGCAGTGGTCTGGTCCAAAATGTCTCCGGCTTTTACCGCCATACGGCATGCTGTACTGGCCGCAACTGCATTTATTATGTCAAAGGGTTGAATCCGTCTGTCAAGCAAATCGTTTTTCAAATCTTCTTCAGTGCCTTTCCATCTTGCAGGAACCATTGTAAATTCCCATCTTCCGTTGCCACAATTTTTCCCTTCGTAACCGGCTTCGTTCAACTGAGGCAGTATCTGTGTCAAATATGCGTCATCGGCCTTGTTTTCCGTCTGGATTACATAGGGTACAAGCAGTGCCTGTTTTTCCGTAGTGTTTTTCATAATTGCGTCATATAAAACCCTTTCATGTGCTGCATGCTGGTCTATGATGTAAAGGGTGTCATTTTTTTCTGCAATCAAAAATGTTCCAAGGGTACTTCCGACAAAATGGAATTCTCCTTCATCATTCTTGTAGTCGCTCGGAAGATAATTTTTGCTTCCACTGTTCCTGTCAAAATCCTGATCCAGGTCAGCCGCCATTTTTGCCAGTCGTTCGGAATACTCAAATGATGTCTTGTTGTTTGAGATTCTGTATGAATTGCTTTGCGGGTATGAAGTGGTCTGATAATTGCTGTGGGAATAGGAGGAGCTTCCTGAATTTTTGTAGCCAGATGAATTTGTTTTGTAAGGATTTGAAAATGTATGGCTTGCTACATCCAGAGTTTCCTCTTTCAAATTGAAGAGTTCTGCTGTTTCATTTTGACCGATGCCATCCGTCATTGTTTGCTTGGTATACTGCTTGAAAAAATCCCTTGTGCTTGAGCTTACCGCATGATGGAGGACGCTTGGATCCTTGAACCTTGCCTCACGTTTTGCAGGATGAATGTTAAAGTCAACAAGAGAAGAATCCATTTCCACAAAAAGGCATGCTACAGGATGAAGTCCGTTTGGAAAAAATCCCTGGGAACCATATTCAATTGCCTGTACAAGTGAATATTCACTAATGCGCCTTCCGTTTACGTAAATATAAATGTTTTTTCTGCTCGTTCGGCTTACAGATGGTTCTCCTATTACGAGGGTAAATGAAAAAGATTTGTCCGCTGCTTTTCCTGAGATTTCATAAAACAAGTCTTCTGATTCAAACAATTCCAGAGCCTGGACAAAACGTTCTTTTAGGGTAGGGCATTTTGCAAGATTAAGCTTTTCCTCTCCATCAATGGAAAGTGTAAATGAGATGTCCTTCCATGGCAGAACCTTTTCTTCAAAAGTTGAACGGCACAAAAGGGCTTCGCTTGCAGGCCGTTTTAAAAACTGTCGTCTGGCCGGAAAATTTTCAAACAAACCTGATGTCTGTACAATTGTTCCGCTTATGGGAGAGCAGGGCTTTATTATATGGTCTTCAGTAACCGAGGCATTCATCACAAGACCGCCGCTTTTAATTTCAAGACGGCTTACGGCTGCCATTGAAGATAATGCTTCACCTCTAAAACCTAGAGTACTTAAATTTAACAAGTCAGTTTCGGTTTCAATCTTGCTTGTTGCGTGTGGATGGGCACACATTTTTAGGTCGTCTCCAGTCATCCCGCAGCCGTTGTCTATTACACGGATTTTTTCTATTCCGCCGGATGTGATTTCCACAGCTATGTGGTCTGCACCGGAGTCTATGGAATTGTCCATAAGCTCACGCACTATTGCATTTGGTCGGTCGATTACTTCTCCTGCCGCAATTTTTCGCGCTACTTCCGCATTAAGAATTTTTACCGTGCGTCGTGAATTTTCAGTTCCGTTCATAATTTCCCAGATCCGCTTTTTATGCTTTGCGTGTGCCAGTTACTTCTTCTGATGGAGTAAAGAGGTCCAGGGCTGGTTCAACAGAATCTTTTTTTGCCGCCTTTTTCTCCTTTTTGTCGCTCGTGGAACTTTCAACATCAAGGTCTTTGGCATTCATCAGTATTTGAATTTTACCTTCCATTTCGTCAATGTCCTTTTCCATTCTTTTTGCAAGGGTAATTCCTTCCTCAAAAGTTTTAAGGGCATCTTCAAGGCTTATATCGCTCTGTTTGATGGCAGAAGTCAATTCTTCAAGTCTTTGCAGGTTATCTTCAAAAGTTTTCATGTTACCTTCCTTGTTTTATTCTTGTGAAACTGTGACATTTAAATCTGTTACAGTCGCCTGTATTGTTCCGCTTGCCGGTGTAATCAAGATTGAATGACCAATCTCCGTGTCCTGAGGAGACCTTATTACTTTTCCTGTAACGGCATCCCTTACCATGGAATATCCGCGGTTAAAGATGGTCTGCGGGTTACAGCTTTCCAATACCGTAACGCAGTTCTGAAGCCTCTGCCTCTTTTCCTGGATGAACATCCTGATGTTTTCTTCAAGTCCCGACCTTGCGTTTTCGTAACGGTTTAAGAGGGGCTGTTCAATGTGCCTTAGCTGAAGCTCCATGTTTTCGGGGGTAAAGGTTTTTAACAGCATTCGGAGGTTTTGAATCTTATGCTGTATGCTGTTGAACAAATCTTCCTTCATGTTTTGAATGTGGGATTCCATGTCCTGCTGAACTGGAATTGCGAGTTCCGCCGCCGCCGATGGTGTGGGAGCCCTTACGTCCGCCGCAAAATCGCTTAATGCGCAGTCAATTTCATGGCCAACTGCGGATATAGTAGGAATCTTTGAATCAGCTATTGCACGAACGACATTTTCATCACTAAAGGGAAGCAAGTCCTCAAGAGATCCTCCACCGCGCCCAACAATCAGGACATCGCAAAGATTGTATTCGTTTGCAATCTTTATCATCCGTTCAATTGTTAAAGAAGCTCCCTCTCCCTGAACCATTGCTGGCAAAACGGTTACTGATACTTTGGAATTTCGCCTGCGTATTATCTGGAGGATGTCCCTTAGGGCTGCCCCTGTAGGACTTGTCACAACACCCACTGTTTTGGGAAACAAGGGCAGGATTTTCTTTCTGCTTGAATCGAACAAACCTTCTGCGGCAAGTTTCTTCTTCCGTTCCTCAAGCATTTCCATTATGGCACCGAGACCGGCTTGAACCATGGAAGTAACGATGATTTGATAGCGTCCCTGAGGTGGATAAACGGAAACACTTCCGGTTACCAGTACGAGCATTCCGTCTTTTGGGGTAAAGTTTAATGTGGAGGCCCTTCCCCTGAACATGACGGCAGAAATCTGGCTTTCCGGGTCTTTTAAGGCAAAATACAAGTGTCCGCTGGAATTGTTTTTGAAGTTGGATATTTCACCCCTTAATTGAATCGAAGGAAAAGAGCCTTCCAGCATATTCTTGATAAGGGAGTTTAGCTGTGAAACGGTTAAAAAACTGTCATCGCGGTCCATAAAAAACAGTATAAATCACCGGCGGATAAAAGTCCATAGCCGTCAGATTGACAAATATGGTGATTTTTCCTATTATATAAGAATGAAAAGGATAAAAATATGGCCGTTTTTGTGTCTTCCCATTCTTTTGGCTTGCTCCGGGCTTTTGGGAGCGCTTTTGGGAAAAGGTTTGGCCGAAACAAAGAATACGATAAATACCGAAAATTTTACAGAATTTAGTTTTGCCCTTCCAACTAAACTTCTTGATGTTAATGGTGAGCTCATAACAGAATATTCATCTGATGAAAAACGTGAGATGACTTCATTCAACGATTTGCCTCAGCAGGTAGTCGATGCCCTTTTGACTCGTGAAGACCGCATTTTCTATGATCATCCGGGTTTCAGTACCAAGGCCATCCTTCGTGCCGTAGTCGGTGTATTGACCAGAACAAGTCTTGGTGGCGGTTCAACTCTAACCCAGCAGATAGCTGGTACACTTTATTGTGACCGAAGGGACATGAGCGTCAAGCGTAAACTCAAGGAACTCTGGTGGGCGATTCAAATGGAAAGGCGCTTTTCCAAAAACGAGATTCTTGAACTATACCTCAACAAGATTTATTTCGGTGGCGGTACTAATGGTGTAAATGCGGCGTGCAAATACTATTTCAAGCACAGTGCGGATGAGATAACTCCTGCAGAAGCATCATTACTGGTAATACAGCTGTCCAATCCTTCGTACTATAATCCTTTTGATCACCCGGACAGGGCCATGTCGATGCAGCAGGTTGTCCTTGATGCAATGGTGGAGCTAGGTTATGTGACCAAAGATGAGGCCGAGGAAAGCTTTGATGATTACTGGGCAAACTTTGACTACAACAGGACCAGTACTTCATCATACGAAATGCGTGTAGACAATGCCCCATGGTTCAGCGAATACGTGCGCCGTGAATTGAACGACATGTTCTACGGTACTGAAGACATCTACACAAGCGGTTATACGGTTTATACGACGCTCAATCTGTCTCACCAAAAAGCGGCAGAGGAAATCATGCAGGATTATATTGCCTATGCCAACAGCAAGTATCAGAAGAGCATGAGTGAGTCAAAGAAGGCAACGGCTAGAGAATTTGTTCCGATTGTTGAACTCATGTGTCTTACGTTCAACCTGCCTTCCATGAAGATAAGCGAGCAGAGGACGGAATCCCTGTCCTATGACGAATACGCCACACAGGTTAACCCGGTGCTTGACATCCTTTCCATGATTACAGGAATCGAAAGCCTCAAGACCCAGATAATCCCGGAAGGCCACAACCTCCTGAAGAAAAACACCGAACGCACCACAATCGAAGGAACGATGATTGCGATAGAAAACGGCACAGGCTATATCGATGCCATCGTCGGTGGTTCAAAATACGATGCGTCAAACCAGTATATCCGTGCGGTTCAGTCAAAGCTGCAGCCAGGTTCTACTTTTAAGCCTCTGTATTATTCTGCGGCAATTGATTCACGCCAGTTCACGATGTCAACAGTCATAAGCGATACTCCCGTCGTATTCCACAAGGATGACGGTACCCCATATATTCCTCAGGACTTCCTTGGTGTATACGAAGGCAATGTTGAGCTTTGGTATGCTCTTGCGCACTCAATGAACATTCCTTCGCTCAAGGTACTTGACGGTGTCGGATTTGATGCGGCAATCAGTCGTGCAACAGCCCTTACCGGAATTCCGGTTGAAGAATGGGATTCCCGTGGAATTCAGGCGGTCTATCCTCTTGGTCTTGGTGTCTGCTCTGTTCGCCCAATTGAAATGGCACAGGCATTTGCAACATTTGCAAACAACGGAAAGCAGATCCCGACACTCTGCATACGCTACATAGAAGACAAGGACGGAAACATAATCATGAATCCTGAACAGGAGCAGCACGATTATCTTGATGCCTTGGGAAGTGAGGCTCAGGTTATTTCCCCACAGAATGCGTTCATCATGCAGGAAATGCTTAAAAAGACGGTTCAGTCGGGTACTCTTGTAAACGGTTCAAACTTTGACTCAACATTAAGGACTATAAAGAAGAACAAGGGAGTAGGTAACAAATTCTTGTTCAAGAATTCCGATGGACGTTCGTTCTATATGCCTGCCGCTGGTAAAACAGGTACCACACAGAACTGGGCGGACGCATGGACCGTTGGATTTACTCCTTATTATACTGCAGCCTTCTGGTTTGGATTTGACCGCCCCGGTCAGTCTCTTGGCCTTGAGCTTACCGGTTCTACCCTGGCTGGTGTTGCATGGGGAGACTGGATGAATGTGGCAAACAAGGGTAAGCCATACAAGCCGTTCGTAAACAAGGCTCCAGCTGGTGTAATTTCTCTGAAGGTTTGTGATGAAACAGGTCTCATTTATACTCCGGCATGTGAAGACCATTATGTCATTGCATATTATCTGGCAGGAACAGAACCTACGGAAGAATGTGAACTTCACATTTACAATTATGCAGAAGAAATGGCCTTGGAAAACATACGCATCCAGCAGATACTTTCAGGCTATCAGTATGAGCAGGTTGATGATACCGACCTCTTCCTTGACTTGAGCTTCCTTGATTCAGCTGACGGTAAGAGCAACACTCAGTCCCTGTTTGAAGACATATTCAGTGAATCTGGAAATTCATTCTCGTTGGATTCTCTTGATCTGGATTCTTTTGACGACAACTACTATTACGATGACGAAACTCAAAAGACAGATACTGCAGAATACCTTAACCAGGAATTTGACCGTCTGGAACTAAATGCCAGGGAGAATAATGCCGATTCTGAAAATGGTGAGGGAACATCAGAATCAGGAATCAACTGGCTTAACGATCCTGCTACTGGTCCCTAAAGTGAATATATGCTGGTAAAGATAGCTGATATTAAAGTAAAGCGAAGGGTAAGAAAAGACCTTGGCAACCTGGATCAATTAAAGGACAGCCTCAGAACCTATGGATTGCTTAATCCAATTACTTTGACCTCTAGCCATGAATTAGTTGCAGGAGAACGCCGGCTTGAGGCTGCAAAGGCATTGGGGTGGGAAAGCATAAATGCGGTCATCATCGACACAAAGCTTACAAAACTTCAAAAGCTTGAGATGGAAATAGAGGAAAACAATCAGAGAAAAGAGTTTACCGAAGATGAGCTTTTGGACGGCTATCATCGCCTGGAAAAACTCCGAAATCCTTCAATTTTCAGCAGGATACTTTCTTTCTTTGCAGGTATATTCCAGAAAATCATTGATTTCTTTAAGGGGCTTGGAAAAAATAAGAAAAAGTCTTTGCCCCAGTCAAACAGTCAGGACAGGCAAATCGTAAAAATGTAAGAAAAAAGGCCTCCGCAAAAACGGAAGCCTTTATTCATTGACAAACTATGGCTTATTCTTCTGCAATAGCTTCTACAGGGCATGCTGAAGCGCATGCTCCGCAGCCTACACATGAATCTGCATTGATTTCACGTTTGTCATTTACTTCTGAAATTGCTTCTGAAGGACATTCACTTTCACAAGCACCACAGTTGATGCATGCATCTGCTGAAATTTTGTAGGCCATTTATCCACCTCACTCTAAAAAATTCCGGTTATCCGGTTCGAAGTAAAGTATAATATCAAGAGATACAAAAATCAAGAAAAAAGTCTATATGATACAAAGAATTAGCTATTGCTAACTTCAATCATGATGGGACAGTGGTCGCTGCCTTCAACTTCCGAAAGAATCGTACTTTGCCTGACATTCTCTATAAATGAATTGTTTACGCACTGATAGTCAATACGCCATCCTACGTTCTTTTCCCGGGCGTGCATCCTGTAGCTCCACCATGTATATTTTTCAGGTTCCTTACAAAAATGCCTGAAAGTATCCGTATAGCCGTTGGAAGTGAAAAAATCCATCCAGGCCCTTTCTTCCGGCAAATATCCCGCGTTTTGTTCGTTTGCTTTGGGGTGTGCCAAATCTATAGGTTTGTGGGCGATGTTATAGTCTCCGCAAAGAACTATGTCCAATCCCTGAGAGACATATTCATTGCATTTCTTGAAAATGGCGTCGCAAAAGGCAAGCTTGTATGGCAGTCTGGCACCTTCTCCCTGGCTGTTGGGAAAATAGGCGGAAATTACCACAAGTTTTCCGAATCTGGCAATTGTCGTACGTCCCTCGTCGTCAAATTCTTTGACCCCCATGGTTTCCACAGAGTCTGGTTGTATTCTGGTATATATTGCAGTTCCCGAGTATCCGGGCTTTACGGCAGATGAAAAATAACCGTGATATGCGCCTTTTGAATCATCCGTCCGGGCAAAAAGAGGTGCGTCATCGTCCGCATCTTCTCCGGGATTGAGCAGGGCTGGAGAAAGCTGTTCTGCCTTTGCCTTGGTTTCCTGAATACACACAACGTCGGCATCTGAGTTTAAAAGCCAGTCAACAAAACCTTTTTTTTCCACGGCGCGAATGCCGTTTACATTCCAGGATATTATCTTCATAAAAACAGAATACATCAAACGGAACTTGATTTCAAGACGGTTGTTTTTTTTCGAAATCCATGGTAAATTTAACGAGAATATAAAGAGGAGAATCATTTTGATTAAAAACATTGCAAAAGGCTATCGGACCCTGTTTTCTTCGCTTCTAAAAGTCATCCTTCTGGCGGTCTTGTGTCTGGGACTTGGTTTTCTTGTTGTATATCCCCTGTGGCTCTTTGCTTCATCGGCGCCTTCAGCATACACAATATGCATGATGGTCATTATTGCAGTTGCCCTGCTGTTCCTTTTGGTCATGTCTGCCAGGAAACTGGGGTTTGTACGGTTTTTGACAAGGATTGCCAAGCTTGTAATCGTATTTGGTGGAATTGCACTTTGCGTTCATTTTGTGTTCAACAGTAACCGAATAGCCGCTTTGCTTGTTATATTAGCAGTATTTGTGCTATACGGATTTTTGGCATTTGGGGTAAAGAAAAATGAAAAAAAGAATTGAACTTTTTGTTGTTTTGCTTTTGGTGGGGTCAGTATTTGCTCATTCAGAGGGATTCATCCGCATTCCGGAGCTTGTTTCCCGAAATCCTGTTTTCAAGCAGTATCAGAAACAGATTGAAGAAGCAAATAAAGCCGTGTTTTTGGGAAAGAATCCAGCCGACTACCTTTTCTTTTATGAATATGAATGTACCGAAAAGGACAAGCTCCTGCAGCTTGCGGCACGATGTGCAATAAGATACGACACAATAGCAACCTTGAACCAGATAGATTCCCCCGAAGAGGAATTGACCGGCCGAGTCCTGCTTTTACCGACTTTAAACGGACTCTTTATTCCGTATACACCACAGACAAATACAGAAATATTGCTTGCTAAGGAGTATTCCGTTGACGCTCTGGCGGGTAAATACGAAACTTTTGAAATCAGGGGAAAGGAATTCTTCTTTTTGCCGGATGAAAAGTTTTCTCCCACGGAAAGGGCATACTTCCTGGAGCCGGGAATGGTTCTGCCTCTTGAAAAAAGCGTCCTTACATCGTCTTTCGGCATGAGGGTAAGCCCCATCAGCGGAAAATGGCTTTTCCACAAGGGCATTGACATGGCGGCACCGACAGGAACCCCGATTTATGCTTGCAAGGCAGGTACCGTTCAATATGCCGTGAGTATGGATGCAACCTACGGGAATTATGTCATCCTGAGCCACGGTGGAGGAATGACAAGCCTCTACGCCCACATGAGCAAGATACTGGTGCAAAAAGGGGAGGCTGTTGCCACTGGTCAGGAAATCGGTAAAGTTGGCTCAACTGGACTTGCTACGGGACCTCACCTTCATTTTGAGGTAAGGATGAACGGAGAAGCCCAGGATCCGCAGAAATATCTGCCCAAAAAGCTGTAGGGCTGTAAAAATCTGCGGTAAGTACTGGAAAAAAAACGAGTTTTTTAGTATATTGGCGTTATGGATTTAGAGAGTAAGAGAGAAAATGGCAAAAAAAGTTTCGTATTTTTCCTCATCCTTTTTTTCCTTTCAAGTACTGTAGCGGTTGCAGAACAGTTTCGGGTACACAAGTCAGTTTCACTCCCGATATCACGTTCAGGCAGCAAAAACACAGTCTATGCGGGGGTAAATGACTGTCTGGTAATTGAACTTCCCTCGGACATGGAATTTATAGAAGGCGTGGAGCTGCAGTTCAAGGTGCCAAAGGAAGTTGCCGCATGGAGGGATTCTGTGGCGTATTCCTTTTACGACGGCATTACACCTGAACCTTCCTCTTCAATAATCGATTACAACGGCATAAGGAGAACGACTGGTACTTTCGGTTCTTCCCTAAGCGCAACGATTAAAATACCACTTAAAAGAAACCACTCAATCAAGAAAGACGCTTATTCAACACTGCTTGGATCTGTTCCAGAAGTTGTAAACGGAAAGATTTTCCTGCGCCTGCAGCTGGCAATGAAGGGTACAAGCGACGACATATATTCCGCCATGTTCCAGGTTTCCGGCAAACCGCTTTTCATCAATAAGGGAAAGCTTTTTGTACAGCCAATTGCACCGGACAAGGGAGAAGTCAAGCCTTATACGGTCTTTATAGACGGGACCCAAACTGATGTTTCCGGGGGTGTTCTTTTGACCCCAGGGCTACATAACGTCAACATAGTAAGCGAACATTACAGGAACGAATTCAGGACAGTTACAGTCGAACAGGCAAAGAGACATACCGTGAATGTTGAATTGATGTCGATTGAACCTATGGTCAGGATTGCGGCTCCGGAAGGAACTCTGGTGTTCCTTGATGACGTTCATGTTCCTAACATATCTAATCCATTGTTTGTAACTCAGGGTGAGCATCAGATTCGCTTTGTCATAGGAGATTACGAGATGGTACGTTCAATTTCCGCGTTAAAGGGCAGGACATACAACGTTAACATCTCCATAAACGCCACTGTTACAGAGGAAGAATAGCCGTCTGGCAGCCGTTTGGCCCCTCCAAAAAAGAAAAATATCATTCAAGAAACAGCCATCTTTGCCGATATATATAATACCGGGTGTACAATTTATCCCCTCCCACCCATTTACACCCGGTTGCCTGATGGGCATGGCCGGCGATGAGCCGGCCTCTTTTTTGAGGAAAATAACTTTACATCTGTTTAGGAAAAAAACTCTTTAATGACAGGCCTCGTATCATCCATAGCGCTTAAAATGGCACACAGGGGCTTGTATGAGCTTTTTTGAGAAATATACCATCCTATGAGGGAAGGACTGTTTCTAAGGCCGTCAAGAGCCGTTAGAAGGGATTTTTCATCCTCGTTACCAGCAAGTTTAATGACAATAAGGGAGCCGTTTTGATCGCTCTGCTTTACATGGTCTTTGTCCAGGGGAAGGGTGATTAATTGGATGCTATCCTTAATCTTTTGGGAAAGCAGAATTCCGTTAAGCAAAAGTTTTTTCCCGTCAAACTGAATGTCCCGGAAGGCTATAATGTCCTCCCTCTGGTAAATGACTTCTTCTTCCGGTGAAACCAGTTCTGTCGTGAGCCTGTACATGGCAGGACAGTCTGGAGTCCACCATTGAATTCCGGTTGCATTGGCAGTGGTAAGGGCTGTTGCCCCATGTATTCCCGAAACAAGTTCCGCACACGGATTTTCTGCATCCCCTACGATTGGGGCGTTCAAATATGGAAACAAAACCTGATGAATCGAATGACCTGTAAAATCAAAGTCCTTTGAGAAACTTATTTTTGAGGTAAATTTATTTTTTTTTGTCTTGACAGTAACATCAAGAATCAAATCACCGTTCATTCTGTTATTGTAAGCTAAAGCAGGATAATAAACAAGACGAAAAAAGGCACCCGCCGTGATGACGGATGCCATAAGCTATCGCAGTTTGCTTTTAACGAAGAATCTCTGTTCCTGAGTAATCGCGGTTAAGCTGGGTTGCCCTCAGTTCAATAACTGTATAGAACATGGCAAGCTCCACATCAGTCAGAGAGAAATCTGCCTTTCGTGATGCCCAAACCTGCTGATCATAATCGTACTTTCCGACTATATCTCCGTTCTTATTCTTGAAGACAATCATCTTGGTATTCTCATCTACACTTCCCGTAATTCCCTTTTCCATGAAAATCATTACCTGACGGCTAATTCTGTAATCATAGTCATAAATCAGACCGTAAGAATTCTTGCGTCCATAGGTGATTTTGCTCTTTGTGGCATTTTTTTCCAACTCAGCTATTCTCTCATCTTCTTTGGCCTCTACATATTTAATAGCTATGTTTTTCCAGCCACCACAATAAATTCCCGTTTTGGCACGCATAAGTTCAGTCTTTGACAAGTCTATCTTCTCATAAAGCAGAGAGATGTCCAAAGCATCCGTATTTAATCCTCGTGCAGACTCCCAGCATTGATTCTTGAGGTCATAGGTGTACCAGCCTCCTGTTATCATGCTTTGAATGCTTACCCAGTCTGGATTTTTAGCGGATTTCATTATGGTATAAGAACCGAGAGTCTTCTTGCCCGCCGGAAGTTCTATATGCACTGCATCAGGGTCGTATGGAAGTCCATATTCATTTAATGCAGCGGCAGAAGTTTGTGCTTGAGGGACAGGTTCTTCCCTTGCTTCATTTACCTGAGGTCCAAGAGGAGCTCCCGTAAAGTCGCGGTTGAGCTTTGTCTTTGAAAGGTCTATCCTGCTGTAGAATTTGGTAAAGTCAATTTCCGCTTCCTTAATCCTGTCGTGTGTCACCCAAAGCCAGCACTGTTCCTTCCAGTCATAGCAGCCGTAGGGACCCTGTTCCATAATATAGAAATAAATGTAGTTGTCTTCTGGGATTCCCAGGATACCTGAATTAAAATAACTGGATGAATCAAATTCAATTTGTTTGCCGTTAAAAGCAGCATTCGGATCGTATGGAAGGCCGTAGCTGTTTGTATTGGCTGATGCAGATGAAGCAGATTGCCTTGTCACAGTCCTTTCAAATTCAGACACACGTGAAATGATAGAAGATACCGTAATGCCGGGTATACAGTCCATCCAGCGGTAGCGGTTTGTTGAGTCGATGTAGAAAATCTGTGCAACAGATTCTATTCTACCATTGAATCCAGCTGCCCACCAGTAATATTCCTCACTGTCAAGACCGATGGCAAGTTCTGATACGGCAAACACCTTGTCCGCAAAGGCCTGGTCGTAAGAATTTCCAAGGGAATACTTGAGCATGGAATTAAACTGTTTGGTTGCACTCATGCGGTCGCATGCAAATTTACTGTCTGTAATCACAAGGTCAATATTCCTGAATTGTGCAGAAGCGGCCATGATTTCCTTTGCAAGACGCTCGCTGTCTTTGTCACCGCACAGATATGGCATGCTGATCAGGACTTTTGGTTTTCCAGAAGCCTGATTGTTTACAGTTCCGCCACCCATTGCAGGAAGCTCTTTCTTATTGGTGTTTGGAATGTTAAATGATGAGGTATTGAAAGACTTTGTTCCAGTTGCCTTTGCAATCTGTTCCACGCGTGTATAGACATCCGGAACCGCACGGAAGGCGTCGATATACTGGAGTTTATTTGATGAATCAATGAAAACTGCCACAGGAAGTATTAGATCGGAACTTGAAAGTCCTGCCTGAGTCATGTACTTCTGTATGAGGGCACGGTTTTCTGAAGCATCCTGGAGGGCAACAAACTGGCTTATTCCGGCTTGTCCGGCACAAGTCTTTACATTGTCCTTTACTTTGTTGGTGGTCTTTTCGCTGGCGTCGATAAAGAAGACGTCAACATCATTGAATTTACTTGAATAAATTGTCAGAGTGTAAAAGAATGCATAAGTATCGCTCTTGCTTCCGTCAAAGAATACCAAAACTTTAGGCTTACCGGATGCGACATTGTCTTTCTTGCTTCCGTCTGCCATATTAAACTGGGTCTTGCTCAGGTTTTGTGCCTTAAAGTATTTTCCAGACCAGTTTTCAATAAGGTTGAATTCCGTGCTGTAGACCAGTCCACAGTGATTGTCAAAGTTAAGCCGTGCATCAGCCTCTGAAGTTGTGCTCGGGGTGTAGGAGAAATCTTTTCCAGAAGTGAGTGCCTGTCCGCCAAATGTCATTGGAACGCCCTTTGGAATTGTAAAGTTGAAGGTATATGTATTGTTTCCAGTAAGGGTTTTGGTCAACGGCAGCTTGTTGATTTTTACACCGCGGTCAACATAAAGCTCATTGTAGCATTTTGGCATCCATGCATCAGGGTTCACCTTAAAGAAGTCATACAGTTCCTTTCCTTCTATACCAAGACGAGCCAATCCCGGATGAGCCGTAGGCAGCTTCTTGAAGTATTCATAGAATTGTCCCAGATCCATGCTGTTGTCTGCAATATAGGTATGTTTCAATTCCTGCGGGAAGTGTGAGAAAATGAAAAGATAAGGATCTACATCAAACCAGTCGCCGTTGAAAGTAGAAGGATCATCAAGCTTTGATACTGCTCCCCATGTCACGTCAAAGAGGACATGCTTTCCGTTTATGTGAACCACACCCCATCCGTGCTTTTCAAGAGGGTTTCCCGGATTGTAATCGGCAGTGTTCTTTGCATAACCCGAAACATATTCCGCATTGAGACCTACAGCCTTTGCCATCTGAATGTAGAGGAGGGTATAACCTTCGCAGACACCGGTGCGGTTTTTCCATGTACCGGCTGCAGTGTATGATTCCTTCTTGAAGCTATAGTCATAGACAATATTGTATCCTATCCATGAAAAGAGTGCCCTTGCCTTTTCCATATCCGTTTTTGCAGATGCAACGATTTTTTTTGCGGCATCTTCCGGAGTCATTGAGGTAGGACAGCTTATCTTTTTTACAGCATTATCTATTGCAGTATAAGAGGTGACAACCGGATGCTTTTTTGCAGTAAAGACAAGGTTGTCAACTTTCTGTGCAGCGGGAACATAGGCCGTTGAAGTTGATGTTGAGCTAGATGTAGTTGTCTGTTGGGTTCCTGAAGTTGTTTGGCTTGAAGTCTGTGAGCCAGTAGAACTTGTTGAGTTTGTCTGTTGAGTTCCTGTGGAAGCCTTCTTCGCCTTATATTCTGCAAATCCCTCGCTGTAACCTGCCTTCCAGTCGCTTGCATACGCTGAATGTGCTTTGGGAACCTTCTCGGCCTTTCCGCTAAGTCCAGTATTGTAACCGTCTTTTTTAGCTGCTTCGGCGGCTAGTCTTGCAGCTTCTTCTGCTTCTTTTTTTGCCTGTGCCAAACCATCCTCATAGCCTGAGTTCCATTCGCTTGAGTACTCAGAGTATGCCTTTGGAACAGCTTTCTTCGCTCCGGCATATCCGGAATTATATCCTGAATTCCTTGCGGCATCCTTTTCCTTTTGTATTTGTGCATCGCTTTTTACCGGTCTTGTTGCCTCTATTACCCTGACATTGGCAAGATGTGTTCCGTCTTCGGTACGCTGTAAAATAGTTTTTGCAAGATTTATCTTTTTGTAGAATGCCTTCAATTCAATCTTTATCGGATCGATTCTTTCTGGATTCCATTCAACCCAGAACTGCTGTCCGAGGTTGTATTCTGCAACCTGGTCGGTCAAGTTCTTGTCGGTATAGAACCATACAATCTTCTTTTTTGTATCGACCTGAACGTAATATCCGCTCATTTTGGTGCCTTTCTTGATTGACTTTACAACCGCACCAGAATCATACATTTGTCCGCCTGAGTTTTTCTGGGCAAAAGTAGGAATGCAAAGTGTCACCAGCATCGCAATTGCAAGGAAAAAAGTCCTTAGCCTGCTAGAAATTACTTTTTCTGAAAAATTGTAGTTTCCCTTTTCAAAACTCATATCTTTTCCTCCTGCGAGAATATCGCCCGATTATGTTTCTACAAAAAGTATAGCATAGAACTGGGGTTATGTATAGAAAAAAAACGGATGGGTACAAAGTTACACAATGGAAATAAAAAGCACCCGCCGTGTTGACGGATGCCCTGATAGCCTTATTTTGCTTTTCCCAAAAGATCCTTGTCGTCAAGCCAGAATGCATAACGGCAGAGTTCACAGAGATGGTCCTGGGTGTAGAAGTAGTTCATTGCACAAGTTGCGCTGAAATAGGTGTCCCTTTCTTCTCCATTGTCGGTACCATGGGTTACTTCCTCAGAGAAATGGTGCATGAGCCCAACTGAATGTCCCAATTCGTGGCACATGAGGTGGCGCTCTGTTCCTGAAGTAAGGATCGGATCCACGTCAAGCGTTTCATCTGTTACGCAGCAGTAATTGGTTCCGTAGTTGCCTCCGATGTCACGACGGCCAAGTTTGACAAGGGTATTCAAGTCAGCCCAGTATGGACAGACAAGATATCCGTTTGTGGAGCCGGTTGAAAGTCCTGCCTGATTTATGTAGGCTTGCGTTGATCCATTGGAGTAGTCTACAACCACCTTTTTTACAGTGACATTGATTTTTAAAAGGGAGCCGAATTCTGCCGCAAGTATTTCCTTGATGCGTGTAGCCAGTTTTGTTCCCGTATATTTTCCTGTAAAGTTCTGGTTTGTTGATGGAATGAGTTCAAGTACATATACGTTGAGCTCTCCCTTTGTCTTGATTCCCTTTTGAATTGCTTCGGATCCGGCAAAATAACGGTCATTCTTCCTTGCTTCAAAATATGCCTGCATTCCGCCTGCCGTTCCGATTGTGTTTCCCGCACCGTCCTTGATGACTGTCGTATTGAATCCCACTTCATTGTTGAGTGTTGAAGTAGTGAAGGGAACCATTGAACCTCGTTTTGCAGGAACTGCCGCACACTGCTTGTAGAATTCTATGCGTTCTTCCGGAACATTGTGGGCTTTCATCCAGTTTACAAAATCCACAAAATCCTTGTCCTTGGTCCAGTCGTAATCCTTGAGTGCTATATTCTGGAAAATCGCGCTTTCCGGTATGTCGCGGTTAAGCTGTTTTTTGCTCAAACTGATTTTCTTGTAGAGCTTGGTAAAGTCGTAAGAAGAAAAGTCAAGGCCCTTTGTACGGCTTTCAAAGTACTGGTAGGTAAGATTGTAGATTCCGCATGACACTCCATCCTTGTAGAAGCTTGCCATGGTGCTCATCGTATCGTAGACCGCCTTGAAACCTCCTGAAGTAACTCCGCTGTAGCTGTAGTCAATTACGGCATTCTTGTCGTAGGTAAATGGTTCAAGTGACTTTGCCACTTTGGCATTTGTGGGAGGAAGAACTTCCTTTTCTTTGCCTGCTGTATATCCAATTTCCTTGACAGATTTTTTTACTGCATTGGCGGAGGGAGCTTTTCTGTCAAGGGTTTCGCTTGAGAGTGCGATTGATTTATAGAGTTTTTTAAGTGGAAGGGAAGGTATGTCTGAACTTGGTTTTCTAGTCCAGTACTGGCCGGTTATGTTGTAGTAGGCAATGTCGGTCAATGAGCTTTCTCGTCTTAGATATCCTGAACCATCTTTGGTTACGATGAAATAAAGATTGTCCACCATATCCACACGGATGTCGCTTGTGATAACTGCATCGGGATCATAGATGAAGATTTCCTGAGAAGAGTTTTCCGCTGTATTGCTTGTACCGGTCTGTGCCGTTTGAGTTGTGGTAGTTTCCTGCTTTGGAGTTTCTGTTTTCGGTTCATCTGCCTTTGGTGTTTCTGTTTTCGGTTCATCTGCCTTTGGTGTTTCAGCTGGTTTTGAAGTTTCAGTTTTAGGAGTTTCTGTCTTTGGTGTTTCAGCTAAAGCCTTCTTCGCCTCGTATTCTGCATATCCCTCGCTGTAACCTGCCTTCCAGTCGCTTGCATAAGCTGAATGTGCTTTGGGGACTTTCTTTGCCTTTCCACTAAGACCTGTATTGTAACCGTCTTTTTTAGCTGCTTCGGCGGCTAGTCTTGCAGCTTCTTCCGCTTCTTTTTTTGCCTGTGCCAAACCATCCTCATAGCCTGAGTTCCATTCGCTTGAGTATTCAGAGTATGCCTTTGGAACAGCTTTCTTTGCTCCGGCATATCCGGAATTATATCCTGAATTCCTTGCGGCATCCTTTTCCTTTTGTATTTGTGCATCGCTTTTTACCGGTCTTGTTGCCTCTATTACCCTGACATTGGCAAGATGTGTTCCATCTTCGGTGCGCTGTAAAATTGTTTTAGCAAGGTTTATCTTTTTGTAGAAAGCCTTCAATTCAATTTTTATCGGATCGATTCTTTCTGGATCCCATTCCACCCAGAACTGCTGTCCGAGGTTGTATTCTGCAACCTGATCAGTCAATTTTTTATCGGTATAAAACCATGCAATCTTCTTTTTTGTATCGACCTGAACGTAATATCCGCTCATTTTGGTGCCTTTCTTGATTGACTTTACAACCGCAGCAGGATCATACATCTGTCCGCCTGAATTCTTTTGTGCAAAGGCCGGAATAGATAAAGTTAACAAAAGTGCAAAAGAAAGGAAAAAAGACCTTAACTTGCGTGATACATCAAAGCACATAAAAACTTCCTCCTGGATATGCATGCTTATAGTTTACAAGTATAACATAGAACATGCTTTATGTATAGAAAAGAGTCGGATGCTTATAAAAGTTACACTCAATGGAAAGACAAAAAAAGACGGTCCAAAAATCCGGAAACTTCTGAAACCGCCTTGCTTGTTCAAGTATGTTTGATGGATTAGAATGAATACTTCCAGGAAAGAGGAATGGCACCCAGGAACTTATCGCCGTAGAATTCAAATTTTAGGCCAGCGGTAAAAGTGCTGCTGCCTTTTTTGTATTCCACTTCCGGATAGAGGGAAATCAGCGTCTTGTAACGGGCATCTTCGTCATCGATATAGTCTACAAAGTCAAAGCTCAAATATGTTTTGCCGCCGACCTTGAAGTCATCGTTGATTTGATATTCTGCCTTGAGTCCTGTGTACAAATCGTAAGTCCAGTCCTTGACTATAAAAAGGTTCGTCATGAGGTCGGCACCCAGGGTAAGCTTGTCCACACCTTTGTATTCAAGTCCCGCATTCAAAAGGAATTTTCCATTCATGTAAAGATTCGTAAAGTAAAGCAGGGAAGGAATGCGTGCATAGGCGGAATCCGGCTGGAAGGATAGGCCTCCGTATATGTCCAAATTTTTGATTGCAGTAATCTTTGCAAAACCCGCCACTTCAAAATGATTTGCCACATCGTTAAGGGTAACTGCAATGGAACCGAATTTTTCAAGTTCATATTCCGCACCAAAATTCAGATGAATGTTTTCTTCGGTATCATCATACTTGTTGACAATGTAGCTCAGCAAATTGATTCCCGCTCCCAGACTCAAGTTGTCCATCGGTTTAAAAAGGAATCCTATGTCTCCGGTATAGTTTCCGCTGTCCCAACTGTCAAAGTCTTTTCCAACGCCCATGTATCTGTCCATTACGGGAAAGTATGCTCCCGAGACATAATCCCTTGAATTAAATGAAATCTGGAGCTTTTCGATTGGACGAAGCTTAAAGTAACTTTCTGTAAAGGTAAAGTCATCCACACCGATAATCAGCTTTTTATTGTAATCGGCGTCAAGCTGGTTGTATGCAAAGAAATCGAATGACATCTCAAGCTTTGCGTCAACTTTGTCGCTGGAGTAATCTGCCGTGAGGGTTTCTTTTATTCCCGGGAACCTGTGGTTTTCATCGTAGTCGCCAAAAATAAAGGTATCGGTCTCCAGTTTGTTTTCGATTGAAAAATCTCCTTGTGCAAATGCTCCCCATACCAGAGAAAGGAGCAAAATTAGAGATAGGGTTTTAAAAAAGTTTTTCATGATGTACTACCTTGTTTTCAAATATTTTATTTCTTCAAGCTGAATGTCATCTCGAAGATGGCAATTACCTGTTTTTCGGAGTATACCGTTATTTTTACCAGGTATTTGCCGACAGGATCTGTATTGTCAAATTTCCATCCGCAGTTTTGCTGAACTGAATAGATGTAGTTTTTGTTTGACGGTTCCTGGCTTGCAAAATTGAGTTTTGTAGCGTTGAAATCGGATTTCTCTCCCTTGGGATCTATGAGCTCGCAGTCATAATACAGCGGAAAGTCGCATTTTCCCTTAACGAAGAAAGTGATGAATGGAGCGATGATGTCATTTCCTTTCTTGATGTTGACTTCTGAAGTTGAAGTAATCTTAGGCATTTCTTCAGGCTTCAAAGTGTTCCAGTCGTTAATGGTTTTGTCCAAATCATTTACAAGAACAGGAATGATCTGAATTTTTGTATTGCTGAACTCAGCCGCACCGGTGTCTGATTTTACAAGTCCAATCCAATCTTCAAAAGTCATCGACATGCTGAAAGTGTTCTGAAGCTTTTCATCCATATAGGGAATGCGCTTCTGGAGAGCAATGTTTATTTCCTGATGCTGTTCCGCATTTGAAGTAAGGGACCAGAATGCAGTGTTTTTCATTACACCGCGAATGAACAGTTCCTGAGGGAAATATGAATATATGTATCTGATGTCTTGTGCAAAGTTTTCGTCCTGAACAAGGAATCCAACCATCGGTTCAAGGGCAAAGCCGATGACAAACTTTTTGCCGGAAACTTCAGCGCCAAGATTTTTCATTGCCTGGACAAACTTTTCGTCCTTAATGAGTTTTCCTGCCTTTTTGTTTATTTCTGTCATGAGCAAATCTTCCGTATCAACATAAGCAATGATGTTGTCAAGATACTGTTCGTCTCCAGTATTGAAATATTGCTCCCAGTTTGCGTCCATCACATTGGCGCTTTCCATGTCGTATACAGGTTCCGCCTTTTTTTTGGATGATTTGCCAGCCGCACTTGCAAAGGAGCACAGTAATGCTGCGCAAAGAATCAAAACTATTTTTTTCATACCAACTTTCATTTTTATTCCTCCATTGGTTTATATAGGCTTATTATATGACAACTTTTCAAATTCTATCAATGGTTTTAGCGAAATTTTTTAATTCGCTATTTTTGGGCCACAAGATGAATCAGCTGTGAGTTAAAGTCTCCCCAAAGCCGTGGTACAAGGAAACCTGCATTCATAAGGGTAAGGCCTGACCAAGTTCCCTCATCGCTTGTTTTTCCCGTACTGTCTTCAACCATTATGTGGTACCGCAAGTCAGGATCCAGTCCCTTTAACAAGAGGCAGTAGGAATGAACTCCCGTATGGTTTAATACCTGAACTAAAGTTACAAGAGCTTCCTTTTTATCTTCACTTACAACTTCCCACGCATCCCATTCATGGTTTTGTGAATAGCTTGCGATGCGCCAATATTCTCCATTACGAACTAGGGAATTATATTTTTTGTACATGGCTATCTGTTCTGGAATTATGGCTCGTTCTTCCGAGGAAAGTTTTGTTATGTCAAGCTCATATCCAAACGTTCCTGCAAGAGCGACAAATCCTCTGGTCCTGAATGGTGTAATCCTTCCGATTGCATGATTCGGACAAACGCTTACATGTGCTCCAATTGTAGAAAGCGGATAGACAAGAGAAGTTCCCTCCTGAATCTCAAGGCGTTCAATTGCATCTGTATCGTCGCTGCACCAAATCTGAGGACTGTAGTAGAGCATTCCCGCATCAAATCTTGCTCCACCTCCCGAACAGTTTTCCAAAAGCAGATGTGGAAATTCCTTGGTAAGCCTATCCTGCAGCTCATAGACTGCAAGTACATGCCTGTGGTAAAGCTCTCCTGCATTTTCTCCCTGAAAAACAGCAGAGCCCACATCGGCAAGCGGACGGTTCATGTCCCACTTTACATATTCAATGTTCGCGCTGTTAAGGATGGCTTTTAGCTGGTTGAAGGTGTAGTCCCTTACTTCCTTACGGCTCAAATCAAGGACATATTGTTTTCTTGCAAGAGCAGCTTCTCTTCCCTGAACTTTGAGAGCCCAGTCCGGATATGCCCTGTAAAGATCGCTGTCAGGTGAAATCATCTCAGGTTCAAACCAGATTCCAAATTTCATTCCCAAAGCGTTGACTTTATCAACAAGATTTTTTAATCCGCCCTCAAGTTTTTTTTCGTTAACAACCCAATCTCCCAGAGAACATTCGTCATTGTCCCTGACGCCAAACCAACCGTCGTCCATAACAAGCATCTCTATTCCGTCTTTGCTTGCCTCTCGTGCTATGTCCAAAAGTTTTTCTGTGTTAAAGTCGAAGTATGTGGCTTCCCAGTTGTTGATGAGTATGGGTCTCATTTTGTCCTTGTATTCACCGCGAATCAAATGATTTCGGAAAAGCTTGTGGAAGTTGTGGCTCATTCCGTTGAATCCATCGTTTGTGTATGTGATGAGTGCTTCCGGCGCCTGAAAAGATTCCCCCGGATCAAGTTTCCATGAAAATCCTTCGCTGTTGATTCCCACCTGTGCCCGCACTGTGTTGAACTGATCTACAGAGGCTTGGGATATGAAGTTCCCGCTGTATACAAAACTGAATCCATAAACCTCTCCGCCGTCATAATCCGCGTTGTGGGATGCCAGTGCCATAAAGCTATGTTCCTGGTGGGATGTTTCACCGCGAATTGAAGATACTCCTGACTTACCGTGAAAAAGGGGAGTGCGTTCAATATGCCTTTCCCTCGCCCATGAACCGTGGAGTGTAATCAGGTCGTAGCCTTTGTTGTCCATATCCAAGCTAGCTGAATAAACTTTTTCAAGCTTTACGGAAGTGTTCCCCGTGTTGCAGATTCTTGCGCTTCTAGCAACTGAGTCTATTCCCTCAAAAATGCTGTAGCTCAGAAAAACTTCAAGATTTAAAACCTTGTCTACACATTTTATCTCAAGGGTCATGCAGTCATCTTCAGAACCCCATGTTGCAGGAAGTCCTTCAAGAGACGGCTTTCCCCTTGTGATTTTGTAAGAATCGTAGCTAAGGTTAACCGCATTCTGACCAAGACAGTTTGTGACATTAAGGGCGCTTTCCCTAAAGTCTCCTATTCCTCCGCATGGATATTCCCATCTGGTTGAATCATAAAATGAAATCCTGTCACGATTGTTCCTGGAAGGGGTGTGCGGATATTCGTCAATCCTCAAAAGGTGCGGAAGATTGTCGTCAATGCAGATTTTTTTTCCGTAGTGCACATGGGTAAGAAAGTTGTCCCCGTCAACCACAGCAATGTAGTAACCTGCATTTTCGGTTTCAATTGCAAAAACACGATTCTTTTCGTTATAGGTAATGTTCATGACAGAAGTATATTACAGTAAGAAAAAAAATGGAAGTGTAAAAATCTAAGTCACTTGAAGAAATATAGTGCAAGTGATAACATCCTGCCTTATGGGGGTGTGGAAAATGCTGCCTGATAATTTATGCATACAGACTTTTGACATGAAGAACATTCCATACATGCTGGACATACTTACGCCGATGTGGTGCGCTCCTTATGGTGATGAGGAATACAGAAGGTTTTCCGTAGAGAACATTGTAAGGAATAATATATTTGAAAACGACTACAGGTTTCAGCTTGTGGACAAAAACGACGGTACTTTTCTTTCCTCCGCTTTTTTTGCAAGAAAGGGAGATGTAAACAAAGCCTCACAATGGCTGTACAATGCTTTTCATTATCCAAAGGAAGCCATGATTCCACTTGACATCAGCAGGACTTACATTGAATTGATGGATGAACGCACGCAAAAACTGATGAATGACGATGACATTCAGATGACGCTTTTTGTCAGCAGGAAACCTGGAGCCGGCTCAATGCTTTTGAATTATCTCTGCCAGAAGCTGCATGATGAAGGCTGGAAAAACCTCTATTTATGGACAGACTGTGACTGCAACTGGCAATGGTACATAAAGCATGGTTTTTCTCTTGTGGAGAAAGGTGTTTACGAGCAGTTTTCGGACGAGAACCATGACTACGAGACCTATATTTTCATGAAGGAGCTTTAATCTGCTTCTGGCTTAAATACTATCCAACTGTCTAGTATAAACTTGTAAAAGCTTAGCGTTTGTTGTAGAATAAGGATTTATGGAAGGAATGCGGCAATGGAATTTCTAAGGCAGCACCAGTTGAACATAATGCTGGTTTTGATTGGAATCTGCGGTGTAGTAGCTCTTTTTGTACTTATAACAAATGCATTTTCACGTCAAAGAAAACAAGCCCTATTTTCCCTGGAAATGAGTGCCATGTTGCTCCTTATTTTTGACCGTTACGCATACATTTTCCGAGGTGATGTCAGTCAGCTTGGATATTGGATGGTAAGGATCAGCAACTTCTGCGTCTTTTTCTTTTCCCTTACGATTCTATATGCGTTCAACTCTTACCTCATAGACTTATATAGGGATGAAGTCAAAAGCAAGATGCCCGTAAGGTTAAAGGCATGCAAGGCTATTGTAGTAGTCGGAATCATATCGCTAATTCTTTCACAGTTTACAAATTTCTATTATTCATTTGACGCACAAAACAGATATATGCGCCAGGATGGAATGGCAGTTTGTTATGTATTCCCCTTTTTGATTCTTCTTTTGGATTTTTCCGTCACGATTCAGCTTTACAAGAAGCTTCGCCGGATGATCTGTGTTTCCCTGATGGTGTTTACCGTCATTCCCATAATAGCAACTTTCATTCAGATATTTGCATACGGTGTTTCCCTTACCAACCTTGCCTGTGTAGGCATGTCCATACTGCATTACATTCTTGGGCTGGTAGATTTGAACAGGACTGTAGAAATATCAAAGCGCAGGGAAATCCTTTTCTTAAAGGAAGGACAGAAAAAGATGCAGACCATGTTTGAACAGACTGCGACTGCACTTGCAAATGCCATAGATGCAAAGGATGAATATACCCATGGACATTCTATGCGTGTGGCAGAATACTCAAAGACGATAGCACAAAAAGCCGGTAAAGACGAAGAGTTTTGTTCAGAGGTTTATTTTGCGGGACTGCTGCATGATGTCGGTAAAATCGGTATTCCGATCAGCATCATAAACAAAGAAGGCAAACTGACGGATGAGGAATTTGCACAGATAAAGAAACATCCAGAAATCGGACGGCAGATTCTTTCAAGCATCAGCTCATCACCATATCTTTCAATAGGGGCAAATTCCCACCATGAGCGTTACGACGGACGCGGTTATCCGGAGCATCTTAAGGGAGAGGACATTCCTGAAATTGCAAGGATAATTGCAGTTGCTGATGCCTATGATGCCATGACTTCCAAACGAAGTTATCGTGCCACGATTCCGCAGGATATGGTTCGCGAAGAAATTGTAAAGGGATTGGGAACCCAGTTTGACCCCCGCTTTGCAACCATAATGCTTAACATGATTGACTCGGATTCAGAATACCAGATGAAGGAAAAAACACAGATTTCTGAATTTGGAGGAAAATCCACTTTCGAATGCTTTGAGGACAGGACTTCATTTTCCGACGGCTTCCTGATTACTCCGGTTGTCACGAAATTCAAGATGAGGTGCAGCGTTCAGGATGGAGTTTCTCCGGACAAGTCTTTTTCAACAATGCTTGTATATGATTCTCTTGACGGCAGGGTTCACTATGATGACTTTATGACCGAAAAAATGTGCTACACAGAATTTGCGGAGATTCATTTTGACGGAAACGCATATCAGAAAGAAGCAAGAGAGATTAAAACGGATGTGATTAAAAAATCTGCGTCCGACATAAATCCAGAAGATTTTAAAAAGGGAATTGAGTTTGAAGGTGAGGCTGTAAAGTATCGTGATCATGTAAAGTTGCAGTTCAACAGCATCTACATCAGTTTTTCCGTTACAATTGCACTTCCTGACAATTCTCATTTTGCATACATAAGCTTAAGCGGAAAGCAATGTAAGTTCTCTGATGTGGAATTTAAAAAGACTGAAAAGGTGATTGGTGCCGATTACATCACACGCATCGCAAGACCTGTCAGCTACATAGATGGTCCTGAAGGCGACATTCCAAGCATTCAAGTGGATGGATGGCGGACGACGAGTTCTAAGGCATTTCCGATTGTGGATGGAATGCAGGTGTCTTTCCATGCAAAGGGACTTCCTACTTCAAGACTCATATGGCACTGCCCGTACATCAGTCTGTTTTATTCAGATGACAAAAATCCCAATGGACCCAATTACATGGAATTTGTTTGCATCAGGCTGGATGGTGAAAACTGGGAGGAAGGTAAGAATGTCGCTGAAAACAGCATAATCGTAAACAAAAACGAAACTTTCAACGGATGGCCCGCATGGAAGGAGCTGAACAAAAACGGCTTTGACTGTATCCTCAAGTTCCACCGCAAGGGAAATGAAATTACGGTAAGCACAGAAAACGGTGGAATTGCAATAAAGAGTACGACAATCATCAAGATTGACGTTCCTGACGTTTATGCATGTCTTACCGGCGACCAGTGTGTGATAACGAACATCTGCTGCAGCAAGAGCTTTTGAATTTACAGTTCCGTAATGTCATTCAACCTTTCTGCATATCTTACTTCGTCTGAACGCGTGGCAAAATCCCTTACGTTAAAGATAATCCGCTTTTCGGTATGGTCCAGGGCCAGGAAAGTGCCATAGATGTAAATGTCAGTTCCCAATTTATATTCGTCTTCAAGGTATGAACGGAAGTTGGTCTGCCAGCATAAAAGGGGCGTATACTTGAATTTTGATTTTACAACCGTAAATGATTCCCAGATGTTCCTTCCAAAATAACTGGCGGAAGTTAAGCCCAAAGTACCGTATGATTTAAGAGTCCCGGGAAGTTCTTCAAGCTTTGTCTTGAAACAGATGCTGTCAAATTCAGTATAAGAGAACAGTGAGTTGTACCTTTCTTCGTTAGGATCAAAGCCTTCAAGATCCGCTTCCCATCTGGAATAATAATCGGCCACACAATCTTCAAATGATTCAACCTGCCTGTAAGAAAGCGTGTCCGTGACTTGAATGATCCATCCCGGCTGCAGGTAATAAAGTCCGTCATATTTTATTGCAGGATATGATGAACCAAGGACAAGGTAAGGATCTGCGGTCTTGCACCTTCCAAGAAGAACTGAATCCTCGGAAATTTTCCCAAGCACATCGTCTTCCTTTACTTCAGAGGCTTTCTTGTAATCCTTGATGTTGTATATTATCATTTCATAATCGCACTTTTCTTGCTTTCCCTTCCACCAATAATAGTGGCTGCATGAAATCACGATTGTCGTTTTCTTTCCGGATTTCTGCTCCTTTATGATTTTTCCGTCAACAGGGCTCGTAAGTTCCTTTCCCACTGAATTTGCGTTATAGCTCAGCAGATTGAATTTTGAAGGGTCTGATGGAATTTTCGCAATTTTTTCGGCGTAAACAGATGTCAAAATGATGAAGAATGAAAACAAAATTGCGGCACTTTTCTTAAAGGTAAACATAAAGGGCCTCCTATAAATTTTGGGTCTTATACCGTATTATAAAATTGAGTTTTTCTCTTTGTCAAGGATTTAAATTCAATTGTTTAAGGCCGGCTTACTTTGATTTCTTGCGGTGGTACTCTTCCTTGGATTTGTACATTATCTCGTCTACTTCCTCTATGGCCTGCATGAGCTTTGCATTTTTGTCCGGAGGGAATTCCTTTATACCCATGCTCACAGAAAGAGAATAGGGCAGGGACATTGTTTTGGTTCTCTGTGCCAGTTCCTTTTTGATTCTTGTCGGATAGTCGGTTTTAGCAGTACCTGTTTTTGTTCCGATTATGACGAATTCATCCCCACCATAGCGGATTGCAAGATATGATTTTGGGAAAATTTCCCTGATTGTTTCGGCAACAGTCTTTACGGCAAGGTCTCCGTGCAGGTGTCCGTATCTGTCGTTGATTACCTTCATGTCGTTTATGTCGACAAACATTATGAGCGTCTTTTTGTCCGTCATGTTGTTCTTAAAGAAAAGGTCCTGTGCAAAAATGTCAAGTCCCGTTCTGTTAAGAAGTCCGGAAAGGGCATCCTGTGTGGAAAGGACTGTAAGCTGTTCACTCATCAGTTTGTAACCGACGGTCTGCCTGAATTTTTCTATGCTGGCTCCAAAATCCCTGCTCCAGTTGTATGCAACCTTGTCACGCAGGATTAAAAGAGAATTCTTTGAGACGTAATATCCCTGAAGATATCTCATGTTGAATATCGGGATAAAAAGGTATGTTGCAGGTTTTTCATCTTCCATTGATTCCGGTATGAGGTTCCTTGTCGGGATGACCTGTTTGGAAGGATCTTTGGGCACGGCTTTACCATTCTTTATGTTAACCAGAAGGTGCATCTTTTTTCCGTAGTCAGTGCTGCTCTGATATGAATACTTGACGTTTACGAGTGATTTTATTACTTCTTCCTTAATGAGGATGGCAAAATCACTTCCTTCAAAAGAATGTCTCCTTTCAAAATATTTCTGAAGCGAATCTTCCAGTCCGCCAATGTTTCCGTTCTGGATGAATACGTTTTCTATATGCCGCAGGTGACTTGCAAATCTTGGAGAGGCATCAATCTTTTGCGGTGAGTGCATGCTGTAGATTTTTTGAATTCCTGTCAATTCCTTAATGCATCCGCAGCTCTGCCTGAAATATGGAACAGCCCTTATTTTCCTTGATGTCTGGCTCATGTCGTTTTCCAAAAGGATTCTTGCCGCTTCTTCTCCCATTTTGGAAGACCTCATGTTTACGGTGGAAATTGAAGGGGTAACACAGCTTGCAAATGATATGTCGTCAAAACCGATAACCTTAAGGTCATTAGGAACGTCGATATGATGCTCAAGAGCCGCCTTGATTACAGCCATGGCAGCCCAATCGTTTACGCATACAACGGCATGGGGCCTTTTTTTGCCGCGTTCAAAAATCTTTTGTGCCCTGTTGTAAGCGAAGTCGAATGTATAGTCACCTCCACGATATATGTTGTTTTCTGGAAGTGGAATGTTATGCTCTGCCAGTGCCTCTGTAAATGCCTTGTAATTGGATATGGAGCCGTTGTCATCATCAGGACCACCAATATAAGCGAATTCCGTAATCAGGTGCTTTTCGATAAGGTGAGAAACCAGGTTCTTGACCACACGGAAATTATCGCTTCCCACATAATTGAGGCCGTCCATCTTTTCGTTCAGGGATACTGCAGGAATACCGGATTTAACTATCTTGAGCCTTTCTTTTTCAGCCTTTTCACGGTCATTGAACAGGTTTGGCATTATTACTATGCCGTCAAAATCCTTGGGGTTTATAAGGTCAAAAATTGCAAATCCTGTGGTGTTTGCGCTTCCGTCGGACTCATATGACTTGTAGCTTGTGAAAATATAAAGATCAGCATTCTTTTTATGGCAGACTTTCTCCATCCCTTCCAAAACGGAAAGGACATAGTCTACCGACCAGCCGGATGTTAATACTGCTATCTTCTTCTTCTTCACCATCATAAAACCCTTATAATACGCCTTATTAGATCATCGACATTTCTATCCCTATATTGTAGTTTTTACTGGTCAAATTGTCAAATTTGATTGTTAGAGTTCAACTGTGGTGTCATTATCTTGACTAAAAGCCTGAAAATTGATAAATTATTGTACCCCTTGGAGTTACGTATGTGACTCCCATATTATGTCCATAAGGAGAATCGTACAAAATGAGAAAGTATGAACTTATGACTATCTATCCTGTAGAGGATGATAAGTACAAGGCCGGAATTGAAACACTCCGCGCTGACCTGGCAAAATTCGGTGCAGAAATCGAAAAGGAAGAACCCTTCGGTGACCGCGACCTTACCTATGTGGTAAAGAAGCAGAAGAGGGGACGCTTTGTCCTTCTTAACATCAAGGCAAATCCTTCAAAGATTACTGAACTTGACGCACAGTTCAAATTCAACACAAATCTCTTGAAGTATCTTTTTGTCGTTAAAGAAGAAAAGAACGCATAAATCAACATCGAAATCTATTTATAAAAGGAGGTTCATATGAGCAGTGATTTAAACAGTGTAATCCTTATTGGAAGACTTACGCGTGATGCCGAGCTCTCTTATCTGCCGTCTGGTTCTGCAGTGGCTAAAATGAGTATTGCCGTAAACCGCAGCCGCCGTGAAGGTGAGCAGTGGGTAAATGAAGTCAATTATTTTGACATTTCGTTGTTTGGCAAGCAGGCTGAATCCCTCAAAGCATACCTCCTTAAAGGTAAACAGATTGCGGTACAGGGATCCTTGAGACAGGACCGTTGGGAAAAAGACGGTCAGAAATTCAGTAAAGTGAATGTCATAGCCAATTCAGTCGAACTGCTTGGAGGCCGTTCTGATGGAGGAAGTTTTGGTGGGGGAGCAGCTCCTTCCGGCCAGTCTTCCGGGGGGTATCAGATGCGTCCAAACTACGGACAGCAGTCTGGTTCGGCTCAGGGCTCTTATGATTCACCCGATGCTGGAGAGTCATTTGGCGGAGATGGTATAGATTTCCCAGAGGATATCCCATTCTAAATCTAAAATCCGTGGCAGATGATGCCACATAAGGAGAAACATTATGTCTGATGAAGTAAACGTAGAAATGAAAGATGAAGATGTAAATACAGAGCAGCTTGAAGCACAGGGTCGTGAGGACGAAAGCCGCGCAGGCCGCAAGGGAAAGGCATTCTTCCACAAGAAGGTTTGCCGCTTCTGTGCAAACAAGGCAAAGATTGACTACAAGGATGCAGACGGACTTCGCCGCTTTACAACAGAACGTGGTAAGATCCTTCCACGCCGCATCACCGGTACATGCTCAAAGCATCAGAAGGAACTCGCAGTTGCAATCAAGCGCGCCCGCTCAATCTGCCTGTTGCCCTACGTTACGGAGTAAGTCCGTTACGGAGTAAGTCCGTTACACAGTAATTCAACGGCTGCGATCCAACTCCTGGTAACGCGGCCTAAAAACTTAAACTACAAGAGGAGCTTGTTATGAAAGTAATTTTAAATGACGATGTAAAACATCTTGGTGAAATGGGCGACGTAAAGAATGTTGCTAATGGTTATGCAAGGAACTATCTTTTCCCGCGCATGCTTGCAGTACCCTACAACAACGAAACTGTAGCTTACTTTGAAGGTAAGAAGGCAGAAATCGAAGAACGCAAGGCAAAGAAACGCGCAGACAGCCTGACACTCAAGGAAAAGCTCGAGGCCATGACTGTAGAGCTGACTGTTCCTGCCGGTTCAAACGGAAAACTTTATGGTGCCGTTACAAACCTTTCACTTGCAGAATACTTTGCAAAGAACGGCTTGGAAATTGAACGCAAGCGCATCGAGATTCCTGGCCTTACAATCAAGAACGTTGGAAACTACACATTCAAGGTTCACCTGTATGAGGCAAATGTTGCAGAAGTAAAGCTTTCTGTTCTTGCTCAGGTTGACAAGACAGCTGAGGCCAAGAAGGAAGGCAAGCCATCTAAGGGTGCCAAAGCAGACAAGGCTGAAGAAGCCCCTGCAAAGAAAGAAGAAGCTTCAGAAAAGGCCGCGGAAACTCCTGCTGAAGAAGCAAAATAAGATTTCCAAAGTTTTAGCTTGAATTGCTGCCTTGAGTATTTCAGGGCAGCTTTTTTTATTCCTGATCGGTTGATTTGTTTTCAAACTTGGTGTAGCTGGAAATAAAGAGCACATCAACATCTCCGATTGGACCGTTTCTCTGTTTTGCAATTATGAGCTTTCTGTCCTGAACCGGATTGTATTCTTCGCCCTCTGCAGGTTTTGACTTCCTTTCACCGTGAATGAAGATTACCATGTCGGCATCCTGTTCGATTGAGCCTGAACCCCTGAGTTCGTTTAATCCAGGTTCATTACCTTCTGCGGAACGTGCCACCTGACACAAAACCACAATGGGAATTTTCAATTCACGCGCAAGATTCTTAAGGGATTTTGAGATGGCAGACTGCTGTTCATATACTGGAGCATCTTCGTTTTCGCTTGTGATGAGTCCGATATAGTCTATGAATAGAATCTTTATGTCGTACATGGCTTTCATTCGGCGGGCCATGGTACGCAAATCCAAAAGCTTCATGTTTGGGGTATCAACTATGTAGAGTGGAGATTCAAAAGCCATACCTGCTGCATTTTGAATTGCAGTAAAGTCAGCAAGCGTCAGAAATCCATCTCGAATTTTCTTGCTCTGCATTCTGGCCAGCTGTGATAAAAGACGCTGCATGATTTGCAGTGAAGACATTTCCAGACTGAAGAAACCACAGGGGATGTTCTTTTCGATTGCAATATGCTGTATCATGGAAAGGGCCAAGGCAGTTTTTCCCATGGAAGGACGGGCTCCAATGATGATCATTTCGCTGTCCTGGAATCCGCTGGTCATGCTGTCGAGTTTAGTTATGCCCGATGGTATTCCTGAGTAAGAGTTCTTCTCCTTGTATCTCCTGTCAATCAGTTCAATCGTTGGAGGAATAAGGTCCTTGAGGCTGTATATGTTTGAGTTTTCGTTTGTATCGGAAAGCTTGAATATTTTCTGTTCGGCTTCCTCAAGAATGTTTCGGCTGTCCTTTGTTTCGTCAAAACTTTCGGCTTTGATTTCTGATGAAATGCGTATCAAGTTGCGCCTGATGGACTGGTCAAGGACTATGTTCGCATAATAATCGATGTTTGCCGAAGTCGGAACCATGTCCGTCAGGGAAGAAATGTAGGAAACTCCTCCGGCCGCATCAAGCTTGCCCCTTTTGGTAAGGTCATCTATTAGGGTGAGCATGTCTCCCTTTACGTTGGACTCAGACAGATGCACCAGAGAGTCAAAGATTATCTGATTGCGCTGGTCGTAAAAGTGAGATGCCCTGATGTACAGGACTACCTCGTTTACTGACTCCCAGTTAAGGAGCATTGCACCGAGGGTAGCCTGTTCAGCCTCCAGATTATGCGGAGGAATTTTATCCTTTAATTCCATAAAACCTACTGGCTTATTGCTGCAAGTGTTTCACCATTCAGCAATATTACCTTGTTTGTGGAATTTGTTGCGATTATACCCTTGTCTGTGACGGTTATAGGAGTATCCTTCTTTACCGCAACAGAACTCTTTTGAATCAGGTTCAGTGAGCCGTCATATTTTGCCACGTAGAAGGAATTTCCAGATTTGATTACACAGTAGTAGTAGCCGCCTTCTTCAACCAAAACTGAATTCTCGTATACGATTTCATTGCTTTCGGCAGTTATTTCAAGGGAAGATGAATCTATGTAGCAAAGCCTTACTGCAGAGTTGGCTCCAGTTGTTTCTCCGCATACAGCTATGAATCCCACAGTCTTTGACTTTGATCCTGCCTTTTCGGATACAGGGAGGATTGTCCTTCCGCGGATGACTTTAACCGGTGACTGTGAAATAATTTTTCCTGTTGTGGAATCTATCTTTGCAAGGGTGTAGAGCTGCTTTTTCTCATCAGCAATAACCAGTCCGACAGTGGCATTCCTGTCCTGTTCTGCTGCAAGTGCCTGAGAAAGAAGTTTCTGCTTGTCCTTTGCGATTTCTGTGCGTTCTGAGGTTGACTCTGCAAGCTTTTTGTCTGCAACAGTCTGGGCTTTTTCCGCCGCCTTTTGGGCTTCTTCGGTCTGCTGCTTTTGTTCTTCTGTCTTTTTCTTTTCGGCTTCAGCTACGGCCTTTGCTTCCTGAGCCTTCTTCTGAAGATCTTCGTCATTTGGATTTGCCGCCGCCTGTGCCGCTGCCTGTGTCGCAGTTTGGGCCGCTTTGTCTGAGGTTGCCTGCTGCTGGGCAAGCTGCTTGTTCTGCTGTGCCGCAGTTTGAGCCGCTTCCTGAGCCTTGTTTGAATATTCAGTTGCTTCCCTCTGCTTTATGTCAGCAAGATTTTTCCTTTCGTCAACTCCCAGATCATCTTCTTCCTTTATTGAAGCAATAACCTTTTTGTCAGAGATTACTGAAGTATCTACCGCAGAAAGTGAGCTGTTCATGTCGAAAAGCGGAATAACAATCTGGGTGTTTCCCGGCCAGTCGCTCCAGTTGGTGCTCAATCCGCAGTCTTCTTCCGTAAGGTTCCTTGTTACGACTGACTTGTACTTGGAATTGAAAACAGACAGGTTCTGCCTGTAAACTGCATTGTATACTGTTATGAAGGTTGCTATTGTAGAGGCATCCCCGGCATTGTATCCGTATGCTTCCATAAGATAGCCGGAAATGATGCGCCTGAGGTTTGTGATGTGGTCTACGGTGGCATCTTCGTTTATGAAAAGAATGTCCGCATCCATCTTCTTGTCGTCGCTTGTGTCAATTGCATGTACGACTGTATATTTTGTGTTAAGACCATAAGCACCCGCCTGGTTAAGGTCGATAGCAACTTGACGTCCCAGGTTACCGCCTATATCCGTAATGGAAGCGGCAGATTCAATAAGGGCATGAGGTCCGGAATAGCTGTTGAATTCAACAACTTCACTTCCAGTGCTCTTGATTTCATCTTCATTTACTGTGAGTGCGGTTGAGTAAAAGGCACATCCCGCCATAACGGCCATTGCAAGAAGCCATTTAAACTTTTTCATAGGTCCTCCACGGTTCCACGATATGGATGAAATTATATCACATTTTCCTTTTTTTGTCATCTATAAAACCTTCTGTTTGTTCCTTCTTGCCCATTGGCGAGTAAAGGTGTATAATATGCTCAATGGCTGGCATGATATCGTACTTCAAGTCTTTAAAGGAAAAATTCTTCTCGCTTCAGGTTCCGCTGGAAAAAAGGATTACTTATGCAATGGTGATTTTTGCCATGATGGGAGAGCTGTTTGGTTTTGTGGAATCCCTGTTCCTGAGACTGCCCCTTGTGGCCATACTGCTGCCGCTTGCTTCGTTTTTCTTCCTGCTTTTGCTTTCAATTTGGGGATTCAAGACTAAAAATACGGGTCTTTTTGCCAAAGTTTCAATAGGAATCTGCGCACTGGTTCTTTTCCCAGTCATGTTTCTGGCAAATTCTGGTGTAGATGGAGGAATGGTCTTCTATCTGATGCTGACATTGGTCTGCATCGCCCTTGTCCTTCACGGTAAGACAAGAATAATATTCTTTACGCTGAGCCTTTTGGAGGATGTGGGCCTTTTCCTGGTTTATCACTGGTTCCCAAATATTTTCATTCACATGTCAGAACAAGATGCGTTTGTAGACACGGTTTGCAGCCTTGTCATTTCATGCATTATACTCTTTTTCTTTTCATATACCGTATCAAAGCAAAACCTGCACGACAGGGAAAAAATCCAATATCTTTCTGACCTTTATCAAAAACAGGCCAACACCGACGAACTGACGAACCTCTTTAACCGGCGCTATTTCCACAGCTTCCTGAAACTGGCGATTGCAACTGTAGGAGATTCGGGAAGCCTTCACATAGCGATGTTCGACATAGATGACTTTAAGCAGGTAAACGACAAATACGGACATCCATACGGAGATGTTGTCCTTAGGGAATTTGGCAGAATCCTTCAGGCTAAAGAAAGCTTGGGTGCAACCGCCTGTCGTTACGGAGGAGAAGAATTCCTTCTTCTGATACCGAAAAAGAGCAGGGATGAGGCCCTGGATATTGTAAGGCAGATTCTTGAGGAAACAAGGAATTCAATCGAGATTCCCGACGGAAAAAACATAACGGTCAGTGCAGGATTCATAACTTGCAGGGAAACCATGTCATTTGAAAAAGTGATGGAGTCTGTTGATAAAAACCTTTATCTTGCAAAAAAGGCCGGAAAAGACAGGATCATCTCACTTTGAGAATACAGCCAGGCTTTCTATATGGCTTGTCTGAGGATAAAAGTCCAGCAGGTAGAGGGATTTCATTTTATATCCAGCCTTGATCAAAAATGAAGCATCCCTTGCGTGGGTAGAAATGTCGCAGGAAAGGCTGTTTATTCTTGGAATTGAAGATGAACAAAGCCACTTGCATACTTCCTTTTCCATGCCGCTCCTTGGTGGGTCAACTACCACAGCATCATAACCGCCGTTATTTTTGATGCATGTTTCCGCATGATATTTTGCCCAAGTCTCACCGCTCAAACCATAGCTCTCGTGCCTGCATCCGCAAAGGTTCTGTTCCGCCTGAACAAGAGCATCCCTGTTGTGTTCTACCAGAGTCAGGTTGGAAAAGTTGTCGCAAAGGAATACGGAAAAGGTTCCGCAACCGGCATACATGTCTAGACACGAATTGCCCTTTATCCCGCCTGTAATCAGCGGTATGGCTTTTTCAAGTACCGTCATGTTTGACTGAAAGAATCCCTTTACATCAAAGCTGATTCTTTTGCCGCAGAGTGTGACTGTGCATGTGTTTTCGGGAATGGGGGCTGTTCCTGCAAACCGAAGCGCAGTCTTTTTGATTTTTTTGCCCTTGATGGAATTGACTGCTTTTGCTTCCGGACCACGGTTTTCTTCTTTTGCAACGATGACACTTGCCCCGGACTTTTCACTTCCAAAAATGTGGCATCTACCCCTGGGCCTTTTCGACACGGTATTTTCCGCCAGATACTCGTTGATTTCTTTTGTTGCGCATGGACATGAGTCTATCGGTACGATTTTATTTGATTTTTTTTGCATCAGGCCGCCGTCATGAATCTGAAACCTTGAGCGGTATCCGAAAGCCGGTCCTGAAACTACATGAATTTCCGGTGGGGTGATTCCAACCCTTGTGAATGCATCACGCAAAATACCAGACCTAAGTTTTTCCTGATGTTCTGCACTTATGTGCTGCATGTTGCATCCGCCACAAATTCCGTAATATGGGCAGACAGGCTCAATCCTGTGGGGACTGGGCTCAAGAATTCTTGTGATTTTCGCCTCAGAGTAATCCCTTGCATCCTTAGTGATTTCGACTTCTAGCTTTTCACCGGGAATGGCATAGGGGACAAAGACCGTTTTTCCGCCTATCTTAGCGATGCAGTCTCCACCGTAAACCATTTTTTCCGTTGTAATTATTTCGGTTGACATTTTTACCAGTATATCAGAAAATACCTTGGATTGGAACCACAAGAAACAGGAGTTTTCTATGAATTACGAAAAAAGTTTTATTATAATGAGTGACGGAAAGGAAATAATGTTCCACAGCTGGACGGGTGAAGAATCCCCAAAGGCAATTGTCGTCATCAGCCACGGAATGGCAGAACACGTAAGCCGCTACAATGATTTTGCTGCTATGCTGGTTTCCAGGGGCTTTGCGGTTTTTGGAGAAGACCACCGCGGTCATGGCGAAAGTGCGGTCGGAAGATACGGTTACCTTGCCGATAAAAACGGCTTTTTCAGGGTAGTGGATGACATTCATGAAGAAATCCTTAATTTACGTCAGACTTATCCCGAGACGAAAATCTTTCTTTTCGGGCACAGTTTCGGTTCTTTCATTTCCCAATGTTATATTGAAAAATATGCCTCTTCAATTGACGGATGCATACTTTGCGGTACTGCTGGTCCACGGAAGGGTCTTATTGCCGCCGCTTCTGTTCTGGCAGGGATTGTATCAGCCCTTGGGGGTAAAAAACGGCCGTCCAAGTTTTTAAATGCTGTTGCTTTCGGATCGTATAATGACAGAATTCCAGATAAAAAGACAATGTTTGACTGGCTTTCCCGTGACGAAAAGCAGGTGAATGCCTATATGGGTGACGGGGAATGTGGTTTTCTCTGTACCGGAGGATTTTTCTGCGATATGTTCAAGGGCTTCAAGTATATCCACAAGAATTCCCACATAAAGGCAATCCCAGAATCCCTTCCAGTTTTCTTTATAGCGGGAACTGCTGATCCGGTCGGTTCTTATGGTCAGACGGTGCAAAATCTGGCGGAAATATACAAAAACAACGGAATAAGGGATGTGGAGCTCAAGCTTTATGAAGATGCCCGCCATGAGCTTATAAACGAGACCAACAGGGAAGAAGTCATCGCAGACGTAATTTCATGGCTGGAAAATCACTGCTAAAAAGGGGAGTTTTACTGTTTTTTCCGAAGGAAAAATGGGAGCCTTCGCGACCAAAGTAAAACTCCAAGAGCAAGCGAAGCTTGCGACGCGACCATTTTCCACCACCAGGAGTTTTACTGTTTTTTCCGAAGGNNTGCGACGCGACCTTGACTAGATTTGCTTTGAACATTAAAATAGGTCCACTGTGTTAGTTAGATATTCAACCGACAGTAACGGAAGACCAGTTCAAAAGGCTGTCATATATACAAAAAATGAGCATTTCATTTCTCCTGAGGTAATAGATCCTGATGCGGTGTATGTTATCCGCCGCCTTAGGGAAACTGGCTTTGACGCATATCTTGTCGGTGGGGCAGTAAGAGACTTGATTGTTGGCCGTACCCCAAAGGATTTCGACATAGTTACCGACGCAACCCCCAGCAGAATCAAGAAGATTTTCAGGAATTCCCGTATAATCGGAAAAAGATTCCGTCTTGTGCACGTTTTTTTCGGACAGAAGATATTTGAAGTCAGTACATTCCGCTCGATAGTGGATGGTTCAATAGGAAATGCATTCGGTTCAATGGATGAGGACGTACAGAGGAGGGACTTTACCCTAAACGCCCTGTATTATGATCCGGTAAAGGAGCAGGTCATCGACTATGTGGGTGGGGTTGCGGACATAAAGAAAGGCATTGTGCGTCCTGTCATACCTCTGGACAGAATATTTGTGGAAGATCCCGTCAGAATGCTGCGAGCGGTAAAATATGCCGCCACTACAGGCTGCCGTTTACCCGGAAAGCTCAAAAAAACGATACGGAAAAGTTCCCATCTGATGTCTCCCGTTTCCCCATCCAGACTTACTGAAGAATGGCTCAAGATAATCAATGGCGGACATTCCCATGAAATAGTGACGGGTTCTCTTGACACGGATCTGTACATCTACCTCCAGCCGGCAGCAACCAACATGATGCTGGAAAACAAGAAATTCAGGCAGAGTTACCTCCACAGCCTTGAACAGCTTGATGAATTCAACAGGAATAATCCTAATGAAAGGCTTGGGGCAAAACTGTATTTCGTCCTTAAGGATTTTGTCTTTGGCCTTACAGACTGGAAGCGTGAAATAGAGGCCGGCACATCGGCGGCGGATTTATACAAGCAGACTTGGGCTAGATGCAGGAACTTCATCCTCCCCATGAATCCCCAGAGGACAGAACTGGAATTTGCGGTACGTAAAATACTTGCGGAATACGGCGTTCACCTTAAGGCTCCCAGAAAGAGGACCCGTACAAAAATGGTTCTCCCGCCAGAATGATTTGTTTCTGAGTTTCTAGATTTTCTTAGATTTGTTTGGAGCGGATTCAACTCCAGTCAGCTTGTCGATTATGATGCTTACTTCTTCTATCAAGATTCCGGTATAGCGCTCAATGTTTTCGATAGTGTACTGCTGCATGTTGTGTATCAGGCCTGTGAGCTGCTTTCCAAAAGGTACGTCCACGGTGATTATGAGCCTGTAGCCGTGGGAATCAGTCTTTATCGTAAGTTTCTTTACCCTGATTTCCGGATCAAATTCATTTACACAGTGAAGCGCCATCTGTGACAGTGCAGCCTCGGAGATTTCAACACGACCCCTGTTTTTGCTGAATTCCGGCGTAACGATGGATTTTTCTGAAAGTGCCTCACTTTTCTTTACGAGGGCGTTTTTCTGCTTGTTAAGGAATTCACGTATTGACTTGTAGAAAATCTGGGGGTAGCTTTTCTTTACCTCTATGGCAGGAACCGGAATGACGTGCTTGCCTTCGATCTGTCGGCTCCTGATGGCCTTTTCTATTTCTTCCTTTGTGGCTATGTCCTCAATCTTGATGATTTTTTCCGGCGGTGGAAGCTGAAGCCTTTCCGCGATTTTCTTTACCATGCGCTCGCTGGTTCCAAGCATGAGTATCTTCTTGATTTTGTTTTTCTGCAGTACCCTGGCAACCTGATCCCTGTGTTCCTTGTCATCAAAAAGCGCGACCCTGACGGCACCCATATAACTCTTTTCGTGTTTGGCTGATTTTCCCGCAAGGATTTTGTCATCGTCAATCAAGAGTCCATCGTCTATGAGGGCATGAATTCCGTATTTTTGAGCAAGCAGTTTGGCCCTGAAGCTTTTTCCCGTTCCGCTTTCTCCAACTAGAGCATAAACAGTAATGTTGTGGTGCAAAAGATTTGTTAAAAAATTCATCGTACATTTAAAGTATAATTTGTCTGTTCCAATTTATCAAGTTTAAACTTAAGAATTTTTCGAAGTCATGAGGAATTGGTGCTTCAAGATGTTCAGGAATTGAAAGGGGATTATCTTTGGGAAAAGTGAGCCTTAATGCATGCAGGTAGAATTTACTTCTGTTTTCTCCTGAATGATTTGTGGTGTAAGCGCTGTCTCCATAAAGCGGATGTCCGTGGAATGCACTCTGGCATCGGATTTGATGCTTTTTACCCGTGTGGATTTTAAATTGAACGAGTGTCAGGTCTTTTTCGCCGGAAAATGAAAGGGGAATCGCTTCCGTGACAGCCTTTTCTCCTTTATCCGATATTCTTACCGTAAAAAAGCCTTTTTTATCAGAATTTGAGTCTTCAATCAGATCTGTCCACGTTTCCTGCTCCTTAAGGTATCCTTTAACAATCCCAAGGTAGTCTTTTTTTATCCTGTGGTCCTTCATTTCTTCCGTAAACCATTTGGCCCCCTCAAGGCTTAGTGAAAATGCCACCAGTCCGCTTGTAAACCTGTCCAGCCTGTGCAATGGTCCTGGATTAAAGGAAATTGAAGAATCCACATGCCTTTTCCTGTAAAATTGAACAACCTGTTCACTGAGGCTGGTTCCGTATCCTCCGGGTTGTACGCTTATGCCGCTTTTTTTGTTGACTACAAGAATATGTTCGTTTATAAACACTATGTCGGATTCGTTGAACGGTTTTATCTTGTCGTTTGTATTGTTATCTTGAGCCTTGCTTTGGGAAATCAAAAATGACGCCACTTGGATACAGTCGCCCAGGACTATTATCTGGTTTCCCCTGCAAGTCCTGCCGTTTACGTGTATGAGTTTTTTCCTTATGGCAGAATAAAGGCCGGAAGATGGCAGCTCCGGTAGAATTTTGTGTAAAATCCTGTCTAGCCGCCGTCCGTTGTCATCCTTACCGGCTGTAAAGTCCTTAAAATCCATAATAATAATTATAGAACAAAAAAAGCCCTTATGCTACTAGACAAAACTCTATAATAAAGTAAAATAGAGGTTATGGTTAATGCGAGAGCTCAGTTAATTTTATTTTTTAAAAACCCCGTTTTGTTATCTTGTATTACCAGTTGGTTTTGTGCCCAGCTCATAAAGACTCTCATCAAACTGTTCTCAGGCAAGGTTCACAGCCTCAAGGAACTTTTTGAACTGCTGTTGTGGCGGACGGGAAGCATGCCATCAAGTCATGCGGCTTTGGTATCTTCTTTGTGCACGGCAATAGGTTTTAGGTCTGGAATCAACTCCGACATATTCATTCTTTCGTTGGGATTTTTTCTGGTGACGATCCGTGATGCCGTTGGAGTACGTCGTGCAAACGGAATTCAGGCCAGAACATTAAATAAGGTGGGAAAAGTGTTAAAGGAAAAAGAGTTGATGGACTTTAGTCCCATAAAGGAAGTTCAGGGGCACAGCCCTGCCGAGGTGGCGATTGGCTGTCTGCTCGGATTTTTTATAGGATTTGCGTTCAGCGTGTTAAAGTAAATGAAGTTTAGATTCAGTTTGTTTTTTTCACTTGTAATTTTCCTCGTGCTTTGCGGCTTTCTTTATGGATTAAGGAGCATGCCTGTAGCCAAAATATGGAACAATTACAGTGTGGCCTACGTAAGCAACGCTGTTTCCGAAGACCTTGTGGTCTTTTACCTTGAAAATGAAGGCTGTCAGGACGTTATAACTCTTTCAGGACAAAAAGTTCCTTTTGTATCTTCGATTTCACCTGTAGCATCCGCTGATAATGAATATCTGGATCAGAGGCTAAGGTATTTTTCAGATATGAGCAGTTCTTACCGGCTTTTTTACATACCGGAAAAGTATCAGGATGGTGCCTCAAGAGCCATTGCAAAACTCAGCCGTGAGATGGGCATAGAGGCAGGACTTGATTCAATTGAACGCTATCCGTGGATGGTTCCGCTCATCTGTCTTGCCGCATATATAATCCTGTTTATTGCATCAAAATACCGCAGTGTTTTTGCCCTGCCAGGATTATTTCCCCTTCTGCTGTCCCTTTCCCAACCATTTTATGCGGTTGCAGCGTCAGTCTGTCTGATGCTTCTTGCAATCTATCTTATTAATGGACTTTGGACCAGACGTAAATTCGTTTCAGCAATTTTCCGTTCGCTTTACATTGACATATTGATTGTTTCTTCACTAATGCTCATGCTTGCGGTTTCATTTACAGTATTCCTTCTGTCACTTGGTGTTTTTGCCGCCAGTGCGATGGCTTTTGTCTTCTTGAACGCCCTTCATGAATATCAGGAATACAAGCTTTCATTTACATTCATTCCGATCTTTTCGGCTTGGCAGATTCCGGTGGTATACAGGAAAACAGCAAAATATCTGGTGGCAACAAGTTTCCCGATTCTTGCCCTTCTTATCATGTTCCTGATTTCTACTGCATCAACTCCAGCAGCATCCATACAGGGAATTGCCCTTCCATCACCATCTGATGGAACCATGCCAACCGCTTCATCATTCAGCCTGCCCAACATGAATTCATTTTACGAATGGGCATGGAAACAGCTTTCATACCCATACCGGACATTGAATGATTCAAGCGCAATCAAGGCCCCAAAAGATGGGGACAGCATAAATGTCACCCATTATGAAAATACAGACGACGGTATTGTCGTCACGGAAGAACCCGTCCTTACATACAACGATGAGTTTAAGAAAAAACTTAGGGAAGACGCGATGGACAGGGTGTCTGTGGAAAAACTGCTGTCGAGCCAGGATGACGATGTTGTCGTTAAGTATTCAAGCGGCATAAAAAGTAAATCTGACTCACAGCACAACGGAATAAATCTTGCGCTGTTGTTGACGGCCCTGATCATACCGTTCGCCTTATTTGCGGCATATTTAGGACTTGGACGAAAGAAATATGAAAACAGTAAGTAATTTGGTACCAAACGAAAAGAAACAATTTGACAGTTCCGTCAGGGCATTTTTGCCTCGGTATGCTTTAGTACCGTTCAGACAGCATGACGAACTTGAATATCAGTGCATCGTAAAGGAAGGGGATACTGTCAGCGAAGGTCAGGTAATAGCCCTGTCGTTAAACGAGAAGACACAGAAGAAGGCATACATCCACGCCCCTGTACCCGGCAGGGTCATTTCGCTGGAGGATTGCATGCAGCCGGATAATGAAATGGGGCCAGCCGTGAAAATCCGTATGGAAGGAGCCTTTTCTTACCTGGGAAAAAGCATTCATCAAATGGAGTGGCAGTGGTATTCAAGAAATGAACTTTTGGATTTGATTGCAGACAAGGGTGTGGTAAATACATTCGACTCATCTGAACCGCTCTATCAGCAGATTGCAAGTCCTGACGCAAATAAAAGGCGCTTTATTGTTGTCCGCATGTTCGATGACGATCCCAGCCATCAAACAGACTCGTTTGTAGCTCAGGCATTTACCAAGGAAGTGGTGGAGGGAAGCCGCATCCTGTCAAAGGCTATAGATGCACTTGGCGTGATATTTGTCCTTTCAAAGAAGATGAACGTAGAAATGGATACAGAAGCCTTTGGTAATCTCCCTGTTTTGATCGTAAAGACCGACGGAAGAAAATACCCCTCCGGTTTCAAGCAGAATCTTGTGCACATAATCAGAAAGGCATCAAAACCGGCAGAACAGGAAAACTTCAATTCCGTAAACCGCTTCAGTCTTTTTGTTGATCCGGAAACCCTTTATTCTGTTTATGAGGCGGTGGTGTTCGGAAAGCCTGTTTTGGAAACTTTTGTTCACGTGGCGGGTTCATGCCTTCAGACTTCTGCAATGCTCAGGGTAAGGATTGGCACTACAATAAAGAGCCTTGTAAACCAGTGCGGAGGATTCAAGACAAAACCATCAAAAATAATAATCAACGGGATGATAGCCGGCTGTTCAGTGGAAACCCTGGAAGCCGCAATAACACGTAGTGTTAAATCTGTGGCATTTGTTCCTGCAAAAGAATTGAACGACCATCGCCAGAACCTATGCATAAGGTGCGGTAAATGCCGTCTTATCTGTCCTGAAGAAATATATCCGGATTTGATGTACAGGCACTGCAACGGAGGAAAGAAAGTGGGCAAGGACATGATAGCAACTTCAATCCTTTGCTCAGGATGCGGTTTGTGCAACAGCATCTGTCCGTCAAGACTTCCATTGTGTCAAACTATAGAACAGTTGAGGAAAAACGAATATGAAAATAAATAAGTTTTTTAAATATTCACAGCCGGCTCCATCATTAAAGCCGTACATTTACATCACGCCTTCAATCGGCACGGTGCGCAAGAGCCTTCTTGTATTTTTGATACCGCAGTTGATAATGCTTTTTGTGACTCACACTTATTCAGCACTGTTTGTCATTATGGCGGCAGTACTCGCTTCCCTTGGAGCGGAGATCCTTTCGCTTTTTTATCAGGAAGAAAAGGGTATAGAAATAATGTCTCCTCTGGTTCAGGGAATCATAACAGGTTTGCTTTTCCCCCAGACTTTTTCTCCTGTTGTAGCATTCATACTGACTCTTTTTGTAATGACATTCGGAAAATATTTTTTTGGTGGTTTTGCATCTTCCTGGATTACCGTACCGGCACTAACTATTGTGATAGCCTATGTGCTTAATGTAAACGCATTTCCCGCCATACCGCTCGGCATTGAGGACATACAGTCAAGAAATGCTGCCCTTGTGCTCATTCAAAACGGTTCAATCCCAATGCTTGAGGTTGATCCTACGATAACGGGATTTTTCAACAGGACAATTTTCCGCCTGTTTGGAATTGTAGTTCCTGATGGTTATGTTTCGCTGTTTTGGGACAATGGTTCCTTGATTCCTGCTTTCAGGTTCAATTTCATAACCTTGCTGTCTTCAATATTTCTGATTGCAAGCGACATGTTTGATTTCTTGATTCCGTTTATTTTCATAGTGCTGTATTCCCTTTTGGTTCGCCTGATTGGTCCACTGGTCGTTCATGGAGTGCCGATGCAGGGAGACATGATTCTTGCATTGATGACAAGCGGAACACTTTTTTCAACACTCTATCTCTTGCAGTGGTACGGAACAGTTCCAATTTCCACGCCGGGCAAATGTGTGTATGCGGCAATAGCAGCCGTCCTGGCATTCTTAATAATGGGTTATGGAATGTCTTCTGCCGGTTATGTTTGTGTTATTCTCATGATGAACGTCATTTCTACACTCATTCAGGGAATTGAGAGCCAGAACGTAAGGAAGAAGATTGAAACTGTTCTTGTGCCCCGTATAAATTCTTTCCAGGAGGCAGGAAATGTCTGATATACACGATTCTGACGAAACCGGAATTGCAGCATACAATAAGACCCGTGTAATGAAATTCGGAATCTTTACACTTATTGTGGTGGTTCTGTTTTCCATTCTTCTGCTGTTTACACTCCTTAGCAGGAATTCCTGGAACGAAGGGATGGTTGACCAGATTAATGCCATGATGGAAGAAAAGGAACTGCCGTATAAAACCGGAGAACTGGATCGCCTTCACAGTTCCATTTCATTAAATTGTATTTCTTATAAGGATGCCTCAAATCCTGATGTTCATCTTGTATTGTTAAGGACGCCAACTTTGTATGGACCATTTCCTGCACTGTATGTCTATGATGAAAAATCAGAACTTGTAGATTTTGTTGACCTTCTGTTGATTGACGGTAAGTCAAAGGATGCCGTCGTAGCTTCTGCCAAGAACATGCAGGTGCAATATTGGCAAAACAGAATTCCTCTCATAATAAATACTGCAGATAAAAATCAGGGGGAAGAAAAATGACGATGAATATTTTCACCTACCTTTCAATTCTTCTAATGCTTTTGATTGCCGTTCCAGGACGTCTGGCTTATGGGATATGCATTCTAATCTTTTTGATTTTGCTCATTCTTTCAGGCTCACTTTTCAAAAAACTCATATATAAACTTGGCATTCAGGAATTTCAGGTTGTACTTCTTTCAATCTTCCTTGTTTCAATGACAGTGCTATTAAGACAGCTTTTGGTCATGTTCTGCCCGATTATTGCACTTACCATGGGATACGCTGTTTTCATGCCGGCTCTTTCTGCATTCCTGTTGAACAATCTTTATGAAGAAAAGAGTGTTAATACAATAGAATTCCAAAATACGATGAGGCAGGGGCTTTTGTTCAGCGGCCTGATGATTGTAATCTTCCTTTTGCGCGACATTATTGGTTTTGGAACAATCACTCTTCCAGTATATAATGATCTTGCAGTCATTCATATCTTTAAATCTGTTCCATCCGGAGTTGCAGCAGGAACAGCCCTTGCATCCATTCCAGGTTCCTTTTTCCTGATTGGAATTGCAATAGTCATCAGCAGCATGATAAGAAACCGCAACATAAAGAACAACATGCTTCGCAAGGCACAGGATGAGGAGTTGGAAAATGTTGAGTAATGTTTTTTATTATATGTTTTATGCCTCAGCAGTTTTTGTGTATGGAATGGGAACTACACCGGCAATACAGAGCAGTTTAAAACCAAAGCACCTTATACTTCAGTTTTCCAAAATGCTGATTACAGTTATTGCGTCAATGATTTTAAACTATCTGCTGACAATTCAACTGATAAAACTTAATCTTGGAGAACTTTCTCCCTTTGTGTGCGTGGCAATGTTCTTCTTGATTTCCCTTTTTGTGGAACGTGTCATTCGACTTTCTTCCAGGACCACCGTTGCAGAATACGGAGTTTCAATTTTGTGCATACTGATTGCGACAATTGAAAGCGTATCTTTCCTTGATTGTCTTGTGAATGCAATTGCCTGCTTGCTGTCTTTCTTTGTAAGCGTTCCGATTATGCATGCGATAAGAAAGAAGATAGAAATGAATGCACCCTCAGAAAAGTTAAAGAACCTCGGACTATTGTTCATAAGCATTGGAGTCCTCACATTGTTGTTGATTTCATGGGGAGCTTCATGGCTTAATCCGGGGGTACTCGGCCGATGAGCGTAAACGTAAGTTTTATTCTGGATCTTCATCAAACAGATTTTCTCGACAAGGAAAAACTAGACAGCCTATATGAATCCGGTTTAAAACCACTTTTATCGCTTTTATATGCACATCCCAGGCTTCTGATGAGTATTTCTGTTTCCGGTCCCATGCTCTCCTATTATAAAGAGAATTATCCGGAAGCAATTCAACTTCTTGGAGAACTTACCAACCGTCATCAGATAGAAATCATAAGTTGCGGATATTATTCACCGATTTTTCCTCTTCTTTTCCCGATTGACCGCAGCGCACAAATAGAAACATTGAATACTCTTTTGCGGGATACTGTTGGAAAACGTCCCAGGGGAATATCACTTTTTTCAAGCATTTGGGATCCGTCCCTTGTTACAACTTTCCAGTCATGTGGAATTGAATATGTGCTTCTGGACAAATCCCTCATACCTCCTTCAAAGAATTCTTTCCTTCCAATCATATCAAGTGAGCAGGGGAAAAACATAAAGATTCTGACGGTACACAACGATCTTCTTCCTCAAAAAGGAGAAAACGGAAACCAATGGTCTGGACGTGTCATCAAGAGCCTTCCAGAGAATTTTGAAGAGGCAAGATCCATGATTGTTTGCTTGAAGTTTACCCTTGAGCAACTGGTTTCCATAAGGCAGGACCTGCTTTTCCATTCGTTTGTGGATTATATCGATTCAGAAAACACTCTCATTCAACTTACGATACCTCAGGTTTACCTGAAAAATGCCAGACAATTCATAACGTCCTACATACCAGCCGGAATGCACGAAAAGCTTAGTGACAGAACTTCCGTGCCTTTTGAAATTGTTCATAATTCAAGTTCATTCCCATATACAATTCACGATTATATGAACACATACATTCAGAGCCGTCATCTTTACGAAAGGATGATGTACATAAGCATGCTGATTTCCTCATGTCATGGTGGCGACAAAATGAGGAAGAAACTGGCTCAGGAAAAACTTTGGGAAGCACAGGCTGGAGATAACATTGTCTCCTGCAGGACAGCCTTACCCGCGGTAGCAGCAAAAAGACAGGCAAGCTATAAACTCCTTAACGAAGCGGAACGATACATACGTGAAAGTAAATGCCAGAACGAGTCCATAACTTCATTCGACTATAACGGTGATGGATTGAATGAATATGTATGTCAGATGGAAAAATTTAATGCGGTGGTTTCACAAAACGGCGGCCAGATTGTAGATTTAAATTTGCTTTATGCAGGTGCAAATCCTGCATCCAATCTTTCCAGAATAGAACGCTTTGACGGCTTTAATGATTTTTATAACCGGGGATTTTTTGTAGACCATCTTTTGGAATATGAACAGTTTGATTCCTTTTTGCAGAATAAAAATGCAACAAATACTGTTTTCCCGCAATGTTCTTATGAAGAAAAGCACTTTGATACTAAACGCAGGGAAATTCAGCTTGAAGCACACGGTAATTATTCTGCGATGAAGCTTCTGGTAAGCCTGAAGAAGAATTTCAATTTTTCCTCAGACGGAGTTTCTGTACAATACATCCTGAAAAATGAAAGTCCTTTTCCACTTAGAGGAATGTTCGTTGTAGAAGTTAACCTTACTCAGACTCACTTTGAAAAAGACATGAACAAGAGCCAATATGAAGTTGAGCTGATAGTTGACAGCAATAAGAGGGCAGTGGATGAGAATTCCGTCTATAAGATTGACAGCGGACTGTCCCTTCTGCAGATTACAGACAAAGCGGATAAACTATTGTTCTTGTTTGAGCCAAATGAAGAATCTGGATTTGCAACATCAAACATTCCGTTCAAGCGTGATACCGGCGGATCAGAGCCTGAATTGATTTCAAACACAAGATGCGCTCAGTTCTGGTGGAATGTGGATCTTGCCGTAGACAGGGCAATGGAAAAGACAATAAACTTGAGCATAATACCAGCTAAAAAATCTTGAATCTAATCAGTTGCCGTTTAATTTTTTGACAGCCTTCTTAAACCACCAAGCCCTTAGTTTTTCTGCAAGAGAATATATTGAATACAATGGAGACAGCTTAAAGTCAAAGCTTCCAGGCCTGTGGATAAGGTTTCCGCCAAAACCTGTCTTGAATAAAAAGAGTCCGTGCATCGGATGATTCTGGTCTTCTGTAGGAGGACAGCCGTAAAAGTCATAGACAGGACATCCTGCTTCCTTTGCATCTTTAATCGCAGTCCATTGCAAAAGATAGGCAGGCATAAGGTTTCTTTTGATGTTTCCGCTTGCACCGTAAAGATAAACGGCTTCCCTCGGACAGAATAAAGTAATTATGCCCGCTAGATAGTCATTTTCGTGCTTTGCAAGGTAAAGTGTAATTTTGGGCTTGCTGCTGCCATCAGGAATTCCTTTTTGAAGCAGGTCCATGTAATAGGCTTTTCCATGGAAACTGACGCCGTCCCTTTTTGACGTCTGTTCAAACAAAGAATAAAAATTATTGAATGCTTCTTCAAAGCCTTCTTCACCTGCATAATGGCGTGATACTTTTACGTCTTTTTTTTCTGCAAGCCGAACATTATATCTCCACTTGCTTTTCATGGAGGAAAGAATTTCTTCTTCACTTCGGGTGATGTCCAGTAAAACTGTGTCCGGAGGCTGGATGTCTACAGCGCTCTTTTTAATACCCAACGATGGGTTGAGTTTGTCATGTGCAAAACGGTCTCGTTCGTTTAATTCTGCAAAATCAATTGGTATGTCAAATCTGATGAACAGTGTTTTTTTAGGAAGCAGAGGTTTTACTTTTTTTGCAAGTAAAGAGAGCTTTTCAAAATACTTGTCTCGATCTTCGTCAAAGTATTCTGGAGCCATGGGAACGTAGGCAATATTAAAACCCTTGATTTTCCTGATCAAAAGAGTCAGTGAATTCTGGGAGTTTGCATCAGGCGAAAAATGCTCGGTTTTCTTAAGGTTCCCGTCCGGCAAAATGTTGAAATACATTGACGACCAACCATGCCTGCATTTAAACTCAGCCCAAAATTCTGTCTGTAAAAAACGCTGCTCATTGTAAGGCACTTTAATGTACCCCACCGTTTTCTGTATAAACCGTAGTAATTGCCTTTCCGTTTACAACAAGCTTTTTGCCAGAAATTTCAACAGACTTGTTTACAACATTCACTTGAACCTTAAAGAATTCATCTGCGGTGATTTCGGCAGGCTTTTGTACACTTGGATCAGCGCCTTCAAGAACAACCTGTGTTCCAGGTTCCGCCCACGGTGCCTCAAGAACTTCTACAGCATCCTTTCCGTCCTTGTCCTTGTAATCTGCCGCAAGAAGCATGCCATGGCTTTCTATTCCACGCATTGCTCTGGGTGCAAGGTTTGAGGCAAGGATTATGTGTTTTCCAAGAAGGTCCTCGGGTTTTAGGAATTCACGGAGGCCACTCTGAATTATGCGTGGTGTGCCGCTTCCGTCATCAAGAGTTTCCACATAGAGTTTTTCACCTTCAGGGTTGTTCTCGACTTTTATGATTTTTGCGACCTTTAGCTCAATTTTCTCATTAAAGAATGAAACCTGATCTTCTGCAAGCTCAATTTTCTTGCTTTCTTTCTTTCCTTTCTTATTGTCCCCAGCTTTTTCTTTTCTGTCCTTTTGGCTTCCGGAATATCTTAACTTGAAGGCATCAGCTGTCTTTTGATCAAGAGGTGAGAAGAATATGGCTGTCTCGGCTACAGTGTCAAGTCCTTCTGTTTTTCCAAGATCGCTCCAGTTTAATCCTCCTTCAACTGCCGTTTCGCCAAATTTAGGTTCAGAGATTTTTTTGCCAAGATAACCAAGAATTGTCTCGCTGAACTGTGGCAGATATGGATGTGCCATAATCATAAGGTCTTTTATCATGTAGCAGAGATTATGAATGAGCTTGGCGGCCTTGTCGGGATCTGTTGTGCGTGTCTTCCAAGGTTCTCCGTCCTGGAATGCTTTGTTTCCGATGTCACTGATGGCAAAAACCTCATGGAATGCATCCTTAAGTTCCGCCCATTCAAGATATTCGGTCATCTTTTTTTCGTGTGCACGGACTGCTTCCCACATTTCTTCATCAACAGGGGCATCAGGGATTTTACCGTCATAATATTTGTTTACAAAAAGGAGGGTGCGGTTTACAAGGTTTCCAAGGTTGCCGATGAGTTCTCCGTTGTATTTGTCGCGGAATTCCTTCCATGTAAACTGGTAGTCCTGCTTTTCCGGGCGGTTGTAGAATATGAAGAACCTCCAAGCATCCGCCTTTATGCCGCTTTCCTTTGCGTCAGAGCCGAAGACACCGATTCCCTTGCTCTTGGAGAATTTTCCGTCTTCGTAATTCAGGTATTCGGTTGAAGACATGTGGTAGAGTTTTGTCCAGTTGTGTCCGCTTCCGATAAGGCTGCATGGGAATACAACGGTATGGAACGGAATGTTGTCCTTGCCAATGAACTGGAA
>DBWR01000041.1 GCA_002309305.1 Treponema sp. UBA1233 | reverse complement strand
CTTCTGCTTCTTGCATTTGTATCTGTTTTTGTCCTTGGCAATGCCGGTGGGGATGTGGCAGCAGAATTTAGGGTTGCATTGAATTACCTTCCACTTCTACTTTTGCTCGGAGCCAAACGATGGGGTGCGGTTTTATTTGCCGTGATTTTTTACACGCTGTCTTATCTTCTTTCGATTTATGTAATGCCCCACTGTTCAGGTTTTTTGAATTTCCTGCTTCTTGCAATGTGCGGAATAGTGCTTCGCTTTTTGCCGGGCATATTAACCGGAATGTTTGTAGTTTCAACAACAACCGTGAGCGAGTTTGTGGCCGCTATGGAAAGGATGCATGTAAGCCAGAAGATTACAATTCCACTTGCCGTTATGTTTCGTTTTTTCCCTACTGTTGTGGAGGAGGCTGGAAGCATTAACAAGGCAATGTCCATGCGTGACATAAAGTTTGGCGGCACCAAGGCGCTGCAAATGATGGAATACCGCCTCATTCCTATGATGACTTGTTCTGTGAAAATCGGACAGGAACTATCGGCAGCAAGCCTTACACGGGGACTTGGCGGACCAAATAAACGTACTAACATATGTAAGATTGGATTCGGCTGGTGTGATATTATCACATTTATTTGTCTTGGTGGTGGCCTTTTGTTAGTGATTCTTCGTGCATTCAAGGTGATTTAGATGATTGAATTAAAAAACGTGACATTTGAATATAGTGCTGGTGACGGGATTGAAAAAGGAGCAGCCGGCGGAGTAGGTGAAGAAATTTCTAACGGAAGCCTGCGTGGTATAAATCTTTCTGTTGCAGAAGGAGAGTTTGTACTTCTAACCGGTGGTTCTGGATGTGGAAAGACTACAATACTTCGTCTCATAAACGGCCTTATCCCCAACTTTTTTGAAGGTCGTATTGAAGGCTCGGTGACTGTAGATGGGTTTGACGTAAGCCATGCAGAACTTTATGACACAGCAAAAAGCGTCAGCACTGTTTTCCAAAATCCCCGCTCTCAGTTTTTTAATGTAGATACAACAAGCGAGCTTGCCTTTGCCTGTGAAAACCAGGGAATGGATGAAAACGAAATCCTTAGGAGAATTGAATCAACCGTAAGAGAACTTCATCTTGAACCTCTTATGGACCGAAGCCTTTTTAATTTAAGTGGCGGCCAGAAGCAGAAAATTGCCTGCGCCTCTGTTGCAGTTACCGGAAATAAAATTATTCTTCTTGATGAACCGAGTGCCAATCTTGATTTAAGGACAATTGATGAGCTTGCTGGTCTTTTGAAAAAATGGAAGAGCGAAGGTAAAACAATTATCGTTGCTGAACACCGCATTTCTTATTTGTGGGATTTAGCAGATAGAACGGTAATCCTAAAAGATGGGCAGATTGTCCGGGAGCTTTCACGTACCCAGATGGATACGATAAGTGAAGAGAAATTGCATGCGTTGGGGCTTAGAACGAATGTTGGTAACAAAGATCTCCGGGTCAAGCCCGAAGATGACATTATGCCTATGTCACCCTCGGGCTTGACCCGGGGGTCTATACAGGACGACAAATCCATGGTCCTCCAGAATTTCCGCTACAAATACCGTAACGGCTACCTGGCCCTCAACATTCCGCAAATGCAGATTCCAGTTGGCAAAATCACAGCCATCACAGGCAACAACGGCGACGGTAAAACTACCTTACTCAACTGCCTCTGTGGTCTTGGTAAACGTTCAAAAGGAACTCTTCTTTATAAAGGCAAGTCTTACAAACCTCGCCAGCGTCAGAAGCTCATTTACTTCGTAATGCAGGATGTAAATCATCAGCTCTTTACAGAAAGCGTTTTAGACGAAGTCCTTATCAGCCAGCCGGAGGAAAACGAAGAAGAAGCCCGCCGCATCCTAGACTCACTCGACCTTGAACAATTTGCCGATCGACATCCGCAGTCACTTTCCGGTGGACAAAAGCAGCGCGTGGCAGTTGCCTCTGCCATAGCAAGCGGCCGCGACATCATGCTTTTTGACGAGCCAACCAGCGGCCTGGACTATACCCACATGCTGCAAATCGGCGAAATCTTAAGAAGTCTCAAAGCCCAGGGAAAAACTGTAATCGTAGTTACACACGACCGTGAACTCATCAAAGAATGCTGCGACGAAGAAATCTGCCTGCATGAGTTTAATCAGATAAGGTCGGATTGTGGGTAACGGCACTCATGATGAGCTGATGAAAAACTGTGATGTGTACAAAAAGTTGTATACCCTGCAGAACGTGTGACACGGGGCGTTGCGGGGACTCCCGCAGAGGGGGTAGGACGCAACGAAGTGCGGCCGCAGGGGGAGACTTCCCCCTAATATTACTTCATCATTGCATGTAAATCTGCAAAACGTCCTTTTTCAAGAATCATAAACTGAACAAGAACTTTCTTTTTGCCCTCATTACTGATCCACTCTTCGGAATGATAAACGCTGATGGGTCTGTTATAGTGAACAGCGGATTTAGCACTTCGAATCAGATAAAACTGGCCGGGCTTTGGAACAGCTTGATTCGGCCGCTCAAGTTCTATCGTCGTTTGTAAAAGATAAACATTTGGCTGACCTTCAATTTTTTCCAGCCGTTCAACCTTTGTCTTTCCAAAAAACTGTAAGCCTTTTCCATTTTCATCAATCTCTGCTAAATCCATAACTGTCCACCTTTTTTGTTTTTTTATTCCAGATATTTATCAGCGGAAGAGGATGTTGTTGACAACTCCCTCAAGATATTCCTCACGACCGGAGCCTGGATCTGACGGCTTTTTCATTTCTGCGGCTGATGCAAAGCTCGTGCTGGAAAGTGTGGTTTGCAAGAGAGGCATGATTTGCTTCAATGTTCATCTTGAAGTCTTTGTCAAGTCCATACTGGCGGAGGAATCCGATTGCAGTTGCGGCATCAAAATCATACTGATGGCTCATCGGTTCCTTTGGCTTTGGTTCGATATAGAAATCACCCTTGAAGCCGATTGAACGTCCATAATCAACTGCCATGTGCATGAGGTTTGCAATATTTTCCTGTTCAAGCTTTACGTCTGTGTTAAGAAGTGTTTCATAACCTTCGCGTCCACCCCAGAAAACATAACCGCGTCCACCAAGCTTTACTGTAATCTCGAGTGCCTTTTTAACCTGAGCCGCAGCAAAACAATAAACATCAGCAGAGTTAGTTGAACCAGCGCCGTTCATAAAACGTGGGTTACCGAACATGTTTGCCGTTCCCCATAGACACTTAATGTCCGTACCTTACTGAGCCTCCTTATAAATTTTTCTTATGGTACAAGTTAGCATAGACTAACTATAAGAATTAGTATATACTAATAACATGAAAAAGAAAATAGGCTTTGAGCAAATTTTCTAGGATTTTACTTGCAACACGGAGTTTTTATGAAAGAATATGTCTGGCTTTTTCCGATTATCTTTATGTTTCACGACATGGAAGAAATAATCGGGTTCAAATTCTTTTTGCGCCAGAACGAAACAGAACTTAAAAAACGCTTTCCGTTCATCCTGAGACGCTACAAGGATTTTTCCACCGAAGGATTTGCCCTTGCCGTTTATGAAGAACTCATTTTGTGCATTTTGATTTCTACGCTGGCCTTTTTCCTGGACCGCAACTTTTTATGGTACATCTGGCTGGGTGCATTCCTTGGCTGTGACCTGCACTTTTTTGTACATTTGATTCAGGTTGGCATTTACCGCCGCTATATCCCGGCATGCATCACGAGTTTGATTTGTCTTCCGATAAATACGCTGATCATCTGCAAGTGTCTTTTGTGCATAGATGATTCCGTCATGTTTGCGGGATTGTTCATGGCTCTTGGTGCGATTCTTGTCTTTGTAAATATTTTTATCGCGCAAAAGCTGATGGGATGGTTTACAAGGAAAACTAATTGACCTGCATTCTCCACAAGCGGGCTTTTTCCAGCAGGCCTGACACCAAAACACTTTTTCCGTTTACATAAGATTCCCTGTCGTTTGGAAATTTTGAGCACAATTCAAGTTTCAATTCTTCATAACGCCTGGCTTCTTCTTTGTGGGTGTTAAGGTAATCGCGGAAGTTTATGTAATTGTGCCATGCATCGGAGTCCGCTGTTACAACATGAATGTAATGAGTTACAATGCCGTTATCAAGGTCCCCCGAGCGGTACAATTGCTGTCCGGGAATATCCTCCTTGCGGTACACAATTCCATTTTGTACAAGTTCACCGTTGTGCTTGAATATGTCTTCAAATGATTTTACGGCAACCGCAACATCGATAATCGGTTTGGCCTGGATGGATTTAATTGACGTGCTCCCCACATGCTGAACATCTATTGCATCATTGCCCAGAATTTTTTTGAGCATGTCACACATTCTTTTTCCTTCGGCATCCCATGCTTCCTGATGGGGCTCAAGAACTACAGTTCCGCTTTTTAATCCTATCATGTTTGCTTTCCTATTCCAGAACTATTGTCCTTCGACTTCCGTATTTTCCACACCACTAAAATCACTGTAAATGAAAGCAACTGTGCGATTGCAACACGGATAATCATCAAGTCGTCACAACCACTTTCGGTCATCACATGAAGAAGGTTGGTTGCAATACAGTTGTTGAAGAAATGATCTGCCATGCCAGCGTAAAGACTTCCGGTCATCCTATAGAGAAGCCCCCACTTGATGCCCATCAATCCGGCAAGAATGATGTATCCTATGCTAAGTGCAACAAAGGATGTGACGTTAATGTCACCGTCTATCAGATTGTGAATTGGAGTAACGATGTGCCACAGTCCAAACAAGAATGCCTGAAACAGCAGGGCAAAGCTTGGAGAGTGATCGATTTTGACAATATTATTGAACAGTCCGCGGAAAGTTCCCTCTTCCATAACGACATTGACGATATTGAAGAAAATGCACATCAGGATGAAACCGATTCCAGTATGAATGGCCGCCTCTCCAGTCAACGAAAATCCTGCCGTAAAAAATCCAAAGCTTATGATGTTCCCGCTGCTCTTGAGTATGATGATTTCCACACAGTACGAAACTGCAAACGAACAAAGTCCAATCAAAAGGCCTAGGCAGATGTTCTTTAACATTCCCTTTTTTGCAAATCCTATGTCCGCCCATTTCCACTTGAGACACCGCAGCACAATGAACACGACAAGAATTCCAAACAGCTTGTTGATGAAGTTTTCGCCAAAAAACGTTTCATCCATCCTGAGAACAATCGCTTCAAACCCATGCACAAGAATAAGGACAGCAAATATAATCCAGCAGGACGCAACTGTATTCTTCTTTATTTTATCTTCCATTAGTTAATGACTCCATGTTGTTCCATTATTTCAACCTGTAATATTAAATTACCTTGGCCTTCTTATGATTCCGGTAAAGAGGTTTATGTTGTTGACCTCATCATAGATTACATAGCAGAAGGGATGATCGGCCCTAAAGGTTATATAATCTCGGTCACGGCTATCCACTCCTGCTGATTTTGCTCCGAATAGTGTCACCGCCGCCGCCTTTGTTTTTTCCTCGTCAACCTTTACCACGACATCATGCAGGGCCTCGTTCAAAAAGAGTCTTTCTGAATCCGTAAAGATTTTTGAAAGGTCCGCTTTTCCGGCATGAAAGGCATCGTTTATTCCAAGCGACTCCAGGACGGGAATTAAATCGTATTGGGAGTGAGCCTCGAACTTGGGAATGTTTATAAGCAGGTATTGCAATTCATTTTCTTCCTTAAATGCATCAAGGTTTTCTTTTAAGTCAAAGTTTGCAAAATCAAAATCAACATCTTTTGGAAGGAAGATAATCATCGAATACCTTGAATCTTTATAGTCAAGCTGAACCGCCTGGAGAATTTCATTTTCATAATATAATTCGCTCCTTATGTCCTGCATCATCCTCACATAGATTTTATCATCACTTTTAATGTAAAAATCATCTGTCTTTGTTTCATCTTTATCAAATTTTATCATCCACTTCTGCTCAAAAAAGAGAGTATTCAAAAGAAGCAGCCTTGTATCCGACGGCAGAGGGTCAGAAAGTATTTTTTTTATAAGCCCGTCTGTATTTTTTGAAACAAAGGAGTTTATCTGCCTTTGGGTTTTTGCGGTTTCTGAAAAATCAACCTTGTTCTGCCTGAAATTAAGGTCGACGAGGAAGTCCTTATATTCAGGCTGTATATTAAGGTCTTGATTGTACCAGAGAGAATTTGACATTTTCTCCGTTGATAAAATCATGTTCTTTATGTATTCATCAACTTCCTGGGACGGCGTGTATTCCAGAGCCGAATTGATTTCTTTTTCCGTGTTTTTGTCTGAGCCTTTTGAAAGCGCATAAAGCAGGTTGTAAATGGAAAGGGCGGAGTAGTTTACGTTTTCCGTCTGATTGCAGAGTGTTTTAAAAAGCTTGGAATCGAATGAATTGATTGAATTTTCCGCCTGCTCGTTACGGTTAGCCGGAATCTTTACATCATATTCCTTTTGTCCCTTTGCCACCGCAATTACAGTGGCCGCTACAACAAAAACGCCTACCAATAAAATTATGAAGATTCTTTTTTTCATGTAAAATTCTCCGTTTTTTAGTTTCTATAGTATAATTATACTGTAGGTCACCGTGTTGTCAAGAAATAGTTCTTTAGATGGGTAAAAATTCAAAGAAATCTCAGTGCAAAATACTATAAAACAATCTTTTCTTTGCAAAATAACTTGCTTTTTCTGATTCCATATGTTATATTGGAAATGTAAAAGCCATATTGGCAAATTATTTAATATTCTGCCGTAATGGCTTTTTAACAGGGAGGAATGTATGGACTCCATGATACTGTATAAAAGTCTGAAAAATAATACTTTTTCACGAAATGATCTGCATGATGCAGCAAAAGTGATAGACCCCTCATTCAAAGATACCCAGTTAAGGTTTTATATAGGTAAATTAAAAAAAGAAAATCTAATTGTCAGTCTGGGACGAAATTTATATGCAAAAAATTTGAATAACAAAAAGAAGTATTTGCCGGAAAACTCTAAGACTTCAAATAAAATAATCTCAGTTATGAAAGAAGAATATCCTCTGGTTTCTTTTAGAATAATTGACATATCCTGCATGAACGAATTTGTTAATCATCTTCTGGCCCATAACCATGTTATCCTGGAAGTTGAAAAAGATGGCATGGAGTTTATTTATACTCGCCTTCAAGAACTCTTTCCAAACAAGATTTTGCTCAATCCTTCAAAAAAAGAAGTCGAACTATACTCGGTTCCAAATGATGTCATCATAATGCCGCTTACAAGTGAGTGCCCTGCAGGAATGGATGAAACATATAATATCTCACTGGAAAAACTGATTGTTGACATGTTTGCAAACAAAGTGTTTCAGATGTTTTTATCAAAGGGAGATTATCCTAAAGTTCTTGAAGACATGTTCGAAAAATATAATATTAACGAAATAAAACTCTTTCGCTATGCACGAAGACGTAATAAAGCAAACGAAATTTATGATTTTCTGACCCAAAAAACAAACATAAAACTTATAACAGAGGTAAAAAAGTGATTAATAAAGACTCATTTTCAATGGAGCATATTGAAAGCATTGTAAGGAACAAAAAGGTAGACATCGTTTTACTTGAACGCAGCATTTATGCTTTTGGACTACTCGAAGCTCTTGTGCGAGTTGGTCTTCCTTTCATTTTCAAAGGTGGAACAAGCCTTATGCTTTTGCTGGATAAACCTAGAAGACTGTCTACAGATATCGATATAATTGTAAAACCAGGAACTGATGTTGAGAGTTTCATAAAAAGCGCATCAAAGATTATTCCATTTAAAGATTATCAGAAACAAATCAGAAAAGGAAAGAATAATATTGAAAAGACTCACTACAAGTTTTTGTATGACTCACCAGCCAATAAAAGAGAATTCTACATTCTGCTTGATATCCTCTTTGAGGAAAACAATTACGAACACCTTATTCAACAAGATATTAAAAATGAGATTCTTTTGACAGAAGCCCCATATCTTCAGGTAACTTTACCGAGTACAGATTGTATCCTTGGAGACAAACTTACTGCATTTGCACCTCACACAACAGGAATAAGATTTGGAGAAGATAAGGACTTGGAAATCATTAAACAGATGTATGATGTGGCATGTCTATTTGATGCACAAAGCAATTTCGAAGACGTATACAAAACATATCTTAAAACTGTTGGAACGGAAATTGAATACAGAGGAATTGATATAACTCCAGAAGACGCTCTGCTTGATACAATAGATTCGGCTGCCTGCATTGTAGGACGAGGCAAAATCGGAACAGAATATGAGTTATATTCAAATGTCATGAAAAATCTTTCTAATCATATTTACGATGGAAAATTCTCAGGGGAAGTTGCAGCAGTTCTTGCCTGTAAAGTAATGTACATGGCAGCCTGTGTTTTGAAAAAACAAAAGCCTATAGCAATTAATAATCCAAACGATTACCTGTCAGAAAGCATTGGACATTCAAAATATGGAAAACTAAGTTTTATTCGCAAGTACGATGCTGAAGCATATGCATATGTAGTTGAAACAATAAGACTTTTGGAGGATTAGCAAGATTGCCACTCATCAAATCTCAACTGAATCCTTTACCTAAGAATCAAGGAAAAACGGTTCTTCACTGTCGCTTTTCTTTGCTATGTGGGATATGCCTAGGAGGGCAAGGAGCCAGGGGAGTAGATGGATAATCATGACGACGGCAAAAACAACAATCAATAAAATAAGACCGAATACCATAGGCTACCTCCTTCTCCTAAAATGATTATAGCATACGTGAACGCATTGTCAAGAAATTGTGATGAAATGTGAAAGATAAATCCTTATGATTGAGGAAAAATCAAAGATATGATACTATTTTACCATGTATGAAAATATGATTTTTGAAGCTGAAAGGGAGATTTCTTCGGCTTTTATTGATTCTTCTGTCAGGATGGGTGTGGCTCAGTCGGTCCTGATGATTCAGGACAATCTTACTGAATGTTTTGGCGAACTTGGATGCGATGGTGTCGTTTACCGCGAGAAGTTCAACACGTTTTGGGTATTCACAAAGACCAAGGTTCATTTTGAACGCAGGCCTGCTTGGCGCGAAATTGTTAAGGCCAGAACATTCCCGATTGACAATGCCGGAATGAGGACTCACGTAAACACAGAAATACTTGATAAGGAAGGAAAGCGTCTTCTTGCCGCAAATCAGGAAGCGTGTGTCCTGAGTCTTGAAACACACAGGCCTGTAAAACTTTCAACCCTGCCTTATCCCTCTGAAAATTTTCCGGAAGCAGTTTTTGACGAACCATTTGAACGCTTTCCCTCGGATTTTACGGAAGATGAATTTGTCTTTGAGCAGGTCATTCGTTCAAGTCACATTGACATGTCCCACCACATGAACAACATCGAATACATCAAGCTTGCCCTTTGTGTCTTTGACGATGATTTTTTACTGTCGCATGAAATAACAGATTTGGAAGTTCACTACATGGGAGAAAGCAAGGAAGGCCAGACCCTTAAAGTTTACCGCCGCAATGACCAGACTTGCCCAGGAAAAGTTTTCATTCACATAAAGGAAAGCGGACGCTGTGTGTTTGAATGCTGCGTTCAATTTTAGCGTCGAGTTCTAAATTTCACCTTGCTGTCTCCGCGTCTGATTTTGGCACCGTTTCCTTCCAGCTCATAATAATACTGGTTGATTTGATTGTTGACAAGTAAGCATGGCCAATAGTACATCATTTGATAATGTGATATAATTTGGCTCAGGGATGAAAGGAGAAATAAAATGGAAATAAAGCACATAAAAGGTGGAACGGACAATTGCTATTTGATTGCAGATGGTAAAAAAGCGGTTTTGGTTGATACTGCAAGCAAGCAATGTTTGAATCAGGTTATTGCCGAGTGTGACAAATATGAACTGCAGCTGATTGTGTTGACTCATGTTCATTTTGATCATGCAGAAAATGCAGCAGAGCTTTCCAGACGCTATAATGTCCCTGTTGCCCTGCATGAAGCCGACGAGGAATTATTTGAAAGTTTTGACAGGCAGCCGTTAAAATCCTATGGCCTTGTAGGTCGCGTTGTTCTTGGGCTGTCACTCAAGGTCCTTAGGGAAACAACTGTTGAACGTCCTGAGAAAATCATTCATGTAAAAGAAGGCGACAGTTTGAGCGAATATGGCCTGAACGCAAAAATCGTGGAACTTCCGGGTCACACAAACGGTTCCATCGGTGTTGATGTTGAAGAAAAGCATTTGTTTGTCGGAGATGCACTGGACAACTGGATTAGTCCCGCCACCGGCCATTTGTATTTTAACATAGATGACATAAGGAAAACTGCAAAAAAAATAAAGGCACTTGGAAATCGCACCTTATATTACGGCCACGGAAAACCTACAACGGACTTTAAGGAAAAGATTTAATGTACTTTTTATATTTGATTTTAAAGACACCAAACGGTCTTCTTTCGCTGGGAATTTTTTTATACTCTGTAATCCTTGCAATTGTAAGTCCACGCCTGAAGCGAAACGGCAAAAAACTTGCTCTGTGGATTTTATGTTTGCTTCCTGTTGCAGTTGCATTGGTTCATTTTCTTGTTAATGGAACAATCACGTTCTGGGCATTCAAATATCTTTATCTTGAATCTCTTGTGCCCCTGATTAATTTGCTCCCCGGTAAAAACAAGAAGACTTTAGTTGCAAAATCCATTTCATCCTCAATCCTTACTTTTGTTGTTTGCTTTGTATGTTTGCTTAATTTGATTGCAGGTTCCAAGGTTCACAATTATTCAAGAAAAAGTTATACAAAAAGTTTTCAGAAAATGCTGGATACTTTGGAAAAAGAATATGTCCTGAACAGCTGGAAACAAATCGACTACGATTTTCTGCGTTCAAGGTATTTGCCTCAAGTTCAAATGGCAGAAGAACAAAACGATGAAACTGCCTATGCTGCGGTAGTTACGGAAGTGCTTTACAGGTTCTATGATTCACATGTTTCTGCAAATCTTAGTTCTTCGCTTTATTATGACACAAGAGATGTTTTTGCAGGAAATGATTTTGGATTTTCAATGATAAGGCTGGATGACGGCAGTGTCATGGCGGTTCTTGTTGATGCGGAAAGTGATGCGTATAAGCAGGGAATTCATGATGGGACAATAATCCTTTCGTGGAACAATCAGAAAATTCAGGATGCGATAGATAAAGTTGAATGCATTTCTCCGGATATTCAGTTCCCTGTAAAAAACAACGAGGACTTTTTTAAGCCGATTTATCTTGCAGCAAAAAATGATGATCAAGTCAACCTTACCTTTGTTCTGGATGATGGATCCGAGAAAAATATAACAATAGGAAAATGGCAAAGTGAATACAACCGTTTTGTGATAGCTATGACAAAAGCATTGAATTGGGATATGGAAAGAAGGAATTTCTATTCCACGATGCTCGATGATGAATGCGGTTATCTTCAGGTTGTTGCAGAAAGCTATGGAGAGTTTTCGGATAATGTTTCGGCTCTTAGACATGGATTTTATCCAAAACTTACAGAATTATATGCAGAGAAAATACAGGATCTTTTGGACCATGGAATGAAATATCTGATTGTTGACATTCGGAATAATGTGGGAGGATACGATTCTGTTGCAGGTGCATTGGCTTCCCTTTTTACAGATGAAAAAACACCAATGGTTTCATTCGGTTATGAGGATTCAAAAGGCTATCACATAGACGAAACACAATATGTTTTCCCTGACGCGCGATACACCGAGCTTCCTGTTGTGGTTTTGACAAATGCATCTTGTATGAGTGCAGGCGACGGTATGGCAAAGTTCATGAGTGACTGTCCCAATGTCACGCTTATGGGAATTACATCTTCCAGCGGCGTAAATCAAAACAACGGCGGAAACATCTACCTTACAAAAAACATATGTGTGGTGTATCCCATTTTCCTGAGCCTCTCGTCTGACGGCGTGCCTTTGATTGATACAGATTCCACACGGGAAAACAGAATTCCCCTTGATGTAACAATCCCGATGACAAAAGAATTTGCATTAAAGCTTTTCTCGGATGACAAGACAGATTACGAACTTGAATATGCCATGAACTGGCTGCGCAAAGTAAATGCGGAAAGTTTCCAGTCTGTTTCATAGAACTCAATTATATCATGTTTTTTTGATTTTGTGCCATTAGAGGGCAGGGTAGTGGAATACAGGAAAACACTAGAAAAATTTTTTTAATTTTGCTATTCTGAAATTATAGTAAATAGGAGGAAATATGAAAAAATTATTGTTACTCTTTACGATTTTATTGATGCCACTTTTTTTTGCTTTTGGACAAAATGAATCCTTTGAATTGAATCCTGCTTATGCTGACATCAATGTTACCAAAGACAATCAGATGGTTCAGGATCTGCTTAGTACCAATAAAAAACTTGTGAATAAAGCCGTAAAAAAAGTTCTGAAGAATCTTGATGCCTATAATCCAACAGTTTTATATGTATTGTCAAATGTATATTTTGAAGAAAACAGGGATGAGGCTTCAAAAATCTTTTATATAGGTCAACTTCGTGCAAGAATTGATGCGAATATCTGCCAGGATCCGACCGCAGGAGAGGCTGTTTCACTTTTAAACCAGCAGTTCGGACCTATAATCAATTCCTATGGCTTTGGAAATATGGAGAACCTTAAGGAAATTGTTTCTAAGGCCATTGATCATGTAAGGAAAAATAAGGTGACATATGACCACCGCTGGATTAATCTGCATGGTATGAAAGCATTTACAGGCAAAGGCGACGAAACCTATACAGCCCCAAAAGAAGATTGGGATGAAATAATCCGTAAAACAATCGAAGATTACGAAAATGGCTTTAATGAGGTTTTGAAAAAATATGAGGAAATGCAGCAGGAGCGTTAATTCTCTTCGTAACTTTTAGAGCAAAGTCTTTCCATTAATTCATGGCACAGTAGTACCCTAAAATCAACCTTTCTATGGTGTTCACGTGTTTTTTCCTAATACCTCAGTTTCCTGATTACAATCTTTTTAATCATTGTAGCATGAATAATCGGATTATTAAATACATATATTGTCACGGAATTGGGAAAAGTTCATTATCTCGTGAGCTCTTTTAAGAACAGGTAATTCCCTTCTGCATATTAGTCTTCCGATCTTTGTGTCAGCGCAGCTTTCATATTCATTGACAGCTTCCTCGTAAGTGAGTTTCGCACGCGTCAGATGAAACTCATTTATTTCCTCAGGAGTCATTTCTGTCTTACCAAAGCTTGTTACCTTGCAAAGATAATAATTCGTTATGTTATGTCTGTGGATTACGTTATAAAAATCACTTACAACACCAATCTTCGTGATGATTTCAATAGTGGCACCGAGTTCTTCTTTAAGTTCGCGCCTCAAAGCCTCCTCAAGGTCTTCCCCTTCTTCTACACCACCGCCCACAGTCTCAATGTGCTTAGCCTTACCGAATAGATCGTCCCTGTCAACCCTCACAAAGTAAAAGAAACCATCTTCATCATAAGTGATTGCCCTCACGACATTCCTGTCATGGTTGATCGACTCCAAAGGCCATTCTGTATCTTTAAGTTCAAGATAGAGTTCTTCCATAATAAGCTCCTGTTCAATGTCTTTTAATGTTATATACTTAGTCGGATATTTTTATCGATGATGTATAAATTTCACCTTGCTGTCTCCGCGTCTGATTTTGGCACCAATTCCTTCAAGCTCATAATAGTACTCGTCTTCAAAGATGTCAGGATTAAACCCCATAAGAAAATAATCATTTTCCTCTGGAGCTTTTCCATAAATATAATGGTATTGTTCAATATATTTTTGTACTTCCAAAAACTTGGAGTAAGATTCAACTTCTTCTATTTCAACTTTAAGCTCTGCAAGAAATGGATCATCTTTATCCGGGAACCTTTCATTTTCCTCAAGATAATTCAGGATGTATTCATCGGCTTTTGCATATTTGTCGTAAGAATCTATTCCCTTGATACTAATTTTTTGCTCAGCAAGATAGGGATCGTCATTATCGGGAAGAAAACCGTTTTGCTCATAATATTGCTCAACATAGTTCTGTGCGTCCAGTAGTTTTTTTTCGATATTATTTGTTTCATCTATGTCCGATATTGCACCAAGCGTAACAAAAAAAATAAACGGCAGAAAAAAAAGACTGTGGAGTTCAAAAACATGATTAACTATGGATTTAATAATATAATAAATCGAGATCCCAAAATAAAAAATGGAAAACGGAGGAATAAGGAGAAAATAAAAATGAAGGTACTTCCCTCCGAAAATAGAAATGAATGAAAAAAATATATTCAATATGAATAATATCACTTTCCCTGTGACTAAATCACCATCTTCATTTTCTAAAAAAATTACTTTTATTTTCATTTGTTTTTCCTAATACCAATGAAATATTCAGTTCGCCGCCATCCATCTTGTATAAGACGTCATTCTTAATGTCTGCCTCCTGAAATTCATTGTTTGACGTTCATATCTATTTTATTTCTTTTTATTCAATTTTACAAGTTCAGAGTGGATTTCCTTTATGTCATAATCGGTGCTTTCCGGGATGATAAAAGCTCTGGCTGGACTTATGGAAATGACTAAAATATTTTTAAACAGCTTCAGATTTTTTATTTCCGAATATTTTAAACTAAAACTTGTCGTCTCCGTTACTTCTTCAAGATGGTCCTCATGAAAATTCATCGTAACTTCCATCTGCATATTTTTGTCTTTTTTATACAGGTAAATGCCATAAAGCATCATAAAAATCAAACCGATTAAAGTGAGGCCTAATGCCTCTAAAATAGAAATGATAAGATATGATGCCAGCTTTGATGCGGAAAAATCATCCATGATTAACCGAATCTTAAATGCCAATGTCAAAGCTAGATAAAGAAGGAATACTTTATAATTGCATACCCTGGAAATCAGGTATTTAACATATTCCTTTTGTTTCAAAGTATATGTAATAGATTTTTCCATCTTTTTCTCCAAAAATTTCTATTAAATCATAGCACAGTAGTACCCTAAAATCAACCTTTCATCAATAAGATCAACGCTCCTCCAATAATTGACCGTCTGCAAACAGCGTTTATTCTACCATAAATTAATTCTTTTTTCTGTCAATTCTTTTTCGAAAGTCGTTATCAAACTTACCTTTTTAAGATTTCCGTCATATTCATAAAAGCTGATTTTTCCTTCATTATATTCAGAGAATACGAAAACATTATTGTCTGTACATGTAAAATAATAAATCGAAGGAGAAAGTTCCTGCAGGTTGTTCCCATCATAATCAGATACATACAGAGAAATATTGTCTTTACTGTCTAAAATCTTGTCGTTGTTTGTATCGTTTTTTATTACCGCATAGATATTAAAATCATGATCAAGTGTACTATAAGAATAGATGGAAGCTGACTCGGGGCGCGGGTAGTAAGAATTCTTTAACTGATATTTATAGATAAATGCTTTAGAAGAAAACAAACTTGTTTCCTGACCATTTTTCACAAAAAGTAAATTAATGATTTGTGATGAACCATACCTTGGTATAGATTGTCCGATTGCATTTGACATTTCTATGCCCATAGTCGTTGGTAGTGATAATTCATCTGATTTTATCGCAGATGATGAAACTGCAAAAACATATACATCATCCAGTTTAGTTAAATAATCAATCGACTCAGTGGTATCTTCTGTTTCTTCTTCATCTTCGGAGTCAACAACTTTTATTTGTGCGGTCTTTGCCTTTTTACGAGGAAGATGGTCTTTAATTGCCCTTACGGAAAATGTTATAATTACAGTTACAGCTATTATCAAAACTAAAATGTAAACGATTTTCCTTATGGTTTCAAAATTAATTTTTTTCATTTTTTATCTCCTTATTTATCTTTATTTTTTCACCCTTAAAAAAATATTATGCTTCTTAATCAGCTTTTTCCCTATTCATAAAATCAGTGTGGAAAATTATTTCCTTCTGCATTTTCTTTGCATAAGCTATTTCTTTTTTTACTTGCTCTCCTATATAATCATTAATATTAACAACATATACAGCGTCTGATAATTCTATTTTCCTATAATGAGCTTTGTTAAGAAAAGCAATTTCATCTATTGATAAATCCTCATTATCCTCATTGTAGACACATTGCAAGACGCACATTTTATACTTCGTCTCTAAGCGAAAAGCAATACGTTTCATTTCATTTTCAAATTTCATACTTCCGCATATTGTTATTGTTTTCAAACATACTCCCCCTTTATTTTATTAACACTATGTATTACAGAAAGATTTTCCTCTAGAACATTTACTACTTTATCCAAATCATCTCCAATGAATGCTTGAATTTTCTTCTTGATTTCAAGTTCAAAAATCAAATTAGAGCTATCAACTATTTTACAATCCATAACTTTTTCCCATTTTTTCACGGAGTCAAGTATTATGCCTTTTTCATAAATACCGTTGTTTTCCGCAGTTTTTCTTATGATCCTAACAAATAAATCAATAAAAATGCTAAAGAGACAAAAAAGAATCAGTATAGGTAATGGTAATCCAACGTGGTAAGCTAATGCACAAAGAAGAAAATAAATAGCGATGAAACTTCGAGGAACATCATCAGAAGTACCATAACAACAATCGTATATCTTTTGTATTATCCCTTCTCTGGCAGAACGATTTGGAAGATAGCATGGGCAGATTAATTTACCTAAACCTTCGATTCGTTTTTTTAAGATAAAGAACCTGTAAATCAAGGAGGCAAGTATGCAAATGATTAAAACAAATGCTAATAGAATTGAAATGCTTATGAATATTCTCATTATTACCTCCTCATTGATTTTATTTTAGGTTAACACCCCACCAAAAAATTGTCCATCGTCAAGAAGAAAAGTTCATTATCTCTTGAGTTCTTTATGTCCTAGAAATAATCAAATTCTGTTATCTCCATAGAATCTTTGGTTGCCATTTGGGAAGAAAATTCAATCTTCGGATTGCGTTCCTTCATGTAGGAAAAGAATTCTCTAGTTTCGATTTCCGGGTAGTTTCCAAGCTCAAGTTTTTGGATTTCTCTTTCTTCGCTGTTTTCTACAATACATGAGTATTTTATTATGAAATGATCAATACGACTGCGACCTACATTTTTGACAGTATGATGTGTAACGCTCACGATATCATCATATTCAATCTTGTATCTGCCTCTGCCGGTATAAGTAAAGCCAAGGTCATCATATTTGATGAGCCAGAAGTTTCCGGAAAAAAACAAAATAAGAACAAAAAATACCAAGCCTATAAGCATGGGTATAAAATGCGGACCGCCTTTTAAACAATTAATCAAGAGGCAAACCGCTATAAAACTCGATATTAAAATGAGTGTGTTTCTTTTACTGCATGTAAAACTTTTCATTTTTCCTCCAAAAACTTTTATTAAATCATAGCACAGTAGTACACTAAAATCAACCTTCCTACAGTCTTCACTATTATTTGCTGCCATAAGCTAAGAATTGTATCAACAATGGTTATACCCCTCCAAAATCAAAAGAAAAATCTCTTTTCTTCATTTTTCCTCCAAAAATTATTACTCGCCAAACATAAAGAAGGAAATGCTTGAAATCTCGGCTTAAACCCATTATACTAAATTCATGCCGTTGGTGGTTTACGACCCTCCAAAAATTGACCGTCGTCAAACTAATCTTTACAAATTCCATAAATATAGGACAATGATAGTATGAAGAAAATTGCAGTAATTACAGGTGCTTCTGGCGGGCTTGGAAAAGAGTTTGTTAGACAGGTTATAAATGAGGTTGATGAGGTCTGGGCAATCGGACGTAATGTGGCAAAGCTGGAGGGGCTCAGGACGGAGTTTGGTGAGACTAACAGTAACGGTGGCGAAGGAAGAAGAGACGCGGCAGGTTCAAAAATCATTCCGCTTCAGATGGATTTGTCTGATACAAAATCTTATGACTTGCTTTCTGGCCGGCTTGAGTCTGAGGGTGGGGCTTCGGCTGTGGAAATCAGCTGGCTGATAAATAATGCCGGCGCGGGCCGTTTTGCACCTTCAACAGATTTTTCTACAGAAGAGCTGGCAGCAGGAATTACGACTCACTGTACGGCTATCGCTTCAATCTGCAATATCTGCCTTCCTTATATGAAGGCGGGAGATCATCTTGTAAATGTGGCTTCGCAGTCTGCATTTTGTCCGCTGCCTTATATGAATCTTTATGCGGCAACAAAAGCCTTTGTTTACAGTTACAGCCGCGCGCTCAGAGAAGAACTCCGCGAAACAGGAATTGTTGTAACAACAATCTGCCCGGGCTGGATAAAGACTACCCTTTTGCCGGAAACTCTGAATGGCCGCAAGGTAAACTTCCCTTTCCTTGTAACGGCAGACAAGGTTGCCGCAAAAGCAATTCGAGACGCCTGCCGGGGAAAGGCACTTTCAATTTACCGTTTTGCCGTACGCTATGTTTCATGGCTGCAGCGCCACTGTTCAACTGCTTTTACTATTCGAGTCTGGGCTAAGTCTGTAAAAAAATATCTATGATGGAAGTTACCTTGCTGCTCAATAATTACAGCATATTTAAGGTATAAAGGTTTACGACCCTCCAAAAATTG
>DBWR01000037.1 GCA_002309305.1 Treponema sp. UBA1233 | reverse complement strand
TAGTTCCTTAAGAATTTATAGTTGAGCCCGAATGTCCTGGCTGAATCTTCACCGCATACAAGAACATCAAGGTGGCGTGAGGAAAATTCAAGAAGGACAAGCGAAATAACTGAGGGAATTATAAAGACGGAAAATTCCTTCCAGCCCTTTGCGTTAAAGCTTCCTGTTGTCCACACGTAAAATGAATGCAGGTCACTTTCGTGGGTAAGCAGGATTATTGATGCGATGGCAGAAAAAAAAGTTCCGATTGCGGTTCCTGACAAAAGCAGGGTGACGCTGGAGTTTCCGCGGAAGAATTTGGAAAAAAGAAAAACACAGAATGCCGAAAGCAGTGCCCCCGAAAAAGAAAACAGGGTTGCAGGGCTTAAGAATGGAATGGCTGCAAACGGAATCAATCCAGAAAGCACTGCCCCAAATGTAGCACCGGAACACACACCCATGATCCCAGGGTCTGCAAGAGGGTTGCGGAAAAATCCCTGGAACACAGCGCCGGTTCCACCAAGGAGTGCACCGCACATTATGCTAATAAGGATTCGAGGAAGCCTGATTCTTGTAATGATTGTAAGTTCAGTTTTGGAACAAGTTCGGAAAATCACCGAAAGTGGTGAAATGAATTTAGTGCCGATGCAAAGCGCAATCAGTCCGGTAAGAATCAAGGCCACAATGGGGAGAATCTTCCAGATGACTGATATGCACCCTGCACGTTTTTGTTTCATGTTTGAATTTTACGGCCAGAGGATTTTTGCAAGTTTTTCTACGGCATCAACACAGCGTGGAGTTGAGCGTACAAACCTGTCGTCATCACCCATGTAATGAACGCCACCCTTTGGTTCAAATATTTCGCTAGGCTTTCCACCGCCCATTCCGTCACCAGAATAGAAAATGTAATCCGGGTCTGCAAGGAGAACGGCTTCTTCGCTTACCATTGGATATGCTTCGTTCAAATTACCGAAAATATTGTTGCCGCCGGCTTTCTGAATGATGTCGTTCATGAAAGAATTTTTTCCTGCGCTCATCATGGGGTCATTCCAGACTTCCCAGTAAACCTTTGGGGCAGCCTTTCCCTTGCTCTTTGACTTGATGTATTTTTCCGTACGGGCAAGAGTTGCATTCATTGTCTTTACGACCTTCTGTGCTTCTTTTGTGTGGCCTGTGAGTTTTCCTATGTCCAGGACTTCCTTTTTCACGGCATCAATTGAAACCGCATTGGAGAGATATACTTCAATTCCGGCATCCTTTAGCGGCTGAACAAGATAATCATGCATTCCAGCAAAACAGTAGACCAGTGTCGGCTCGTAGGAAATGATTGCCTCAAGGCTGATTGTGTTTCCTGCAAATCCACCGACAGACGGATATTTTGAAACATCAGCAGGATAATCGCACAAATCAGTTCTTGCAACAAGCTGATCCTGTGCACCAATGGCAAAAACAATTTCCGTTGCGGCAGGTCCAAGCGTTACAATACGAACTTCAGACTTTGTGTTCTTTGAGTTCTTCTTGTCGGCTGCAAAAGAAAAGCCACAAACCAGGGTTAAGATGATAAATAGTGAAAAAATTTTTCTAAGTGCTTTCATAATTAAATACTATAGTAGAATTTTTTATTTATTGCAATAAATGAATGAATGGATTATATTCTTCTATGGAAGGAAGAATGATTTTTCAATACAGGTTGAATTCAGGGCAAATTGAACCAGACTACTCGGAATTGTACAGGTATGCAGGGTTTGCACGCCATAAGTTGAATGATGTCGATGATGTGCAGATGAAGGAACTTGCCCAAAGTGCGGTGGAACTGGTATCTGAAAAAATGAACTGCCGGTCGGTGTATTCCAGGTTTCAATTGAAGCTTACTGAGGATGACACAATCAGTTTTGCAGGAAAGAGCCTCCAAAGCCATCACCTTACGCTCAATCTTAAAGGCTGCCATTCTGTATATCTGTTTGCGGCGACTCTGGGTCCTGGTGTTGATAAGGCAATTCAGAGAGAGTCAAAAATAAACCCCGCAAAGGCTGTGATGATGCAGGCCGCTGGTGCAATGTTCATAGAAAAATACTGCGACATGTTCATGGGTTATTTGCTTGAAGAAGAAAAAGCCCAGGGAAATCTTTTAAAGCCACGTTACAGTCCGGGGTTTGGTGATGTGGGGCTTGAGGTGCAGAAAACTTTTTTTGAACTTTTGGAATGCCAGAAGAATCTTGCGCTGACACTGAATGATACGCTGATAATGTCTCCTGAAAAATCTGTGACGGCGTTTGTAGGTGTTTATAAAAACGAAAATGAATGAGGATGGATTAATATGAGAACTTTTCGTGAATGTTTGGGAAATCAGGTCTTGTTTTTTGACGGTGGAACAGGCTCCGTTCTGCAGGCACAGGGATTGTTGCCCGGCGAGCTTCCTGAAAACTGGAATGTCGAACAGCCGGAGAAAATCGTTCAGCTTGGATACGGATATTATCTTGCGGGTTCAAACATAATCAACACGAATACCTTTGGTGCATTTGTTACAAAATTCACAGGACAGGACGGGAAATACAGCGTTAGGCAGGTCATAGATGCGGCGTTTAAGAATGCGGAAAAAGCGCGTTCAATGATAATTCAAAAGGAAAAGGAAGATGGAACCGAAAGTGTGCCCCGTTTCATAGCATTTGACATCGGTTCATGCGGAAAACTTTTAAAGCCACTCGGCGACCTTGAGTTTGAAGATTGCGTCACCCTGTTCAAGCAAACATTTGAGGCAGGAATAAAAAACAACCCCGATTTGATTCTCATAGAAACAATGAACGATCTGTATGAGGCAAAGGCGGCGGTTATTGCGGCAAAAGAAGCGATGGAAGCGGCAGGAAAAGACATTCCGATTGTGGCATCCATGGTTTACGATGAGGGACAGAAAACGCTGACTGGAAGTTCCCCGGAGATATGTGCGGCGGTTCTGGAAAGTCTTGGGGTTTCGGCACTTGGACTTAACTGCAGCCTTGGACCTGAACAGATGAAGCCGATAGTTGCACGACTTCTTGAATCAACGACACTTCCTGTTCTGGTAAAGCCGAATGCGGGACTGCCAAAAAGTGAAAATGGACATACGGTTTACGATGTTGGTGCGGAAGAATTCTCTGACATCGTAAGTGAATTCTGCAGGCAGGGTGCAATGATTGCGGGAGGTTGCTGCGGAACAAATCCCACGTTCATAAAGCAGCTGGTTCAGAAAGTCGGTGCATTAGATTCATTCAACAAACCGAATGCCCCAAAGAAATCTGTGATTACATCTGGAACAAGGCTTGTTGAATTCGGCGGAAAAAATCCCCCTGTACTCATCGGTGAGCGAATCAATCCTACGGGAAAAAAGAAGCTCAAGCAGGCCCTGACCGACAACGACATGGCATACATTTTGAACGAGGGTTTGACTCAGGAAGAAAAGGGCGCTCAGGTTCTTGATGTAAATGTGGGGCTTCCGGAAATTGATGAATGCAAGATGATGCAGGCGGTTATAAAGGAACTTCAGGCGGTAACGGACTTGCCGTTGCAGATAGATACTTCTGATCCTGTTACAATGGAAAAGGCCCTGAGGATTTATAACGGAAAACCGCTCATCAATTCTGTAAACGGAAAGCAGGAAGTGATGAAGCAGGTGTTCCCTCTGGTAAAAAAATATGGCGGAATGGTTGTTGCCCTTGCACTTGATGAAAACGGAATCCCGGAAACAGCGGAAGGAAGAATTCAAATTGTAGAAAGGCTCTATTCTGAAGCGGCCAAATACGGAATCAGTAAGGAAGACATAATCATAGATCCCCTTGCGATGACTGTCAGTGCCGATGATCAGGCCGGTGTGGCAACCCTTGCAACTGTGAAATATGTTCATGAAAAAAAGAACGGTCTTACTTCGCTTGGCATTTCAAATGTTTCGTTTGGACTTCCGTTACGCGAACACATCACTTCGATTTTCTTTACGATGGCGATGCAGAACGGTCTTAGTGCTGCAATCATGAATCCCAATGCAACAGAAATGATGAAGGCATGGACATGCTTTAAAACACTTTCTGGTCTGGATGCACAGTGTCTGGGCTACATCGATTTTGCAGGAAAGTACGAATCAACTGTGGCAGTAAATGCCTCGGCATCAGCTTCAGGAGGGCAAAACAAAAATGCTGCGTCAAAAACAGATGATTCACTTCATCCTCTTACAAAGGCAATCGTAAAGGGACTCAAGGAAAACGCAAAGACAGAGACACTCAGCTTGCTTACGGGCGGTGACGGTTCAGAGCCAATGAGCGCAATGGACGTAATCAATACAAAAATCATTCCTGCGCTGGACATAATCGGTAAAGACTTTGAAAACAAAAAGGCATATCTTCCTCAGCTGTTGATGGCGGCAGATGCGGCAAAAGAAGCGTTTGCAGTGATAAAGGCCGAACTGGAAAAGAAGGGTGTTGCCGGAGAAAAGAAGGGCCCGATTGTAATTGCAACAGTCAAGGGAGACATTCACGACATAGGAAAGAACATCGTCAAGGTCTTGTTGGAAAACTATTCGTTCCGCGTAATCGATTTGGGAAAGGATGTTCCGCCGGAAACAATTCTTGATGCAGTCATAAAGGAACATGCCCCGCTTGCAGGACTTTCAGCATTGATGACAACGACAGTAGGCGCGATGGAAGAGACGATAAAGCTGATACACAAGGATGCCCCCTGGTGCAAGGTGTTTGTGGGTGGTGCCGTGTTGAATCAGGAATATGCCGACAAAATCCACGCCGACGCCTACACCAAGGATGCCATGGAAAGCGTTAAGTATGCACAGAGCATATGCGGCTAGTTTATGCGGGTGAAGGGCCTTGTCTCCTAAAGATTGGAAAAGCTCACATTAAAAAAACAAAATTTTTTTGAAAATTTACTTGACAAATAATATTATTCGCAATATATTATTGATAGTTGGATAATATAATTCCGAAAAGGAGGTGCCTATGATGTTCAATACCGGGACCTCGTTGCTTGATGCGGTTGTGCTTGCCATCGTTTCCAAGGAAGCGGAAGGGACGTACGGCTACAAGATAACGCAGGATGTCCGGAGTGTACTAGACGTTTCGGAAAGTGCCCTTTATCCGGTTTTGCGCAGATTGCAGACTGGGGGTCTTTTGGAAACCTTCGACAAGGAGTTTAACGGCAGGAACCGTCGTTATTACAAGATTACGGAACTTGGGCGGACGGAAGTTGATACATACAGAAAGGACTGGACCGCCTATGTGGAAAAGATAAACGGAATTTTAGGAGCAGACTGATGACGAGGGAAAGATTTTTATCTGAATTGCAGAAGGAGCTTAATTCGCTGCCGATAGCCGAACAGCAGGAAGCCATGGATTATTACAGGGCATATTTCGAGGATGCGGAAGATGATGAGCGTGTAATTGAACAGCTTGGTTCCCCCGAAGAAGTTGCCAGAAACATAAAGGAAAAGATAGCCAGCGTTCCTTCAGTGCGCAAACCGGAGACAAATCAGGAGAATGAAGGATACTACGGTGAATTTGCCGGATCAGAAGTACACAGCATGGAAGTTTCCATCGGAGCGGCGGAAGTTGTAATTACCACGGGACCAAAGTTTTCCGTTGAATACAAGAACATCGCTCCAAAGAATCTGTCCTTTGGTCTGTCGGCTCTTGGAAAGCTTACCATCTGCAATGTGGCGTCGTTCAGCAACTTTTCGTTCTGGATGCGCAAAAAGGATGAAGACAGGACACCTGCCCGCGTCCTTATAAAAGTACCGGAGAATATCGAACTGGATTACATCAAGCTGTCTGTTGGTGCTGGTTCCATGGTTACAAAGTCCGTTTCCATAAAGGCAAAAAGGGTAGACTTGAACGTAGGTGCCGGAAACATGTTGGTTGGCGGTGTATGCGGAGGAACAGGCAGAATCAAGTGCGGAATGGGAAACCTGGAGTACAAGGGAAGCCTGGAAGGAAACATCAAGGCTGAATGCGGCATGGGCAAACTGGCAATGGTTCTGGCAGGGCGTGAGGATGAATACTCATTTGAAGGCTCTGTCGGTTTGGGAACAGTTCAATTCAACAATATAAAAAAAGAAGGCGTGGGCAAAGTCGAATGTGCCAATAAAAAACAGAACCACATTCAGGCTACCTGCGGCATGGGTTGTATAAAAATCATCATGAAGGAGATGTGATTATGGCAAAGAAAATCTATCGTTCAAATGATAAGGTATTGTGTGGTGTTTGTGGTGGCATTTCGGATTATTTTGATCTGGATGCTTCGATTGTACGAGTGGGCTGGGTTTTGATTTCATGCTTTACGGCTTTGATTCCCGGTATAATTGCTTACATAATCTGTGCGGCAATCTTACCGACGAATCCAAATGATGACAGGGATTCCGACATCAGCAACATGAAGAGCGCGGGATCATCTTCCAGCCAGTCAAATTCAAAGGCATCCGGAGATTTTGACTCATACTTCAAATAAAGTATTGTCATGCTGAACGCCTGTTGGTATACAGGTGATTCAGCATCCAAACATATCATATTATGGTATGGATGTTGTTATGCAAAAGAATTTTCAAATAGTTATTGTCGAGGACGACAAGGATCTTTGTGCAGGTTTGTGCAGGGCATTGAAAGATGAAACAAGAAGCATTGTTTCCTGCGAGAATTTGAAAAGTGCCAGAGAACAAATATTTTTAACAAATCCGTCCTTGATCCTGCTTGATATCAATCTCCCTGATGGAAATGGCCTTGATCTTGTAAAAGAGGTCAGAGGAAAAAACCTGTCATATCCCATAATCCTCCTTTCTGCTAATGACAC
>DBWR01000003.1:9486-12559 GCA_002309305.1 Treponema sp. UBA1233 | reverse complement strand
ACAGATACAAATGCAAGAAGCAGAAGTTTTGTCCTGGGGTCCAGTAGTGATTTATGTGAAGTTGATTTCATCAATTCCATTTTATTAAATAAACTCCATTTTCAAGTTGCATTTTTCCAAAAGTTCATCAACAGTCCTTGCTCCAGTTTTTTGTGCCGCAAGTTGAACGACACAACCACAAGTTCTGGAATCTTCCAGAGCATCGTGTGCAAGGTATTTTATTCCAAATTTTTCCCCGAGGAATGTCAGGGCATGACGTTCAAATTCCGGCCATACTTTTTTGGAAATCTTAAGCGAACAAAAATAATTGCGCCCAGGAAGTTTGTGATGGTAAAACCGACATGCCTCCCAGATGACACCCATGTCAAATTTTGCATTATGTGCCACAAGGGGGATGCCGGGTGTTTTGTCTAAAAACGGCACCATTTTTTCATCCCATACCTGCGGGAATTTAGGACTGTCCTTTACGTCGTCATAGCAAAGGTGATGAATCTCATCTGTCCATTCACGAACAAAATAATCCGTTGGTGGACAAATGAGTTCATAAATGTTGTCTGTTTCCTTCCCATCAATATACCGCACCAATCCTACTGAAATCGCACTGTTTCCAGATTGATTGGCCGTTTCAAAATCGATTGCGATATAATCAAGGCTGCAGTTTTTATCATCCGGTTCATCTCCGAACAATGCCAACTGATCGTTATAATCAGACATTTCAATCACACTATGCCGGCTTTTACGAAGTGCTTCTTTAGAACCTTGAGGCCAAGAAGTCCGCCAAGAATTCCAAACACAAAACATAAGACCAAATGAACTGGGCACATCCAGATAGGCATGAGTTTTGTGAGCGCATCAATATATTCCTGACCAAAGTTCTGGCGTGTTGACCAGTACTTGTCTGCAAAGAAGAAGAGCGGAATGTAGTTGCTCCAGATCCACAGGCTGAATACACCATGTACGATTACTGCACGCTTTGCACTCTTGTATTCACCCTTTTTCAATATCAGTTCACAGATAAGTCCTGTTACCAATCCGATGATCAATGCATAGTAAGACATTCCAGTGAGCCACATGAGGATTCCCATAAGGATTGTCATGATGTAAACCATACCGAACTTCTTTACCTTTGTCAGGAAAAGCATGAACGGAATGCCTCCACACAATGGCATCAGCACCGAATACGTAGGCATGAAAATCGGAATGAAACCGAGCATTGCCAGCACCATGATTACGACAAAATAAATTGCCGTAAAAATACCGATGTTGATTAAATCTTTTCCCTTAAGCTTTTTTGAATCATCCATTTTTTTCTCCTGTTTTTCTTATCTCAATTTCTTGTAACCGTATGTTGCGGCTTCTCCCAGTTCTTCTTCAATACGGAGGAGCTGGTTGTACTTTGCCATGCGGTCAGTGCGGCTCATTGAACCTGTCTTGATCTGTCCTGAGTTTGTTGCAACTGCAATGTCGGCAATTGTTGTATCTTCGGTTTCTCCTGAGCGGTGGCTTGTAACTGTTGTGTAGCCGTGGCGGTGTGCCATCTCGATAGCCTCAAGAGTTTCTGTAAGGGAACCAATCTGGTTTACCTTGATGAGGATTGAATTACCTGCTCCCATCTTGATGCCCTTTTCCAGGAATTTTACGTTTGTTACAAACAGGTCGTCTCCAACAAGCTGGCATCTGTCTCCAATACGTGCCGTAAGCTTTTTCCAGCCTTCCCAGTCNNTCAAGACCGTCTTCAATTGAATCAATAGGATACTTTGTAATCAGTTCCTCAAGATAGGCAATCTGTTCGTCATCCGACAATTCTTTGCCGTTGGGGTCTTTTGGAGTTCCGTTTGAAAGCTGCTTGTAGTTGTAGAAGAATTTACCGTCGCGTTCAACACTGAATTCACTGGAGGCACAGTCCATGGCAATCTTTACGTCTTCACCAGGCTTGTACCCCGCATCCTTTATGGCCTGCACGATTGAATCAAGTGCATCGTTGATTCCGTCAAACTTAGGGGCAAATCCACCCTCATCGCCTACAGCAGTTGAAAGTCCGCGTCCCTTAAGAAGCTTTGCAAGTGCATGGAATACTTCTGCTCCCATCCTGATTGCTTCTTTTTCTGATTTTGCACCAACAGGACGAATCATGAATTCCTGGAATGCAATCGGGGCATCTGAGTGTGCGCCTCCATTGATTATGTTCATCATCGGAACGGGAAGCACGTGAGCGTTTGCACCACCAATGTAGCGGTACAGCGGAATGTTCAAAGCCTTTGCCGCAGCCTGTGCTGTTGCAAGGGAAACACCAAGTATTGCATTTGCACCGAGCTTGCTTTTTGTTGGCGTTCCGTCAAGTGAAAGCATCTTCATGTCCACTGCACGCTGTTCAAATACATTGAATCCCTTGAGTGCCGGAGCGATAATCTTATTTACGTTTTCTACAGCCTTAAGGACACCCTTTCCACCATAACGTCCCTTGTCTCCATCGCGAAGTTCAAGGGCCTCATTTTCTCCGGTACTTGCACCACTTGGAACTGCGGCACGTCCAAGAACTCCGTTTTCAAGAATGACATCCACTTCTACAGTTGGATTTCCACGTGAATCAATTATCTCACGACCAATAACATCGCTGATTGCAATTTTGTTTAACATTGCCTTACCTCACTAAAATCTTTTGTATCGACATAATATCATTTTTGCAAATAGTAAGCAATAGCTAACTATCCTGTTTGTTTACCATTCCGGCATATTCTCCATCAAGCTCCATAAGCTCGTCATGGGCACCGCTTTCTGAAATCTGACCGTCCCTTATTACAAGAATCCTGTCTGCATTTCGTATTGTGTTCAGGCGGTGTGCAATGACAATCAATGTTTTTCCGCGGCACAGTTCTGAAATTGCTTCCTGAATGAAATGCTCATTGTCGGCATCTACGCTTGCTGTGGCTTCGTCAAGAATCACGATCGGGGCATCCTTGAGCATGCAACGTGCAATTGATATCCTCTGCTGTTCCCCACCACTAAGGCTTGAACCACCTTCGCCGATTACAGTGTCAAATCCATCTGGCAGCTGCATGATGAAATCGTAACA
>DBWR01000003.1:0-9435 GCA_002309305.1 Treponema sp. UBA1233 | reverse complement strand
CCCATGGCGATGTTGTTGAAGATTGTGTCCTGGAAGAGATAAACGCGCTGGAAAACCATGCTGATGTTATTCATCAAATCTGAAACAGGAACTTTCGTGATGTCTTTTCCACGGATTTTTATCCTTCCCTTTTTTGCATCCCAGAAACGTGCAAGAAGATTTGCAATTGTCGTTTTACCTCCGCCACTGGGACCCACAAGGGCTATCATTTCTCCACGCTTGGCATCAAAGCTTATGTCGTGCAATGTCTCCTTGTTCCCATAGGCAAAGGATACGTTTTGATATGATATTTCCGGAACGCTTTCGTCAACACTTCCTGGCTCTGGAATTGATTCTGTTCCTTCGTTTTTGATTTCCGCCTCTTCAAATACATTTTCAATTCTGTCAAGGCAGGCATCGGTTACTGTAAGACGTGCAATGCTTCCGTAGTATGCCTTTATCCCCGCAAACAAATCAAACAAAAAGAGAATCATGCCCATAAGGAATTCAATGGAGATTAAACCTTTTGCCGAAAGAATTCCTGAAACAAGAAGTACAAGTGCAGTGCCTGTTCCATAGGCAAGCATCAGGCCCGACCACCATGGGGCATAGACCATTTCAAAATGAATGCTTTCATCGCAGCTTTTTTCAAAACTCTTGTTCAGCGCCTTGGATTTTTCCCCAAGAAGATTGAACGTCTTGATGATTCCTATTCCCTCTGCAAACTCAAGGACAGAACTCGTTAATTTTTCACTGCATTCCTGCTTCATGATTGAATGGGAGATTGATTTTCTTGTCGTAAGGTTTCCAATCAAGATGATGAGTGCAAGACTAAGCGTTGCCACAAGTCCAAGCTGCCATCCCAGATAGAACATAAAGCCAATCATCAGGGCCTGGGAAATCATAAAGCCAACAAGTTCTTCCAAAACCATCATGCAGTTTTCTTCGATAAAGTTCATGTCGGTAGAAAGGACGGAGCTTACCCTGCCGATGTTTCCTTCTGTAAAATAGCCCATTGAAAGCTTGCGGAAGTGATCTCCCAGCTGCATGCGTTTGTCTGCAAAAACCTTAAATCCCGCCGCAGACTGAAGCCTGTCCGAAACATTCTGCAAAACCGCCTGAAGGATTACACACGCCAGAAGCACTGCTCCATAAATCAAACAGCTTTGTTTTGTTACGGTTCCCGCCATGAATCCTGTAACAAGAAGGAACGAAATCATCAGAGGTGCCTTCATGCACATGCCCTTTAAAAAACCGGGAATGTAGGAAGCCCTGATGGAAGCCTTGTATTTTCCGCATGAGTTGACCAGACGGTGCATCATTGCAATCATTGATTTGTTTTGTCTTTTCATTTTCCACACCTCTTTAAATCTTCCATTCTGCCGCAGCTTTAGAAGCCTTCCACAGTTTTTTGTATTCTTCTGATTCTTTGTTCAAGGTTGAATGTTTTCCTTCTGCAATCACATTGCCGTCCTTGAGCACGCATATTTTGTCCGCCTTCTTTATTGAAGAAAGCCTGTGTGCAATTACTAGTACGGTCTTGTCCCTGACGATTTCACTGATTGCCGCATTCATCTTTTCTTCATTTTCCGGGTCAATGAATGCAGTCGCTTCGTCCAGAACGATAATAGGTGCATTCTTGAGGATGGCACGGGCAAGGGATATGCGCTGGCGTTCTCCGCCGGAAAGCTGTTTGCCGCTGTCTCCTGCCATAGTGTCGATTCCCTTGGGGAAACGTTCCAGGAATTCATCACACTGTGCGCGGTGTGCCGCATCCAGAACTTCTTCCCGTGTTGCATTCGGTCGGCCTATCAGGATGTTTTCGTATAATGTTGTGTTGAACAAAAACTGTTCCTGTGCGACATACGAAACCTGATTGTTCAATGCCTCGATGGACATGTCGGTAATATCCTGCCCGCCTATGCTGATTGAACCGGAGTCAAGATCGTAGAAGTGAACGAGAAGTTTTGCAAGAGTGGATTTGCCGCTTCCCGATTCACCGATGAGTGCGGTAGTTGTGCCCTGTTTAAACGTCAGGTTGATATCGTGCAATACTTCTGTGGTTGGGAGCGAGGGGGTGTCTTCCCCCTTCTTATAGCTGAACCTTACATTCTTGAATTCAACATCATAATTTTTTCCCTTGAAATTTGAATTGCCGGCTTTGACAGGATCGCCATTCAACATCTTTTCAAGCTCTGCAATTTTATAATTCAACTGGGGAATCTTTCCGCCAAAACTAAGGGCACGAAGAATTGCGGGACCAACAGCAAACGACATGCACAGTACAAGAATGAGTTGGCTTAATGCAATCGTTCCATTTAAGACAAGAATGCCTCCTATTGGAAGTGTAAAAAGCGCAAGACATGGAATCGTACTGTTATAAACTGCCATCCAAGGCCAGCATACCCTGTACCAGTCTAGAGTAAAATCACGATAAGATTTGACGGCTTCTCCAAAGCGCCTGAAGGAATCTCCATCCTTGTTGAAGACTTTTATTGCTTCCATTCCGTTAACGTATTCGATTATTGTATTGTTCATTTTTTTTGCAGACTCATAAAAGGCTCCCATCTTTGCCATGCCGGATTTCATCATCATGCTCATTGCAAAAATGCCGATTGGAATTACAGCCAGAGTCAAAAGTGCAAGCCTCCAGTCAACAACAAACATTGCGACAAACACAAGGCACGGAACAAGCAGGTTTGCAATTCCTTCCGGTATGGCATGTGCAAGCAGAAGCTCAATCTGATCGATGTCGTCGGTAAATACGCGCTTAATCTGGCCGGTACCGAGTTCCTTAATGTTTCCAAGCGGCTGTCTTTCGAGCCTGTCCTTTAGGGAAATCCTAATGTTCTAGAGGGTGTTGTAAGCACTGATGTGGGAGAAAGCAAGGCCACGGCTGTACGCTATTGCATAAACTGCCTCACAGACAAAAATCAGGGCAACACGTATTGCGATGAATTTAAAATCTGGCAGCTGGTGCTGTGTAAGCGGAACAATCAGCTGGTACAAGAAGAAATAAGGGACAACGCTGGCCACAATGCCAAGTGTTGTAAGGAAAGATGCAATTACCGTATATTTTTTGTATTTTCCGATATACGGTGCAACTGATGAGATCATTTTAAACTCCTTTTATATAGTTAGCTAAATCTAACCTTTTTTCTGTTTTTATTCAAGTTAGTATTGACTAACTTTTGAAACTGATGTATATTCAGAATTGTAGTTAGCGGTTGCTAACTCTTAATATATCCTTATATCAAAGAGGTTTTTTAATGAAGGTTGCGGTTATATATGCGAGCACTACAGGCAACACTGAGGCCATGGCAAATGTGATTAATGAGACGGTCAAAGCTTCTGGTGCGGAAGTTGTGTTTGGTACTGCTGACAGTGCAGATAAAGATGAGGTTCTTTCATGTGATGTGATTCTTCTTGGAAGTCCTGCAATGGGCGATGAGGTACTGGAAGACACGATGGAAGAATTTTATGCAAAAATAGAAGGTTCACTTAATGGCAAAAAGCTTGGAATCTTTGGTTCATACGATTGGGGTGACGGACAGTGGCTTCGTGACTGGACTGAGCGCCTGAACAATGCGGGTGCAGTAAGTGCGGTGGATGCCCTTATGGTTCACCTTGCCCCAGAAGAAGCGGATGTTGAGCTGTGCAAGACATGGGCACAATCCGCAATCAAATAGGCTCCCTTTAAAAAATATAGATGTTTTTGGGCCGTTCGATATAGCCAGATCGGACGGTCCTTTTTTTGTTTAATAATCAAATCCGACGGTCTTTTCCTGTTTCTTCGCAGCAGATTCAGATAGATTATTTCCTAAATTATCGGCATGAAAGCAGTTATTTTTTTACGATTATACCATTGTTTTCCGGAATTTTGCAACGTCGTGCTTATGTCTTGACATGAAGGATTTTATAATCTAAAATTACTGGAGTGGTTTACACTAGAGTATACTCTACTAGAGTTCACTCTAGTTTTAATATCAAACAATCATAAGGAACTGAATATGAGTAATTTTATTGGAAGGGATGAAGAGTTTTCTGCATTGCAAAAACTGTACAATAAGAATGCTTTTCAGATGGTTGTAATTTTTGGACGACGACGCATCGGGAAAACTACACTGGTTAATAAATTTATTGAAAAAAACAAGTGTAAATCAGTTTCTTTTATAAGTACCGAAATGACCGAATCCGAACTCTTGCTCAGAATGGGAAAAGATGTTCTTGAAAGCCTTGCTCCGAATTTGAGTGATAAAATGAAGTTTGATTCATTTGATTCGATATTCGACTTTCTTGCTGGAGTTGCGGAAAAAGAAAAAATGGTTTTTGTCATTGACGAATACCCATATCTTGCAAAAGCATGCCCATACATGAATTCACTCATTCAAAAGTATATTGACACCAAATGGAAGAATACAAAACTTTATTTTGTTTTGCTTGGTTCTCTGGTCTCTTTTATGAGGGAAGAAGTTCTTGGTGCCAACGCTCCGCTTCATGGAAGGGCTAATCTTGAGTTTAAGCTAAACGCATTTGGTTATAAGGAGACAGCCTTATTTGTACCGTCTTATAATCCAGAAGAAAAAGCAGTTGTTTATGGATTAACTGGTGGTGTTGCGAAATATCTTGAACAGTTTGATGACAGCATACCTCTTGAAGACAACATAAAAGAGCTTTTCTTTTCCCGGAATGCCTTTTTTTCAGATGAACAGATTAAGACTGTCATTACTGGTGAAAAATCCAATCCGGTTGCATATAATTCCATAATTGACGCTATAGCCAACGGTAAAACCAAATACAATGAGATTCAATCTGCAACTGGCATGAGCGATATAAGTTTCTGCCTTAAGAATCTTATGGCAGCAGAAATCGTAGAACGTCGGGAAACTCCAAAACCGTATTATCATATTTCAGATTCAATGGTAAATTTTTATTTTCGCTATGTGTTGCCAGGTGCAAGTCTTGTTAACAGCGGCAAGGGCTTTACTTATTATGATCATAAAGTAAAACAAAACCTGCATGAATTCATGGGTGCTGTTTTCGAGAATATTGCAAAAGAATATATATTAACCCATGTTGGAACAAGGAAGATTCCGGTTTTTGTTACAGATATCGGTGAATATCAGAATTCTGTTAAAATCGGAAAAGAAACAAAATCGATTGAAATTGATTTACTCGGTATGGATGGCAAAAACATGGTTTTGGCTGGAGAGTGTAAATTTAAGTCCGAGAAATTTGGAAAAGAAGACTATGAGAATTTTATGGAAAAAATCCAGTATCTTCCAGGTAAAAACATTAAAGCAATGCTCTTCTCTCTTTCTGGGTTCACCGAATATGTTGTTGAAAATGCAAGGGATTGTAAGTTAGTCAGCCTGGACGAGATGTACAAATAGTATTAAATGATTTTTAAGCATTTTTAAATGCCCTTGCTGCTCCCCTTGCATGAATTCCTACAATGCTTCTTCCACAGCCTTGCGGACTTCTTCCATATCCATTGTTGGTTCAAAACGTGCGGTAACTTTGCCTTCGCGGTCAATCAGGAACTTTGTAAAGTTCCACTTGATGTATGCCTTGTCGCCGAATGTCTTGTTGTTCATGTTTGCAAATTTATTGAGGGCGGCATTTTTGATTCCCTTTCCAAAACCTTCAAATGGTTTTTCTGTGGCAAGATATTCAAAGAGGGGGGATGCGTTTTCTCCGTTTACATCAATCTTGGCAAACTGAGGAAAATCGGTTCCATACTTTAGGGTGCAGAAATTGTGAATCTCTTCCTCGGATCCGGGTGCCTGATTTGCAAACTGGTTGCATGGAAAATCAAGAATCTCAAGGCCCTTGTCTTTGAGGTCCCTGTACATTTCTTCTAGCGGCTTGTAGTGAGGTGTAAAGCCACATCCCGTCGCAGTATTCACAATAAGCAGAACCTTTCCCTTGTAGGTGTCCAGGCTCACATCGTTTCCCTTCCTGTCTTTTACAGTAAAGTCATAAACAGTCTTCATATTTGCTTCCATGAAAAATCTTATACTACTAATATACCAATAAAACATGCAAAAAGTAAAGAAAAAAAATGGCCTGCCCGAAATTTATCAGGCAGACCGAAGGGTTTAGGAGAGGGGGGACAGGAATTAACCTGCAAGTTCTTTTCTAGTTTTACCTCCAAGATTGTGATATGCCCAGCTGTAAAGGATTTCTGCAACATCGTTGAGCGGCTTCCTTACGTTTAATCCCATGCTGTAGGCAAAGCTGCTGGCCGCCTTTATGGATTCAGGGTGCCATAGTTTTGAATTTGCCAGGCTTACAAATGATGCCTTTTCAGATGCCGCAATTGCCTTTATGTGACCGTTCAGTAATTCGATTGTTTTGTCACCGTTAGGGTTGTCCACAGAGACAAGTGCAATCCTGCATGTCTTGTTGCATTCCCTGATGCTTTGCAAAAGATTGATGTAGCATGAATCGAATGCAGACGGATTTGACCTTATCATGTTTATGTCGTTTTCACCCAGGTGAATCAGGATTCCTTCCGGAGCAAGGGGGGCGACTGCCTTGGCAAAATAAGTGGCTGCATTGGCACTGCTCAGGTTTGAATCACTCTTGTTGTATATTTCAAAATTAAAGTTGTATTCACCGGCAAGCTCTGCAACAGGAATCAGTTTGTCGATTCCACAGCCCATTAGGATTACTCCGTTTTTCTTTTCCACAGCCAGCGGCTTCCTGTTGATGTATTCGTCCAAAGAATTTGTGTAGTTGTACATGGTTTCCTCCTTTTCTACATTGTTTGATATTTCTATGACCTGAACTGTATTTTTAATTGCAGTTTTCGTGGCCCTTGCATCCAGATTTTTGTTCCTGAAATAAACCAGCAGATTGCTCATCACAATTGCAAGATTCAGAAAGTAAACGGCGAGTACATAATTGAACTGACCGTTCATCACTTTTGCCATAATGCCCGCAACATAACCCGTAATAATCAGGATTATGAATGACAGGCTCATTCCCTTTGCCGTTCTGGCCTTGTATGCCTTTCTCACATTGAGCGGCCATGAAAAGCCAAAGCAAACCAACATCAACGCTTCCAATACATGCGCAACGTTCATCGTAAAAACCTCGCTTGTTTTTATTTATGCCATCATTCTATCACGCAGCAGAATTTATTCAATTTTTTGAAAGAAAAGAAAACGTTCTGAAAGATATTAAAGAAATACAAGTTTACAAAATTAAAATTTTTTCTTTACTTACAAAAGCAGACATTTTCTTCAATAAATAGTATAATTTCAAAGTCTGATATGAAAGGAAATCTTGGCAGCCTGAATGCAATACGCAAACAGATAAAACGCACGCAGCTCATCCTCATCCTGTTCGTAACTGTTTTTATGAGTGCAGGAGGAATGTTCATCACCATAAGGGCCAATGAAAGGGAATTCAATGACAACCTTATGAACACTTCAAGACTCATAACCAGGCTTTATGGTTTTACAAGTGAATATGACAGAGAACAATTAAAGGAATTCATGGATGATATTGTACTTGAATTATCTGGCGTAGACATAATTTCAATTGTTGATGTTAATGGAATGCGAATATATCACACTCACCACGAATTGGTCGGCACCCAATACGACGGCACGATTCCTGATTTTTCAATTCATAACAACGGTTTTTACACAGAAGATGACATAGGGCCTTCGGGACCACAGAGAAGGACATATTCTGCGGTTTATGATGCAAGCGGAAAATACGATGGATTCATAATGACAATCATGCTCAAATCTTCCATGATGCAGGTGACTCTCAGGATTGTCTTGTTATTTCTGTTTGTTACGATTATTGCTATTGTAGTTGAACTTGCTGTTTCCGGAGTTCTTTTTAATCGAATTAAAAAAGAATTCATTTCGTTTACGGAAGATTTTGAAGGAACAAAAATACTCGTTGATTCCATGAGGGCAAACAATCACGATTTTACCAACAAGCTTCACGTCATACTGGGGCTAATTCAGATTGGAGAATATGACAAGGCTGCTTCATATATCCAGAACATTTCGATGATTCAAAAGGAAACGATCAGCAGGGTAATGAATTCGATTGAAAACCCTTCGTTTGCAGCTTTAATCGTCGGTAAGATTGCCCGTGCCTCGGAATGTGACGTGCGCTTTATTCTAAAAGAAGGCATTTGCTTTCATAACGAAGACATTGACATTCCATCCGAAGCTCTTGTTACGATTACAGGAAACCTTATAGACAATGCCCTTGATGAAATGAACAGGACGCAAAGGAATTTTGATGCGCTAAAGGAACTGACTCTTGGCGTTTACACAAAACCGGGAAGCCTCCTGATTACCGTGCAGGATACTGGCGGCGGAATCCCTCTGGAAATACGGGACAAAATTTTTGAGCTTGGAGTAACAACAAAGGGAGAAGGTCACGGCACAGGACTTTTTCATACAAAGCAGCTTGTACAAAGCATGGGTGGAAACATAAGCTTTGAGACGGAAGACGGATGCGGAACATGCTTTATGGTGGAATTGAACAGATGAATGAGAATTACAGGGTTTTGATTGCAGAAGATGATCCCATGGTTGCAATGATTAACAGCCAGTATGTTGAAAAGGCGGGTTGTTTTGAAATTGCGGGGATCTGCAGGAACGGAAAAGAAGTGCTTGATTTTCTTTTGGATAACAAGGTTGATCTTATTCTTCTGGATGTCTTTATGCCAGTGATGGACGGAAGGGAAACCCTTAAAAAAATACGCGAAGAAAAAACTGATGTCGAAGTAATAATGGTGACGGCAGCAAATGACACTACAACAATCGAAGAAACAGTTCATCTTGGTGTGCATGACTATCTTATAAAGCCGTTTACGTTTGAACGCCTATGCATTTCACTTGAAAAATTTATAAGCAAAAAAAATCTGCTGAAGGAAAACTCAAAGATGACTCAAAGTGACGTTGACAGCCTTATGATGAATTCTTCGGCAGGAGTCTTGTCTTCTGTAAGCGGCAGTAAAACTCAGGCAGCAACTTTAAGTGGTTCAACCATCATGAAAAACCTTCCCAAAGGAATACAGCGCAAAACTCTGGAAAACATAATTTCATATTTTGAGGACAACAGCGGATGGAGCAGCACGGACATGATATCTGAATCGCTGGGTATCTCAATAGTTACTGTTAGGAATTACATGAATTATCTTGTGAATGTCAAAGTGATTGTAGAAGACATAAATTATGGCACCGGCGGAAGGCCCAGCATGTTATATAAAAAAAAATCTTAATTACATCTTGACATTTTATTCTAGTTAGTATAAGCTAACTATCGAGGTTAAGTTAGTTCCTCTAACAAGAAATCCAATTTTGCACATTAAGCAAGGGCATTACTCTCCTTCGATAGCCACGAACCAACAAAGAATGCCCTTGCTTATTTTTTTTATTTCCTGATACTCTTAGGCGCAGTAGGATCAAAAGGCTT
>DBWR01000016.1:14756-39040 GCA_002309305.1 Treponema sp. UBA1233 | reverse complement strand
GCTTTGAACAACACAAGCTACACGGATCCAGATGCACTGGAAGTCAACACGATAGAGAATGTCATTTACATTACAATGCATAATGACGTATCATTTCTCGTGGATTCAGAAATGAACCTTTATGAGCAGCAGTCAACGCACAATCCAAACATGCCTCTGAGGGGGCTAATGTATTTCTCTCAGCTCTACCAGGTTTACCTTACAAAGATGAACAGGAGCCTTTTAAGCAGCAAGCTTGTAAGGATCCCTACGCCCAAATTCATTGTATTCTACAACGGCAATGAAGATGAAGAGAGCAGATGGAAAATGAAGCTGTCGGATGCATTCATGAATGAGGACAAGTCAGGGGATTTTGAATGGACGGCGGATGTAATAAACATCAACCCAAAATGCAATGAACCACTTCAAAAAAATTGCAAAGCGTTGTATGATTACATAAGGTACGTTTACAGGATAAAGGACAACAGGAAGTCCGGCATGGACAAAAAGGCGGCGGTCGAGGAAGCCATGGAATGGGCGATAAGGGAAAAGCTGCTGGGCGGATTTTTCAAGGAACAGAAGGAAGAGGTGACGGCAATGAGTTTGACGGAGTATGATGAGGAAGAATTCAAGAGGGTGTGCCGTGAGGACGGCTACGAAGATGGTCTCTCTGCCGGTCTGGCTCAAGGTTCCTCCCAGAAAGCCATTGAAGCCGCTGAAAATGCCCTCAAGATGAATCTGTCGGTAGAGCAAGTATGCAAAATTACAAATCTTACACTGGAAAAAGTAAAGGAACTTGCAGAACAATTAAGAATTCATAATGCATAATTAAGAATTATTAATCTCAATCATGCATTATGAATTATGCATTCTTAATTATCTATGCACAAAGCGGGAACTACACCATAAGTAGTGAAAGAAACACCAGAACATTGGTTCGCCTTGCCATCGTAATCTACAGACTCTACATATTCCCTAAGTTCATTATCTTCGTCCTCATAATCTTCCCAATCAGGAGTGCGAGTCCACCATTTACCACCGTAGCCTGTGGTTGTATTCTGTTCTGCACCACTTGCCTTGGCAAAATCTGTAGTCTGGCGAATCCTAGAGTTTCCTAAGCCTCCTTGATTATTAGTTGCAAATCCATAGTTTGTTTTCAAAACTTCATCAAGACTCAAAAGGAAAAGCTTATCTGTAGTACTGTCACAAAAATAACTGTTGTTAACAAGCGTATCCTCGATCAAAGAACGTATTTCTTCTGAAAAAGCAGTCTGCAAGAATCCCTTACCAAGAAAATCTGAATTGGATGTCCCTTTTTTATTGTAAGAAATACCATTCAGATATGCACGGACACGGCTTTCCTTATAGTTACTCGGATAAATTGGTCCACTTCTGTTCAATTCCAGATCATAAAACGCACCATTTACAAGGATATTCTCCGCAAGCAGGAGCTTTTTTCCGCTGTAGTTGGCCGTAAGCACGCGCCATTTTATCGGCTCCACCTTAAAGTATTTATAGCTGTTCGCATAAGATTCCTTTACAGTTGTACCATTAGAATACTCGTAACTGGTACTGTATGCATTCTCCTTTATCTTTGCATACCATGCACCGTCACTTCCCATATAGTAGGTGAACATGCCGACTTCAGTGGATATTGACTCATCGACTGTCACATCATCAGCCTTGATGGTCTGCGGCCAGTCTCCGAATTCTACGTATGTCCAATCAGGTCCAGCGGTTCCGTCTGCTTCTTCCAGTACATGGTAAGTCGTTCCATGGAATGTGCCTGCATTCTCCCATCCGGCATACAGAGTCTTGTTCGCATTTATTGCAGTGTCAAAATCAAATGGTGTTACACATGTTGCCTCTTCATACCAATCGAGGAAAGTAAATCCTTCTTTCACTGGATCAGTTTCAGGCCGTGTCGCCTTGCCTCCCTTCGCTACGGACTGGGTTATTGTACTGGTATTTCCAGAGAAGCTTCCTCCGTTGGCATCAAAGGTTACGACTGGGTATGGCTCCCATCTGGCATAAAGAGTCTTGTCTGCATTTATTGCAGTGTTGAAATTGAACTCTGTACCTCCTGTTTGGTTTTCATACCATCCCAGGAATGTATAGTTTTCTCGCGTTGGATTTGATGGCCGTGTCGCATATCCTCCCTTTGCTACGGTCTGGGTTATTGTAGTATTATTTCCAGTGAAGCTTCCTCCGTTAGCATCAAAGGTTACGACTGGATACGCCTCCCATCTGGCATACAGAGTCTTGTCTGCATTTATTGCAGTGTTGAAATTGAATGCTGTTCCACCTGTTTTGCTTTCATACCATCCCAGGAATGTATAGTTTTCTTGCGTTGGATTTGTTGGTCGAGTCGCATATCCTCCCTTTGCTACGGACTGGGTTATAGTACTGGTATTTCCAGTGAAGCTTCCTCCGTTAGCATCAAAGGTTACGACTGGGTATGGCTCCCATCTGGCATACAGAGTCTTGTTTGCATTTATTGCAGTGTTGAAATTGAATTCTGCTCCACCTGTTTTGCTTTCATACCATCCCAGGAAAGTATAGTTTTCTCGCGTTGGATTTGATGGTTGTATCGCCTTGCCTCCCTTTGCTACGGTCTGGGTTATTGTACTGATATTTCCTGAGAAGCTTCCTCCGTTGGAATCAAAGGTCACGACTGGATATGCCTCCCATTTTGCGTGGAGGGTAATGTCTTCTGTTATTTGAGTGTCGAAATTGAATGGTACCGTGCTTGTAGTGCTTATGTACCAGTCAAGGAAGGTATATCCTTCTTTTGTCGGGTCTTCTGGACGTGACGCCCTGCCACCACTAGGTACGCTCTGGGATGCTACTGAACTTCCATCATGTGTATCAAATGAGATGACGGGATAGCCCTGCCATTTTGCATACAGGGTTTTGTCGGAATTTATTTCCGTATTAAAATCAAACGCATTTTCATTTGTCAGGTCCTCAAACCAGCCAAGGAATGTCGTGTTCTCTTTCGTCGGATCCTCAGGTTGTGTTGCCTTGCCTCCCCTTGTAAAGGTCTGTGGAGCAACCGAGCTTCCTCCGTTGGAATTGAACGTGACGGTAACGGTTGTTGGAAGCGGATCAGAGCCTCCATCCATCCTGGTCATCACAAGGTCCAGAGGGTTGATTTTGCCGGCTGTCATCTTTGCATCTGCACTGCCTGCTGCAAACAGATTTCCGTCTTGAGTCATTGCGGAGCATTTTACCGGGTAGATTTTTCCGGCGGGGATGTTGTTTATTACCACTGTTTGGCCTTGTGACAGGGTTTCCGTGTAAGTGGTTCCGTTTATGTCTATGCTCAGCACAAAGGACAGGGGCATTTCAATTGGACTGCTTTCGGGAGCCGTAAAGATAAGGCAGCCGTAGTTGGGGGCTATTGTCGTGTCTTTTGTGATTTCTTCTTCTTTTTCGGTGTCGTAAATCTGGACTTCAACCTCTTCTTTGGTTTCAAAGAGAACTCCGTCGCATGATGAAAAGACCATGGCGAATGTGGCCAGAATCAAAAGGAAAACTGATTTGATTGTTTCATTCAACTTTTTGTGCTTTACTGATACAAGTGTGTAGTTGTTTTTAGAGTTCACATTTACTTCCATAAGTAGACCTCGCAGCAATAAAGGATTTTCAGTGGGAATTTTGCCCATCGTCAGAAAGTATAATAAAAAAAACAAAAAAATCCAGTGAGTTTTACCCACTGAAATTCGGTGAGTTAACTCACTGAAATTCGGTGAGTTTTCTCACTGATTTTGACTTCAGTTTCAACTTGAACAAAAGGGGCATTTTTTATATTCTATTCAATTAGGAGGATAGACATGGCGAATAGATGTCCAAGTTGCGGTGGAACGCTCCGCTTTGACATTCAAAAACAAAAATTAGTCTGTGAATACTGCGAAAGTGAATTTGATCCTTCCAGCATCCAGGAGATGACGGGTGCCGGAGAAAGTGAGGCATTTGGAAACGAGCCGGTGGAAGAACCGGAGGGCGAAACGATTGATGCAAAAATATTTACATGCCCAAACTGCGGTGCGGAAGTTTTTGCCACGGATCTGGACGCCGTAGAATATTGTTCCTACTGCGGAACCTTTGTAACCCTGGAAAGCAGGCTGGCCAAAATGCAAAAGCCGTCATACATCGTTCCGTTTACAATCACAAAAGAAAAGTGCATGGAACTTTACGGCGAAAAGCTCAAGAAAACTCATTTCCTTCCAAAAGACATGAAGGTGGAGAATGCGGAAAGCAAACTGCACAATACATACATTCCGTTCTGGGTGTATTCTGAAAAAATCAATCCCGCTGCGGAAATTCATTTTACAGGACTTGAGGAATGGTCAAGCGGAAATACTGATTACAAGCAGGAATACAACATCGAGGTTCAGCCGGAAGGTACTGTGGAAGGTGTTTTCTATGATGCATCCGCAACCCTTGATGACCGAATCAGCGAACAGATAGGAAACTTTCCGATGGAGTCCCTGCAGCCGTACAACAGCTCCCTGATGACAGGTTCCTATGCCGATGTGGCCGACGTAAAGAAAGAAGTATACGTCGACAATGTTCGTAAACAGGGTGTAGTTGCCATTGGAGAAAAAATCTCTGAAGATCTGGTTTCTCAGGACAGGTTCCTGGACATTTGCCATAACCCGCAAAAAGTCAAGCGCATCACAACCACACAGGACGGAAACAGCTATAGTTCTGTAGACGCAAAGCTTGCAATGCTTCCGGTCTGGTTCATGACATGGAAGAACAAAAACAGGCTCTGCTATTCAGTAATCAACGGCAACACTGGAAAGATGTTTACAGAGATTCCTGCTGACCTCAAAAAATATGCACTGGCTTCTCTTGTGGTTGCAATACCGGTTTTCATTCTTCTTGAACTGTTCCTTACGCTCATGCCAAAGACTCTCATCTATGTTTCAGCAGCTCTTTCCCTCGTTTTCCTTTTCCTGAGGAGGGGAGCGCTTAAAAAACTCAAGAGGCAGGATGAAAGGATGGATGACAAGGGCTTCCAGAATTCCTTTGGAGGGGAAACCCCAGCTGACAATTCAAAAAACAAGGGCAAAGTAAATGGTGGACTTCCGTTATGGATTTCAATTGTGGGCCTGATAGCAAGTGCCTTCTTGATTTACAAGAATCTGCCGGATGACATAATCAACTATGCCTGTGTAATCTTCAACATAGTCGCAACATTCATCTCTATTGCTTCAATGGTTCGGGCACACAACTTAAGCTGCTCACGACCAATTCCGCATTTCTTTGACGACAGGAAGGGGGCATGAAAATGAAAAAGATTTTATCATCTGTTTTTGCGGCGGCGTTCATTCTGCTTACTCCTCTTTCTGCACAGGAAGATGTAATTCCGCTCAACATGAATGTGGACGATTATGATACAAGTGAATCTGATGACGGAAATTTTGACCACTTCCTTTTCAATGATGAAACGGACTTTTGTGTCCTGATCGATGATGAAGCAGACATCCTTTCGATTGATGAAGAAAAGAAGCTCATTGAATGCATGTTCCCGGTTACACAGTGGGGCGATGCTGCATTCTATTCATTCAACGAGGATTATGGAATGCCCGTAAAGGATCTGGCTGAGTCATACTATGACATGTTGCTCTCAGATGATGGTTCGGGCAGCGTATTCCTTGCCGACGTGTACAACGGTGAATTTTACATCTACAGCGGTGGTGATATTGCCAGTGTAATTGATGCTGAAACAACTGAAACCATCATGGAAAATGTTGCCGGTTATGCAGACCAGGGAGACTTTTTTACATCTTCCACTTCCGCATTCATCCTGTTGTCTGGCCTTGCATCTTCAAATGGATTGCCGGTTGGATCTTCAAAGGAAGCTGCGGTGCCAACTGATGGTGCATTCCAGACCTTGAGCTATACCAACAGTGAAACAGGATATACGGCGATATTGAGGGACGGTGCAGACATTCTGTCGGATGGAGAGGAAAAGAAACTTTTGGGTGACATGAAAGCCGTAACAGAATGGGGTAACGCAATCTTCTATTCCACCTATGAGGGAAGCGGATCTTCAGCTGAAGATTTTGCGGCCACAGTCTACGAAGATACATTCGGCAAAGAAGTAAGCGGAAGCATCTTCCTTGTTGACATGGACAGAAGGTGGCTCCAAATCCACACAGATGGCAGCGTTAATAGAATAATCACTCCAAACTATTGCCAGAGCATTACAGACAACATCTACAAAATGGCAAGTGCCGGTGACTATTATTCATGTGCGGCAGAAGCGTATACTGAGATGGCGACCCTTCTTAAAGGCGGAAAAATCAGCCAGCCGATGAAGCATGCCTCCAACGCGCTGTTTGCGATAATAATTGCAATGATAATCTGCTACATCTACATGAAGTCCAATGGAAAGACAGAATCGGAAAGAGCACAGGAAAAGGCACATCCGGTATTCAAAGGTTCTCTGAACAATCTGTCCGTTACAAAAGGCAAGCTTACCTCTGTAACTCATTCAAGTTCTTCCGGCGGAGGATCAAGAGGTGGCGGTGGTGGACATTCTGGCGGTGGCGGAGGTCACGGCTTCTAATCCATACAATCAATTACCGTTCGTATGAAGAGCCTATGTTTAACTGCGAGCGGTATTTTGCAACGGTTCTTCTTGCGATTTGAATCCCCTGGGCGGACAGTAATTCACACAGTTTGCTGTCACTCAGGGGTTTTTTGTCGTTCTGGTGTTCTGCCAGGATTTGTTCCATCTTGTGCATGACAGCTTCCTTGCTCGTGCCATGTCCTGTCGTGCTGGTGCTTGAGGCGTGGGAGAAAAAGTACTTGAGCTCGTAGAAGCCCCATTGGCATTCAATGTATTTTCCGTTGGCAAGCCGTGAAACCGTGCTTTCGTGGACTTCAAGAATGTTTGCAAGCTCGGACTGCTGGAATGGACGGATGTGGCCTGGCCCCCTGACAAAAAAATCTGCCTGATGCCTTAGAATCTCTATTGCGGCGCGTTCAAGTGTTGATTTCCTTAAGTCAAGAATCTGCATGAACTCTTTTGCCTTCTTTATGTTCTGTTTCATCATCCTGCGCTCTTCCTCGTTTATGCCTGCAAGATTAAGCGAGTCGATGAAGTCCTGGTTTATCGAAAGAGTGGGGATGGCTGCGTTTCCCATTCTTATTTTCCATATTTTTCCACCGGCAGAATAAAGGTTCTTTTCATTCAATTCCTTTTCCGGAATTTCTCCGTCGTCATCTCCCTTTTCTTCTATGTAGATGTCTGGAGCGACAAAGTGTGTCTGGCTGCTTGTAAAATTTCCGGCGGGGAATGGCTCAAGGGTTTTGATGAACGTGATGGCTTCTTCAACTGTCTTTTCGTTTACAATGAGCGAATCGATTTTTGTCGTGTCAGAACCGAACAGCGATTTTTGTTCCTGAATGAATGACTCGATTTTCTTCTGGGCTTTTGCGGCTATGGGTGGATCCAGAAAGTTAAGGTGGCCGTCCAGAATAAAAAGGACCAGGTCGGATGCGTTTTTTGCCCTTGCCTGAACCAATAGGCTTTCTTCCGGACCAGTGGTGCATGTGCCTGTCGGATCAAAGCCCTGGATCAAATCCATCATGCGGTGGAGGGTCTGTTCGTTTTGGTTCCTGTCGTTGGAATCCAAAAGTGAATCGGGTGAAAACCTGTGGAAGCCCCGGTCATCGAGGTTGTGGATCAGCCGCTGTCCAAGAGATTTTTCTGCGTCAGATAATTCCATCATGTTCAATTGATGAATAAGATAGTCCTGAAGCGGTTCCTTTTCGTCTGCCCGTGATTCAAGTGTGGCCTGAAAATTGTCGCTTGCCTCATCAAGTTCCTTCTTGTGAATCGACGATATTTTTGAGCCGTCATGGATTGTGCCCCGCTTCCTGAGGTCAACGCCTGATTCAAGCTTGTCCTTTAGTATTTCCAATGCGGGATTTTCTTCTGCGGCATTGTAGATTGCCTCCCGTAAATCTGTGGAACTTAGCGACAGGATTTCCAGTGACTGAATCTGCTTTTGACTCATCACTTGTACTTGAGACTGAATCTGTGTCTGCAAGAATGAAAAATCCGACATAATGATACTATAGCATAAAAAATAAATAATCGGTATAGGGAATTACTAAAAACTCATCCTGAACAAAAAAAAATCCGACCGTTGCCAGCCGGATTGTAAAGTCGTGCAAGCCTGACGCTTACTTTATGAATACGAGCGAGTCACCGATGAACGGGAACTTGTACTTGTTTCCCTGGATGGCGGCGATAATTGCAAGAAGCCACAGTACAAAAAGGCCAATACCTAAAATCAGTCCGATGATCCATCCAATAAACGGGATTTTTGAAAGGATGGTCACGATGACTGAGGCTATCGTTAAGAGAATGCCGTTGTTTACGTGATTCTTGACGAATGCATGATCCTTTTCAGGTGCAACCACAAGTCCGATAATCCAAAGAATGAAGATGTAGGCCAGAATTCCAAAGAGTTTGTCATTTCCCTGGAGTTTTGCTCCTTCGTTATCTCCCATATTTTAATCCTCCATGGCATGTTGTTTTTTTTGGGGGGCACATGGAATTGCCCTTTTTGACATGCCTTCTTTAATTTTATCACAGATTAGAAATTTTGCAACGAAATACTTGTTTAAAATCCATTGAAGGCAAGTGCAAATCTTTATAAAACTATGCCAGTATAATTACTATTGAGGAAGAAGATTAATTCTTGTTTGAATTTTTGTTAACAATTGCGAAAGAAAAGGTGCTCCCATCGGAATCTGCCCCACAACAACGGCTTCCGCGCTACGCTTGTGCAGATGTTGTTGTGTGTCAGCTTTCGATTCCGCACCTTTTCTTTTGATTGAACCATGCGTTCAGATTAAAATGTATGCTTCCTCATCCAAATTGATATTTGCATTTTCAGGATTATGGCATTTGTCTTCCATAACGTTTTCAACCATAAAAAAAGATAAAAAGCCACAATAGTTTAGATTCTTAAAATTGTAAATTAAGATGACCCTTAATTAAATAGGTATATATGCCATTTTTGTTTTTACCTTACCATTGGGGTAAAATGTGTAATCATACCAATAGTCTAAGCCTGTAGAAGAGTTGTAATGGATTTCATTCCCATTTGAATCAAATTCACTCCACGATTCATATTCAAGTTTACTTTTAGTAAAATTTCTTTTAAAATAAATACGATTTCCTTTACCGTCATATTTGTAAAAGTCTTCTATACCTGAAGAGGTTTTGTGATGTATTCTATTTCCTTTTGAGTCATATTCAAACCATTCTTCATATCCGTTGGAGGTTTTGTAATGGATTATATTGTTTTTTGAATCATACTCATACCAGTAAATTTGTCCATTGAAACTTATCTCTCGGATTAGGTTTTTCTTTGAATCATATTCTGTCCATTCTTCCTTACCATCTGAATTTCTAAAATGGACCTTTGTTTCTGTTGAGTCATCCTCTCTCCATGCCTCATAGCCATTGGCGTGTTTTTCATGTACTATGTTACCATCTGAGTCAAACTCATACCATTTTTCATCCCCATTAAGTTCTTTTGAATGGACAAGTTTACCATTTTCATCATATTCTGAAAGAGAATTGTAAACAACCCACTTGAAAAGTTTTTCTCCATTTACCGTGACTTCTTTGTAAACTTGATCCCCAAGTTCTTGTGAAAAAACGGGTTGCAGCGCGAGAAATATTAATAAAATCGTAAAAAGAGGAATACGTATCTTCATTTACTTCTCCTAAGGCAAATAGTATCTTTACCATTATATCATAACAAACTGATTTGTAAATCGGTAACATAAACAGATGATAGAATAATACTTTAAGATTCCATATACTTAAAGATTTTGCGTAGCAAAATCGAATCCGCGTGATAATTAACTTTCCCCATCCGATGCTAGATTATTTCCCGATAACGATATATACTTGTGGCATGAAAACTTTGAATGAACTTGGCCTTAGGGTGCCGGAGATTTTGCTGCCGGCTCATGTGGATTTGAATAAATGGGCTGTGATTGCGTGCGACCAATATACGCAGGACAGGGAATACTGGAAGAATGTAGAAAAGACGGTGGGGAATGAACCTTCCACACTCAATCTGATTTTGCCGGAAGTTTATCTTGGTGATGCGGACAAGACTGAACGTATTAAAAAAATCCGTGATGCGATGAAGCAGTATCTTGAAGGAGACGTTTTTGCAGAACCGTTCAACGGATTTGTGTATGTGGAACGAAAGACTGGTTTTGGCCGCACAAGGCGTGGACTTGTCGTTCAGATTGATTTGGAGACATACGAGTGGAAGCCTTTTTCCAATGCAAACATCCGTGCCACAGAAGCGACGATTGTTGACCGCATTCCTCCGCGCAAGGAAATCCGTAAGGGTGCACCGCTTGAACTTCCCCACATCATGCTGCTGGTAAACGACAGGGACGACCTTCTTGTGGGTGGTGCCCAAAAGCTTACTTCGATGGCAGGACGGAAACCTCTGTACAATGGCGAGCTCATGTCTGGTGGCGGTTCAATTACTGGCTGGGGGCTTTCCTCTGACGATGACATTTCTCGGATTACCGATGCTCTAAATAAGATTGCCGATGCAAACACTGCGGAAGACGGTTCTACATTCCTTTTTGCCGTGGGCGACGGAAACCATTCGCTTGCAACCGCAAAGGCCGTGTGGGATGAATTCAAGATGCTGCTTCAGAAAGAAGGTGCTTCGGATGTCGAGCTTGAGTCTAATCCTGTGCGATATGCCCTGGTTGAAATCGTAAATATCTATGATAAGGGACTTACTTTTGAACCGATTCACCGTGTGCTTTTTAATGCAAAGGTTCATGAGATGATTGATTTTGTTTCAGAAAAACTCGGTGGAAAAATAAAGGCCTGTGATTCTGAACAGGAACTGGAAAAGCTTGTGCATGATTCAAATGCAGGGTTTGGTTTTGTCTATACTGCTGGCGGAAAGACTGAATTCAAATTCATGGATACTGACATAACTGAGCTTGCAGTCAGCCGTATGCAGCCCGCACTTGATGAATACATTGCGGCAAACAACATGGCCGGAGGCAACCTGGAGATTGACTACATCCACGGAAGCGATGAAGTGTTCAGGCTTGGGAAGAAAGAAGGGGTAGTGACGCTGCTCCTTCCTCCAATCGCAAAGGAAAGTTTTTTTGCCACAATCCAAAACTCAGGTCCATTGCCGCGTAAAAGCTTCAGCATGGGTGAGGCTTCGGAAAAAAGATACTATCTTGAATGCAGGCGTCTATTCTAGCCGTGCGTCTATTCTAACGGTGTTCAGCCTCGGACTATGCGGAGGATGGAATCCCCAAAGGAACGTGCCTTGTTTTCTCCTATGCCGTAGCAGTTCAGGAGTTCCTTTGTTGAATGCGGCTTTTTTTGTGCTATGTCAAACAGTGTCTTGTCTCCAAAAATGACGTAGGGCGGAACATTCATCTCGTCGGCTGCCTTCCTCCTCCACGAACGCAGCTCCTGTGCAATCCTCTGTCCCTCTTCATCATCCTCGTGAATTACCGGTTTGCTTTGTAAACGGGGCTTTTTTGCTGAAGGCTTTTTTTGAATTCTAGCCTGACTTTCAACTGAACTTTCCCATCCGCTGTTCTTTTGGGGGTTCTGCGTAATCCCTGCTGGGTGTGCACATATGTCACAGCAGCAAGACGCTTCCACCGCATCGGAGGACATCGGGTTGTAGTATTCGCCAAAGTATGCCATGAGGAAATGTCTGCGGCATGTTCTTGATTCACAGTATGACAACATTCCCTGCAGGAGCCTTTCTGAATTTGCGGGGTTTTCCTTTTCGTTAAAGAAATACCTGATTTTGTGTGCGTCCGCCGGTGTGTACAAAAGAAGTGCTTCTCCCGGAAGACCGTCACGTCCAGCCCTTCCAATCTCCTGATAATACTGTTCAATTGACTTGGGCATGTTGTAGTGGATTACATAACGCACGTCGGGTTTGTTGATTCCCATTCCGAATGCAAGTGTCGCCACAATTACGTTCACCTTGTCCTGAATGAATGCGTTTTGATTTTCCGACCTCTGCTCGTCGCTGAGTCCCGCATGATAGTTGATTGCCCGTATGCCTGAATCATTCAACTCCTGTGTAAGATCATCCACAAGCTTTCTTGAAAAACAGTAGATGATGCCGCTTTGATCCGGACGTTCCATGATGTAGTCGCGGACTTGAAGGAATGCTTTGGTTTTCCGTCGCACTTCAAGGCTAAGGTTCGGACGGTTAAAGCTAGAGACAAGCACCTGTGGGTTTTCCATCTTCAGGTGTGTGATTATGTCCTGCCGTACAGGTTTCGTTGCGGTGGCGGTTAGGGCAAGGCATACAGCATGAGGAAACTGTTCCCTTATTCCCGCAATTTCCAGATAGTCCGGACGGAAGTCATGTCCCCATTCACTTACGCAGTGTGCTTCGTCTATCGTAATGCAGTCTATGTGGAGGCCTTCTGAATGCAAAAGGTCCTGAATTTTTTGCGTGCCTAGTCCTTCTGGAGAAACATACAGCAGCTTGATTTTCCCCTGGCGTATTTCATCCCTTGTCTGCATGTATGCGTTCCAGCTCAGGCTTGAATTGATTACCGCCGCAGGAACCCCATATGCCTCCAGCTGTGAGACTTGATCCTGCATCAGTGCGATGAGGGGAGATACCACAACGGTCATTCCCGAAAACAAGAGGGCAGGAATCTGATAGCACAGAGACTTTCCTCCTCCCGTGGGCATGACCGCCAGAGTGTCACGTCCGTCCAGCACGTTTTGGATGACTTCCCTCTGCATGGGTCTGAACGAATCATAGCCAAAAACTGTCTTTAAAACCTGTTCGGGACTTTTTTCCATATTGACTGAATCCTCCAGATAGAACGCTTGTTTTGTCTTGATGTACCAGGCCATCTGCATCGACAAAGACCTGACGGCTCCCAAAAGAAAATTATATCGATTTTCTTCCACTTGTAAACTCCTATGTTGTTTGAAGGTATTTTGGGGAACATTCTCTGCCAAAAAAATTCCCGCAACCTATTGCATAAAGCCCTCTCTTTTGATAAAGTATAGAAACAAGCCGGCTTGGTGGAATGGTAGACACTACAGACTCAAAATCTGCTGCGAGCGATCGCGTCTGAGTTCAAGTCTCAGAGCCGGTATACACAGGGGCCCATCAACGGTAGCCCCTTTTTTTATCCCTAAATCAGGCTTCCCAAACCTCCCTCGGTGCTTCGGTAAATTACCGCTTCCTCCATGTGCGTTTCCTCTATGCGGGTGGAATCATCCATGTCTGCAATTGTACGCGCAGTCTTAAGGCAGGAAGAGATTGCCCTTGGAGAAAAGTTGAACCTTTCGGATGCATCGCTAAGCTTTTTCCTTGCCGCCGGTGAACACACACAGAATTCTCCGGCTTCGGACGGACTTAGTGCCGCATTCTTTTTTTTCTGCCTTTCCCTCTGATTCCTGATCGCCACCGCAATTTCTTTCCTGAGCTCCATTGTGGATTTTGAAAAGTCCACTCCGCAATCTTTTGCATGTTCAGGAATGTCCACCTTAACCCTTATGTCGATTCTGTCCAGCAGGGGACCTGAAAATTTCCTCCAGTACTGTTCAATTGAAGAAGCCGAACACAGGCAGACTTTATCCCTTGTACCGTAGAAACCGCACGGGCATGGATTTGTAGCAATCAAAAGCTGAAACTTTGCAGGAAAAACCGTAGAACGACCCGCACGACTAAGTGAAATGCATCCGTTTTCCAGCGGAACCCTGAGCATCTGCAAAACAGTACTCCTGAATTCCGCGCCTTCGTCCAGAAAAAGCACTCCATTATGGGCAAGACTTATTTCCCCCGGACTGCAGTTTTTCCCTCCTCCGCACATTCCCTCAGTGCTTGCAGTCTGGTGCGGCTGCCTGAAAGGTGGAATGCGCATCAAGCTCTGGTCGGACGGTAAGAGTCCCGCAATCGAATAAATCCTCGTAACAGGAACCGCCTCATCCTTGTCCAGCAGTGGAAGCAGGCTCTGGAACTTCTGCAGCGCAAGGGATTTTCCGCACCCAGGTGGACCAAAAGCCATCAGGTTGTGGCCACCCGCCGCCGCAATCTGAAGTCCCCTGACAAGAGCCCTCTGATTTTTGACTTCCGCAAATTCCATCTCCCGGTTTTCAGGACAAAAGTACACCCCGCCAATTTTAACAGCCCCTTCCGGCATACCGTCGCCTTGATCTTCATCATCCTTATCCCTGAAACAGTATTGTTCCGGATTCATAAGCGCCCTGAATGCCTGAGTAAGGTTTTCTGCCTCGAACACCTTCATCCCATGGACTTCCCGGGCTTCACCACCGTTGGCGGACGGAACAATGCAGTGTGTTATTCCCTTTTCAAATGCAGTGTTGACCGCAGCGTTTATTCCCCTCACAGGGCGCACCCTTCCGTTAAGCTCCAGCTCCCCCATCACAAGGACTGCTTCCGGCCCAGGTTTTTCAAGAAAATAGTCGACATCTTCCTTTGCCTTTAAAACCGCAAGTGCAATTGCAAGATCAAATCCTGCCCCCTCTTTCCTGACATCAGCAGGCGAAAGACTTATCAGCACCCTCTCCGGCGGAAACTCGTAACCGCAGTTCCTGATTGCAGACCGCATCCGTTCACGGCTTTCCTTTACCGCACCATCCGCAAGTCCCACAATGTCCACAGCAGGAATCCCGCGCCTAAGGTCAACTTCCACGCTGACCAAAGAACCTTCATACCCAAATGGTGAAAAACTAAATATCTGCATAATACCTCACAATATATTACTGGTATCAGCCCCCCCCATTTTTGAACAAAAATTCCGAAAAAAATTTGAAAAATTTTCAAAATTTAAGTAAACTTGAATCATGAAGAACAATCGTTTTGTGTTTTGTCCCGAATGTGGCGGCAAAAACATTCAGACTCTGAGGAACGGACAAAAATGGCTGTGTCCGGACTGTGGCTTTGACCTTTACAACAACGTGGCAAGCGCGGTCGGACTCCTGATTCAAAATCAAAATGGAGAAATGCTCTTTGAAGTCAGGGCAAAGGAACCACGGAAGGGTTTTCTGGCTTTTCCCGGCGGATTTACCAATGCAGATGAAACGGGAGAACAGGCTGCCATAAGGGAATGCCTTGAGGAAACTGGAGTTGAACCCAAAGAAGTGAAATACCTGTGCTCCTTCCCAAACACCTATGAATACCGCACAATCGTGTATAAGACCTGCGACATGTTCTTTACCGCCCGTCTGCCGCAAGGTTTCGAACTCAAGGCCCAGCAGGGAGAGGTAGACGGTTTTGTGTGGGTGAAAATTCAAGATGCAGGGGATGTGGAAAAATGTCCGCTCGCATTTGAAAGCGCAAAAAAAACTCTGTTAAAATGGCTGGAGGAAAAATGACGGAAAAACAGATAAGGCTCATAATCTGCCTGGCATGCACTGGTCTATGGATATTGGAAATGGTCGTCTTTGCCGCAAGGATAAAGCTGGCAAAAAATCGTCTTGAATCTTCGGGAAAGGCAATTCCCCCCGCCGAACCCAGGCTTTTGATGATTCTGATAGTTTCCGTAATCGTAATCGTCCTTCCGTTTTTGATTTGGTTTGAAAGCTTTTTCGTCACCTGTGTAATCGAAGGCTGTGGAGTAATGGCTACGTTTCTGGGCCTTAAAGAAAGGCTCGATGCCCTTAAAAATTCCTAAGGAAAGATTTTCACTCTTGACATGATGGGGGCAATTTTGTATTATAGAAACACTTAATTTTTTAGAGGTAGTAAAATGTCTAGAACATGCGATCTTTGCGGAAAGCACCCGGTTCATGGAAACAAGGTAAGTAATTCATATCATCATACACGCCGCACATGGAAGCCAAATCTTATTAAGATGAAGACAGAGATTGGTGGAACAACTATGACTCTGCGCATTTGTACACAGTGTCTCCGCAGCGGTTTTGTTACCAAGAAAATAAACGTTACCCCAGCCAACGCCGGAGCAAAAAAAGACAACTAAGTCCATTCAAGCGTATTTAGTTTCAGAGCCCGCTCATTTGAGTGGGCCGTCTTTGTTTTAAAGAGCGTCCTCCACGCCCACTTTTTCATTAAAACAGTAACTTTTTACCATAAATGATGGTTAATATGTTAAATCAAATCTTGTGTTATGGCCATAGCGGTGGTATAATGGGATATGGTCGCATCATGATTTTAGGAGGATTTAACATGAAACGAATTTTATTAAGTGTACTGGCTTTTATGACGTTCACAGCATGCGTATCTGCAGGAGCTCCGGCCGGAGACCCCACATGGACAGAACCGCAGACCGTTCATAACCAGGGAATCAAGGCGGATGGAATAAAGAAGGTGGACATCAAGCTCCAAAACGAAATCCTGAACATCAGCCTTTCAGAAACCGAGAATATCTCTATTGAGATCCTTTCAAATCACCAGATGGGAGTTCCACTTGTCACCATCGACGGAAAGTCCATCAAAATCGAACAGAAGGAAAAGACCAACAAGCTTGTCAACCGCAAGTGTACGATAAACATCACAATTCCAAAGAAAAACAGCATCCAGACCATGAACATCCAGAATGGAGACGCTCTTTCCAGCATTTCCGACATCAAGGTGGACTCATTCTCATTCAAGTCTGACGGTGGAGCTGTAGCAATCAACAATGCCGAGATTTCCAAGGAAGCTGAGATTTCAACTTCAAACGCAGACATTCAGATAAGCAAGCTGAGCGCAAAGGAACTCAAGATTTCTAGCAACAAGGGCAACCTGAACATCAACGATGCCGAAGCAAGGAATTTTGCCGTTTCAAGCGACAAGGGCTCAATCGAGCTTGACATGCCAAAGATGTTCGACAAGGAATCTACAATTTCCATCGGTTCAGGAACAGCAAAGGTAACGCTGCCTTCTTCAGCTGACTTCTGGACTCAGGGTGATGTGGGAAGCGGACGTTTCCGCTCAGAATTCGCCCAGGATTCCAATGGTCCCAAGCTCAAGTATAAGGTCGGTGGCGGCGACATGAGGATTCTCAAGCGCTAATACAGATTGACCATTTTACCGAGATGTGCTAGACTCTGGTCATACGCCAACTTAGCTCATCCGGTAGAGCAGCGCCCTCGTAACGCGCAGGTGATGTGTTCGAGTCACATAGTTGGCTGGAACCAAGAGGCTGTCTCCATAAAAGGGGGCAGCTTTTTTTTGTCCTGTCAGTTGGAAATAAGCTCCGGGGTGGCCGTTCCTGCATTTTCGTCAATGTGAATCAGTCCCCATGCCCTTGAATGTACGTAGCTAGGCAGGTTGAATTCCGTAAATGAACCGAAGTCGTTCTTCCTGAATGCATGGCTGTGGCCGACCAGAATCAGCTGGACCCTGTTTTTGGCAAAGAGCGAAAGTAGCTTGTCCGCTTCGTGGGTGTCCTGAAATGCCGTGGCCGAAAGGAGGTTTGCCTTGTCGTGGTAGATCGGGCAGTGCATGAATATGACCTTTGGCTTTGAGTCAGACCTAAAGGCATCCTCCAGATTTTTCATCTGTGTTTTACCAAGGGTTCCGTCCGCGTTGTCAAGAAAGTAATAGCTCATTCCGCCTGTCGAGAAGTGGTAGCTCGAAGTGTATGGGTAAAGCTTGCTGCTAAAGTGCTCCCATCCGTCACTGCGCAAATCATGGTTTCCGATAATCGAATACACTGGTCCGGGGATTTTGTCTTCAATCCTGTCCTTTAATTCAAGCCAGTCGTCAAATTCTCCTTCCTTACCGTGGTCGGCGGTGTCTCCCAGGTTAACGCAGAATTTGGGTTTTGTTCCCAGAGATTCAAGCCAGTCAACAACATCGTCATCGTGGCGGTCGGCTCTGTCCTGTCCAAAATGAATGTCGGAAAGAACCATTATGTCGTAACTTGAGCCAAGAGAGGAATCTTCAAGTTCCTTTATTTCAGAAGCCCTGTCGTTTACGCTTTCGCTCCGGTTAAAGTATTCTAGCGGGTTGTAGACGCAGGAAACCGGTGCCAGTAAGCTGAGGGATAAAGCCGTGTACAGGATAGCAGTGTATTTCTTCTTCAAAATATGTACCTCGCACCTAATTTGAATTCTCCCGCCGTAAATGCGGTGGTGAACAGGTAGTAGATTATCTGCCGTGATGTAACGTCAAATGCAAACTGCCAGTTTTCGTTCATGTCCCATGAAAGCTTGAGTCCCAGTTCCAGATCCCCTGGCTGTGTGTATCGGTATGTGCCGTATGTGGCGACGTATTGCGAAAGGGTAAAGTCGTGGGGTAGGTAGAAATTCAGCTGCTGTTTGTAGGCAAAGGTGTTTACCGGAAGAAATTCGTCCAGTGCGTGGATGATTCGTGCCTTGAACAGGTAGAAAAGCTCTATCCTGAACGAAAACCATGACAGGGGCTGACATTCAAACGCAAATCCGGGCAGGATGTTGTTTGTGACGCTTATGTCCCTGTAGATGTCCAGGTTGTAGATGAACTCCGGTCCCAGCCGCGTGTGCTCCCATGTAAAGGGCCAGTATTGTACGGAAAGGGTAAGGCCCGCTCCATCTCCTGAACCCTGTATTCCCGCAAAAAAAGTCCAGTCGCTTAAGTTGTACTGAAAATCCGTCTGGGCAAAGAAAAGAGAAGAGTCTGCTGCAGTTCCTGTATTGATTCCCAAGGTTGCTCCGACATAATTTACGGGTGCAAACAGCTTTGGACCTGAGAGTTCAGGTTCTGCTCCTTCCTGGGAAAATGCCTGGAAACAAAGGAGTGGCAGCGCAATGAAAATGATGGTTATGCGTTTTACCAACGGTTTTTTCATTTAAAAACTTCCAGAAAAATCAAGAATAACCAGATGCAGTTTAAAAGTATAAACCCTATTTATTGAAATAGTCTTTAAATTCATGCGACCATGTTCCATGAAAAATAATTTGCCTTAATCGTGAAACCATAGTATACTTTAAAGAGATGGCAGTTTGCCATAAACACAATCAAAATTTCAAGGAGTACTACCATGAATAAATCTGTATCAGCACAGGGATTTACACTAGAAAAGGACCAGAGCGAATTGATTGAGCAAAAACTCAAGAGAATCGCTTACGCCGATGATTTGATCATTGACCTGGCATTGCGGGTAAAGGAGGACAAGAAATACTACTTTGATGCCACAGTAAACTTCCGTTGGGGAGCATCCGCACACGTTGCGGCCGATGACTATGATTTTGCCGCCGGACTCAACAAATTGATGGATGTTCTTGATACAAAGGTCAAGAAGGAAAAAGACAAAATTCAACAGAAAAAGTAATCCCCAGCTGATTTAAAGATTTACACCATATAGAAGGCGCTCTGGAAACGGAGTGCCTTTTTTTTGTTTATGCTCATACTTGAAGAACGGAGAAAAATATAGTAGAGTTTTTTTGATGAAAGGGAACATTTTCTTGAGGACGGCAACCGTCCTGCTGCTTGTCGCATCATCATCATTTTTTCCCCTTGCGGCCCAGGACTCGCACGGCGATGTAATACCGTCGGTTCCAAAGATAAGCGTTCCCGTCGTTCAGAAAAAACAGGAAAAGCCTCTTGAACACCCCCTTTTTGCCAGGGATTCGTTTGCAGGAATTGCGGGTGGCTACCGTTTTGATGGCGATTTGAACGATTTTCCCGATCCGGAGAAAGTTCTGGGGCAGACGATTTTTCAGGCGGACTCAAGGGTCATCCAGATTTTTGTGGGGCTCCAGATTCAATACAAGCAGGTATACCTGAGCACCCAAGTGCAGTTGAGGCCCTTTACCTTTGACAACGTGAGGCTTGCATTGGTTGCCATGGGGAACATCGACTTTTATGACTTGAGCAGGATTGACACCTGTCAGCTTGCGGGGCTTTCTCTTGAAGTGCGTCCGAACAAGACCGTCTTTTTCCAGACAAGCTGCCTTTTCCTGCTGAATTTGCAGACTCTGGACGAAATCATAGACAAATACGACTACCTCCACCCGGAGCACTGCATCTGTGCAGGTCTTTCCCTGAGCTTGAATTTCCCTAAAATCATGCTCACATTTTCCGCCTCCACCTACGAAAGGTTCCTCTACCGAGCCTACGAAAACCAAAGCTACAAGGCCGAACTCTCCTTTACCCCCCACCGCCGCATCCAAATGACCCTGTCCGCCACCGCCCGAATGCACGACCTTTTCATCCTAAACCCTGCCTACGACGAGACAGAAGTTTCTCTGGCCATTAAATATCTGTTTTAACCCTCTATGCCGGTATGAAAATATAACATGATTATGTCTATTGAATATGGAATGAAAAAAATGTGCGGAATCGAAGGCTGGCACGCCCCAACATCTGCACGAACGAAGAGAGGAAGCCGTTGGGGTGGGGCAGACTCCGATGGGAGCACATTTTTTTTGTTTGCGACTTGTACTTGACCTAATCATTTATATTTTCTATTATGTAGTATTGAATTAGTTTAGGAGACGGTCATGAAGAAACTGATAGCTTGCCTTTTTGTTGCCGCTTTTTGTTCTGTATTTGCCTTTTCGCAAATTGTTACGGCCACGGCATATTTTAACGAAATCAGCGATAGATACGAAGAGATAATTACATTTGAATGTGACATGGCCATTGTTGCCGACGGAAAGAAAATGTCCGGTCATGTCCTTTACCGCCGTCCCGAGATGGTTCGTGTGGATTTTTCATCACCCCGCGGACAGGTTGCCATGTTTGACGGAAATACCCTCGTCATATATCTTCCAAGCCAGCAGACTTTGCTCCAGCAGGTAGTAAACAACTCCGACGCACAGGTTTCCCCACGCGGACTCACACTTTTGCGCAGGTATTATTCAGTTGCATTTGAGACAAGCGCAGAACCGGTTCCACTTGACGAAGGAAGTTCATTCAAGGTCGTGAACCTTCTCTTTACGCGAAGGGCCGCATCCGAAGCATTCAGCACCATCAAGATGTCCATAGATCCAAGCACAAAGCTAATCCGCCGCATAGTTGCCACAACACCGCAGAATAAGGTCTATCGATTTGACTTTACCGGTTACGGACTCAACGTGCGCATCACCGACGAACGCTTTATGTACGATCCGCCGTCTTCAATCAATGCCTACAATAATTTCTTGTTCCAGGAGTAACAGCATAAAATGGAAAGCTACGGTGCTTTATTAAAAAAAACAAGGGAAGATTTGAATCTTTCAATTGAAGAAGTAGAAACAAAGACATCAATTACACGACAATATATCGAAGGACTTGAGGAAGAAAAAAACGAAGCTTTCCCCGGCGAACCATACATGGTTGGGTTCCTGAAAAACTATGCCGACTTTCTTGGACTTAAGAGCGATGAAATCCTCAAGCTGTATCATGCAAAAAAAATCCAGGAGTCTCCTGTTCCAATTGAATTATTGCAGAAGAAGAAAAAGAAGTATGTCGTACCTCTTGTAGTCATCCTGACTCTTGCAGCGCTTGCAGGTGTGGGATGCTATCTGTACTATGGCGTGTTCAAGATTCCGCAGAAGAAAATCGAACAGGAAAGGCTCATGGCCGAAACAAAGAAAGTCCATCAGTATACTTTCTCCGGACAGGCTGAGACCAACCGCATGTACGAAGGCGACCAGATTCTTGTTCCTGCCAAAGAGGGCGAAGGCAACATTCCGCTTTCTGTAAAAAGCACAATAGGTTCCCTCGTCGTACAGACTCCCGCCGGTGACCAGAAGGTTGATCTTGGAGAAGAACGTCCCCTCGACATAGACGGTGACAGCATTCCGGACGTAATCCTTTATGTAAGCGATGTTGATACCCGCGACGGAAGCCGTGGTGCCCAGGTCAGGATGCTCCTGCAGGACGAAGACCTTATTCCTCAGCCGGTGGCCACAATCGTAAAGGAAGGGGAAGACGGAGAAGAAGTTACGGTTCCAATCGAAGCCTCCACAGAAGACTCAAAGCAGACTGTAATCTATGAGTCTGACCGTGCGTTCCCATTCACACTGACAGTTTCATTCCGCAACGCATGTCTTTTCCGTTACAGGATAGACCGCAATGCAAAGACGGAAAACCACTATACTTCAAACAGTTCTCCATTGTCCCTTACCGCACAAAACGGAATCAGGCTTTGGACAAGCAACATCAACGCACTCCGCATTCAGGTTGCCGCAAGTACACAGAACATTTCCATAGAAATCGGTCCGGCCGGCCACGTTCTTGTAGAAGACATCAAGTGGGTTTACGGAAACGACGGAAAATACCGCCTTGTAATTGAGGAAATCAACTGACGTGGGCAAGGGTAAAAAGTTTTTTCTTGATCAGCATGGTTGTGCAAAAAATCAGGTTGACGGAGAAATCATCACCACACATCTTGAATCCCTTGGTTACATTCAGACAGACAATTCAGACGAAGCAGACTTAATCATCGTAAACAGCTGTGGCTTTATTGCACCCGCAAAAGAAGAAAGCATCAATTCCATAATGGATTTTCGTTCCGCATATCCAGACAAAAAAATACTTCTTGCAGGATGTCTTGCCGAACGCTATGCCGATGTTTTTGAAAAGGAACTTCCAGAGGCTGACGGCTTTTTTGGTAACGGTGATTTGACGCAAATCGGTCCGGTAGTGGATTCCCTTTTTAGTGACGGGCGTCCTGTTGTGAGGCCACCGCAAAAGGGTGTGTGCTGTGCGGATAGAAATACGCTCCTTTCGTTCAAGGGGTCGGCTTATGTCAAGATTACCGAGGGATGCAACAACTGCTGTACCTTCTGTGCGATTCCAATCATCCGCGGTGAGCTCCGTTCAAGAAAATGTGCGGAAATCGTTCAGGAAATTCAAAAGCTTGTGGAAGAAAAAAATGTCCGTGAGATAAACCTGATTGGTCAGGATTTGGCGGCTTATGGATGCGGTAAAGATGATGATGTCATGGATGGCTTAGGATGCAGTGCCTCGTTCCTTTCTATGCTGGTTGAACAGATTTCAAAAATCAAGGGAGATTTCTGGGTAAGACTCCTTTACATTCACCCCGATCATTTTAATCCAGATATTCTTGATGCGATGAAAAAGGATTCCCGCTTCCTTCCGTATTTTGACATTCCATTTCAGTCTGGAGACGACGGCATCATAAAGAACATGAACCGAAAGGGTACGTCCAAGGCCTATGTTGATCTTGTGAATAAAATCAGAGGCGTGTTTCCCGATGCTTGCATACGCACGACTTTCCTTACAGGATTCCCCGGCGAAGATGAAGATGCATTCAACAACACAGCGGATTTCCTAAAGGCAATACAGAGCGACTGGAGCGGATGCTTTTCATATTCACCAGAAGAAGGAACTCCCGCAGAAAAAATGAAGGGACGCGTGCCAAAAAAGATTGCAGAGAAACGTGCCCATGAGCTTGAAAAAATTCAGTCACAGATAACGGTCAAAAGGTTGAATGAACGGATTGGAAAACTGTACGACGTTCTGGTTGAAGAAATAATCGAAAACAAATCCGGCACTGACGAAGGCCTTGCAATAGGTCGCGCATGGTTTGATGCCCCCGAGGTGGACGGCAATTTTGTAATCCGTTATGACCTTGATGATGCTGATGCGGTAAATGCAATCGTTCCCGGTGCTGTTGTAAAGGCAAAGGCTCTTGCAAGTTCGGAAGTGGACATAGACGGAGTTTACATTGCAGGCTGAAGAATACCTTTCCGTATTGAATCCTTCGCAAAGGCAGGCAGTTGAACACGACGGTTCATCGCTTTTGATTCTGGCTGGTGCAGGTTCAGGAAAGACCCGCGTAATCACTACAAAAATCGCATACCTCATTCAAAAGAAACACGTTGATCCCGCTTCAATTCTGGCAGTGACGTTTACGAAAAAGGCCGCCAATGAAATGAAGGAAAGGGCCATACATCTTGAACCAAAGGCAGAATACGCACAGTTAAGGACCTTCCATTCATGGGGTGCATTCTTTTTACGCAGGTATTACAGTCAGGCGGGTGTGGACAAAAACTTTACGGTCTACGATGACGATGACATGGTGACTCTTGTTACAAAGGCAGTTCCCTCACTCACAAAAAAAGATGCCGCGATGGTGGCACATAAAATTTCACTTGCAAAGGATTACGGACTCACCCCGGATAGCGATGATTTTTCTGCAATCGATGCCGATGAAGATTTTGCATATTACTATGACAGTTACCAGAGGCTCCTCCGTGAAACAGGCAACGTGGACTTTGGCGACTTGATTTTGCTTCCGTATCTTGTGCTCAAGAACAATGCGGACATACGCCATGAAACTCACTTGCGTTATCGTGTGGTGATGGTGGACGA
>DBWR01000016.1:0-14689 GCA_002309305.1 Treponema sp. UBA1233 | reverse complement strand
GATGACCAGAGCATTTACAAATTCCGTGGTGCTGAGATTCAAAACATCCTGAATTTTAACAAGCTGTTTCCCGGAACTCAAGTTGTCCGCCTTGAATCAAATTACCGTTCAACTGCGGAGATTCTTGCATGTGCTGATTCAGTCGTAAAAAACAATTCAGGCCGTCTGGGAAAGACACTCCATGCAGAACGCGGCAAGGGAAAAAAGCCTGTGCTGGTATTTCTTCCGAATCAGGATGAAGAGACAAGCTTTTGTTCAACAATGATTTTAAATGCACATGAAAAGGGAGTTCCGTTTTCCGACTGGGCAATCTTGTACAGGACCAATGCACAGTCACTCGGCTTTGAATCACAATTCCTGCACGACAAGATTCCGTATCAGGTTGTGGGTACGCTTAAGTTTTATGAACGTGAGGAAATAAAGGATTCGCTTGCATGGCTTTCGTTTGTGGCAAATCCCCGCGACCAGATTGCATTCCGTAGGATCGTGAATAAACCCGTGCGTGGAGTGGGGCCTACAACCCAGGATAAAATCGTGGACGCAAGTGTGGGGCTTTCTATTCTGGAAGGATGCAGACGTGTAAAGCTTTCCAAAAAAGCCGCAGAGGGAATTGAACTGTTCTGTTCTTTGAATGGAAAACTTGCATCGATGATTGATGAAAAAAATGATGACGAAGAAAATGTCATGCACCTTTCGGATTTCGTTCAGGAAGCGGTAAAGGATTCGGGTCTGGAAGATTACCACAAGAGTCAGGATGAAGTTGCAGGAACTCAAAAGATTTCAAACCTTCAGGAACTTGTGAACTCAGCGTCATTGTATCCGTGTACGCGTGAAGGCCTTTTGGAATTCCTTGACCACATAGAACTTGACCGTACTCTTGAAAATGAGGCGGAAGAAGATGAAAATCAGGACCGTGTAACTCTGATAACCCTGCACAACACCAAGGGCCTTGAATATCCGCGTGTAATAATCACAGGCATGGAGTATGGAGTGTTCCCACGCGAAAACAAAAGTGCGGAAGAACTGGAAGAGGAACGCCGCCTGTGTTATGTTGGAATTACTCGTGCAAGGGATGAACTTTATCTTACTTCATGTTCAATGCGCAGGATGTACGGACAGACAAAGTTCATGTCACCGTCACCGTTTTTAAATGAAATAGACAAGGGCCTGCTTAAAGTTCTTGGCGACCGGCCGGATTCATTTTCTCCGGGTTCTGCCTCAGGAGATTCCGACCCAATAGCGCAAAAATGGCACAAGGGAGCTCTTGTGTATCATGACGACTGGGGCCATGGTCAGATAATCAGCGGAAAATTCAGCGAAGACGGAGATTATGTGGTTTCCGTTCGATTTGAAAACGGCGGCACCAAAAAATTCCTCCCCAAATACCAGAAGTCCCTCATGCTCGAAGGTGACTAGAAAAATTCAGCCTTAAAGTTATTTGTCCTTTTTGTGTATGGCCCTGTTGATGAAGTGAAGGATAAAACTCAGCAGCAAATAAATAAGGCACACAGCAACGATGTAAACAATCACAAGATGCAGTGGATTTCCTTCAAATATGAGGACAGCCGGGAAAGGACAGTTACCTGTTGCAAGCTGAACGATTTTTGCAATCATCAGATAAACCAGTGGGAAAACAAGGCAGGTTGCAATCAACAGGTGTTTCTTAATCCTGTTGTGGTTGCAGAAAATTGCCCAATATAAAAACAGAAGTATTGGATTTACAATGTGAATGAAAATGAATGCACCGTCAAGGTTAAGGCGCAGTATAATTGTTGCAAGGAATATTACGAAAACCGTTATCATGCAGTCGGCATAAATCCATTCAGGGAAAAACCTTTTTTTCGCAAGAGAATAGAAAAAGGATGAAATGAGGATAAGACCCACCGTCATTCCGGAAATAAAGCAGTATTCGCTCATGTTGATTGGTTCCTTGTAATACCCCAAGATCGTTGCCGTAAGAAAGACAAATCCCAAAATCAGAGTGCATGAGCTTCGTATCTTGTCCTTACCGTTCATTTTTGTTTCTCCTTTCAATAAATTATATCAGCTTTATATGGACTTGCCAAGTGAGGGGTAAAGAGGAAACCGTGCAGCTTTTTACGATTTTAGACAGAAAATAGGGGGAAACGTGTCTAAATTTCAGAAATTTATGCGAATTTAGACAGAAAATGGTTGATTTCCTGTCTAAAACTGCCTGATTTACTTTATCCTTCGTGCATGATACAATGGAGAATCACCTATGCCATTTGGGCCTGGCACTTTTTGCTGGAATCTTGTTGGAGGACATATGAAAAGGCTTTTTTCTTTTTTGTGCTTGATTTTTGCGTTTAATTCATTGGTGTCTGCGTTGCCAAGTGGCCTGCAGGATGAATTTGACCAGGTGGTTTTTGATGTCCGGCTTGTCGGTGGTGACGAGGTGTTTTTCGGTCTTGTGGAAAATGAGGAAGACTGTGTGGCCTTGTTCTATGACGGTGGAAAGGCGGAGCTGAACATACTTACATGCGTCGCAAGGGAATATGGGGAGCTTAAGAAACTTGCCTATGGATGCAAGCTGCTGGTCAAGTCTGTTGCAACAAGAAGCGATTACGAAAGAAAAAGCATCCACGACCAGATTGTCGCCAAGCTCAAGGAGTTTGCAAAGTTCAAGGACGAAGACTATGATACTGTGGACAAACTTGGATTCGTAAAAATCAATTGGTATGAGACGGATAGCTTCGTTCAATATCGGGAGGAATTTGCAGCACGACAGACTAAGAAGGCTGTAACAAAACTTTCCGCATGGTCATACAATGACAACTTGAAAAACATGCTCGATGATTTTTATAAGCCTGCTCATGAAGATGTTGATGTTGATTTCGTTGTTTATGATAAGGTGTCGGGCATGACTGGGCCGGAAGACTATATGCAGTCTTTGGATTCTGCTTTTGCAAAAGGTTCTGAATGTCCCGATGTTTTTTCGCTCGATTCTTTGTTTGTCCGCAAATATGTTGAATCCGGATACCTCCTTCCTCTTGATGATGTGTATGAGGAACTGAAGGATGAACTGGTTGAATATCCGGTAAAGATTGGAAGCTATGACGGTCATGTTTACGCATTGTCGTGGCTTATGACTCCGGGTGCAATGTTCTACAGAAGAAGCCTTGCAAAAAAATATCTGGGCACTGATGATCCTGACGAGGTTCAAAAGTATTTCTGTGATACGGACAAAATGCTTGAGACTGCACGCCTCCTGAAAGACAAGTCGAATGGAAGTTGCAGGTTGGTTGCATCATCTGACGATCTTTTTGAGGCATTTCTGGGATTGCGTAAAAATCCATGGATGGTTGACGGAAACCTTAACATTGATCCTGCCATGGAAAAATACATGGATGTCTGCAAAATCATGCATGATGAAGGACTTGACGGTCAGGTTGCCAGATGGTCGGAAGGATGGTTTTCAGGAACGCATGATAGCCTTAAGGATTCTGATGGAAACACCATGGAGATTTTCAGTTACTTTTTCCCGAAATGGGGCCTCAATTTTATAATCAAGCCTGAATCTCCTGAAACCTCTGCTGACTGGGCGATGTGCGAGGGTCCATCAGCCTACAACTGGGGTGGTGAATGGCTTGCTGCATACAAGGGAACAAAAAATCCCGAGGCTGTAAAGGAAATGATAAAATACTTTGTAAGCAATACAGACTTTCTTGGCAAGTATGTGGATCAGGAAAACGATCTGCCTGCCAACAGAAAAGTTCAGGACAAAATAAAGAAGGGAAAAGAGGATCCTTACCTCGCGGGACAAAACCCTTACGGTACATTGTATGACATTGCGGAAAATGTGGATGGAAATCTCTATCAGGCAACAGATCAGGAAATAGAATACATTTTTCAAGGTGTATTATCGTATTATGTCCGCGGAAAGAATACAAAGCAGGAGGTTCTGGACTCTTTTAGGAATCTGGTTTCTAAAGGGCTGGGGATTGTCGCAAAATGAATGCTCTGCCGTACTGGCGCTTTAACCTTTACCAATCATATTTAACGCGGTATACTGTTTTTCATGGATAAAAATTTTCAGAGGCAGACTCATTTCGTTGGTGTGATGATTCCCGCAGACATTCAGGACAGGATTCAGGAATTCCGCTCATACATGAACGAGCGCTATGGTTGCAAAAGCGGCCACGGGACTCCACCTCACATTACCCTCATTCCACCGTTTGTCCTCCCATCGGAGTTTGAAGACGGCGACGTAAAGAATGCTGTGGAAAATGCAATTCAAAAAACCGTTAAATCAGGGACATTGCCGTTCAATGCAAGAATATCGGGTTTCGGTGCATTTGAAGAACGCACTCTTTTTGCCCATGTTGAATCTAACCAAAAATGGACGGCGCTCAGGGATTCTTTCGTTCAGTCTTTTCAATCGAATCTTCCGGGTACAGTCCGCAAGACTTCAAGGCTCTTTACCCCTCACATCACCGTGGCAAACAGGGACATACCTTCAGGAGTGATGGACGAGGCCCTCCAGTACTTTTCCGGTATAGAATTGAATGAAGAATTCCCTGTTGAAGAAATCTGCATTTTTGTACGCAGTCCCAAGGGCGGCTGGGAAGAAGGGGAGTGCTTTTTCTAATATTTTATGCATTGTTCCCGCCGGGGGCAGTTGTATATATCTAATTTTTTTTATATAATATGCACGTAAGGCAATGAATCCTGCATAATTATGCACGGAATCGCCATGAAAATCAAAAAGAATTTTTCGGTGATGGCCGGACTGCATGAGACGCGGGGACGAAAACAGCTCTGTTACGTTGTTAAAACATCTGTTTCATCTTTCATTTCCTTAACTATAGGAGTACCTGTATGAGTTTGACCCTCGAGGATATCAAACATCCAAAAATCAAGGCTTGGGTTCAGGAATGCATCGATATGTGCGAGCCTGACAATGTTGTTGTAGTTGACGGTTCAACTGAAGAGTATGACCGCCTTATGAAAAAATGCGTGGATGCAGGTTTGGCAACCCCATTGAAGGCAAAAGAGAACTGCTTCCTGTTCCGCTCTCTTCCTTCCGATGTAGCACGTGTTGAATCACGCACTTTCATTTCTTCAGTAAAAGAAGATGATGCAGGTCCTACAAACCACTGGATTGACCCGAAAGAACTCAAGGCTACAATGAAGGGCCTCTACAAGGGTTGCATGCACGGACGCACAATGTACGTTCAGGCTTTCTGCATGGGACCGCTCGGTTCTCCAATCTCAAAGAACGGTGTTGAAGTTACAGACTCAGAATACGTCGTCCTGAACATGGACATCATGACACGCGCAGGAAAGAAGGTTTGGGACATCTTCAATGCAGATCCAAACGCTGAATTCGTTCCATGTCTGCACTCTGTCGGTAAGCCACTCAACAATGGCGAAAAGGACAACGGCATCTGGCCATGTGCTGACGTAGAGCACAAGTACATCTCACAGTTCCCTGAGGAGCACTTGATCTGGTCTTATGGTTCAGGTTACGGTGGAAACGCACTCTTGGGCAAAAAGTGTTTCGCACTCCGCATCGCTACAGTTCTTGCACGTGATGAAGGCTGGCTTGCAGAACACATGCTCATCCTCAAGCTTACACGCGAATCTGACGGTGAGGTAAAGTATGTCACCGGTGCATTCCCGTCTGCATGTGGAAAGACAAACCTTGCCATGCTCATTCCTACAATTCCAGGATGGAAGGTTGAGACAATCGGAGATGACATCGCATGGATGAAGTTCGGTGAAGACGGACGCCTCTACGCAATCAACCCCGAGGCTGGTTTCTTCGGTGTTGCTCCAGGAACTTCAGCCCAGTCAAACAAGAACGCCCTCATCTCTGCTGAAAAGAATACAATCTATACAAACTGCGGTCTTACAGAAGACGGAGACATCTGGTGGGAAGGCATCGGTTATGCTCCAAAGGGCAAGGAAATCATTGACTGGCACGGAAACAAAAAGCCATGTCCTGCAAACGACAAGAACCCCAAGGATAAGGCAGAATGCATCGCTCACCCGAACGCACGCTTTACAGCTCCTGCAAAACAGTGTCCATGCATCGCATCCGACTGGGAGGATCCAAAGGGTGTTCCGATCTCTGCAATCCTCTTTGGTGGACGCCGCCCGTCAACAGTTCCTCTGGTACACCAGGCTCGCTCATGGAACCACGGTGTATTCCTTGGCTCTATCGTAGGCTCAGAAATCACAGCCGCTTCTACAATCAACGCTGACGAAGTTGGAAAGATCCGCCGCGACCCGTTCGCAATCATTCCATTCTGTGGATACAACATGGGCGACTACTTCCAGCACTGGATCGATGTAGGCAAGAAGTCAACAGAAGACAAGCTGCCTAAGATCTTCTACGTCAACTGGTTCCGCAAGGATGACGACAACAAGGAGCTTCCAGGTGGATTCATGTGGCCGGGATACGGTGATAACAGCCGCGTACTCGCATGGATTTTCGACCGCTGCGACGGAAAGGACAACTATATTGATACTCCAATCGGATTCATGCCGAAAGAAGGAGCAATCAACACAGACGGTCTGGCAGACTACTACAAGAAGACTCTTCCTGAAATCCTCAAGGTTGATGTTGAAGGATGGAAGAAGGAAGTCAAAGACGTCCGCGAAAACCACTATCCAAAGTTCGGCAAGCACCTTCCAAAGGAGCTTATGGCCATTCTTGATGATCTTGAAAAGAGACTCAACGCATAGATTGTGTATGCCAGTTTACGCAAGTAAACTGGTTAGCGGGCCTGCCCGCGTCACGATTTGGAGAAGAGACTCAACGCATAGTCTTTGTGTTTGAGCACAGAAGGGGATTTTATAGGATTTGTTTCCTGTAAAGTCCCCCTTTTATTTTATTGTGAAAGTTGAATGTTGTTAGAAAGTTCGATTTCTATTTTATTTCACAGTGACCGGTCCCTGGTCTTCCCAGTCCTCGATGAAAACTATGTATTGCTCCTTGCCTTTGTTAAAGAACCTTAGGTCTCCGTCTTCGAGGATGAACTTCCTGCTTCCGTCTATGTTGATGATGCCGTTGTTTTCCTTGCAGATAAAATCTTCTGTGCCCGCAATGTATACGCCGCTTCCGAAGGTAATGGCTTCAATCAGATAGCCGTCTTTCTGCCGCTCCTTAAAATAGTAGCCTGCACCCGCCCAATTGTTGTCCACGATGATGCATTTTCCAATAAGATCTGAATAATCGTTGATTATCATCAGGTCGTTTTCCGTGTAATATCCTGAATCAATCAAAATGGACTTGTAGTTTTCTTTTGTGACGATTGTCGGATCGCAGAGGTATGACTGCATGAATCCGCTTCCGTTGTTGTAGGTCTTTTTGTCGTTTACCTCTGGCTTCTTTCCCTTCATGATGTCATCAACCATTTTGACTGTCATCGAAACGGTATCCTTTGTGTCCAGGAATACAGACATTGACTGGGTTCCCTTGATGATGTTTCGGATGCTGTAGATGTCGCAGTCTTGTCCCGTGATTATAGGCATGTTGTCCGCAGTGTATCCTGCCGCGAGTAAGGCGTTTGTCACTCCAATGGCAGTTGAGTCGTTTGAGCAGAGCACCGCATCAAGTCTTCTCTTTCCGGGACCGTATCCGTTTGTGACAATCAGGATTTCCATGCGTTTCTGTGCATTTTCCGTTGACCATCCGGAAATTGAACAATTGTATTTTGATGTTAACCCTGAGGGACATTCGATAATTCCCCTGTCGATGTATGGCTTTAAAACGTCCATGGCTCCACCAAAATAGAAGTCGACGTTGTTGTCGTTGTAATCACCGGTAAAGAATTCCATGTAGGCCGGATTTTTCGATGTGCGCTTTTTGATGTTCAGCCGGTCAATAAGATATTCAGCCTGAACGACACCCACCTTGTACTTGTTGAATGTGATGTAGTAGCTGACTGCTTTCGAGTTCATAATCAGGCGGTCGTGTGATATAACCTTGATTCCCTTTTCCTTTGCAGGCTTGAGAACTTCTGTAAGAGAGTAACCGTCAACCGGTGCAATCACAATAACCCCGCAGTTTTCGTCAATCATCTTTTTTATCTGACTGATTTGGGTAGGCACGTCATTGTCAGCAAACGCAAGGTCAACCGTATAACCTGCTTTTTCAAGCTGGGCCTTCATGTCGTGGCCGTTCAAGTTCCACCTCTCTAACCTTTCTGTGGGCATGGAGATTCCAACCACTTTACTTGGCACGGAACCATTCCCCCCTGCACATGCAAAAAGTGTGATGCATAAAAACAAAGATAAAATAGCAAATACTTTTTTCATTTTAATCTCCTTGTAAGAAAACTATAGCATGACTATTTTGGCGGTGTCAATCAAAAGAGCCTGAATCCTGTCACGAACTGTCACTTATTAGATGTTTAACGAATTAAGATAATTTAAATGTAATGAATCCCGTTTTAATCCGGCTGAAATGACGGTACAGGCGAGTGCCCACTAAATAAAGCGTAAATTATGAAGATTCTATTTATAAGTACACTAAATAAAGATTTAAAATACTTAAAAAAAGAGTCAAAATCTGTTGATACTTTTCACTAAATGAGTTATATTCTCTAGTATAAACAGGTTGAAAAATCTGCTTATGGTCGCCGCAACCAGCGGCCGGAAAACTAACTATTGTTTATATACAACTATATTTTAAGGGGTTCAAGATGATCGAACGAGAAGAATGGAAAGGCTTCAAAACAGGTCGCCTTTGGCAGGACGAAGTAAACGTCCGTGAATTCATACAGCTGAATTATACACCGTTTGACGGTGATTCAAGCTTCCTTGCTGGTCCAACAGATGCAACCAACAAGTTGTTCGCTGAGTTGCAGCGTCTTCAGAAAGAAGAGCACAACAAAAAGTCTGTGGGACTCGACGGAAAGGAACGTTCTGGTGTTCTTGACCTCGATACGGACATCGTCACAGGAATTACATCACACAAGCCCGGCTACATCTGCGAGGACGGAAAGAACCTTGAGCAGGTTGTCGGTTTGCAGACTGACAAGCCTTTGAAGAGGGCCTTCATGCCGTTTGGTGGAATCCGCATGGCAGAGCAGAGCTGTGAGATGTACGGTTACAAGCCAAATGCCGAACTGCACAAGATTTTCACAGAATATCACAAGACACACTCAGACGCAGTATTCCAGGTATACTCACCGGAAATCCGCAAGGCACGTTCAGCTCACATTTTGACTGGTTTGCCGGATACATATGGACGCGGACGCATTGTTGGTGACTACCGCCGCATCGCACTTTACGGTATCGACTTCCTTATCGAACAGAAGCAGAAGGATTTTGCAAACATCGGTGATGGTACAATGACTGATGATGTAATCCGCCTCCGTGAGGAAGTTGCAGAGCAGATCAAGGCTCTTGGTCAGATGAAGGAAATGGCCGCATCATACGGATTCGACATCTCAAAGCCTGCAAAGAACGCCAAGGAAGCATTCCAGTGGCTTTACTTCGGTTATCTTGCCGCAATCAAGACACAGAACGGTGCAGCCATGTCTGTAGGCCGTATCGCAACATTCCTTGACATCTACATCGAGCGCGACCTCAAGAACGGCATCCTCACAGAAGCTCAGGCACAGGAACTGGTTGACCACATCGTCATGAAGTTCCGCATGGTTCGCTTTGCACGTATCGAAAGCTATAACCAGCTCTTCTCCGGTGACCCGATTTGGGCAACACTTGAAGTAGCAGGTCTTGGACAGGACGGACGCTCAATGGTAACAAAGAACGACTTCCGCTTCCTCCACACCCTGGAGAACATGGGACCATCACCAGAGCCTAACATCACAGTCCTTTACTCAAAGAGACTTCCAAAGAACTTCCGCAACTATGCTGCAAAGATTTCTATCGATACATCTTCAATCCAGTACGAGAACGACGACATCATGCGCCCTGTTTGGGGTGATGACTATTCTATCTGCTGCTGCGTTTCTGCAACACAGACTGGAAAAGAGATGCAGTTCTTCGGAGCACGTGCAAACCTTGCAAAGGCGCTTCTTTACGCCATCAACGGTGGTAAGGATGAAGAGGCAGGACTTACACCAGGTGTTCAGGTTGGACCGGAAATGGCACCAATCACAAGCGAATACCTTGACTACAACGAAGTAATGCACAAGTACGACATCATGCTTGAATGGCTTGCAGGTCTGTATGTAAATACACTCAACGCAATCCACTACATGCACGACAAATATTACTATGAGGCTGCAGAGCTTGCCCTTATCGACACTGATGTACGCCGCACATTTGCTACAGGTATCGCAGGATTCAGCCACGTTGTTGATTCACTTTCTGCAATCAAGTATGCAAAGGTTAAGGTTCTTCGCCGCGACATTGACATCACAGACAAGAAAGGCAAAAAGATCTTTGCTCCTAACATGGCATACGACTTCCAGATTGAAGGTGACTTCCCACGCTACGGACAGGATGATGACCGCGCAGACGAAATCGCAAAGTGGCTCCTCAAGACATTCATCGGAAAGATCAAGAAGCACCACACATACCGCAACGCAGAGCCTACAACCTCCATCCTTACAATCACTTCAAACGTTGTATACGGAAAGGCAACAGGCGCACTGCCAAACGGACGCAAGGCACACGAGCCATTCTCACCTGGAGCAAACCCATCATACGGTGCAGAAACAAAGGGTCTCGTAAAGTCCCTTAACTCTGTTGCAAAGGTTCCATACGAATACTCACTCGACGGTATCTCAAACACTCAGACAATCAACCCGGATGCTTTGGGACACGATGAATCAGAGCGCGTAGAAAACCTTGTAAACGTAATGGACGGATATTTCGATCGTGGCGCACACCACTTGAACGTAAACGTATTCGGTGTAGAAAAGCTCAAGGACTGCCAGGCTCATCCTGAAAAGCCGGAATATGCAAACTTCACAGTTCGCGTTTCAGGTTATGCAGTCCGCTTCATCAACCTTACAAAGGAACAGCAGGACGACGTCATCGCACGTACATGCCACGCATCCCTGTAATTAAGGTTACCTGAATGACAATTAACCCCCGTCGGTTTGTTCTGGCGGGGGATTTTTTTGTTTATTTCATGAGTAGAAAAAACTTGATTTTAGTACTATAATGTATTACCCTAACCGAGGTGAAAAATCATTGCACGATGAAATCAATTCAATGCAGCTGGCTTTCTAGAAAAAAACACACGATAAAGAAATGAATATAGAATACAAAGATTATGTTATAGAAATTATAGATGAAACCTATTATTCGCTAAATTCTACCGATAACACATATAATTACGAAAAAATTTTTATTGTTGGTAATGAAACAGACTATTCTACAAAATATGGCATAAGAATAAAGAATTCTGAGGATGAAATAATAAGAGATTGCCTTTTGGTTTGTGGCAAAGGTGCGGGTACGTCAGTTTGCAAAGAAACATGTGTAATAGATGGCGAAACAGCTTTTATTTGTATTTCAAACGTTGTCGTATCATTATCATTAATTGGGTTGCGATTAAATTGGTATAAGGAAGTAGATTTTGCAACTGCTTTTGGAATATATAAAATGAATGAAGATTTTATAATTCATGGAGAAATGTCGATTACGAGAATAAACAAAAATGGTGAAATCATTTGGCAACAAAGTGGTAGTGATATATTTGTTTTACCAATGACTAGAAATTCTCCTGTTGACAATTTTCATATAGACAATAATATGATATTTGTTCAATCATGGGATGAAAGGAAATATTGTATTTCATATAACGGGGAAATCAAATAACAAAGGCCCTTGGCCAATGATGTGGGGATGTTAATGAACAGTATAGAAGAAAAAAGAAAAAAGACAATTCATGAAAATCAATTTGACAAGAAACTTAAGGAAACTAAGGAGCAGATTGACGTGATTTGCAAGGGGATAGATGTAAAAAAGCATATGGGAGAAAATACTTACTGTCATTATACATGGAATAAAAAGTACTATATTGATGAAGTAATCAAATACTTTGAAGGAAAAGGTTATACGGTTCAACGCCTGCAAACTGAATCTGACCTTTCCTATAAAATTAATATTGTCTGGTAAGAAAATCGTTGTTGTATAAATTGTTGTTAAGTCGGATAGACCACATTGGTGAAGGCTTGTACGTATAAGACACTTGAATTCTTTGTAAATTATGGTAATATAGAGATATAGGTTATTCAGCGGATTTTTTATTGTGGATAAAAATACAAGATAAGAATATTATGCTGGATATGGAGAAGAATTGTTATGGCGACAGGCCACTGGCCTGCCTTATAGGACTTTAAAATGAAAAAAACAGTCTATGAAACAAAAATCAGACCTTTTGGGTTTATTTCTATTCTGTTTTCAACTCTTTTTTCTTTAGTTTTATTAAGTATAATTGTTCAATTGCTTCAAAATGGCATTAATTTAATAGCAATTATAAGTGCTTTTCTAGTTGCCTTCTTGTTTAGTTTTATTTTTCTATTACCGATTTTTGGACAAAAAATTGTAGTACAAAATAAAAAGATGCTTGTATATTTATGCGGAAGAAAAAAATGGACTTTTGATTTAACCGTTCCGCATGAAGCAGAATTCGGATTTTATTATCAGGGCAAACTTGAAAAATTGCTGAATCGAAATAGAAAATATCAATCAATTCAAGTAAAAACCGAGAAACAAAAAGTAAGTTTTCCTGTTGATTTTTATTCAACAAAACAAATACGTACGATTGTGTTTATTTTGAATAATTCTTTGAAAGACAAATTCAAAGATTATCGGCTTAATGGACAAGAAACATATCTTATAAATGCACATCTTGTTCAGCTGATTTATCCAGAAAAGCCAGTAAAAAAGAAATGTTGTGAGTTTTGTGATAAAGAATTCAATTTTGATGGGGAACATGTAAACTGGTATGCTACGAAAGATCGAAAATACTTTGTTTGTGAAAAGTGTTTTGAAGATTTCAAGGATATGCTTAAATTCAGACTCCTCAAGAATAAAAAATAAGAAAGAATGGAATATTTCAGAAAGCAAGTCAAGCTTGCTTTCTAAAATGAAATTGAACTTTAGGGCGAAACAAGGTAGAGGTAGTACGCGGCTTTACGCCGCTTGGAAAAAATATAATAATAGAAGCATTGCTTCAAAAAAAAATTACAGAATGATTCTTAAAGAAAAAAGGATTTAAGAAATCTAATTCTGTAAAAGAAATATAATTGCCATAACAAAGCTTCAAAGCCGACAGCGGGTCGAGCCCGCTGCGGNNCGTCAGCACGTATAAAACCGTTTGTTTTTGCCAAAAAACCATGTTAAAATAAGAGGAAAATCCCCTCCCACCGTAAGATTATACCTACACTTTTTGCAGCATAAAACTTTTACTGTGGATAGGGAGAATAATTGTTATGTGGACGCCCGCACTGGGGCGCTTCCGAAGGAGTATAAAAGATGCATTTAGACGGTTTTGGATTATTTGTAGAAGATATGCCAAAAATGATTCGATTTTATAGAGATGTGCTTGGTTTTGAAATAAAAGAAGCTGAAACTGCAGGAAATGTGTATTTAATAAAAGATGATACACTGTTCATGCTTTATGGCAGAAATAATTTCGAAAAAATGACCAACAGAAAATATGAATATATAAAAGGACTTAATGGTCATGGAGAAATTGCATTATACGTCGACACCTTTGAAGAAGTTGATGAAAAATATAAAGAACTAATGTCCAAAGGTGTTACTTCAGTATTAGAACCTTCAACCGAACCTTGGGGACAAAGAACCTGTTATATAGCAGATCCAGAAGGAAACTTAATTGAAATCGGTTCCTGGAATAAACCATTCCGTTCATGGTCTGATAAGGATATGTAACATTTTTGCCAATTTTCGTTAAATTTATGCTATACTAGTAAATGGAGGTCTTGTATGTCAGATGCTCTTGAAGATGTAGAAAACAGAGTTCAAACTTTCTCTTTAGCTGAACAAATTCATCTGTTGAATTTCATTGCAAATAATATAAACAAACGGTCTTCTATCCTAAATAATCAATACTCAGAAGAAGAATCTTTACAAAAAATACGGGAAGCAAGTCTTGCTACTGTTTGGGAGACTGTAAAGAATGACACGTGGTGATATTTATATGCTTGACTTTGGCATACCTTTTGGTAGTGAACCGGGAAGACGCCGTCCTGTAGTTATAATTCAAGCTGACAAAGAAAATCTAAATAATCTTAATACTAAAGTTGTAGTTCCACTTACATCAAATACCATAAATGCAGACCTACGCGGAAATGTCTTTCTTCCTAAAAAAGAATCAGGTCTTTCAAAGGATTCTGTTGCTTTAATTCATCAAATAATTGTCGTAGATAAAATCCGTCTTGAAGAAAAAATCTCAAAGCTTCCGAAAACTCTTCTTTCAAAAATCGAAGAAGAAATCGACTATGTAACAAAAGAATAATCACATAACACATATAAGGCCCCAGCTTGTCAATAAGAATCCTCAAAAAAAATAATTACTTAAGGCTGTCTTTTTCAGGCAGTCTTCTTTTTTTAGAGAAAAATGAAGCTTCCGTTCAAAATAAAAAAAGCAAAGCCTGAATCGTAATTCAAATCAAGATTCCAGGAAAAGCGTCCTGAATCAAACACATATAGTCGGTCACGGCAAACCTGAAAAAACAGATTTCCGGCACGAAGAATTTCACCGATACCC
>DBWR01000033.1:161089-182157 GCA_002309305.1 Treponema sp. UBA1233 | reverse complement strand
GATATATATAGAGCTTATACAATTTGCAAACCGATCAATGAAAGTGAATGGTATTACTGCGGGATTGATTTTACAGATCCGATGGATGCGAGTGACGGTGGAGGACCTTATTATTCTGGATGGCTTCCTTCTTCATCGTTTGAAGAATGGATTCCATGCAATGTTCATCTTTTACAAGATGTTACGACAACAGATAATTTGAATTTAAGAACGAAACCAGGGAAAGAAGGCTCAATAATAAAACTTATTCCAAAAGGTTCAAAAGTAAGAATAGGCCAAATTGGCCCACGAGAAACAATAGATGGTATACAATCAGATTGGGTATATGTTTTCACTGTAAATAATTCAGAATTATCAGATGGAAACGATTTTTTTTCTGGTTGGTGTTTCGGAGGTTATTTAGAATAAATAACACATAACACATATAAGGCACCAAGTTGTCAATTGGTTTATTAAAAAAAATAACACCAATTCTATAATTTGGCTATTTTAGCCAATCCACAACTTTTGATTATAACTCATCCGAAAGCTGAAACAGCAAGAACTGCTGCGAAAACTGTGATAAGTTTTTTCATTATATTCTCCTATCGAATAAAAACTTAAAGTTGATAGTATCACTTTTAAATTTTTAATGGAATACTATTTTAAAAAATTATTTTTATTTTTAAAATTCTTATTTTTTTTTGATTGTTTATTGTAATAATTTTAGAAAATATAAACTAAATTTAAGCAAAAACTTTTTGATGGGATTTTTTACAAAGGGAGTGAAATCAAATCTGAATTTAAATTAGATGTTTCCAAATTTTAAATCAAAAAAAATGAAGGAATTTTCAGATTATTCCCTCACTTAATTCCGGATACTAAAATTTTCATTTTAGAAATCCCAAAGTTTCAATGGATTCTTAATACAGATTTTCCAGTGTGAGGATTTTTAGGATTGGATTTACACTGAAAATATCCGCATTATTCGTTACCAAATCTTTTACCTGCAGCGTCTATATAAAACCGTATTCCTCCTTAGAAATTCGCCCACTGATTCAGAAAGTTGGTCCTGGGTTGCACGCCACTTCCAATTTTTTCCGACAGTCGAAGGTTGATTCATTCTTGCCCTTCCATCCAGTCCAATCAAATCCTGCATGGTAAGCACACAGGTGTTTGAGACCGTTGCCATCGCAGTCAACATCATGTTCACCGCTAAGTTATTTTCATCCGCGCGAAGATATGCTTTTGCAAATTCCAAATCATCTTTTGAAATCGCGCTCATCCATCCGCGGATAGTATCATTGTCATGGGTTCCCGTATAAACTACAGAATTTTTTTTATAGCAATGCGGAAGATATCCACTATTTGTTTCCCTGGAATCAAATGCAAACTGCAAAACTTTCATGCCAGGAAATCCAACTTCATCAAGCATTTTATAAACAGAGTCAGTAAGGAATCCCAGGTCCTCCGCAATGATTGGAAGTTCTCCAAAAGTTTTTTTGATTTCAGAAAAAAGGTCCGCTCCAGGTCCCTGCCGCCAAAATCCATATTTCGCATCAGAAGAACCAAACGGAATACAATAGTAGGAATCAAATCCTCGGAAATGGTCGATGCGAAGTACATCATAATTTTTCAGACTCATCTCCAGACGCTTTTTCCACCAAGAATATCCATTATTTTTCATGTAGTCCCAATTGTAAACTGGGTTACCCCAAAGTTGACCATCAGCAGAAAATCCATCAGGAGGACAGCCGGCAACCTCAATAGGTCTTGAATCAGCATCCAGATAAAACTGTTTTGGATTTGACCAAACATCCGCACTGTCAGCCGCAACATAAATTGGAATGTCACCTATGATTTTTATTCCACGTTCGTTCGCATATTTTTTTAATGCGTACCATTGTTTGTAAAAAAGGAACTGCAGCATTTTGTAATATGAAACACGATTCAAACATTTTTCATACCAAAACTTTACAGCATCTCCTTCTCTTTTTCTGATATCATCTTCCCAGCAATCGAATGAACATCCTCCGTGCGCATCCTTGATTGCCATAAAAAGCGAGTAATCTTCAAGCCAAGCAGAATTATAATTGCAGAAGTCGTAATATTCTGATGGAATATTTTTTTCAAAATTTTTTTGGACTTTCGCGAACAAGGCATGTCGTTCTTTGTAAAGCACTCCATAATCAACAGAAGTAGAATCGTTTCCCCAGTTAACATTTTCCCAATCTTCTTTTGAAATCAGGCCATCATGTTCCAGAAATTCTAAATCAATAAAATATGGATTACCTGCAAAGGTCGAAAAACTTTGATATGGTGAATCACCAAAACTTGTCGGCCCGATTGGTAAAATCTGCCAATAAGTCTGTGAACTATTTTTCAAAAAATCAACAAAAGCATAGGCACTGGAACCAAGTGTCCCAATCCCTGTTTTTCCCGGCAAAGATGATATGTGCATTAAAACACCGTTAGCACGTTTATCAAGCAAACTCATATGTTCAACCTTATTTTCGGGCATAACTAAAAAATCATGTTTTCTTAGAAATGTCCTTTACACTTTCTCCGTCAACAAATTCAAATGGAATCATTTTGTGCGACGGTGCTGTTTTATTTTCAATGTTGTCCAACAAAAGCGAAAGTCCTTCGTCGGCCAACTGTTCTTCCATCTGACGAATTGTTGCAAGACGCGGACAGATAAAATCAACCAAAGAAATTCCATCAAATCCTATGATAGAAATATCTTCCGGAATTTTTTTCCCCATGTCAGTAAGTTTCCTGATTGCACCAATCGCCATTGCATCAGACATCGTAAAGATTGCAGTAATCGATGGATCTTTTTTTAAAAGTTCTTCGGCGGCATTGAATCCACCTTCGAAAGAATATTTCGAAACCGCATAAGATTTTTCAAAATCAAAATCCAATTTTGCAGATTTCATTGCTTTTATAAAACCTTCGTAACGGATACAGGAGAGTTCCGAATCCATTGCGCCACCAATTACACCAATCTTTTTGTGTCCATTTTTTATCAAATATTTTGCGGAACTGTATGCCGCTTTCATATTGTCTGTACTTACACTTGAAAAATATTTGCTTTTAAGTGAATCAGCATTATTGGAAATCAAAACGCTTGGAACGTGTACCTTTTCAAAATCTCCACTCAGCTTGTCCGGACTACCTCCAAGAAAAATGATTCCCAAAGGTTTTAGTGAAAAATAAATCCTTGTCGCATTTAAGCCTTCGTTATCATTTTCATCAAGGATGATAACATTCGCTGAATAAATCGAAGACTCAAGTTTTCTTTGGATGCGTTCCAAAAGACCATTCAAAAGAGTGCTGGAAGTCCCCTTTACAATTATGGCAAGATTTTTTCTCTCCTGCGTTTTTAGCTGCTTTGCATTTGCGTTTTGAACAAATCCATATTTTTCAACAACTGCCATAACTTCTTCTCTAGTCTTGTCACTAACATCAGGATGATTGTTTAAAACTCTTGATACAGTTCCAACCGCACATCCACACTCTTTCGCAATGTCTTTAATAGTCATACTACCCCTTTACTGCTCCTGCAATTACACCCTTTATAATATACTTTTGTGAACATACATAAAAGATAATTATAGGAATAATTGAAACAACAAGCATCGCCATAAATCCACCGTAATCAGTAGAACCGTAAGCTCCCTGCATTGCCAGCTGAATTGCAACAGGAACTGTCTTGTGATCGGAACCCAAAATCAGGTAAGGCAAAAGATAGTCATTCCAAATCCACATGGCATTCAGGATTGCAACTGTTATGACAATCGGCTTGAGCATTGGGAACACGACGATAAAAAATGTTTGCAGCGGATTGCATCCATCGATTGTCGCAGCTTCCTCAATTTCCAGCGGAACACTTTTTACAAAACCGGTAAACATGAAAACTGAAAGTCCAGCTCCAAATCCAAGATATACAAGAACAATTCCTACTACATTATCGAAAGCAAGACTTGTTACCATAAATGTCATCGTGTACATCACCATCTGGAACGGAACAATCATGCTGAAGACAAAAACGTAGTACAGTGCTTTTGTAAGTTTTGTTTTAACACGGACGATAAACCAAGCCGTCATGGAAGTTCCCACAATAATCAAAGCAACGGAGGCAATGCTCACCCAAACGGATCTCAAAAATGCCATAAAAAATCCGGACGTTGTAAGACCCTTGATATAATTTTCCAGACCAACAAACATATTTCCACTTGGTAAAGCAAATGGAACTGTTGAAACATACAACCTTGATTTGAAGGAATTCATCAGGACCAAAATAATCGGGAAGATAAATATTGCCGTCAAAACAACCAGAACTGCGTAGATAAACTGTGAACCTGTTTTATTATTTTTATTTGTCATGATTCAATCTCCTTTCTGTTAGTAAGTTTCAACTGCAGGAAAGCAATCACCGCAACGATGATAAAGAAAATGGTTGCCTTAGCCTGAGCCACACCATGCCAGTTTGCATTTCTATTATAGAAAGTCTGATAAATATTCAGAGCAAGCATTTCAGTACTCTTTTCTGGAGCACCAGCTGTCAACGCAAGATTCTGGTCGAACATTTTGAATGAGTTTGACAAAGTTAGGAACATGCAGATTGTGATTGAAGGCATGACCATTGGTATCTTGATTTTGAAAAGAATTGTAAGTGAAGACGCTCCATCAATCTGTGCGGCCTCCAACATATCGTCAGGAATACTTTGTAAACCCGCGATATAGATTACCATCATGTAGCCAATCAGCTGCCAGTTTGTCAAAACCACAAGTCCCCAAAATCCGTACTCCGTTTTGAACGAAATATCTTCACCAAAATATTTCAGAAGGAGTCCGTTAATCAAAAGATTCCAAATATATCCCAAAACGATTCCGCCAATCAGATTCGGCATAAAGAAAATCGATCTGAAAAAATTAGTTCCTTTGAGTCCCTTCGTAAGAAGCAGCGCAAGAACAAATGCAAAAATATTTACTGTAACAATCGAAACCAAAGTGAACAGAGATGTAAATCCTAAAGCGTGTAAAAATTCTTTGTCGGTTGTAAATGCCTTTATATAATTTTGAAAACCTACAAACCCTTTGATATCAGTTACAGTCGTAAAGTTTGTAAACGATAATACAATGCCTATAATAAAAGGTATCAGAAAAAATAGGACAAAGCAGACTAATGTAGGCAAGACAAAAATTGGAAAATATTTTTTGAGTGGATTATTTTCATTTTTCATAGTTTCCTCCATAAGGATTTGTAGCACTCTTGAAAAAAGGAGGGTTCAACAGGAAAAACCCTCCCCAAAAGATTTGTTGTAAATCGCCTTTAGGATTTATTACATTTCACTTTCTCTGGCCCAATCTTCAACAACACTGGTCTTAACTTCTGACCAATCTTTTGAACCCTGAGCGTAGCGGAGCAAAGATGCACCAAAGTTGTCCTTGAATGTCTGTGAAGGGAACAATGTGAAGTTCCAAGCAACAGATGTGATTCCAGGTTTTGACATCCAGTTGTTGATTTCTACAGCAAGTGGATCTGTCGGTCTTTCGTTGTCTGAGAATGTATCAAACGGAGCGATGAATCCCAACTTGTTTGTTACATAATCTTTTCCAGTTGCTGATGAATACAGCCAGTAGATAAAATCAGCGGTTGCTTTCTGATCAGCTTCTGAAGCTTTTTTGTTGATACAGTAGAAGTTTTCTGTTCCGATGCAAAGTCCCTGACCCTCTTCACCAGAAACTCCAGTGTAAATAGGAAGATACTTTACATTTTCAGGAAGAACCTTGTTTCCGCTTACACCAGAAATCTGATCCCAAGCCCAGTTTCCATTCTGTACCATTGCGGCTTCCTCAAGAGCAAACTCGGCCATTGAATTGTCAACAGTTTTTACACCGACGTTCTTTGGTTCAATAACTGAGTCGTTCAGATAGAGGTCAAAAATATTTTTGAATTCAGCATCGTACTGGAAATTGATTTTCTTTGTTGCGTCAGATGAAAGATCGACATTGTTGTTTTTGAATTCATAGTAGACCGGAAGATTTGCCAAGTGGGTCTGCCATCTCCAATCCTCTCCCGCCTTCAAAGATGTTGATGCAAACACACCCTTGATTCCCAGAGCTTCTTTGTTTGCCTGCATATCATTGGCCAAAGCTTTGAGTGCTGCGAAGTTGTTGATTTCATCCATGCTTGTGTAAGGAGTTGCTTTGTTTTCGAGAGCAAAATATTTATCGGTGATTGCCTTGTTGTAGATGATTCCATATCCTTCGACAACATACGGAATTCCATAAGGAACTCCATCAACTGTTACTGCAAGTGATTTATCGGAAAGGTGCTTGTAAAGTTCGGTGCCAGAAAGATCAGCGCAGTAGCTTGACCAGTTTGCATAACCACGAGGTCCGTTAATCTGGAACAAAGTTGGAGCCTGCTTGGTCGCCATTTTTGATGTCAATGTTGATTCGTAAGAATTGTTTGCAGCAGTTTCAACAATAACTTTTACACCTGTCTCTGCTTCATAAGCCTCTGCCAATTCCTGATAGACAGATGCAACCTCTGGTTTGAAATTCAAGTAGCGGACCTGCCCAACTCCTGAATCCTTTTTTGCGCATGACATGAAACACGATGCAGTCAATGCTCCAGCCAAAACAGCTGATACAACCTTGTTAATTTTTTCCATGTTTACCTCCAAAAAAAAAATTGTAATCAAAACCAATATTTTGGAAACGTTTCCAATTTCCTATAGTATAATCGGCATTTTCCTTTTTTGTCAACCTTTTTTTTTAAAATTTATTATTTTTTCATACCTGTCCAATTAAAATACGCAGAGTTTAAAAGCCATAGCCTCAGTTGCCCTTGCAGTTCCGTTTCCTTTTGTTGAGTTGTGCCTCAGTCGGACCGTCGCAAAGGTGGACTCAATCGGATTTATGAGTATATAATAACATTGAAATATATTATTTTCAACAAAAATAGGGGAAAATTTCCTCTAATTTCCCCTATTTTCCTCTAGCGGATTTATTTTTCCATTCCTACTCCAGGTAGGCGCCGAATACCCAGGCAGAAGTTGATAAAGCTGGAAAGGAATCCTTGATGACATAACCTTCAACAGAAGTGTCATCATTTACAGGTTCTATTCTTACCCAATTGGCTTTAATTCCGTTGATTGTTTCTATGTCTCCAACATCAACTACTTTAAAAAGTGTACCGGGTTTTATAACAAAGAGCGTTCTTGAAGAAAGTTCCGGTGACATCCGCATTTTCAGGCGGCAGATTGGATTAACATATTGTCCGATTTTAAAAGTTTGGCTTTTTCCCTGCGGCTCTCCATACCTCTTACCAGAGCCTTCAAAAACATATGGTGAACCAGGCTTTTGTAGATAAAACCCCTGACTGTTATCCTCAACATTTCCCATTTCATCTGTCTGAAATTCATAAGTTACGGCAGTGTTTTTTGTAAAATAATGATAGGCCATTCCATCATATCCTGCATCAGCACTTAAATAGCCATATTCAAAAGCATTTCTCAGATTTGATTTTTCATTCCTTAAATCTACCGTTGAAAATCTAAACAAAGAATAGCCGCCTCCCATTCCGCCGCTAAAGAATTCCTCTTTTAAAAACAGCACAGGATTGCTCATAACAAGCGGATACTCAAGTGAAAGTGTATGTGCCCCCCGCATTTCACTATGCTCACTCAAACTTTTTGTAATATCGTATCTTTTGCCATTTGGATTTTTGATTATAGCGCAAGTAATTTTAAATCCGCCTCTTAAATATGCTACTTCAATAGACATGTAATTATCTAAGGCTTCAGTGATTTCTTCTTTTGAATGGCCGTAGATATCTGAATTGATGCTTTTTAATGCCCGCTGATAGTAGAGGGTGTATTTCCTCCCTTTACCGTCAGAAACTGAATTAACATATTCTGAGCTTGTAATATCAAGTCCCCGGATATAGCCGGAAAGTGTATAACCCGTTTCCGAAGGATCGTCGCAACGAAACTCGTAAATTGGAAAAAGAACACCTCCTTTTACCCCGAAAGCACCATAATTATAAAGCTCAAGTTTAGTTCCTGCAGGAAGTATTCTGATAGCACCATATTTACGGCTTGCCTGAGGAGGTTCAAAAAACATACACTCGCGGATTGTAACTGCTTCTTTATCAGGAAAATATTCTTTCTGACATAGGTTTTCGAGCGTGCAACCATAGTCTGGATGCTGATTTTCCCAATTTAAATCGTTTTGAAAATAAACTGTGCGGTATTCTTCCGGAAAATAAGGTGCAAGAAATTCTTTTTTTCTACTTTTTTTAAGATATGAATTTATAAACTCAAAAGCATCATTACCAAGTTCCGGCTCATCTTTTGAAAGATACCCTCCAAAAAGCCAGCCGTTTTTTTCTGGAGCTTCTTCGTCGTCAAAAAAAATTGCCCTAACCCAATTTGCCTTGATGCCGTCGATTGTATCCTCTTTACCTATTTTATCCACAATCACATATTCGCCGTAATAAAGCGTGTTAATAATCTTGGAAGAAAGGTTTGGCTCGCTTCTTACCCTAAGTCCGTCAGGTGATGTTACATAGCGGATATCCTCGGCAAAGACAAGAGAAATACCGGCAAGAAAAATCAGAGAAAAAATCAAAAAAACTTTTTTACCGCTCATGGTTAAATTATAAAGGAAATGTTTTAAATCCGCAAGAGTAAATTTTAGAAAAGCTTCTGAATGCCTTGAACTAAGCCCTTACAATCCAGCTCTTTTGTTCCGTGTTGAAAACCCTGTCGTCATCTTTTAACTCCCCAATCAAGAGGGGTGAATCCGGATTGTGCTCCTTCATGTTTTGCATGACAAGCTGGGGACTTGCATTTGCATAGCAGTATCTGCACAGGTGGCCGCAGGAATTATAAGCCCCTATGTCTCCGTTCAAATAGCATGAGCATTCCTTTCTTGCCTGTGTCTTTTTGGGAACCTTAAGATGCCGTCCTTCTCCAAGCGCCTGCTCCAAAACTGCCACCGTCTGACAGCCTGAACAGTCCGCTCCAAAGGCTTCAAGTTCTTTTCCTTCCGCACAGGGCCTGAGGGTCATTCCGTATCTTGAGGCGATTTCCACAAAGGCTTTTCCAAGCGAAAGGCGGTCTTCCCTGCAAACTTCCCTCGCCTCCGGAAAATTCCGTTTTACCTTGGGATAGAGGTCAATGAAGCTGATTACCGCGGTTTTGGTAAATCCGCATAACCGCCTAGCAATGTTTTCAAATGCCTTAAGGTGATAGGCTTTCGAATACTTTTCCGAAATGAAAATCGGGTCATACCTCCAGCCCACTTTTTCCGGCCCCAGTCTTTTTCCAAGTTCAATTATACCCTCTGCAACCTCTGCCTTTGCCGGAACATTGGGTTCAACTTCCTTGCCGTATGGAGTCAGCGAGACATACCACCATTGATTGTAAGCCGACAATTCCTCCATCAATTCCGGATTATTCAAAACCGGCAGTGGATTTTTCGTGCAGAAGGTAATCATGTCAACTGTTTTCGGATTCAACTCGTAGCGGGAAACGGACGAAGGATAAAAGGGATTCCTTACCATTACAAAACCCTGTCGCAGGCGGTTCAACAGCCACTTTGAGTAAAAAGCCGGAATGTCTGTCCTCTGTCCAGTCTGTATTATCATCTTTATAAATACCCGTAAAGAATTTACAGCACTAGACCGCCTCCTGTCAACAACAGCTTCTTATTATAGAAAAAATATGACTGAAAAGAAAACCACAGTCGGCATTTTCCTTACGAACGGAGGCAGGATTTTGCTGACGAACTTTTCCGTTCAAGAAAATCAAAGCAAAGACTGTTTACTTTTTTTGTCGTTAGTTGTAAAATAGCCATAAGAGGTTTCCTTCGGTTTGTTGTTTTGTGGTAAAAACATTTTATCCGTTTCAAACCTCTTTTTCTATAATTTGGCTTTTTAGGTAATCCACAACTTTTGATTATAACTCTGTGGGAAGAGAGGTAATATGAAAAAGACAAAACTACTTTCTATTTTCTTGTTTCTTGCTGTGACCTCATTTCTCTATGCAGATGAGAATTACAAAAACGGAAACGGAACTTTGATTTTTCAAGACACATCTGATGAAAAAAGTATTGAAGTGCGGAAATTTGAGCTTAATAATGTTGAAATAGGAGATCAGCTGGAAGACATTAACACCGTTTACAAAAGTTACGAAAAAACAGAGCCTGCCGGAACTTTGGAATGGTGGTCGGAAAAGAAAATGGACATACATGAGATATGTTCCATAAAGCATATAGGTAAAGTTAATTCATGGGACCATCAGTCGGGAGAACTCTGGATAAAGATTTCAACAAAAAAAATATCAGGATGGATTTGCATATATGACAACTGGTATCAAAATCCATACGAAAACAACAATTATGAATATTTGGGAACAATAAAATCCGGAAACAAAACCTGGAACATACGGAAACTAAACCAGTATATATCAGTATGGACAGATTTGAACATCAGGGACAAACCGGGACTGTCGGGAAAGAAAATTTCCACAATAAAATACAAAGGCCCGCAATTAAATATTAAAGTTTTTGAAATAACAGAAGAAAGTGACAATATAGACGGTATGAATGACCGCTGGGTTAAAATACAATATGAAGAAGGAAAATACGGATGGGTATTTGGAGGCTATGTAAGTGTTGAACGTGGCGGCCCTAAATACATGATACCCGAACATGAAATAGAATTCCTTGTTGGCTGGCAACCTTAAATATTTTGTGTCTGATATAAAAGTGATTTTCAAAGGAGGAAGTATGAAAAAAAGATTTATCTTATTGGCATTGGTAATTGCCGGAACCTTTATTTTTGCAAATGGAGGCATACCCTACAACTATATTGAAAACGGATCTGCAAAAATATCCCTTATAAATGACAAGGAACTGATTCTGGAAAAAGAAGATTTAACGATAAAGTTTGAAGATGATTTTGCAATTGTTACTTGCAAATATAATTTGAAAAATAATAGTAATAATGAGAAAAAAATCAATTTTGCTTTTAATATCCCAATAGAAGTTGGAAGCTATATCTCCGAAAAATACTCTCTGATTTATTACAATATTTTTGAGAACGAAAAGCAAATACCTTTTACATCCAAATCTGAGTGCAAAACTGATGACCCTTGGTGCAATTCTTATAATTTGTGGAAAATATCCGAATTGAATTTTTCTCCAAATGAAAACAAGTCTGTTACAATCATCTATAAGCAGCGTACTAACACAAAAGGATGGATTATTAGAGGCATACATAGCAACAATTTTTTCAAATACAATCTTTTCCCGGCAACAAGTTTTGGAAACGGAGTTATTGCCGACTTCAATTTAACAATTGATAAAACCGACATTATGTTTCAAGAAGGGAAAATTGTTTCCATTTCCGGAATAGACATAAAAGATGACAAAAACAGTTATGTCATAAGCAAACAATTTAAGAATTTCAATTTAAATAAAAACAAGGAATTAGTAATTGAATACGATATAAACGGATTTTATATCGGAAGCTATATTAAAAATGATTATAGCTATGGAAACAGGTTTAGAGCCAAAGCTACTTCCGAATTAAAGGAAAAAACAACCACATATTCCGCCGACAATCTACATGATGGTGATTACACAACTCCATGGGTTGAAGCTTCTCCTGATTTTGGCTCAAAAGACATAGTTACCATTTCATTATATGGAAACCCCGAAAAGTTTTCATCATATTATTATACTAACATTACCCACCTGTATATATTGAATGGTTTTAGGAAGAATGAAAAAACATATTATGAAAATAACCGGGTTAAAAAGATTCGTATTGTAGCACAAGGCAAATCTTTTGGTGAATACACTTTAAAAGACAGACCCTTTAAGGAAGTCAATGATTTTAATTTTGCATATGAGGCAGATCTTATTGAGTTGGACAATCCTTTATTACCAGACAATTTTAATATCGAGATTCTTGATGTTTATCCAGGAACTAAGTATAATGATACATGCATAAGCGAGATTGTAATCCTTGATGTTTCCATACCAAGGAATTAAATAAAAATGTCGCCTACAACGGCACAAGGAGAAAAAAATGAAAAAAATATTTTTATTATTGACATTGGTAATTGCCGGGATTTTTACTTTTGCAAATGATTACGAACCGGAAAAGAAAGTTACTGAATTAAATGATGATGTTGCAATGTACTTCGGAGGAATGGTTGCAAAGGGAATAGGAGTAACAGCCTTACAGAGCAATGTCTTTCCCCAAGGAAAATCTGATATCACAATAGCATCCGCTACTGGAAAAAAGTTTGAGATAACAGGACTTAAATGCACTTCCATGGTACAGGCTTTGGACAAGGATAATAATGAAGTGGCTTACATGGTCACATTTTATACCCTAAAGAAATCATCTTTAAAAAAACTAAACAAGTTGATTAAGAAAAATCAAGTAAAGTTCTCCACCCTTATTGAAGCGATTGGAGAAAAAGATTTAGATTCAGAAATGGCAGGAACAGAAGAAGAGCCCGATACGGATACTTTTTCAACACTCAGAAGCCTGCAGGTATATGATATTTTTGTAAAACCATCAGGTGGAAAAGAGATACAGCTTCAAGTCTATCTTGAAGATTTCCAAAACGCCGAGGATTTGTAATTATATTAATGTGATATTTTGCTAGCCTGCTTTTGAAATAGATCGGAGGTAAAAAGTATGAAGAAAACATTTTTAGCGGTTATAACTCTTATTATGGCAATTGCCCCTGCATTTACTGAAGACCTGGCAAAAGACAAATACATGAGTTTTGATTTTACCTGGGATTCATCTTATTATCTGACTCCCCAAGCAATATACCGGATCTGCTGGGAGGGTGAATTTTACGAAAAACTAAACCGCAAGGACTTCAGGCTTGATAAGAACGGCTGGTTTTATTACAAAGAAACAATGTTCATTCCAGAGCTTGGTGTCAAATTTGGCGGAACTTTCAAGAACAATGAAGATGCGGAAAAACTGGGATTATACTATAATCCTTGGTTCAAGGTTACATATACAGCATCTTCATCGCTTTCTGAAAACACAAAAAACGGCTATGTTACCTACGCTCCAGAAAATCTCGGTAAATTCGCCTTTGCACCTACCGACCATTACGAGAGCCTTTCCTGGAACTACAATCACATTCCGTGGGTCGAAGGTGAAAAAGGATATGGAATTGGTTCTGTCATAAAGATGAGCGCAAAAGAACCATTCAAAAGGATCATGATCCTCAACGGATATGTCGATGCAAAGAAACCCGACCTATACCGCAAGAACTCACGCGTAAAAACATTTTCAGTTCGAGATTTGGATAATGGTGACGAATACACTTTTGAGCTCGAAGATTGTGTTTGCTTCCAATTCTTCAATCTAAATCATGAAACAAAAAACATCGAGTTGAAAATTACTGAAGTTTACAAGGGCAGCAAATGGGATGACACCTGCATATCGGCAATTGTTCCCGAACCGCATTACGGCGACACAAGAACATATCCTTCATATCAGAAATATTCCTGCTTCGACGAAAAAGAAACTATAATAAAGTCGATAGACAACTACACCTCCGAATATAAGCTTCACAAACAAGAGGTTGACCCTTATAAATAAGGGATTAACATCAAACCGTTTTATATTGTATTATCATAGCCTACTTTGAAAGGAGGATTAAATGATACTGCTGGTTGTAGACACACAAAAAGGATGCTTTAATGAAAATCTTTATGCATTTGAAACTGTGAGGAAAAACATAAAACTGTTAATTGATACAGCAAGAGAAAACGGTGTAGAAGTCGTATATGTCCAGCATGATGACGGTCCTGGCACTGATCTGGACAAATCTGCAGAAAACTATGAAATATATGAGGACTTTACCCCAAGAGACGATGAACGGCGTTTTGAAAAGAATGTAAACAGCGCATTCCACCCTATGACAGGATTAACTGAGTATCTTCGCTCAAAAGGAGAAAAAGACATCATAACAATCGGAGTGTCAACAGACTATTGCATGGATGCCACAATCAAAAGTGGATTTGAAAATGGATTCAACATATTGGTTCCTGCATACACAAATTCAACCTTTGACAATCCATATTTTGACAAGGAAACCGCCTACAAATATTACAACGAATTCATGTGGGGAAAACGTTACGCAAAAATCATCACCGTCGACCAGGCCATCCTGCTACTCCAATCAAAAAGAGTTTCAAATTAAACTGAGTGTAGAACTTTTAGTTCCTTTTTGATAAAATAAAATAATGGACGGAAAATTAAAAATACGTGATGCACAAATTGAAGATGCAGAACGTCTTGTTGAAATATACTCTTATTATGTCTTGAATACGGCAGTTTCTTTTGAATATAAAGTGCCGTCTGTTGAAGAGTTCAAGGATAGAATCATAAAAATTCAGAAAAAATTTCCTTACCTTGTATGCGAAAAAAACGGCACTATTGTAGGTTATGTTTATGCCAGTGCCTATAGCGAACGGGAAGCATACAGCTGGACAGTTTCAACATCAATCTATGTCGACAAGGATAACCGGCGGCAAGGAATAGGTTCTTTCCTTTATGCCAACCTTGAAGAAAAGCTTAAGCATATGGGGATAAAAAACATTCTTGCTGGAGCGGCCTTTACCGAAACAGAGGATGAATATCTTACTCATGACAGCCCTAAGTTTCATGAAAAAATGGGATATATGCGTGTTGCCCAATTTAAGGAAGTCGGTAAAAAGTTCGACCGATGGTATGACCTTGTCTGGCAGCAGAAAAAGATTTAGGAAGCCGAATTAAATGCTTGATTGTCTAGCCGTTGCTCTTGTATGTCCTTGCATATATTGTTAAACTTTAACCAGAGGTGTTTTATGAAAAAAAGAAGGAGGAAAAAAAGATGAGAAATTTATTTTTAGTTATATTCTGCCTGTTGATAATTACATCTTGCAACAAAAGAAATGACCAAATTGATCCTGAACCAGCAACTTCAATAACAGAAACTGCTCCTGTAAAAGAAGTTGAGACTGTACAGGAAGAAATCACCAATGACATTGATTCACAAGAAACCATAAATCAAAAAATTACTGCCAAAGAATTTATACAAAGATGGAGCATTCCTGATACTGAATCCGAATTGAAAATTAAAGATGACGGAACATATTCCTACGGACATCCGATGGGGGACGGTCCTTTTGCATTCGGAAAATGGTTAATCATGGATGATAAAATTGAATTGTTTTATCCCGAGACACTTTATTTGGATGAATCAAATGATAATTACAAAAAACATGATTTAGAAGTTTTGTTTAAGGATAAAGAATCCATATTTTTAGAATATGATGGCAAATATGAAGATTTTAATACAACAGGCTGTCTGCGTACCGACGATCTTATCATCACCACATTTTACGGGAAAGAAAGTCCTGCGAATAAGGTTTATTTGCGTAATGGCATCAAGGTTAAAAAACTTCCCAAATATTCATTTCTAATTTCATCGGATAATATGAAATTGCGAGAAAAACCATCTCTTACTTCAACAGTAATGACATTTAAGCATGGTTGGGAATACAGAAACTTTCCATATGATTTGATTCCAGATTCTAAAAATGTCGTTTGGTTAAAGGAAGATACAAACCTTCTGTTAAAGGGATATGCAGTTGAAACAATTTGTTCAACAGAAGAAGAGACAGAAATTGATGGAATTTCAGCTCCCTGGTATTGTATTTTGGACGCTGGAGGAGAGGAAGATTTTACCCATGAATTTTGGATTTGGGGTGGTTATGCAAAACTTTATCAAGGAAATTCTTATCGTTTCGAGGCATCAAACGAAGATAAATCAGCATTTATAAAAGCCTGCATAGATCAGGGCATTATAAAATTGGAATAATTAAATTAGATTCAATTTTTTCAGGCTGCAAGTTTGCATACCCAACAGGCTTTTATTAATCAGAGATGATAGCCATGTCTTTGATTTATACGAAATGATATTTCATAAAAAAAATACATTGTGTTAAACTGAATATAGAAATTTTTTTGACAATCTGTTATTATAAAATATAAATAAAATTGTTTGGTAGGTGAAAATATGAAAAAAAGATTATTGATGATTCAGTTATTATTTATTTCTTTATTTATGGCTTTTAGTGCACCAAATGTTAGTTTGAATAAGGAAATGTATGTTAAAGAGAACCTTAGATTGCGCTCCAAAGAATCTACTTCTAGTTCTATTGTTGCAGTGATGAGGACCGGCTCCAAAGTAAAGATTGTAAAATTGGGGAAAGAAGAAACAATTGATTCAATCAAAAGCAATTGGGTAAAAATCGAAGTCCTTGATGGAAAAACCAACAAAGGAGAAACCATAGCAAAGGGAACTACAGGCTGGTGTTTTGGCGGTTATTTGGCCGATTATGTAGGAAGGTATGATTATCTTGATTTAAGCAATAATAATTTTAAGATTAAAAAAATAGACTTCAAAAACGACATAGATGCATCTGCCTGGAATAAATTAGCAGGATATTATTTTTTGGGTGGCCCACACCAGACAATTCCGGACCCAATTGAAATAGACACTCCATGGGGCAAGGATTACGGTGGATTCAGCTTAGGCTGTAGTTCAATTTCATATGAAAATGGTATATGGAATCTTGGTGGCGACGGAGATGCGGAGATTTTTGAATTGGTAAGCATTTCTAAGGACGGAAAGTCTTTTACCATGAAAAATGAATATTATTCACAAGTATGGAAAATTGACGGTGAGTATTTATATATCAATAATACTAAATATTACAAAATCACTGGACCTGATTGCTATAAAAGATTTTTAAAAGAATTTGTGCGAAAATACAACGAATCCGTTAAACCATTTATACAGAACAATAATGAAACAACAAAAAAAATTGAAACCATCTCATATGAAATCCTTAAGGCTCTTGCTGATGGAAATATAAAAGGATATTCAAAATACGTAAGCAAAGATTTGGTTGTAAATTTAAAAATAGGTGATTATAGGGAAAAGTCTCTTTTTTCATATAGAGAATTAACAGACGAATCTGAAGATGTTAAAAAAGCCTTCGACTATATGAAATCAGATTTGTCATCTCACACAAACAAAATTGACACATTACAGCCTAAGGTAAATGAATTTTTAACAATAACAACAGAAAAATTCAAAGCCAACTACCCTTCTGCAAATTATCTTGTTGAATATATTTTCAATGATTATGAAGCGATAGAATTATTTTTTAAGGTAGAAAATGACAAGATAATCCTCGTTGGACTAAATGAATATTCCGTGTTTAGAAGGTAAAATGCAGCGGGTTAAATTGAATATGGAACTTTTAGCTCCTTTTTGTTATGATGAAAATAGGTACGAAGGAAAAAAACAATGGACAAAAGATTTTTTGAAAATTGGTTCACTTGCTTGAATGATGGACTTGAAAAAATGAGCGGAGAAGAATGCAGCCGGCTTTTTTCTGAATGTGCAAAGTTCTGCTCCCATGATGCCCTTAAGTATTTATATTTGTCCCTGTTTAATGAATGCGGAAAGAATTTTGACAAGTTTTTCCCCAGACTATCGGAAAAGAAAGACCTTGATGGCAAAGTAATTGAACCAGGGAAAGTTTACGAATTGACTTTTACAAAATGTGGTTGTCCATTACATTCTCAGATGAATGTTAACTCCGAACGTCTATGCGAATGTTCCACCCAAAGCATGATTTGTGTTTTTAACTCTCTTGCTCCTGAAAAAGAAATTAAAATAGAACGCATTGAATCAATACTTGCCGGTGGAGAAAAATGTATTCACAGGATAACAATTGAATGATAAACTAAAGTTCCCGGCTGGAGGTTATTTATCATGAAGAAAAATACCATATTTTTATTGTTTTGTATTATAATCACTGGCTGTTATAAAAACACACCCAAGTCAGATTTAGAAATTAATGATGTTGCACCACAAGAAAGCAATAACACTGAGTTAACGGATATCCCTGATGAATTAAAACTTCCAAAAGTTGATGTTGAAAAAGAACTGGCAGAATATTTTTATACGGAAAAACCTGATTATTATGTAATTAATAATATCTTACAATATCCGAAAGTTCAGTCAGCCGATAAAATAGATCACAAACATATTTCTCATGAATTCGACGGAGCGCTAACAGATAAGAACACATTCTATTTTAAGTACAATGACGATGAAATTACCGTTGAAATTATTTGTGAATATCTTAATACATCTGTAAAACACTTTCTATTCTATTTTGACACCCATATCGAAGCAACAAAAGGTTATTACGAATACGGAGATGCAATCGATGCATTAAAAAATCGAAACTTTGAGACCAATTCAAAAGAAGTAAAAATCAAATACTCTCTGAATGAAGACAAAAAGACAGGATATATCTTTTTAGACAGAATCTCAAAAACCTATGAGTCCGCACATGATATTTACGGTTCGTTTTATATAATTATATCTTCTGATGGAGACATTGAAAACCTTAAAGATTATTTCGACAAGGTTAAAAATGAAATCTGTTATTGGTGATTTTTTAATGAAATTTAAGTTTCATGTAAATATATTAATTATCATGTTGACATTCATACCAATGTGTTTTGGAGGGGAAAATTGAAAATAGGAATAATCTGTGCCGGGGATACTGAGCTTGAACCTTTTTTGGAAAAGCTTGCTGACGAATCTCCTGTTGACAAAGCCATGCTCAAATTTCATAAATCAACTTTTGCAGGACATGAGATAATATTTCTTTACAGTGGTGTCTGCAAGGTGAATGCCGCTATTGCAACTCAGATTTTAATCGATGAATTTAAGGTAGATGCCGTCATCAATTCAGGTGTTGCAGGAGGAATGGATCCCAAGCTCAAAATATTCGATACAGTAATTTCCACGGAAACTGCCTATCATGATGTTTCAGAAAACATCCTCACGGAATTCCACCCATGGATGAAATCAATTTTCTTTGATGCGGACAAAACTCTACTTGAAAAATCAAGGAAAGCCGTCAAAAATATTAAAGCAGATGGAAATGTTTTCTGGGGAAGAATGGTAACAGGAGAAGCTTTTATCACCGATGACGGACGCAAGGAAATTCTTGACAAATTCTCTCCCCTCTCCGTTGACATGGAAACAGCGGGCATTGCCCATGTATGTTATGTAAACAGGATTCCATTCATCGCCATAAGATGCATTACCGACACGGCGGATCACAGCGGTTCAGAATACTTTGAAATGAACTGCAAGAAAGCGTCCCAAATTGCAGCTCAAACAACCCTAGCCTTGATTGCCGAGATATAGTAAAATATTCTTATAATTTACACGGGAAGGGATTTGTATGGAAATAAGGGAGATTTCACAGACAGGCAACAGGGACTTTTGGCTCAACAAGATAGCAGGAGCTGACTGGTCGGCCGGAAAATATCTTTGTGGATTATTGCGTGACGGCTCTTTTTATAATATTTATGGAACAAAATCAAAAGTTTTTCTTCTTACCCAAGGTGAAGACTTGATGTCATTTTGTACTTTCTCGGAAACAGATGACATACCGGATACAGAATTAACACCATGGATTGGATTTGTCTATACCTACCCTGCTTTCCGTGGCAAAAGGCGCATTGGAAAACTAATTGAATACATTTATCATATTGCAAAAGAACAAGGACATAAATCCATCTTTATTTCAACAGACCAAAAGGGATTGTACGAAAACTTTGGCTTTAAGTTTTTCAAGGAAATGAAAGACCGCCGCAATGAAATGTCTCTGGTTTATAAAATTGACATTGAAACAAAAGATTACAGCAGCATAATCGGCCGTACCGTAAATGGAAAAATTGACCGCCCCTTGGGAAGCCATCATCCACGCCACAGGGAAATGGTTTACCCAATCAATTATGGATATGTTGACAATGTTTTTGCCGGAGATGGAGCCGAACAGGATGTCTACGTTTTTGGAACAAACGAAGCCCTTGAAACATATCAAGGAAAAGTAATAGCCGTCCTACACCGCCTGAATGATGTGGAAGACAAGTGGATTGTTGCCATTGACGGAAAGGATCATTCAAACGAAGAAATACTCGAAGCCGTTTCATTTCAGGAACAATTTTTCATGAGTGAATTGTATAGGGCATAAACCACTTGAAATATTTCTAATTATATTGACACATAAAGGCTTCATCCTATAAGATTAAAAAATCAGATGAGGAAAAGGGGGCAACATGAAAAGAATATTATTTGTTATTGCAAGCTTTATCTTCTGTCTTTCAGCATGCAAGAAAAATGGAAATTCTGTTGCCGAGCAAACAAATGAAGTAAAAGCTGAAGAAATAAAAATTGACGAATCAAAAGCGGCTAAAGAAGAATTAGAAAATAATAATGAAAGTAAAAAGAAGGATTCATTTCAAACTTTAGACCCCATGCGTTCTGACTATAAGGAATCTGATTCTGACGGATATTCCTGGCGCTACAGAGACTGCACTTACGACAAAAATGATAGGGTTCTGACAAAAGAAAAACTCCTTTCAACTTCATGGTCAATGGACAGTGAAGTCAACCAGCATTATATTTTATGTTTTTATACAGACGATGTGTTCAAGGCTGGAACTCGCCAGGCCGGTGTAAACTGCATCGGCACTTATGAGGTTCGTGACGGTAAAGTCTTTATGAAAACTACAGGACAATACGACATCGGTATTGAACAGTATTTTCCAACCTCCGGCCAAGAATATTCTGGAGACTTTCATCCATATTCGGACAGCGTGTTGTTTTCCCATGAACTTGTAATAAACGGCTACCGCTTTTTCCCCGGCAACTGCTATAAAGAAGACGGAGAAAATGCCTTGGTTCAGGATATTCCACTTGTTGTTGAATCTAAAAAGGCCATTGTAACGGACAACGTTAAACTCCGTTCAGGACCTGGCACTAACTACAAACAGCTTGACTGTTATTTAACAATTAACTTAATCGCCGAGGGGTATCCTAATTCTAACATTGAAAGACCGGCACCCCTTCTAAAATATTCTGATTTTCACACCCTTG
>DBWR01000033.1:151788-160968 GCA_002309305.1 Treponema sp. UBA1233 | reverse complement strand
GAATCCTTGAGTGATGACTATTGGAAAAAATGGTGGGAATTGGCGAAAGAAAAATACAACCTTAAACAATATGACGAACCTTAAATGAAGTATGAAAAGAGAACCTTGACAACTCTTTTAGTTACATTAACGGCTTTTCTTCACCGAAGGAAATGTTAAAATCGTCGATTGACAAAAAGAAGGAAATTTGTCATTTTAAACTCATGAGAATTTCAAGAGGGTTCAACTTTCCCTGTGCAGGAGTTTTAAAATGATTATTGACTTTGAATATCAACCGGTTCTGGAAGACTACAAGAAAAACGGCGACATGCTGCTCGGCTCCATCCTTAAAATACTGGAGAATTCTGGCAACAAGCATTCGGATACGGCCGGAGATGCGATTCTGGAAGGCTCTAACAACGGAAAGGCATGGGTTCTTACGGACTGGATGATAGACATTATCACCTACCCCAAATACGGAGACAAGATTGTTGCACGCACTTGGTCAGAAACCGTAAATCATCCGCTCATCTGCACACGAGATTTTGAGATGTACTGCAACGGAGGACTATCGGTAAAGGGAACCACAAAATGGATCTTGCTGGACCTTGCCACAAACCGCCCGTGCAAGCTCACTCCAGAAATCATTGACAAATATCAGCCCGAAGACAGGCACACCTACGAAGACAACAAGCTTCCCCGCCTTTTCACACCGGAAAGTTTTTCACGCGAAACACCAATTGCAATCCGCCGCCTTGACATTGACTTTAATGATCACGTCCACAACCTCACATACCTTGATTATGCACTTGAAGGCCTGCCGGAAGAGGTATTCAACAAGCGTGACTTTAAGAAACTCCGCATCAGCTACAAGCTTGCTGTAAAGGCAGGAGAAGAAATTGTATGCAAGTATGCCCAAATTGAAGGCCGCCACATCTGCTGCATCTACGGCAAGGACGGTGACCTTAAGACCCAGATTGAATTTGACTGAGAAAAATTTTAGGGATATCTAAATAGAGATTGGATTCCGGATCAAGTCCGGAATGACACTACTTGGAGGCTTCCATGAAAAGGACATTTTTGATTTCACTTCTTGCATTTTTTGTTCCATCTTTATTTTTTGGCGCAACATTCAAAGACATGTCCTTTGAGGAATTCTACAATCAGGACGCAAAGGATTATGTAAAAAAAGAAGCCGGTTTCTGGTGGGATGATGAAGACATAGCAGAATTTGAACCGGTATTGGGAAAGGATTTTAATGCAAATCATCCTGTGGCAAGAGATTTTTTCAAATCCATACCAGAGGATTATGACGTAAAGCCAATTTTGTTGTTCTCTTATGATGATGAAGGCAACATCATTTTTCTATACGCCCTTGAAATACAGAAAGGCACATTCAACATCAACCTCTTTAATTTTTCCAGAGATGAATCAGGCTTGCACGGTAGGGCGACAGTAGATGTTGACCCGGACAATGATGCCTTCATCGACCTGTATTTTACTGATTTTCGCATTCATAATGACGGATCTTTTGAAAGCGGTTTTTCTTATGAGGAAGATGATTTTTACGAGAACTGCTATACGGGTGGCAAAGGCTTTTTCATCAATCTATTCAAATCATATCTTGAAAAGGCAGGTGATGATTATAAGATTGTCACACTCTTACCCACCCTTGACACCGAGGCCTTTTACGATTTGGAAAATGATGAACTGCAGGTGCGTTTAGGAAAAACAGTTTTTGATTCAAACGGCAACATTGTTTCCTGCGAGCCGTACAATGAACTCCAGGGCTTTGACGCATCTGAATGGACTTTCGGAGCATGGTTTACTTCCGTCATCTGGAACAACGAAACCAATTCATTCCTTGCAAAGGGAAAGATTGAAATTCCATCATTGGGCATTCAGGAAGAATTCAACAATTACGAGATTGAGATAACGAACAAAACACTTACCATGACAGACTCGCGGACAATAAATTTCAACTACATCGGATATCCCATGTCCACAGGAACCTTTATCCTTAATCCATGGAAACTTACTACAGACCTTACAGACATTCACATAAACGACAAGACAATTACCCTTCCGCTTGCTTTTAAATGCACAAGCTCAGATGATGAATGGTTTTTGGAAAATCCCATAAAAAAGGAAGTTGAGGAATTTGACCATTATCTATGTGAAGACGATCTTGTCCTTGAATACCTTATGGATAATGACGGGCTTAAGGTTACGTTCAAGTCAAGGTTTCCAAAAGGTGGTGGATACATGGACAAATACTTCTTCCTCTTAAAACCGGACGGCAGCATGGAATATCTGTGGAGTGGTTCAGAAAAAAATTTCGGCATTGGGCTAACATGCCTTAAGGCTGAATATATCACCTGGAATAGTGACAAGAATAATATCTATATCGCTTATCCGACTTTTTATTTCCCAGAAAACAGCAAGCTTGGTCCCGTGGGATTCAACTTTAAGAACCTTTACATGGACATGGACGGAAACTTTGAGATAACTGAAAGCACTTATCTTCCAAGATCAACAACTTTCTTTGACCGTCCTATAATTATTGACCATTTTGAATTTGCAGACGACGGCATAATCATGTCAGGAACACATTACCCTTCAGAAAACCTGTCAAGATTTATCGCCTTTTCAAAATTGAACATCGATAAACTTTATGTCGGATATGACGGAACAATCAAGGAACTCGTCTCCAAGAGCGACCAAAAGAATTCATTCTATCTTCCTGGATATGCGTTTTATGTTTTGTCGGCAAAGGGAAATCACCTGGAACTAGAACAGACGGAAAACGGACCAAAATGCTGGCTTTATCTTGATGACTCAAAGCTTTTGGTGTCCCTGACCTATTTTTCTACAGATTCCGACATACAGCTCAAGAACGTAAGGTTCAACTACGACAATGGCGAAGAAGACTATGACAGCATTTACATTCAAGGCGGTTTCTCCCTTTTCCTTAACGGCAGGAAATATGAAGTTTCAAAAGGAAAAATCATCAGCCTTCAAACCGAAGAAAAAACTGTTCATTGTCTTGAGTTCACCGGTGACATGGTAATATCCGATGAAGAAAAGGCTCCATTTGTGATGGACATAGATTTTGACGGAAAACTCCACAGGCTGCAAGTTGAACAGGATGGAAAGGCGATTGAATTAAGGACTTTTAACAGGGTTTTAAGGCTGATAAAATAAATAGATTTCCTTGGTCTGTTTCCAAAAAAACATAGACAAATATAGCATAATATTATAGAATATTCTGCATGAAAACGCACACATTTAAGGGCGGAATTCACCCTGATGAATTCAAGGAAATGAGCAACAAATGCCCAATAACCGATGTCTTTCCTTCTACAAAGACAGTGACAATACCGGTTACAATGGGCGGTGCTCCCAATACCCCTGTCGTACAGGTCGGAGACAGTGTCAAGCGCGGGCAGTTGATTGCAAAGAGCGATGCATTCATGTCCGCTCCGGTTCATTCTTCAATTTCTGGCAAGGTAAAGAAAATCCAGTCATGTCTTGTTACCGGAAATCTTGAAGTACCATGCATCACAATCGAGGCAGATGATTCAAATGAGACAGACTTTATGCCTCCTCTGGATCCTTTTGCATGCTCAAAGGAAGACGCACTCAAGCGTATAAAAGATGCAGGAATTGTCGGTATGGGTGGAGCATCTTTCCCGGCTCACGTAAAACTGAATCCCCCGGCAGACAAAAAGATTGACTATGTGCTTCTTAATGCAGCTGAATGTGAACCATATCTTACTGTTGATGAGCGAACTCTTCAGGAGACCCCGGATAAAATAATTGACGGTCTTAAAATCGTATGCCATATCCTGGGTGACTGCCCTGCCCTTATCGTTCTTGAAAACAACAAGGAATACATTGTCCCTGAATTGAACAAGGCGATTCAAAATGCAGGCGCACAAAAACAGATTGCGGTTTCCCTTGTAAAGACAAAGTATCCCCAGGGATGTGAAAAAAATATCGTTGATGCGGTATTAAAGGTCCATGTACCCGCAGGAAAGCTTCCGGCTGATGCGGGTGCGGTAATCTGCAACGTGGGAACCGTCTGTGCCATAAGCGATGCATTCAGGCTGGGCATGCCTTTAATCGACAGGGCATTGACCATTAGCGGTGGTGCAGTTGAAAAACCATGCAACATTCGTGTTCCGGTTGGCACCCTTGTGGGAGACTTGATTCCTGACGTGTTCAAGCTCAAGGAAGGCCAGACTGCAAAGATTGTGTCCGGCGGTCCGATGATGGGTTTTGCCATGACAAACGCCCAGTTTCCAATTGCAAAGGGTACAAGCGGTGTAACTTTCCTTACGAAAAATGAAACATATCTTGTTGACGAAAGCCAGTGTATAAGCTGCGGAAAATGTATCAACGCATGTCCAATGAATCTTAGCCCGGTCCTGATGGTTCGTGAAATAAAGGCGGAACATCTGGAAAAGGCAAAGAAATTCGGCCTTATGGATTGCATTGAGTGCGGATGCTGTTCCTACATGTGTCCTGCAAACGTGCGTCTTGTGCAGCACTTCCGTCTTGGGAAAATGCAGGTCAGAGCCCTTATGGCACTGGAAAAAGCCAAAGCGGCGGGAGGTGCAAAATGAGCGCTGAAAAAACAAATGTAAATGAAATATTCTTATCATCAAGTCCGCATTTCACAAAGGGACTTTCCACACAAAAAATCATGGCCATGGTTTTGTTTGCCATGCTCCCGGAATGCATTTACGGCGTAGTGATTTTTGGAATTCGTGCGCTGGTAACGATTCTTGTTTCTGTTGCAAGCTGCGTTCTGTTTGAGTTTTTGTTTCAGAAGATTACGAAAAAGCAGGTGGTGATTTCAAACCTTTCTGCGGCGGTTACAGGAGTGCTCCTTGCCCTTGTACTTCCTTCCACAATTCCAGTATGGATGGTCATAATCGGTGACTTTGTTGCCATCGTGATTGCAAAGGGTCTCTTTGGTGGAATAGGCAGCAACGTGTTCAACCCTGCTCTTACGGGAAGGGCCTTTATGGTCATGTCCTTTACTTCGGTCATGGGTGCGTCATGGTTCGATCCAAACTCTCTTGTAAACAAATGGAGTTATGCGCTTACTGGTGCGGGAAACGTGGATGCAATTTCTTCCGCTACACTTCTTTCCCAAATCAAGTCTGGTGCGGCGGTGATGGACAGCTCAACCTTATGGCAGTACTTCCTTGGTAATCGTGCAGGCTGTATCGGTGAAACTTCCATCGCATTGATTTTGGTTTCATTCCTCTTCCTGCTTGTGTGCCACATAATCGACTGGCGTGCTCCCGTTGCAATGGTTGTAACTGTTGCGGCAGGAACCTTCATTTCATCTCTGGCAGGTGGAGCGGGCGTTGCTGGTGCGGGCTACGACGTTCTTGTTGCCATGGTTACCGGTGGACTTTTGTTCGGTGCGACTTTCATGGTCACTGACTATGCCACTACCCCTGTTACAAAACCAGGCCGTCTTGCATTTGGATTTGGATGCGGTTTGATTACTTTCCTGATCAGGCGTTTTGGCGGATATCCTGAAGGCGTCATGTTCAGTATTTTGATAATGAACTCTGTGGCTCCATTCCTGAACAACCTTACCTCAAAGAAATATGGCTACGGCAAGAAGGCTTTAAGTCATGCGGATACAGCTAAAATCAACTCCGAATATGGACTTGAATCAAAGGAGGCTGCTAAATGACAGAAAAAAAAGACGGAATCGGAAGCATGATAAAGCTTGGACTTACACTTGCAATCTTTGCGGTTGCATCATGTACGGTTCTTGCACTTGTAAATAACGTTACTTCACCTGTAATTAAAGAGAACAACATAAGAAAGGCCAACGAAGCAATGAAGGCTGTTTTTCCAGAGGCAGAAAGCTTTGACATTCCCGATGATGCAGTTTGCGGAACGACAAAGAGCGGAAAGACTACGATTGATTCAATCCACCTTGCAAAAAAAGGCGGGGAGACAGTTGGTGCAGTCGTGCAGATTTCTGGCCCCACCTACGACCGTTCAACAATCATGGTAGGACTTGACATGAAGGGAACAGTTACTGGAATGCAGTTTCTTGAAAACACTGACACTCCAGGCTTTGGACAAAAGGCAAGCGATCCTACGTTCAAGGTAAAGAGCGGTCATACATTTTACGGACAGTTTACCAATGCAGATTCATTCAGGGGATTTGTAGCGGGCGAAACATTTGATGCAATTTCAGGAGCGACAATTACTTCTGTAGGAGTTGCAACAATGATGGACGACGCCTGTGAATTCATGAAGGAATGCCTGAATATCGGAGGCATAAAATGAACAGAAAACTTTCTATATTTTCAAACGGAATCATTCGTGAAAATCCGCTTTTGATTCTTAACATCGGCCTGTGTTCTGCACTTGGAATCACCACTTCCGTATTCAACGGTTTGGGCATGGGCATGGGTATGACTTTCGTTCTTGTGATGAGTGAACTTGTCATCTCCATATTCAGGAAATTCATTCCCAAAGCAATACGCCTTCCAGTATTCATCATCATCATCGCATCCTTTACAACAATTGTACAGCTGGTATTGCAGGCTTATGTAACATCGCTTTACAACGCGCTTGGTGTATTCATTCCGCTTATCGTCGTAAACTGCATCATCATGGGACGTGTTGAGGCATTTGCATCCAAGAACAAACCTCTTGATGCCGTGCTTGATGCCGTGGGTATGGGAATTGGTTACACACTCGTTTTGCTTTCAATTTCACTCATCAGGGAACTCTTTGGCGGTGGAACCCTTTTTGCAGGAACAGCCCTTAAAATCGAATTAATACCTGAAGCATACAGGATTGGAGTCTTGAACTCTGCTCCGGGCGGATTCATGGTATTCGGTATTTTAGGCGCACTGATGCAGGCAATCAAACAGCACTCAGAGGCAAAAAAGGCAGAAGCAAGAAAAACCGAAATTGAAAATTCAATTGAAGAGAAAAAGCGCATAGCCCTTGAAAAAGAAGCAGAAGAAAAGAAGCGCATTGCAGAGGCAAAAAAGGCGGCACTTGAAAAAGCAGCCCTTGCAAAGGCAAATGAGGCAAATGCGGAGGAAACAAAATGAGCGGAATACTTAGCATATTGATAAAATCGATGCTGGTGGACAATGTTGTTTTCATCCAGTATCTTGCAATCTGTCCCTTTATCGGAATGACTAGCGAAACCGGAAAGGCAACAGGCATGGGAATTGCAACTTCTTTTGTAATCCTTCTTGCAACAGCGGTAACATGGCCATTGTATCAGTTCGTAATGATTCCTCTTGGACTTGAATTCCTCCAGACCCTGATTTTCATCCTTGTAATCGCATCTCTGGTTCAGCTCGTTGAATTCTACCTTAAGAAATCTTCACCGGGACTTTACAGCAGCATGGGCATTTACCTTTCTTTGATTACAACAAACTGTGCGGTTCTTGGCGTTACAATCAACTGCATCAGCAAGGGATACAACTACGGCGAAAGCATTGTCTATGCACTTGGAAGCGCCCTGGGATTCCTCTTGAGCATGGTCGTAATGTCCAGCGTAAGAAGCAGGCTTCAGACGGCAGACGTCCCCAAGGCATTCAAGGGAACACCTATGCTTTATGTTGCGGCCGGCCTTTTGTCCCTGGCATTCCTTGGATTCAAGGGATTGATTAAATAGGCGGGAGGAAGCAGATATGAAAATCATTCTTTTTACGGTAATCGTTTCCCTCTGTGTTGCGTTTATTCTGGGGCTCCTTCTTGGACTCTTTAAGAAAATATTTGCGGTGGAAGTTGACCCGAAGGTTCAGGCCATTGCTGACGTTCTTAGCGGCGGTAACTGCGGTGGTTGTGGTTTTGCGGGATGTGCGGCATTTGCCCAGGCTGTAGTTGACGGTACAGCTCCTGCCAACGGATGTATTGCCGGTGGTCCAAGCGTTGCGGCCAAGGTCGGCGAGATTATGGGTGTTTCCGTAAGCGCCACAAAAAAGGTTGCGATTCTTGCATGTAAGGGTAACAATGACTGTGCGGCTCCCCGTGGAACATACAACGGCATCAAGACCTGTGCGGCGGCAAGCCAGAGCATCAACGGAACAAAACTCTGTTCATTCGGATGCATCGGTTACGGTGACTGTGTTGAGGCATGTCAGTTCGGTGCCCTGTTCATGGGAAAGGACGGACTTCCTGTAATCGACTATGAAAAATGTGTCGGCTGCGGGAAATGTTCAAGGACCTGTCCAAAGAAGCTTTTTGTCATTGTTGACGGCGATAAAAAAGGTTCCGTGGCATTGTGTTCCAACAGGAGCGACAACAAGACCGTCATCAAGAAGAACTGCTCATTCGGCTGCATCAAATGCGGCATCTGCGTAAAGAAGTGCCCGGAAAAATGCCTTGAGCTTGTAAACGGCATTCCTGTGGTTGACTACGAAAAATGTACGAGCTGCGGCGAATGCATCAAGGCATGTCCAGACAAAGTGCTTGATCTTGTACAGAACGTAATTGCATAAACTGTAATATCAAAACTATTCAGATAACGGCCCTTTAATCAACGATTGTTTCAATCATACGGTTAGAGGGCTTTTTTTATAAGTCAGTAGCATTGGGATCGTCGTTTTTGTCTACGCCGGAATGGTCGCGGTTATATTTAAAAAGTCCGATGCCGGCCGCATTCAGTTTTTTAAGCCTTGCGATATAGTTGCTTCCAGGGCAGATTGCCTCCGCCATTTTCATGTAGCTTGAAGACTCTTCTTTTTTTCCGCTTTCAAAGAGGAATTGGGCGTAGTAGGAATAGGTGTAGAATTTTTCAAAGTCGGTTTGTGATGCCTTAATTGCGTCAAGAAAATATTTCTCCGCCTTTTTGGTTCCACCGCCAAATATTCCAGGGGCATAGTACATCCACTGTGCAAGACCAAGATTTGCGGCCCACATGTTTGTACCCTCCTCCACCGCGGTTTGGTACAGCTTCTTTACACGCATTCCATGGAACATAGATGAGGCTACGGAAAAACTCATGTAGCATGATGTCGTATCTGCCGTAATCATGTAGAACAGAGGTGCAACCCCATCCTTTTTCCTGTGGGCGCTGATGAATTTTTCGTTGCGGTTCATCTGGTCTTTCATCAAAAGACGTTCCTGCTTTATGTCGGAGCTTACGTTAAATACATAGTCAAATTTTGCAAGCCGCACGCAGCTTTCCCAAAA
>DBWR01000033.1:147162-151755 GCA_002309305.1 Treponema sp. UBA1233 | reverse complement strand
CTGACTCAAAGTCACTGTATTTTTTCAGTATTGCATTGTAGTCACTCGATTTTGACGCTTGAACCCTGCATTCCGTAAAGTCCTGATATTTTTGCATTGTAAAAGAAGACATGGATTTTGCGGCGAATGTGGAGACTTGACATGCAAATGCAAAAACAATCAAAAAACAGTTTTTCATCCTTTTCATTTTTCAACCTCTAGAAATTCTTTTCCCTTATATATCACTATAACAAATTCAATGAAAAAAAGTAACTATTCCGGTCATTTAAAAGGAAAAAGTCGGTCTTCAATCCATAGTAATTATGCTGAAAGTGTGTTAAAATAATATTTAAGTTTAGTCCCTGCTTTATATTCTTTTGTGCTAAAACATTATACCAAGGATCTTAACTTGAAAAAAACATGCTTGCTAAATTGGACAGAATTGGTCAAGCATGAATAAGATGTAATAAATGCATCAAAGGAGACTGTATGAATAATGTAAAAAAGGTTGGGCACAGATACTTCGTTGTACATGCCCCATTGGTTTTTCTGCTAGTTATCGTTTCTCTTGTTTCTATGACCTTGATGTCGTGTAATAAATCGACTTTGATAAAAAAAGATTTCGATGAAAGTTTTTATGCACAGATAAAGGAACGCCTTGATGTCAAGGTCGGCAACAGAGTATTCAAAGAAATATCATTAAACGACGAGAAAACCTCAAAATGGATGACTGTAGAATCTATTAATCTATACGACAGCAATGGAAATACTATTTATATTCAAGGCGGCACGTTGGTTGATGAAATGTGGACTGAATACGATGACAAGGGAAATATGATTCATCGTAAATGTTTAGTTGATTCTTCCTATGGTCCTGAATTTTGGTATGGATATGATGACAAAGGTAATATGGTTTATTACGAAGACAGTTATGATATTAGAGAATGGCATAAGTACGACAGCAAAGGAAATGAGATATATTTTAAGAATAACCTTGGTGATAGAGAATGGAATGAATATGACAGCGATGGGAAGATAATTTATAGCAAAAACAACAGATATGGTCATGAAAAGTGGTATGAAGAATGGCATGAATACGACATCAATGGAAATCTAGTTCATTCCAAGGCCAATAATGGCGATGAGTGGTGGATTGAGTATGATGACAAAGGAAATCGGATTCATTATAAGGATACTTTGGGTTTTGAAATATGGTATGAATATGAAAGCAATGGAAATAAAATGAGTCATACAAAAAATTACAAGCAGGGAGATGAATGGTGGGAAGAATATGACAGCAGAGGAAATTTGATTTATGAGAAAGACAAATATGGCCGGAAAAGATTTGGAAAATACGATGGTAACGGAAATATGATTTATGAGCAAAGAAAAGATGGCGTGGAGTGTTGGTATCAATTTGAAGGAGATAATCTGATTTATAAATCAAGCAGCGATGGAGATGTTTATTGGTATGATTATGCTTTCTGGGATAACGGAAATATAAAAAGCTGTGTTTGCTATAAGGTAGAGGAAAAGTGATAGATTGCCGGATCAAGTCCGGCAATGACGGTTTTTATTCCACTCGGGCAATGACGGTTATCATTCCATTTGGGTGGTGACGGTTTATTTTTCCTCATCCGTAAGGACGTTGCGTACCTGAACTGTAACCTTGCGGTCATAGCACTGGAACATTTCGTCGACCTTGCCAGGCTTTGTCTTTTGGGTCAAAAGGCTTACGACAGGAACGATTACGATTGAAGCAAGCATTGTGAATACGCCTGAATAAAGCGAGTTCTTGAATACCAGTGAAAGGAATGCACCTGACACCTTAAAGAGTCCCAGAGAAATGCAGAGCTGAACAATCATCATGCCCACACCAAAGATAAAGCTTACGACAACAGAAGCCTTTGTGGTTTTCTTCCAGTAGAGGCCATAAAGGAATGGAGCAAGGAATGCACCGGAAAGAGCACCCCAAGAGATTCCCATGAGCTGTGCGATGAACGTAACCTTTGACTTTGCCTGAACGATTGCAATCACAGCAGAAATGACGATGAATACGGCTACGAAAATGCGGAGGACAAACATGTTGCCCTTTTCGCTCATCTTCTTTTTCTTGTAGCCACCGATGAAGTCAAGTGTAAGGGTTGAGCTTGAGGTAAGCACGAGAGAAGAAAGCGTTGACATAGACGCGGACAAAACCAGAATCAAAACGATTGCAATAAGGAAATCTCCCAAACCCGAAAGCATTGTCGGAACCACGGAGTCAAATCCCTGTGCGCTCACGGCATCCTGTGTTGTAAAGAGGCGGCCGAATCCACCCAGGAAGTAACATCCGCCAGCTACAACGATTGCAAAGAATGTTGAAATGACAGTACCGATTTTGATTGACTCTTCGTTTTTAATCGCATAGAATTTTCCAACCATCTGAGGAAGTCCCCATGTACCAAGAGATGTAAGGAGGACGACTATCAAAAGGTAGAATGGCTGTGGTCCCAGGAATGAAACGAAGCCACCCTGAAGTCCGTTACCAGCATCAACCTTTGACATTTCGATGATGGAACCCATAAGTCCACCGTGTTTTGAAAGAACGGCAAGTATTACGGCGACAATGCCCACCAGCATGATGATGCCCTGGATAAAGTCGTTGATTGCAGTTGCCATGTATCCACCCACGATAACGTAGATTGCGGTAAGGACAGCCATGACGATTACACATACGGAATAGTCCACGTTGAATGCCATGCGGAAAAGGCGTGAAAGACCGTTGAAAAGGGATGCAGTATATGGAATCAAAAACAGGAATGTGATTGCGGATGCGGCTATCTTGAGAGACTTTGACTCATAGCGGTTTCCGAAATATTCCGGCATTGTTTTTGAGCCCAGGTGCTGGGTCATGATACGGGTGCGGCGTCCAAGGATGACCCATGGTAAAAGCGATCCGATGAATGCGTTGCCAAGACCAATCCAAGTGGAGGCCATACCAAAGCTCCAGCCGAACTGTCCTGCGTAACCGACAAAAATGACGGCGGAAAAATAAGACGTTCCGTATGCGAAAGCCGTTAACCAGGGACCTACAGTGCGTCCCCCCAAAACGAATCCGTTGACATCCTTGCTCTGTCTGCGGCAGATGATTCCTACAGCGATGAACACAGCAAAGAAAATAACCAGCAATGAAATCTTGATTGCCATAATTAAATCCTTCTGCTACGTTGATAAAGTTTGTGAAAGAAGTTTCTTTCAATAGTAGCGGAACCATTATGCCATGTCTAGGGAAATATGTCAACTTGAAAGGCTGGGGATGTCCAGGCTACTATGGCTACTTTAAGAGCTTGTCCAGAACCTTGTCCTTTTGCCGCCAGTTTTTGTCCACCTTTACCCTCAGGTCTATGTCCACACGGTAGGGGAAAATCTTACGGCATTCCTTGATGCTTTCAACGCGGATTTCCTTAATCATCGAGGCCTTTTTCCCGATTACGATTCCCTTCTGGCTTTCACGTTCCACACAGAGGTATGCGCACACTGCCATATGGTTGGGACCTGTCATCCTGATGTCTTCTATGCTTACGTAGAGGGCGTGGGGGATTTCCTGCTTGAGCCTGTTGATTGCCTGACCGCGGATTATCTCTGCAATGCGGAATTCAACTTCCTGGTCCGTGTAAAACTCCTCGGGATAGAGGTGGGGGCCTTCTTCCGCAAGATCATAGAGGGCCTTTAGCACCTGGTTTATGTTCCTGTCTTCAAGGGCACTGATTTCTATTATGCGTTCTTCCGGGAAATCCGGAAACAGTTTTTTTATGAATGAACGTGCCGCATCGACTTTTGCACCGGGAGCCTCGGTCTTGTTTATTGCGATTACGGTCTTGTCCGCATGAGGAAGTGCAAGCTTTGCTATGAGTTCCTCTTCCTCGCCATGGTCGCGGGTTGAGTCGATGATGTAGAGGATTGCGTCACTGTCGGCTATCTGGTCGGAGGCAATTTTTGTAAGCCTAAGGTTCATCTTTTTGTCGCTGAGGTGAAGTCCTGGTGTATCAACGAAAACGAGCTGTCCCAGAGAAGTGTTTACTATGCCGCGGATTGCATTCCTTGTGGTCTGTGGAATTGAAGAAACTATGCTGATTTTTTCACCGCTTGCCGTATTCAGAAAAGTTGATTTTCCCGCAGAAGGTCGTCCAATAATTGAAACAAGGGCCGTCTTTGGTCCAACGGGTGGAATTTCATCCTGTACATTTTCTTCACTCATATTTTCTCCATCTTGAATATTCATCATATAAAAGTATCATAAATTCAAAAGCTTTTCCAGTTGAACGCTTCAAAATCCCCCTACTTCACTAAATGCGATTTTTTCTATATAATAGCCGGCATGAGTGACTCTAAAAAAACTGAAGTAAACGAAGATACTCTTGAAAAACTCCTGTATCTTTCAAGGCTTTCCCCTGAAAGCACTGACATGGCAACCCTGAAAAAGCAGGTTGATGACATTGTAGGCTATTTCGACATCCTTTCAAAATACGATGACAGCGAAAATCCTTATGACGCCTACCCCACCACAAAGGCAGACGCACTTCGCGAAGACGAGGTTGTTCCGGGCCTTGAAATGCACGACGTAAAGAAAAT
>DBWR01000033.1:145119-147105 GCA_002309305.1 Treponema sp. UBA1233 | reverse complement strand
ATAAAAGAAGCTGTTGCAGCCTTAAAGGCAGGTACTGTTACGAGCGAAAAGCTTGTTCAGGATTCAATCAATACATTTGAATCAGACAAAAAATCTTCCCTTCCACTCAACGCATTCATAGAAATGTATGACGACGCGCTGGAACTTGCAAAGGCCGCCGACAAGGAAATTCAGGAAGCAAGAAACGCAGGAAAACTCGACGAACTTTTTGCAGAGAAACCACTGCTTGGACTTCCTTTTGCAAACAAGGACAATATTTCAGTACGCGGAAAAAAGCTTACATGTTCTTCCAAGATACTTGCAGGATATGTGGCCCCGTACAACGCAACTGTAATCAACAGGCTCATGAATGCTGGTGCAATTCCACTTGGACGCTGCAACCAGGATGAATTTGCAATGGGCTCTTCAACTGAATATTCAAGCTACGGACCTACAAGAAACCCGATCAACCGTGTATACGTTTCAGGAGGTTCTTCCGGTGGTTCTACGGCTGCGGTTGCGGCAAACCAGGCACTCTTTGGCCTTGGAACAGAAACAGGTGGTTCTGTAAGGCTTCCGGCATCCTACTGCGGCATCTACGGACTTAAACCGACATACGGTGTATTAAGCCGCTGGGGAGTTGTTGCATACGGTTCATCCCTGGATCAGGTTGGCATTTTGGGCCACACTCCAGAGGATATTGCACTTCCGCTTTCCCTGATGAGCGGTGTGGACATGTACGACGACACTTCGGCAGACCTTCCTGAATCACAGAAACTAAAGAAACTTGAGGCCATGAGTGACTCTGATTTTGCAAAACTCAAGGTCGCAATTCCAAAGCAGTTCCTTGAAAGCAAGGGTCTTGATCCTGACGTGGGAAAAGTTTTTGCCGATACACGAGCATGGTTTGAAGCCAAGGGAGCAAAGATTGACGTGGTGGACTTACCGGTTCTTGAGGCATCCATCGCATCATATTATGTAATCGCCCTTTCCGAGGCCGCATCCAACCTGAGCCGTTTTGACGGAATCCGCTACGGTCAGAGGATTGACAACGGAGAAGGATACGACCAGCTTTATGTGGACACACGTTCAGCGGGATTTGGTCCTGAGGTAAAGCGAAGAATAATCATCGGAAACTATGTCTTGAGCGAACAGTTTTCCGGCGACACATACAAAAAGGGAATGTCAGTACGCGCAAGAATCCAGAGGGACGTTGCAAAGCTGTTTGAAAGCTACGACCTGATTTTGTGCCCGACATGCCCCACCCCATCATTCAAGCTGGGACAAAAGGTGGACGATCCTCTTGAGATGTACCTGAGCGACCTCTTTACCGTATTCGTAAACCTGGCACGCATTCCGTCCATTTCTGTTCCATGCGGACACACGGCGGGAAAAGGCGTTGAGGCAGGAATTACCAAGGGATTTGACGGAGAATTTGCGGCTGCGGCGGCACGTGGAGACAGCGACAGCATGCCTGTTGGCGTCCAGTTTGCGGGTCCGATGTTCAGCGAGGCAAAAATCCTTTCCATCGCACAGGCCTGGGAAAAAGACCACCCCGGATGCGGAAGCCCTGTAGCGGAAAAATAGGCTTATAATCTGAAGCGGCAGAGATGCCGCTTTTTCTATTTACAAAAACATGCACATCCACAGCGGTACTGTAAGTATGCGGTTTTCGTCAAGGCCTATGTTACCGTCTGTCAGTTTGTATGCAAGCGGAACCTCCGGGTGATTTTTCATAAAGGAGGAAAGGCTTTGGGATTTTGAGGCGCCGGCTTTTACTTCTACGGGTACGATGTTTCCGTCTTTTTGAAGGATGAAATCAATCTCGCGCTTGGTGCTTTCATTTTTGTAGAAGTGAAGGGCATAATCGTTTTTTATAAAGGAGTCTGCCACCGCACATTCGTAGATTCCACCCTTGGAATTTCCGGTAAAAGAATTTTCCACTATCTGCTGTTTAAGGAAAAAGTCCCTCATCGAAAGAAGGAGCGAAAGATCTGAAGTGTATAC
>DBWR01000033.1:79359-144970 GCA_002309305.1 Treponema sp. UBA1233 | reverse complement strand
TTTTCTTTTTCAAGCAGCTGTTTTCCGAGCGAGAGGAAACATTTTTCAGCCTTGATTTTTTCGGAAGCATCCGCATAGTGGGCGATATCGTAAAGATAACCATTCAATAAATCCCTCTGAACTTTGTCCGCCTCACGGAAGTCTTTAGTCTCAACATATTTTTTAATTACCTCAGGCATTCCACCGAGGGCAATAAAAGTCCTGAAATGATTCATCATCTGCGAATTGATTGCAGCCGGAATCACAGTCCTCTTATTAAAAAAATCTCTCAGTGAAAAAGTCATTTCTTTTGAGACACCAATAGCCCAAAGAAATTCTTCAAAATCAAAGCCGTGCATTTTTTCGAAAGTGACATAGCCTACCGGATACGATGAAGCGCGCTTGTAGTCAATGCCCAAAAGAGAGCCGGAAGCAATTACGTCAAAGCGTCCGTCCTGAGTAAAGAATTTTAGGGAAGTAACAGCCTCCTCGCATTCCTGAATTTCATCAAGGAAAATAAGTGAGGTTTTGGGAAGAATCTTTTTCTCCGGATAACGGAACCTCAGCGCCGTGAGCATAGTATCCACGGAAATATCGCCGGAAAATATTTCCTTTGCAGAAGGAGTTTCCTTGAAGTTGATCTCAATGACTTCATTGTAGTTTTCCGCACCGAACTCACGGATAGTGTAGGTTTTGCCGATTTGACGAGCCCCCTGCACAACAAGGCACTTCTTTTTCGCCTGATTTTTCCAGTCAACCAGCTTTTTTGTGAATTTCCGCTCCATAAGCCACCCCTTCCTTCTTTTTTTCAAAAACATCCACTACTGGAGATTTTCGAAAGCTATAATCTCCAAATATCAACATTTTCGAAAGTTATTATAACACTTAACGAAGATTTTCGCAAGTTGGCTGTTAACCGTGGAAAAAACATTCAAAAACCAAGGTCATTTCGGAATGTTCAATGACCAAATTTTTTCTTTGCTTTATCTCAAAAACTGTCGTATACTGTAAGTTATGGAAGCTTCGTTTCTCAATCCCTTCCTTTCTTCATGTCAGGAAGCGTTCGTAACTATGTTTAACCTGGAGTCTCAGCACAAGCAGCCCTACCTGCTAAATCCCATAGGAAACAATTCATGGGAAATCTCGGGACTGGTGGCGGTTAACGGAGAAGAAACGGGCATAGTGGCTTTCCGACTGCACAAGATTCTTGCCAACAAGATGCTGGAGCTTTCAGGAATAACGATAGAATCCCCCGAAGAGCAGGAAGCGATGATGAAGGACCTGGCCACCGAGTTCACCAACATCATAACGGGAAACGCCGTTTCTTCAATCAAAAAGAACATATTCGTTTCTTCCCCAGACATCCGCTATGGAGAAGACCACGAAATACCATGGCCCCGCTCAACAAAGATAATAGCCGTCCCCTTCTACACAAAATTCGGCTCATTTGAAGTTGACCTATGTTTCAAGGGAATGTAAATCTAATTCATAATTCATAATTCATAATTCTTAATTGTCTCTGACTAATTGTAAAATGTTTGCATTTTTGCTATAATCTTCCATTATTGTTTACAAATGGACTCCATGGAGGTCTCCTTAAATGGCAATTGATAAATGGGAAATCGTAATCGGCTGTGAGATTCACACTCAGCTTCTGACAAAGACAAAGGCATTCTGTGCATGCGAAAATCGTTATGGTGGAATGCCCAACACCCGCGTATGTCCTGTATGCCTTGGACTGCCAGGTGCAATGCCCCGCATAAGCAAGGGATATGTTGAGCTGGGAGCGGTTGCCGGACAGGCACTCAACTGCAACATCGCACGCTTTACCAAGTTTGACCGCAAGCACTATTTCTATCCCGACTTGACCAAGGGCTATCAGATTACCCAGTACGACATTCCCCTCTGCACGGACGGCCACGTTGACCTTCCCATGTCAAAGCTTCCCAAGGATCAGCAGGTTGGCGGTGAGAAATGCAGGACAAAGAACTTTATCGGACAGGACTGCATCATCGACAACGGAAAATACCGCCGCGTCAGGGTTGAACGCATCCATCTTGAAGAGGACGTAGGCAAATCACTCCACCTTCCCGGACAGCACTCCTACATCGACTACAACCGCTCGGGAACACCGCTTATAGAAATCGTAACAAAGCCGGACATGACAAGCCCGGAGGAAGCCGCCCTCTTTATGGAAACCGTACAGGAAATCCTCCGCTACGTAAAGGTGACCAACGGCAACCTGGAAGAAGGAAACATGAGGTGTGACGCCAACATCAACCTGAATGTGTGGGAAGACGGAAAGCTCTACCACACTCCTATCAGCGAAATCAAAAACCTGAACTCATTCCGTGTCATCCGTGACGCGTGTACATACGAGGCCAAAAGGCAGCTTGAAGAATTCATCAACGACAGGCAGGAATTCAATCCGGGATTCAAGGTAACCATGGGTTGGGACGAAGCCAAGCAGCAGACAGTTGTTCAGCGTACCAAAAACTCATTTGTTGACTACCGCTTTGTTGTTGAACCGGACATCAAGCCGTTCTCAGTCAGCGATGAACTTGTTAACCGTGCAGGCTCAAGGGTTGGTGAACTTCCAGAGGCAAAGAGGAACCGATTCAAGAAGGAATACGGACTATCTGACTTTGACGTGGAAACCCTTACTTCCACACGCGAGCTTTCACTTTGGTTTGAGGATGCCGCAAAGGGTGCCAAGGACGTTAAGAAGGTTGCCAACTGGATTCTTGCCGAACTCCTTGCCGTTTTGAACGAAAAGAACGAAACGATTAACGACGTAAAGATAACTCCCGCACACATCACCGAACTTGTGAACATCATTGCTGAAGGTAAAATCTCCGGCGCACAGGGAAAGACAGTTTTTGCCGAAATGCTTGAGACAAACAAGATGCCGTCCGAAATCATAAAGGAAAAGGGTCTGGAAGTTGTAAGCGACAACAGTGCCATCGAAGCGATAGTGGACAAGGTTATAGAAGCCAACCCCAAGGCTATCGAAGACTTCAAGAGCGGAAAGACAAACGTTATCGGCTGGCTTACAGGTCAGGTCATGAAGGAATCCAAGGGCAAGGCTAACCCAAAGATGGCCTCCGAGCTTGTAAACAAAAAGCTTTCCAGCCTTTAAGATTGATTTTTTATTGAAATTTGTTTAAAATATAGAGGTAGGATAATTTATGTTGAGGTTCATAGTTACATTTCTTATTTCTATACCTTCCATCCTCACACTGGTATGGAAGACAAATTATATAATGGCGCATCAGGATGAGTACAGCGAACAGGACAGGTATGACTTCATCAGATATTTCGCCGCAAAGCTAAAGAAAAACGCACACATCAAAACCCACGTATTCGGGCTTGAAAACCTTCCAAAAGAAGGCGGATACATCATGTTCCCAAACCATCAGGGAAAATACGACGCAATCGGAATCATGGATGCCCACGAAAAACCTCTGTCCATTGTCGTTGACGCAAAAAGGTCTAAGCTGCTGCTTGTTGATCAGACGGTCAGGGTTCTGGACGGCGTAAGGCTTGACGGAAGTTCAATGAGGAACCAGATCGAAGGCATGAACAAAATCTGGCGTGAAGTAAAGAACGGAAGGCGCTACATCATCTTCCCTGAGGGCGGATACAAGAACAACCGCAACAATGTTCAGGAATTCAAGCCGGGTGCATTCAAGTGTGCGATTAAGGCAAAAAGCCCCATTGTTCCTGTTGCACTCATAGACTCATGGAAACCGTTCACATTGAATTCGCTAAGGACAGTGGAAACCCAGATTCATTTTCTGGAACCGTTGAATTATGACGATTACAAGGATTTGAACACACAGCAGATTGCCGACCAGGTGCGGGCTTCCATCGTAAACAAAATAGCCGCCTGCCTGTAAAGATCCGGGTAAATTGAATGAAAATCTACCGCATTCCTCAAAACCTTAAAACAATCCTCTTTGACATTGACGGAACCCTTTACACGAATAATGCATGGGTTCTGGAGCAGGTGGACATTCAGGTAAGGCATTATGCCCACATCAGCGGAATAAGCGAGGATGCAGCCCGAGAAAAAATCAGAAATTTCAGGAAGAAATGGGCTGCAGAACATGGCGGAAAAAAAATCAGCCTTGGAAACACCTTTGTCCATCTGGGCATTCCGGTTAAAACCAGTGTTGAATGGAGGAGCATGCTTCTTGAGCCGTCACGCTATCTTTCTCCCGATCCAAAACTCAGGGTTGAGCTTGAAGCCCTTAAAGAAAAATATCATCTGATCTGCGTAACAAACAATTCAATTTTTGCCGCACAAAAAACACTAAAGGCAATTGGAGTTGAAGACCTGCTTACAGACATAATCGGCCTTGATTCATGCTGGAAGTCAAAACCCGACAAGGCGATTCTTGAACTTGCAATTGAACACGGACAGTGTAGTGCCGAAGAATGCCTTTCCATCGGCGACAGATACGACATCGATTTGGACATGCCCCTCACTATGGGAATGGGAGGCATACTGGTAGACGGAGTTGAGGACATCTACGGCTTGCATTCAATTCTTGACGGCAAATCTTGAAGATTCCACTACTTTTTCCAGAACGACGGAGTAAAGAAGATTATCATCGTATAGAATTCAAGACGGCCGGTAAGCATTATAAAGCTGTACCACCATTTTACGCCGATCGGGAGCCAGCCGTAATTGCATGCGGGACCAAGCATTCCAAATCCAGGACCGATGTTTCCAATCATGCTGAGCGCACCCGTAAACGAAGTGAATACATCCATTTTTCCAAGGCAACCGACAAAGGTTGTGATGAAAATCAGGCACAGATAGACAAAGAAGAACGAAACGACGGTATAACCCAAATCCTTTTTGACAGGCTGTTTGTTCAGACGCAGAGTGAATACACCATGAGGATGGAGCATGCGGAGGATTTCGTTTTTGGCAATCTTATACAAAACAACCCAGCGTATGACCTTTACGCCTCCGGAAGTTGATCCTGCACTACCACCGATAAAGAACAGCATAAGTATTATGACCTGGCTTGCAGTTGACCATGTGGTAAAGTCATCAGTTGCAAAACCTGTTGTGGAAGTAATCGACATTGTCTGGAATGAAGAATACCTTAGCGACTGGAAGAATCCGCCGTATTTGCCCATCTCAAACAGTGTTATCAAAATCATGGCAGTAAAGCAGATTCCGATGTAAGCCTTTAATTCCGAATTGTCCTTTATGTCCGTAAAGTTTCTTTTTATAAGTGAATAATAGAGCGAAAAGTTTATTCCCGCAAGGAACATGAACACGGTGATGATTACATCAACAGCAACGGAATTGTATCCACCGATGCTTGCATTCCTGGTGGAAAAACCTCCAGTTCCCAAAGTTGCAAGGGCATGACACAATGCATCATACAGGGACATTCCCGCAACCTTAAGCAAAACGAATTCAAGCACGGTAAATCCCAGGTACATGAACCAAAGCCATTTTGCGGTATCCGTAATCTTTGCAGTAAGCTTTCCCTTTTCAGGTCCTGTAGTCTCCGCCTTAATAAGCTGGAATCCACCGACACCAAGAATAGGAAGAAGAGCAACAGTCAGGGCTACAATTCCCATACCGCCAAGCCAGTGGGTAGTACATCTCCACAGGTTGATGCTGTATGTATATGGTATCTGTTCAATTTCACTAAGGATGGTCGCACCCGTTGTGGAAAATCCTGATGCACTTTCAAAAAACGCGTCGGTAAAGCTTGGAATCGCACGGCTGAACCACATCGGAAGGGCACCAAACAAACTCACGGAAGCCCATGCAAGAGCAACAACAACAAATGAGGCACGGGTAGAAAGCACGGCCCTCTTACCCTTTCCCGCAAAAAAGAAGATTCCGCCGAGGACAAAACTTACAAGCATCGGAATCACAAATGCAGGCAGTACCTTTGTCTCTCCATGGACCACAGCCGAAACTATCGGGAACAAAAATGCCAGACCGACTATCGCAAGAATCAAAAATGTTATGCGAAACACCGTAAAGACGACGGATGCCTTATTCCTTTCCACTGAAGTTCTCCAATATTTTTTTGTCACCGATTTTTTCTATCAAGACAAGATGGTCACCTACATTAAAGACCGTATCACCGTTAGGAAGCTGATATCCAGTGCTGCCCGGCTTTTTTATCAGGAGCATGAGGAATTCTCCAGGACGAGCGACATTCTTAAGGGATTTTCCAAGGTATTTGCTTGTGGAAGGAACGTCACATTCAACTATCTCAAACTCACCGGAAGACAGGGTATGAACATCAGTTACGTTCTTTCCGCGCAGGTGGCTCATGATGCTGTCTACAACCGTATCACGAATTGGAACTGTAACGTCTACGCCAAGCCTCTGGGCAATGTCCGTAAATGTGGAATTGGTAATCAGGGCGATTGTGTTCTTTACGCCAATTGACTCAAAGTATGCGGCAACAACCATGTTCATTTCGTGGTTGTGGGTTACGCAGATTGCAAGGTTGAATTTGTCAAGGCCTTCTTCCGCGATAAAGCTTTCGTCTGTGATGTCGGCGCAGAATACCTTTGCATCAGGGAATTTTTCTGTAGCGGCATCACAAAGCTCGTTGTCCTTGTCTACGATTACAAAATCCTGGGTTACACGCTTTTGATTCTTTTTTCCGCCAAAAAGCTTCCTCAAAACTGTCGTCTGTCTGTGCTGAACAAGACGCTCTGCAACAAGTGTTCCGATTTTACCGGCTCCGACCATAACAACTTTCTTTATGTTCTTTTTACCTGAACCGCAAAGCTCAAGGAGTGTATTCATGTTGTCACGGTGTGCAAGAACTCCGATTGAATCCCCCGCACGAAGTACAGTGTCACCTGCAGGAAGGGATGCCCCACCCTTGTCCTTGTCTACAAAAACGACAATCAGCTTGCATTCTGTAAGCGTACGGATGTTCTTGATTACGATTCCGTCCATCTGGCTGCCTGGAGCTATCTGTACCGTGGTAAGCTCATATTCTCCGTCACCAAGTGGAACTACATCTGAAACTCCGTGTTCAACTGCGGTAACTATTGCTTCTGCAGCCTCTACGTCCGGATGAATCATGTAGTCGATTCCGTATAGTGGCCGATGGTTGTTTGCAAATGTCTCCGCATGATGTTTGGCCGCTTCGTTTGTGTTCACATAATAGGCATAGTTCCTCACGCGCGCTATCTTGAGCACATTGGGATAAACCGCATCCACAAGTGAACAGGTTATCATGTTTATCTCATCGTTTTCGGTTACGGCAACCAATGCATCCGCATTTTGAATTCCCGCATCCTCAAGATTGTTCAGGTTGTTACCGTCTGCCTGAATTACAGTACAGTCCAGCATGTTCCTTGCATGGCGCACGGTATCCTCGTCATTCTCCAGAATGGTGACGATGTTCTTTTCTTCTATAAGCCTTTTTGCCAGCTGTATGCCTGTAAAGCCGGCACCTACAATTACAATGTTCATAAAGTCATTATACCACAAAATTAAAGATTACTTCAAGGATAATGACAGATTGACATCAATTCATTTTTATGGGATATTTTTTTTGAGGTGTTATCATGAAGATTTTGAAAATTTCCGCATTTGCATGTCTTTCACTTGCCCTGTTTATGCTTGGTTCATGCAAGGCCAAGGATGGAGCTTTTGTCCCGGAAGGGTATTCCCTAGTTTGGTCGGATGAATTTGATGTGGACGGCGCTCCAAATGAAGATGACTGGAATTATTCCATCGGTGGAGGCGGCTGGGGAAACGCAGAATTGCAGAAATACACTGACACCAGGGACAACTCTTACATAAAGGACGGTCACCTTGCCATTGTTGCCCTCAAGGAAGGAAGCAAATGGACAAGTGCAAGGCTAAAGACCCAGTACAAGCATTCATGGACATACGGATATTTTGAAATAAAGGCAAAACTTCCAGCTGGAGTGGGAACATGGCCTGCAATTTGGATGATGCCGGAATTTGACAAGCATGGCGGATGGCCACGCTCTGGAGAAATTGACATCATGGAATCTGTGGGCTTTGATCCGGACAGGATTCACACAACTGCGCACACTGGAGCCTACAACCACAAGAAAAACACCCAGAAGAACAACAACGACATAATCAAAAATACCACGACAAAATATCATGTCTACGCAATTGAATGGACCGAAGAATACATACAGTGGTTTGTTGACGGAAAACCTTTCTTCAAGTTCGACAAATTGAGCGATGATTCCGAGGAATGGCCGTTTGACCACAATTTCTACATGATTCTGAACGTAGCAATAGGCGGAAGCTGGGGCGGTCAGAAAGGTGTTGCAAAAGACCTGGAAAAGGCGGAAATGGACATTGATTACGTCAGGGTTTACCAAAAAAACTGAAAAAGCGTAACCTGAATTAAGTCCGTTTGTTTTACTTTTACAGACAAAAAATTTATAAGGAAAGGTATGTATCAATTTATAAAAAAATGATACACTGGAAAAATGAAAGATTCAAAATTTATTGGCAAAAGATTATTCAAAACCGCATTTACACTGGCAATCGTACTGACAGCATTTCTGGCAGCATCATGTACTTCCATACCGGATACGGTTCCCGATGACCCGCATCAGATAATTCAGCTGGCACAAAATGCAACCGACCAGGGAAACACAAAGCTTGCCCGCTATTATTACGAACAGCTGCTGGAAAAGCACGGCAACGAAGCGGACATTTATATCGAAGCAAACTATGAGCTTGCCCATCTGGACATAAAGAAAAAGAATTACGATGAAGCAGTACCACGTCTGGACCAGATCCTCTACATTTACAACAATGTGGCACCTGGCGTATTGCCCGGCAAATTCAAGAAGCTGGCAGCAATAGATCTGGCAAAGGTTCCTGAAGCTGAGGTCACAAGAATCAGGGCGGAAAAAGCTGCATCACAGGAAGTTCAGCAATAATCCCGCTCTTGACACGTACGGTGATTTTTGATAATATTCTGACATAATTTTGGCGTCTTACCCAAGCGGTAAGGGACAGGTCTGCAAAACCTTCATGCGGCGGTTCGATTCCGCCAGACGCCTTAGAGGGGCTGTTTTAGGAAAACTTGGCAGCCCTTTTTGTTTTTTAAATCAGGGGCAGTATGCTTTTAAAAGCCGCTGCTCCTTAGCAGGTTGTATTGCCAAGCAGCAACCTGAAGCATTACCGGTGACGGTTTTGCACATATATGTGCCGACTGCAATTTGTGGCCGGCCTTTTTTGTCGAAGCCGGGGGACAAAATGCGGGGAAAACGCCTTATACTTTTTTTGACTCTTATGTTTGCACTAGTCAATCTTCATGCCTACGAAGGTTTGATGAGCGACCAGAAAAAGCTCAAGTGTTTTAAAACCGAATTCTTTGACATCATTTACCCGGAAAGCTCAAGCGAAAGTGCGGCGGAACTTGCCCTTCATGCGGATGAAATATACAGGGAGATATGTGCCGATTACGGAATTGAAACTGCTATCCGTATGCCAGTCACAATCACAGGCTCAACCGACACATTCAACGCATATTACACAAGCTTTACATACAACCACATCGTACTGTACGACACCCCTCCGCAGGAAAACATGAGCGTAATGGAAGATACCATCTGCGACACATTCAAACATGAGCTTACACATGCCCTTACCATAAACATGAAGAATCCGTTCTGGACCTTCATGGCAAAAGTGTTCGGTGATGTCGTAACAGTGGGTGACTATCTGAACATGACGACCTTTATCAAGGAAGGTGCTGCGGTTGCGGAAGAAAGCAAGGGTGGATTCGGAAGGCTCAACAACCCATACTACATGCATACAGTTCGTCAGGCAAAAATCCAGGGATCATTTCCATCTCAGGCAGACGTAACTGGAGCAAGGGACATTCATCCTGGGGGAACAATGCCCTATGCGTTTGGAGGACCTTTTACCAAGTGGCTTCAGGATGAATACGGCATGGAAAAATATGCTGAATTCTGGTACGCCGGAATCAACACTCACACAGTGACATATCAGCTGGTCTTTAAAAAGGTTTATGGAAAAAGCATCAATACGGCATGGAAGGAATTTCAGGAATCCCTCTATGTGCCGGAAAACATTCTTCATGCAGGGGAAATCGAATCAATTCAAACTGTTCCTGGAACAAGCACAAACGGTTTCCTTTATTCGCATGTCACATCGGGCAAGGATAAAGTCGCATGGCTTGACCAAAAGACTTCCACAGTGTGGATTACAACAGCCGATGAAAACGGAAAGCTTTTAAAGCCAAAAAAATTCCTCACCAAAGCAAACATCGATACTATCTCTCTTTCCAGGGACGGTCGCTATCTTGCAGTATCTTATTTTTCACCAAATGCGGCGGAACCGGTTTCCAAAGTTTCGGTTTATGACACGCAGAACAAAAGCCATGTTCAGATAAACGAAAAGTCACTCAGAGCCCCCTTTGTCATGCAGACGGAAGAGGGAACCTTTTTATGTGCAGTAAAAACCCAGGGACAAAACGAAAGCCTTGTAAGATACAGAATCATAACAAATGGAAGCGGGAAATCAAATAAAATAAAAAAAGCCGAACAGGTTTCCATCTGGAATTTTCCGCGGGGTGAATACATTTTTTCTCCCTTAGATTTTGGACGGGGACGAATCGCATGCATTTACAAAAAGAACGGTAAGGCGGCGGTCAGGATTTTTGACTCCGACATGAATCATCTTGAAATGGACCTCTCAGAAACAGGATTGTTTTTGCAGGGGCTTTCGGCACAAGATGATTCCACACTCTTGTTTTCATGGGCAAGAATGGATACCCTTCCACGCTTGGGCAGGCTTGTATTGACGGACGACGGTAATGCAGTCCTTGAGCTTGGTGACTCTGACATTTCCGGTGGAGTCTATTATCCTGCTGCATTCAACGGCAAATACTTTTTTACGGGCAACTTTGTTGACAGGAATGGATTGTTCATGCAGGACTCAGATGCTCCGGCCTTTACAAAAAGCACGATAAAAGTAAAATCGTTGCAGGGACAGGAAGCGGACAGGGAACAAAGCCTTTTAAACGCACAGGAAATTCTTGAGGGTGCACAGGACTGGAACACGATATTCTACGGAAAGGGAATCTTCGCACCGCTTTCATACATTCAGGAATACAAGCAGAACGGAAAGCCGGATGACATAATTCTTTTGGGACTTACATGGATTACCTCAAACCCCTGGGACGGAAATCATTTTGCGTTTGGTGGAGGAACATACCCCTGGAAGAAGATTGGCGGCTTCATGACTTTGATTCGCGGTGGAGGCAACAGTTCATTCTTCAACTATCAGATACTGCCGACGGTTCTGTTCAACGAAGACGGATTCTTTCAGGCGACTTTGAGTTCTACATTCAACACGAGGATATCGCTCAACAACTTTTTCTATCTTTTGGCTCAGGACACTTCCCTTCTGTTTCTTGGACATCAGGAAACGAATAAAAACGGCACATACGAAAACGCATACGGCAACATCGTCAGGTCTTACGACAATAGGGACGACACATTCTACCTTTCTTTCACCAACAATTTTGTAATCCAGCTCACCACGATGAGGAGGATGGGGACAGGACAAAACAACATCGGAGGTGTTTCCGTTCAGTTGAACTGGGACATTTATTCAAGCAATTTCATAGACGAAACAGATGGCTTCGTCAAGGGAAAAATCACACAAAGCCTGTATCCTGTTTTAAGCGTGGCACTTCCAAACCTTATTCCTATCGAATGTTCCAACCGCCTGACATACAACCTTCCGATAAAGGCAACGGCATATTTTGCACCGACACGACAGATAGCCTTTGCCACAAACATAAGCTCGGTCTTGTTTTCAGCAGAAATCCAAAAGGGCCTGACATTCTTCCCGCTTTACTTCAACAATTTTACCCTGCGCGGTGAATATACCTTCTACTTTGAAGACGAAAACGCAAACACTTCAATTTTTACACTGGCCGACACCCTAAGGGAAAGTCCGCTTGCATACGGTGATTCCATCAGCGTGACGGCAACTCTTTCCGGAACAATCAACACAGGCATATTTGCATCATCATCCATGGTTCAGGATTACGGAATGAAGTTCACATATTTCCCCAGGGATAAATCCAGCAAACCGTTCACGCTTTCCTTTGTTACATCTTTAAACTTTTAGGCATATAGTTTATAATCTTGTTATGGAAAATTCAGAAACAAATGAATATGATTTGATTATACTCGGAGCAGGTCCAGCAGGGCTTTCGGCCGCACAGTATTCTGCCAGGGCAAATCTAAAGACCCTTGTTCTGGATCAGGGGCTTGGCGGAGGTCAGGCGGCAAACATATTCAATCTGGAAAACTATCCCGGCGTTTTTCCTCCCGTACAGGGCTGGCAGTGGATTGCCACGATGAAGAATCAGGCGGAATCTTTTGGGGCCCAGATAAAGCAGGCTGCTGTTTCATCCATAGATAAGATTGAAGGTCATTTTGTTGTAAAAACCAATAACACCCAATATACTTCACTGGCATTGGTTGCGGCAACAGGTGCGGAACACAGGACTCTTGGTGCCGAAGGAGAAAAGGAATTCAGCGGCAGGGGCGTTTCATACTGTGCCACTTGCGACGGTCCTTTCTTCAAAAACAAGGATGTGGTTGTCGTTGGCGGAGGAGATTCTGCATGCGATGAGGCTGTTTACCTTGCAACCCTCTGCAGTCATGTTACCGTGATTCACCGCAAGAGTCAGTTCAGGGCGCAAAAGGCTGTTGCACAAAGGTTACTTTCCAATCCCAAGATTTCAGTCAGGTTCAATTCCAGCGTAACCAGATTTATTGGGGACAAGACGCTCAGTTCAGTTGAATTGACCGACACTGTCAGCGGAGAAAAATCAACTCTGGAAACTTCCGGAGCATTCATATTTGTGGGAATGATCCCGCAGACTTCACTTTTTTCAAGCCTCAAGACGGACGAAGCGGGCTACATCATCACGGGCGAAGACATGGAAACTTCCATACCGGGACTGTTTGCGGCTGGCGACGTGCGTTCAAAGACATTCAGGCAGATTGTCACGGCTTGTTCAGATGGAGCCATTGCATCACATTCAGCACAAAACTACATCCGACTGTTAAAAAACGAGGAATATAAATGAAGATCAAAAAAATCCTTGCATACCTATCAATACCACTTGCAATCAGCGCGGGACTCTTTTGTCAGGGAAGCGCAGTTACCGTTTCCAAACAGGCGGCGGCCGATGCACTTCCTGCAAACATCACGTTCTGGAGCAATTACGAAAACGACATTCTTGCATTGGCGATAAGCGACCGAATGGACGACAGCGAGCTTCTGGCTCAGACACTGATGTTCGGTTGGGCGGGTGCAGAACCAAGTCCACTGTTGAACGCATGGGTTACCCAAAGGAGTTTGGGAAGCGTAAAGGTTTTCGGCTGGAATACAAACAACATCCAGCAGGTTGCAAAATCCGTAAAGCAGCTTCAGGAAGAGGCTCAGGAATGCAGGTTCAAGATTCCGCTTTTTGTGGCAACAGACNNGGCTGGAACACAAACGACATTCACCTGGTTGCAAAGTCCATCAATTCCCTGCAAAAAAGTGCACAGAACAACAGATTCCAGATTCCGCTTTTTGTGGCAACAGACCAGGAAGGCGGATGGATCAGGCACGTAAAGGGAGAGACTTCCGAAACACCGGGCAACATGGCAATCGGAGCATCCGGATATCCTATCGACGCATATTATTCGGGCTATTACCTTAACCGTGAGATAAAGGCTCTTGGCATCAACATGAATTTTGCTCCCACGGTCGACTTGTATACGGATCTTGACTCAACCGTCATCGGTCCGCGTTCATTCGGCTCCAACCCAAAGAATGCCGGAATACTTGGAGAAGCGTTTGCACAGGGTTCCATGGCGGCAGGTGTAATTCCGACAGCAAAGCATTTTCCAGGACACGGAGACACAAGCCTTGACAGTCACGGTCGGCTTCCACAGATTAACATTTCCAAGGAAACCCTCCTTAACCGTGAGCTTGTTCCTTTCAAATATCTGATTCAATCGGGAATTCCTGCAATCATGAGCGGCCACCTTTCCTTTCCACAAATTGAAACCGACGGTACACCAGCATCACTTTCACACTACATGCTGACGGACGTTCTGCGCGGAGAACTTGGTTACGAGGGACTCATCATCACCGACGACATGCAGATGAACGGCGCAACAAATTTTGCGGGTTCCTTTTCACGTTCTGTGACACTGGCTCTGGAAGCGGGAAACGACATCATCATCAGTTCTTCCACTGCGGGACTCAACAGCGCGTTGTGGACGGACAACATCAACCGGATGCAGACAGTTCCTGAATTCAGGGCAAGGATAAAGGATGCGGCCTACCGTGTAATACTTGCAAAGCTGAATTACTTCAAGGGTGGAAATGCAGCGCCACTCTATCCTGATTCGGATACAATCTACGAAAGCATTCCTGACAAAGAGGGACAGGCCTTCTTTATGGATCAGGCATGCCGTTCAATTACACTTTACAAAAAGGGAAGCGCATATCCGCTAAAACCGACGGATGAAGACAGGGTTCTCATTGCGGGTCCCTTCCTTTCGCTTTATGAAGAGGGAAGAAAACGATTTCCAAACGCCGACACTTTCCACTACAGCTACGAGCTTGCGGACGACCAGAGCAACTACTCCGACTGGAATGCAGAGGGAATTGAAAACGTTGCAAGAAGATATGACACGATTATCGTTACGGTTTACGACTGGCACACGGCAAACATAGCACGAAGGCTTCAGTACCTGAACAAACGCGTAATTGTGTTTTCCATACTTTCTCCTGTTTATGTGCTTGACGGATTTGAATGGGCCGACACGATTTTGTTCGGATATTCGTATTCGCCATATTCATTTGCGGCATTGTGGGGTGCACTGCATGGAGAGTTTACCCCGACTGGAATAGTGCCGCTTTCAATTACAAGGTCAAACTGATTTTTTTACGGAGAATTTTATGAAAAAGGATATTGCGGTTTTAGTGAGTGGAGGAGGAACAAACCTTCAGGCATTGATTGACTGGGAAAAGGAAAACGAAGACTGTCCATATCACGTTGCAATCGTCATCTCAAACACAAAAAATGCATACGCACTTGAAAGGGCAAAACTGGCAGACATTCCATCCTTTATCAGAAGCCCCTACTCCGTGCTTGGTGCGGAAAATGCAAAGACTGCCGACCGCGACACAAAGAGGATTGCAGTTTCCGATGCAATACTTGAGCTTTGCCGTGAATATAAAATCTGTGCCATTGTAGAAGCCGGATTCCTTACCGTGCTTGGCGGAAAAATAATCGATGAGTATTCAGGACGCATCATAAACCTTCACCCTGCCCTGCTCCCAAAATTCGGTGGCGTGGGAATGTGGGGTCATGCGGTTCATGAGGCTGTCATTGCGGCAGGAGAAAAGGAAAGCGGATGTACGGTCCACATTGCGGATTCAGGCTGTGACACGGGAAAGATTCTCGTGCAGAAAAAAGTTCCTGTTCTTGAAGGAGACACTCCCGACACACTTTATGAGCGTATTGCCCCTGTTGAACACGATGCGATTGTAGAAGGAACCTGCATGCTTGTAAGGAGTCTGCAATAGAAGTTTTGCTTATCTAAGAAGGTTTTCAAGTTCTGCGTTTTGTGCCTGGTATGTGGAGTCATTTGGATTTAATGCGATGACCTGCTTGAGGTAATACTGTGCGCGCCTCCAGTCCTTTCTGCCATAGTAGATTCGGTAAAGGCGGTATAACGTGTCCTGGTTCCTTGGGTTTGCAGTCAGGCTTGAACGCAAATCTTCCAATGCGGCATCACTTGTTCCTTCCGTCAGACTCTTCTGGTAATACAAAAAGCTTTTCATCTGTGTGTTTGCCGTCGGCAAAAGGGAATTAATCAATGAAAGTGCCTGGCTTGAACGCCCCGTACCTACCAGAACCTTTATGTAAACCTGGATGTTTTCTTCCAGCGTACTGTCGTTTTTATAAAGTCCCTCGGCAATGTTCCACGCCTCATTGTTCTTGCCCAGGGAAAGACACACATCAACATGGTTGTACAAGACGGAAAGAGGAACATCCTCCTGCTTAATCAGTTCGGAACTCATCGTATAGGCTTCGTTGTAGCGGCGGGCCTTGTTAAGCTCCCTTACGTAAACTTCCTTTGCCTCGATGTTGCCTTCATCAAGCTCAAGAACCTTTGTCACAAGATTAAGCGCAGTGTTTCCCCCGATGGAAGAATTGGATTCGGATGCGATTTTTGCCGAAAGCAGCAGGGTCTCTTTGTCTGTGGGATAAAGGGAAAGTGCCTTTGCCATTGTTGAAGAAGCCTGTGAAAGGTTTTTATTCCATGTCCTCTGAAGTTCCGCCCTTAACAGCAGATAGTAGCGGTCATTTGGGGAAGTCCTTGAATATGAATCAAGCAGGGAAGATGCCTTGAGGTAGTCTCCCTTTGCAATCAGTATGGAAGCACGGACCAGCGTAAAGTTGGAATTGTTTGGTTCAACCTGAAGCACCCTTAGGACAAATGATTCAGCCTTGTCATAGAGTCCAAGCGAAATGGAAGCCTGAGTACAGAGTTCAAGATAGCTGATGTTCTGAGCCTCGGAAGCAAGCAGTTCCTCTCCCATGTCCAGAGCCTTTTGATATTCACCGGTTCCGTGGTATGCGTAAGCCAGGGCATAAAGTATTTCCCTGTTCTTTGGAGCAGATGAAAGCGCCTTGTTCAGATATGTTATTGCGGACTTATACTCATCCCGATTGTTTTGCAGGAGTCCCATAAGGTAATTTGCAAGACATGATTTGGGCTTTAGGTCAAGGGCTTTTAAGAGGGCCTTTTCGTATTCAGGATAATAGTCGGTCTTAGTCGGTCTTGTTACCAAAAGCAGTGTCGGCAAGAGAAGTGTATAAAAGTCGGAGTTTCCCGTGCTGGAATCGAATATTCCCTTTTCCGCCGCATCAATGGCAGGTGTGTAGGGATTTGAAAAAGAAACACGGCTGTAATCATAGTTCATGATTTCTGAAGGCCATACTGTTTTCATGACGCGGACACATATTTCAAGCAGAACCTGTTCTACCTGAGTGTATTCTTCCGAGGCCGGTTTGTGGAGTTCTGAAATCGCCAGCTTGAACGAAGAAGGTGATCCGTTTTCCGCATAGTCCAGAGCCTTTTGGTCTATTGAATAAAAATATGATCCTTTTGTCTTTGGAAATGAAATGCTCACCCCCAGGCTGGTCCCTGAACCCGATGAACTTGAGGAACCTCCAATTGAGCCTGCCACAGACTGACCGTCCTGCGCTGTTCCTGAATGTGATGAATCATCAGAATCAGAACTGCCCCATTTGCGTCCTGTGGAAGATTCCTGTTCCCCAGAATTACCGCCATTCGGTTTTGGTGTACTTGCACAGGAGAAAATGCATAGAGAAGAAATTACTGCCGCAATGACAAATGCATGCCGCCAAAGTTTCAATTCTATTCATCCTCCATAAGGGAATCATCATCCATGTAAGGGAAATCCTTGCGCCTGATCTGCTGGATGAAATACAAAACTACGAGGATGACTCCGATAATCACGAAAAACAGCGGCCACCACTGATGAATGAACGTTGAAAGCGAAACTTCGAGTATGTGGAATGAAAAGAGGGAAAAGAAAACCCCCAGAGCAATAAGGCTGATTGCAGGAAAAAGATAAATGCTCTTCATGCGCCTGAGCTTATAGAGGCCTGCAGGAACAAGGGATATGCCCGCCGCAATTACCATAATCGGCCAAGTCTGCCTGATGGTATAGGGAATGACGTGCAAGTCGATGAGCAGGAACAAAAGTCCCATCTGCAGGAAAAACAGTCCCAGAAGAATCAGAAGCCAGTTGGAGAAAGGTCCAAGCCCAAGGAACAGGAACAAGGCACCCACAATGATGTTGACGATAACCCTCGTTGTTATGGTTTCGCCAGAGGCAAAGGAATGGGTCGCCATAAGGAAGATTCCCGCAATTACCAGTACAATTCCCAGCACCAGCGCTATGGTTTTTCCCGATATTTCCCTGAGTTTTTTAAGTTTTTTGTTTTCTGTTGAATTATCACTCATTTTTGGACTGCTTCCTTACCTTGAATTCCTCTCTATAGAATATAATACTTTTGACATCTTGCCAATATCTATTTCCTTTGTTACAATCAATAATATGAAATATAAGTTACATGGTTTTAAAATATTTGTTGCATCAGCATGCATTTTCCTCTTTTTTTCATGTTCCCAGAGTACGGGTCCAATACTTGAAAGGGCTTTTACCAAGGAATATCAGGATGAACAGGCACAGTACATGCAAATTCTGGAAAACGAGGACCTTCCCGCACAGACAAGGTTCGGTGTCATAAACCAGATGTCAAAGAACATGCTTGCCGTAAAGGACTACACCAGCCTTATTGTTTTTCTTACCGACTGGGTTGAAGCCCATCCCGATGACGAATACAACGCATACTGGCTTTTGATGATTGCCCACGCCTATCTGGAAAACGATGCTGACCCCATGGCACAGTATTATTTTGAGCGGATACTCATCAATTACGAAGACCTCATCGTTGAGGGAACTTCCGTACACTACCGCTGCCTCAAGCACCTCATAAAGCTCTGCGACACTCCGGCAACACGCATAAAATACTTCAATCAGCTCATAGCACGCTTCCCCAATGAAGTAAGCACGACAGAACTATACATCCGTATGGCACTCGAATATGAGAAAGAAGGCGACTGGAAACAGGCACTTAAATGCTTTCAGCTGTTTTTGGATCAGGATGATGCCGCCACAATACAGATAACCGACATTCCAAACGCATACATGATGGCCCGCCAGCTCATAAACTTCAACAACTCAAGCAAGGACTGGACATATTCAAGTCTGGACAGGCTGATAAGGGACATAAAGGTCGCCATAAACGACTACGACCCGTATACCCTGGACACCTTAAAATCCAAGGTCAACTTCTTTGCAATGTCATGGAGGCAGGACGAAACAGCCGCCAATGCACAGGATGAATTTACCATGGACTCCTACATGATCGGAAACACAATCCACTACGCCTCTACAATAGACGAATCCTCCACTCCAAACGAGGCCTACCTGAAAACATGGGGATGGACTTCCTATTTGAACGTATGGTACTTCTATTTCCGCAGGGTAAACTTCCCCGCAGACCCGGAAATCCACGGCCGCTGGGAATGGGCAGGCATCTACTACGGCGAGAAGATGTAGGCAGAAGCTCTCAAAGTAAACCCAGCAGATCTGTTCATAAGGGATTCCTCAAAAGATAGGACTCAGTTAAAAGAAAAGCTTAAAGCCAGTTTCAACTCAATTCTTGCAGGAATATGATCAATTACGAATTACGAATTACGAATTATGCATTATGCATTATGCATTATGCATTAAGAATTAAGAATCCCCCCACCAGTCCTCAACCTTAAGGGTGCTTACGGAACTGAGGGTGTCAAAGTCGGAAGTGTTGTGAGTGATGAGGATCATGCCGTTTGCTATGGCTGTGGCTGCAATCTGTGAGTCAAAATTTGGACATGGATGCCCCTCGTCCTCGCAGCGGGCCTGGAGTTCACCGCATATCTGGGCTGCAAAATCATCATAAGGAATTATCTCGTAGCTCTTCTTTACATCCTGTATACTGGCAAAAATAGCATTCTTTTTTCTTCCCTCAGGCATTCGACTGTATCCATAAAACGACTCCTGCCAGACAGTGGAACATATGGCGCAGAGACTCTCATGTTCCATGACCATTTTGATTAAGTTTTGATTTGGTCTTGGCTTGCAAAATTCTGAGATGACGTTTGTATCAAGCAAATAAACAGGTTTCATTCTTCACTCCACATTTCATCGATTTTTTTGATATAGGCCTCATCCATAATTTCATCTTTAGGAATTGGAATTCCGTCAAAATCGGGATCATCAAAAACATCTGCATATTCAGCACGAGTTTTCTCAAGGAAATCAAAAAAGCTTTTCTTCTTGCATTTTTGCTCATACTCTTCCCAGTTGATTATGACGGCCACAGGCTTATCATGCCGGGTAAGCTCAACAGGTTCCCCGCTTTCCGCCAGTTTTACCAGAGAAGAGAATTTGTTTCGTGCCTCATAAATTGTTGCCCTGCACATAATCAGCCTCCTTTATTATATGATACAGACAATCTAGCCAGTTGTCAACATTTTTAGCCAGTTTTAATTATACCAATAATTACCAAGCAATCTATCGCACACTTGACGATATCGCACACTTGACGATTTTTCACGTTGGTTTTATAATGAATTTATGGAAAGCAATGAGGCTTTGACGAAGGTTTTGAATTCTTACCGCGGCTATTACAACATCAAAACTGATGATGTTGAGCCTCCTTTTGTCGCAGAGGCTGTTTTCCAATCCCACACAGAAAAGTATCTCCTTGTCAAGGCGGCCCACGTCGCTGACATAGACTCCAACGAGTTCGTTTTTTTCGCAAAGGAATCCACTCTTACCCAGGAAAGGCTTTTTGAACTGGATGCCATAGCATGGGAGCGAGGCATTTCCAGAGTCCAGCCAAATTCCAACCACAGGAATTCAGACGTAATCCTGATCGTCATCGCAGATTCAATTGGAGAATCCGTCTTTACGGCGGCAAAAAAGCTCAAGCACTACAAGTCATATAGATTTTCATTTTGGGGATGGAGTCATTACAGGCTAATAGCATATGACTGTTCTACGGGAAGATTCGCATGCAACCGCATGGGAAAGGACCTGAAGAAAGTCTTTGCATAAAATAAGTTCTCTATGGAGGAGAAAAAAATGACAGCATTACTTATTATTCTTGCTGCAATTGCTTTGCTTTTCCTGGGCTATGTTTTCTACGGCTCATGGCTTGCAAAACAGTGGGGAATCGACCCCAAAAGGACAACACCGGCCAAAGAAATGAAGGACGGAGTTGACTATGTTGCCGCAAAACCGGCGGTTCTCATGGGACACCACTTTTCATCAATTGCAGGTGCCGGTCCAATCAACGGTCCTATTCAGGCAGCCGCTTTCGGATGGATTCCTGTATTCCTGTGGTGTGTTATTGGAGGTATCTTCTTCGGAGGACTTCAGGACTTCGGTTCACTGTTCGCTTCTGTAAGAAACGGCGGTAAATCAGTAGGAGAAATCATCAAGTCTTCAATGGGCAAGACAGCTAAAAAGCTTTTCATCATCTTTGCCCTTTTGGTTTTGATCCTGGTTATCGCATCTTTCGTAAACGTTGTTGCAGGTACTTTCTTTACTGCTGAAGGTGCCAAGATGGGATTTGTAACAAACCCAACCAACAACCAGACAACAGCACTCATTTCTGTTCTGTTCATCGTCCTTGCGGTCATCTACGGAATCCTCACAAACAAGTGCGGACTTAAGACTCTTCCGGCTACTATCATCGGTATTGCAGGAATCGCAGTTTCAATCGTTGTAGGCCTCAAGTTCGGTCTTGCACTTAACCGCAATACATGGATCATCCTCATCGGTGTATACATCGCAGTTGCATCTTTGATTCCTGTATGGATCATGCTTCAGCCACGCGATTACCTCTCATCATTCCTTCTTTACGGCATGATGGCAGTTGCTGTCGTTGGTATCATCATCTCAGCATTCACTAAGAGCGCAACATTCACAATTCCTGCATTCAACTCAGGCAAGCTCAGCACACTCTTCCCGACTCTGTTCATTACAGTAGCTTGTGGTGCATGTTCTGGCTTCCACTCATTGATTTCTACAGGAACTTCTTCAAAGCAGCTTGACAACGAAAAGAACGCCAAGGCAATCGGTTACGGCTCAATGCTTATTGAATCAGCACTCGGCATCATTTCTTTGATTGCTGTCGGTATGGTTTACAGCAAGTGGAGCGAAGGTAAATTCGGTTCACCATCTGCAGCATTCGGTGCAGGTATCGCTACAATGTTCGGTGCAGAAGGAACTCCAATCTACAACACAATCAGCGCACTCCTTACACTGGCAGTTTCTGTATTCGCACTTACATCACTTGATACAGGTACACGCTTGAGCCGCTTCATGTTCTCTGAGCTCTTCCTCAAGGACAGCGAAAAGACATGGAAGGAAGCAAAGGGTGCCCGCAAGCTTCTTGCACATCCTCTGTTCGGTACAACACTGATGGTTGTAATCGGCTGTATCCTCGGTGGACTCTCACTGTCTCAGATCTGGGGTCTCTTCGGTGCAGCAAACCAGCTCCTCGCAGGTATCGCATTGATGGCAGTTGCAGCATGGCTCGGTGAAGTTGGAAAGAACAACAAGATGTTCTTCATCCCGACAATCTTCATGCTCGCAGCAACACTTACATTCCTTGTAAAGACAATCATCGCAAAGGTTCAGGCAGTTGCAGCAGGTGCTCCATGGGGCGACTGGTTCCAGCTTGTCTTTGCCGTAGCAATGGTAATCCTTGCAGTCATCCTCGTAATCGAAGGAATCAAGACTTTCAGCAAGCAGGGAAAAAAGGCAAAATAAGCTAATACATTAGCTTAACATAATCCCGTCCGTCCTTGTGATGTGGCGGGATTTTTTTATGTTTCAAGATGTTTCATTATTGATTTTTTTTCATTTATCTGCTGTAATTTATTGTGGATATGACGAAGACTAAATTGAATGCACTAAAAGCCGTACTCCTCATCCTGCCCGCAGTTTTTCTCATGTCCTGCATGTCTTCACAAAAATCAGCCAAAAACACTTCTTCAAAATCTTCTGATATGGGGGAATACTACACCGGAATAGGCCGCACACCCCAGATTGTCGAACTCTTTTTTGCGGAAGAACTTGGAACTGCCACCAACCCCAACATCAAATCGATAAAAACCGGCAAACCCGCCGTCCTTAACACAAAAATCAAGGACCCTGACTGGGACATAAAGAGCCTTACCGTCCAGATGGAAATCAACGGAAAAGCCCAGGCCCCCGTCACCACTACATTCGACTATCAGTATCAGGAAACCTTTGTCTTCAGCACTCCCCTTGAGCCAAAGGAAAAAGGCAAATGGAAGGCCAATGTATGGCTCACCGACTGGCAGGGCAACCGCAGCGAAACAAAAACCATAAGCATCACCGTAAACTGAAAGTTGAAAAGTGAGGAATTAATTGTAATAACTACTTGATTTTTATGCATCATTGATTTATATTTAAATAAAGGCATTCGCAATCTAGCGTCTTGCCCCATATTTGCGTGCCAAGATAACTTGGCTATACGCCCGCCGGTGCTGTAACACTATGGCGGGCTATTTTCTTTTCTTACGTTTCTTCCTCTTTTTAGTGGAAAGGCGCGTAATAATGTCAATGAAAAGTTGAATCGCTGTAAAAAGCAAATCCAAAATTTCATATTCATTCATATAGCAGCCTCCTAGTCTTACGTAATCCTTCCTGATTTCTCAGAACGGTCGAATTCTGGAGGCAAGACCGCCATTGATTGCAAATGCCTATACTATATAATTGGTAACGACCCCCATGGTTTTTGACAATTATTGGGAGGAATTTTTGATTTTTTTATGTTTTCGTGTAGAGAATTGACAGGAGATATTTTTTTATGGTCTGGGGTAAAAATATACCTTGTCATCACCGCGTCTTATCCTTGCGCCATTTGCATGAAGCTCGTAGTAATACTCTCCGCCAAAGATGTCTGCATCCAGTTCCTTAAGATATGGATCGTCATTAAGCGGGAATGAGCCACTCAGCTTATAATAGTCCTCAACATATCTTTGTGCTTCCAGAAGATTTTTTTCTATTTTTCGTGATTTTGCAGCCCCCACCCCAATACTGACTATGCATGCAACTAAAACCGGCAGCAAAAAGAAGGACAGGAGCTCAAAAGTGTCGCCCCTAAGCGTTTTAACTATGTAACAAATCGAAACAATCAAACTGATGATGAAAATTGGAAATATAATGATTATTCCCAATGAAAGTATTTTACAAGATTGGTAGGAAGCTATAGTAAATAGAACATCCAGTCCAAAAACAAACAGCTTGCCCAGGCTTAGATCTCCATCCTCACTTGCCAAAAAAACTACTTCTTTTTCCATTGTCAACTCCAATTAAATGAAATTTTAACTGGTATTTTGTACGGCGTCAAGATATTAACTGAAAACTGAAAGTGAAAAGATATTTTTTTTCTTACTGCCTATTGACACAATCTTATGTAATATGTTACCTTATTGTTATAGGTAATGTATTACCCAATATTCATCAAAGGAGCAGATTATGAAGGCTTTAGTCATTTACACGTCACAGACAGGTTTTACAAAACGTTATGCACAGTGGATTGCAGAGAGGACAAGCGGGGACATTTTTGACCTTAAGGAAGTTCAGAAAAAGGACCGAGCTTTTTTTGAAGGATATGACTCCATAGTTTATGCAGGATGGTGCATGGCGGGAAAGGTTGTAAAGGTGGACTGGTTTCTGGACAGGGCTGCAACTCTGAAAGACAAGAGGCTCGCAGTTGTTGCCGTTGGTGGAAGTCCAAGTGACAATCCGGATGTTGACGCAACACTAAGGGACATGCTCAGCGATGAACAAAAGCAATATGTCAGGGGCTTTTACTGTCAGGGTGGAATCAACTATGAAAAGATGAAGCTCCCCTCAAGACTTGCAATGAAGGCATTCGTCAAGGTACTCAAGAATTCAAAGGATGAAAAGCAAAGGGAAGTGGGAAACCTCATAGACCACAGCTACGATATTTCCGACGTAAAGTACACGGATCCCATCGTCTCTTATCTTGAAGGAAAGGAATAGGCTGGAAGTGCAAAATGAAACTCGACAGTGTGATAAAAAGCGACAAGGTAGATTTCTCCGGAATTCCGTCCAATTATTTTTTGCATGGCCTCCTGAGTGCATTTGAAAACCGCTTTCAGACAATGGCAGACAATGTCATAAAGGAAATAAGCTGGAAACAGTTCTTTGCAATCATTTGCATAAGCATATGCAGGGAGCCTCCGACCATAAACGAGTTGTCCGACATTCTTGGAAGTTCCCACCAGAACGTAAAGCAGATTCTTCTCAAGCTTGAAAAGAAAAACTTCATCAGGTTCCAGGAAGACAAGGCCGACAAACGAAAGCAGCGCATCGTCCTAACAAACACCTGCCTCAAATTCTGCGATAAAAACAACGAAAAAACCGCCCAAATAATGCAAAAGATGTTTGAAGGAATCCCGGAAAAAGACATCAACACGACAATCAAAACCATCATCAAAATGGAGAGCAATTTGAGTTGAGTGGGTTGTCACGCGGATTCGAGATTTCCGCTGGAAACTTCGTTGCGAAAACGAAATCTCTTTAAATGTGGTGTGTGTGGCTGGCCGGTGTTCTCATCTGGCTGATTGTTAACTGAAAAAGAAATTGTCATTTCGGGCTTGACCCGGAATCTCTAATCTGTGACACTTCATACTTGCCCATACTGTACGGACTCAAGGTTACATTCCGGTTACTCCTGAAAACACCCTTGTAATTATTACTCTCATTAGAACTTACAAAGTCGGAAATTGAATTCTGGGCTATGCTTTATGAGCCGCGACCAGCAGGAATGGGAGAACCAGTACGGCTACGAGCGCTTTGTCCACGACTGCATCTCCCGGGAAAAATCCGCATATTCCAGAGGAGAGGAGAAAGGCCGACAACAAGGAATGCAACAGGGGATTCAGTTGGGTTCTTCCCAGAAAGCAATGGAAGCCACTGGAAACCTTCTTAAGATGAAAATATGCACTACTGAACAAATAGCACAGGCCGTTGGCCTCCCGATTGAAAAAGTACAGGAAATGGCTGAGCAATTAAGAATTCCCCATTCATAATTCCCCATTATTCTCAAATTTCTTGAAAATAACTTGAATTTCACTACAAATTGCACTATCATTTATGGTATGGAGGCATAATATGAAGAAAATTTTAGTTTCAGCAGTTTCAGTTCTTCTCTTACTCGCAGCTACTCCACTTTTTGCACAGGAAGAATCCCTCTTTCAGGAGGAACCCCTCGCACAGGAAGAATCCCCCGAACAGGAGGAAACCATCATAGAGGATGTTTTTGATGTTCCCCTCTTTCAAACTGAGCCTGTCCAGCAGCCCGAAGTACAAGTCGTACAGCGGAGAATAGAAAATCCTGCTAATACAAGGGTTTTGAACGAGCTTAACGAGCAGACCAGGAGCAAGGCTAACTCAATCATTGCCAAAAACAAAAACCGCACATTTGCAGATGCCCTTATCGAACAGACAGAAACCCTCAAGCAGGACTATTTGGCCGAAACAGCAAACGTAAACGACGGTTTTGATGATTATGTCTCTGAACTTCAGGCAAAGTGTGATGCAGAGATTCAAGCCAGGATGCTGGAAGAACAGAGGCTGGCGGAACTTGAATCCGACGGCGTAACCCTCAATTCACGCGGACAAAAGCGCCTTGAAAACGACATTGCAGGAATTAAGGCAAAATACCAGAAGCTCATAGACGACCACAAGAAGGGTACGGCAAATCCTCAGAAACAGCAGAACCTTCTTGCCAAGATAAATTCTTCAATAAAGGCACTTGAATCAACAAAATTCGTACAGTCTTCAATATCAGACGAAAATCTGGTTCTTTACATTGGCGAATATGACGGAACCAAGGACGCATGGCCCTATACAGTGACCCTTTATCTGTCAGGTCAGCAGGTTGCAGTTTATGCAGGCAACTTGAGCTATTCTGACATTTCGGGAAAACAGATTCCTGCAGTTCCAGCATATACGGACAATCCAAAGGACCCCAAGCTTGTTGAATACAACAAATACCTTGATTCTGTGGAAATCTTTGATGCAGCGTTCAGAAATGATCCATTGTTCATCGAAGCACAGATGTCATACTACGTAAAGGCAAAGAATCCTTCTGATCCGTCGTCCTATACTGTGACTGTCAACGCAGTACTGTTAAAGAACATCATTACGGAAAAAATCATCAACACATACAACTGCAGCGACAAGTTTGACTTGAACTACAGCCCGGAAAGCCCGGTTGACTGGACAAGACCCTCCTCTCAGGCAGTTACTTACAGTGAGGCCGCCAAAGATACTCTGGAAAACCCAAGACAGCCAAGTGGCAATGCAAGCATACGCTCAACACTGAACATATTCCCTCCAATTTCGATTGTGATAAACATTCCTGATACTTCAAGAAGGGAAAGCACACCAAAACAGCAGACCATTCCTCAGGAGAAAAAGGAAGTCAAGAAAGAAACAAGGGAAGAGGCTCCTTCTAGAAATGACAATACTGTTTCCACTTCAAATATTGAAAACACAAGGGCAACAGCAAAACTGTCAGAAATGGACGAAGGCAAAAAATCTGTTTCTGCCCTCCTCTACTGTCTTCCTGGAACAATAAACTTCTATTCAACTTTGGATGGCAGCAATTCAGCTATAGCACTTGGATACAACATGCAGTTCTCTCCATGCCCGTATCTTTTCCTTGGACTCAACCTGGAATTCGGACTGTTTGAGGGAAGCCTTGCATCTTACAACGCATCTACAGGCTCAGGCTCAGGCAATTCAGGACGTTCCGGCTCAAAGAATTATTATTTTGATGATGCTTACTGGAATTTCTGCGAAGACGGTTTCTACCTGATTACCGGACAGCTCGGATCTTACGTCAACCTCAACAGGAACATTCGCTTCAACTACTTCGGTGAGGCTGGAATCTGTTCAGATGAATTTGTTGCAGGAGCAGGATGCAGCTTTGAGTTCTATTCAAACACCCTGAACATAGGTGCAACGGTTGGCTACACGGGACTTATGTTCAACAGCACAGACTTTATGAATAAAGTAAGCTTTGGAGTAGAATTCCTTTTCTAAAATGAAGAGCATCTACATCAACTCTGTTAAGGAATGCCTCGAGGAAAACTTGAACAACCTCAAGGCATTCTTTATTTTTTCTACGGACATAGCATGCAGGACATGGGCGGACTGGTGCGTGACAAGCGGTAAAACAAAAGCCGTAGCCATGGAACGATTTATGGCATGGGACAATTTCAAGGGCAGTTTTTTACGTGCAAAAAAAGAAGGAAAAACTGCAGTTCCATCCCTGCTCAGAAAACTTTTCATTCAGGATTTCATTCGTAAAAATGCAGAAAAGGCAAACGATGATCCTTTAAAGCTAAAAAAAATAATCGCCCCTGAATATGCACAAACAGCAGGCACTTTTGCGGATTACCTCAGCAAAAACCTTCCCTCCCTGAACCTGTGGAAAACACGCATGGAGCAGTACAGCAAGGAATACGGCACATGGGATTTGGAAGACAGGGATTACGGAATTCTTTACGATTCATACAAAGACTTTCTTGAAAAAAACAATCTGTTTGAACCGTCGTGGATTCAGGATGTGGAGCTTGAAGAAAATGATCTTGAATTTTTCATTTTCTTTCCACAACTTTTGGAAGACTTTGAGGATTATGCCGATGTGTTTCCCAAAGCCGGAAATGTTACCCTTTGCATGCTTCTTCAAGACATTCCCGATCCAGCCTCATGTGAATACCCGGATTCACGTTCAGAACTCAGACAGACCATCCTTCAGATAATCGATCTTGTTCAAAACAAAAAGGCATGTGACTGGACAGACATTTCCCTTAGCGTACCGGATTTGGATACATACCGTCCCTACCTTGAGCGTGAACTCAAACTCTATGATGTTCCTTTTGTCATAAGGTCCGGCATTTCGCTTACAAAAAACTGTTCCGGCCGTATTTTTGAATCAATTCAAAACTGCAAACAGACTGATTTTTCTTATGACAGCGTGCGAACCCTTTTGCTGGATGAATGCATTCCGTGGAAGGAAAGCACTGTCCTCCCCCTCAATTATACTGAAGACGGAGAAACAATTCAAAAAAAGATAGAAGTCGATTTGACCAAAACAAGGGAATCACTCATCCGCCATGGAAACGAGCTGCACTGCATGTTCCCCTACGAAGAAAAAGATGAAGAAGGAAACCGGCACAAGACCGATACATGGCTAAAGGCACTGCACTCACAGAGACGAGGCCACAAAGCTGCCGGCATGAAGGAAGAAGAGCAAAAGGACGAACAGGAAATTGCCCTCTATTCAGCCATAAAGAACTGCATCACAAACTTTTACAGAAAAGATGAAGAAGATTCTTCAGGATTTGAGACAATACTCCGTTCCTGGTTCCAGTTCAAGGACCATTTCATCAACGACAGCGATTTCAGTTCACAGTCAAACCAAATCTTGAGCCGCTGCATCATTCACCTGCAGGAAATGCGCACACTTGAAAATGATTTTTGCCTGCCCAACAAAATGAACATTCCATCTCCATATGATTTTTTTGTAAGCGAATTGAGTCAAAAAAAATACACTCCCCAAACAGAGCAAAACGGGATTTCAATTTTCCAATACAAGCTTTCTTCTGAGGCATGTTTCGGATGTCAGTTTGTAATCAATGCAAGCCAAAAGCAAATAGACGTTCAATACAAAAAGCTGGATTTTCTTAGTTCAACAAAACGGGCAAAACTAAAGCTGCTGCAAAACACCATGAACCAAGACGCATCCAAAATCTTTGCATATCTTTACACCATGTCTCCAAACGACAAGATTCCGGATATGATTCACATCTCAAGCGCAACAGAAACTTTTGACGGCTTTGCAATTCCGCACAGCTGCCTGAATGTAATTGACTCCACAGCAAACCTTGACCAAAGCGACTATCTGCTTAACGAAGAAAAATGGATTTCCTCGGGTTGCAGCATCAAACCAGATGCTCTAAGACTCCCCAAAAAGGAAATTGAAAGCCTTCTCCTATGGAAAAAAATCTCCATGCCTGCAAAAGAAATAACTAAGAAGGACATGCTCCATGACAGGACAAAAACATCTCTCGTTCAGGGAAAAGATTATTCATTCAAAAGCGGAATTGAAGAATACACTGAGCAGATCCAAAAACTTACGGAGAACAATGCTGATCCAAAGGTAATTGAATTCCTAAAGACAGAAAAGGAAAATCTTGAAAAATTTATTAAAGAGCCTTATTCAACTCTTCCCAAGGTAAGTGCAAGGGCTGAGCTGGAAAACTTTTTCCCCTGCCCCAGACTTTGGACTTTATCCCGAATACTAAAGCTAAAGGATGACACTCTGGATATTTCACTCATAAAGAATTACGAGATTGGACAGCTTAACCACACAATTCTTGAAGAGTTCATGAAGGAATACCTTGGAAAAGCACTTCCATTTTACAATCGTGAAAACAATGTCTTTATGAAAGGTGAAGAAGATGTTACTTCAACAATAAAAAAACAGATTCAAGATGCAGCAGATAATTCAATCAAACAGTTTTCCAAAAGTCCTCTTGTAAAAAAATTACTTTTAATCCAGCAGGAACAGATTTCAAATTCAATTTACGATTTTTTAACCATACTCCTTATTCCATACGGAAGTGCAATCAATGCAAAAAACGAAAGGCAGAACATAGCAGGTTTGGGCAACTGCACTGTTTATGGAGTGGAAAATAAATGCGTCATTAGCGCAGATGACGGCTCACATTTATACTTTGGTGTAATCGACTGCCTTTTAAAATCACCCAAAACCGGCAATTCAGAAAACGAAGGATGGATTATAATCGATTACAAATCCACATCAAATTCAATACCTGCCGCCAAGGACATCGCAGTTGACCAGAACGGAATCATCAAAGATTTCCAGATGCCGATGTACATCACCCTTGTTTGCGGTCAGTCGGAAGACAAGCAGGTAGACGCCTCATATTATTATTCTATTAGAATCGAAAGCTCAAATCAGAAAAGGGCTGTAATCGACCGTTACATCAAGTCTGACACAAAAGATATGACACAACAGAATTTTGAGCCTACATTAAAAAAACTCAGAGATTACACAAAAGACTTTTCCGAAAAAAGCACGTGCAATCCCGAGCCTTATATTTCCTATGACAACACCGACAAGCTTGGAGTTAGAACAGAAAGGGACTGTCCGTCATGCAGCTTTAAGTCAATATGCAGAACAACATACACAATTGCAAACCGCAGTCTCAAAACAAAACCGGGGGCAGTAAAATGAGCGGCACCAATGATTTCTCATATCTTAATGTCCTTAGCAAACCACTTGATGACCATCAGGAGAAAGTCTGCTTTTCAAACAGAAACACAGTGGTTGCAGCTGGAGCAGGTTCCGGTAAGACAGAAGTACTGGCAAAACGATTTGCGTGGCTCATAATTTCATGCGGAATAAAAGTCCAGGAAATACTTACGCTCACTTTTACAAACAAAGCGGCGGCAGAAATGTACCAGCGCATTCACAGGACCCTAAGGACACTTGCAGACAGCCCGGATGTCTCTGAAGAAGTTAAGCAAAAGGCAAAACAGGCTCTAATGGATTTTTCCCTTGCACACATACAGACACTTGATTCATACAATGTTTCAATACTGCGCCAATGTGCAAACCGTTATGGAATCAAACCAGATTTTACCACAGGAACCACTGACGGGAAAAGAGACGTAAAGGATGCGGCCCTCAGGTTCATGATAAATCACTGTGACAATGAAGTCCTTTCGCATTACTGTGAGCCGGGTAAAATTCAAGACTTTGCGGAAAACGTTCTTGCCGAGGCAATAAATGAAAATACAAGCATTGCTAGTCCTGATGACTTTTTTACACAAAAACTTGAATTTCAGGCGGAAATAGCTTCACAGGTATTCAATCACCTGGTCTTTGGCAAAAAAATTTCTCCCGACACGGACTGCTCCATTTTCAGCGCATTGGAAAACAGCCACACGCTCAGCCAATACGTTGAAGAATGCAATAATGCACTTTCACTTGAACTAGATCAGAAAAAAGATACAGCTACCAAAAAGGCAGAGTTCATAAAGGAAATAAACAAATTCTTCAGCATGGCATCTGATTTTGCCGGTGGAATTGAAATTACCGGAAAAGACATTACGGACAACAGTGACCGCATGAAACAATGTCAGGCTGACTTCAAGAACATGATTGACCAGGCATTAAAATGCATTAACATGAGTGGTTATATCGCATCGATAAGAAGCATCATAAAGAAAAGCGGAGACTTTCACACTTCCTTTGCCGCCACATTGGATTCGATTTTTGAATACAGCAGTCAATTTGAAAACACAAAAAAGATGATGGAACTCTTTGATGAATTCATGAGGGAAATCAATTCAAGCAAGAGACAGACGGGCAAACTTTCTTTCCCCGATGTAAGTTCCATGGCACTTAAAGTCCTTGTTGAAAATGAAGACATCCGCAATCAGGAAAAAAGGGCTTACAAAAAAATAATGATAGATGAATTCCAGGACAACAACGGAATGAACCGTGACTTGCTTTACATTCTTTCATTAAAGGACGGAGAGTTTGAATCAAGTGATGGAAGTGCGGTAATAGAATACGACAAATCCAACCTGGACAGCCTGCATCAAATTATTAAAGACAGGAGAGATGAAAACAAACTGTTTTTTGTCGGTGATGAAAAGCAGTCGATCTATAAATTCCGCAAGGCAGATGTTTCCGTGTTCAGGCAACTGGCTCAGGAAAATGAGTCTTTGAGCATGACTTACAATTACCGATCAAGTCCTGAACTGCTTACCGCCTTCAACTTGTTGTTTGGAGAACACCGCATATTTGACCCTGAAAAATCCAATATAAAATACGAAGCCCAGTATACAAAGCCGGCATTAAAAAAGGGAATTGAAATTCTTCCTACATTGAAAAAAGACACTGTTCCTGTTCACGTCTACATGGTTGACAAGAAAAAGCTTATAGACGGAGAACATTTTCTCCCTGCCGAAGACCAAAATGCTTATTACATTGCAAAAAAAATCAGGGAAATTGTTGAAAAGGAAAAATGTCCGTTTTCCGCAATTACGATTCTGGACAAAAGCAGGAAGGACAGGAAGACAATCCAAAAGTATCTTGCAATGTTTTCCATCCCATATGAAGTTGACCAGTACAAGAACATTTTTGAATCGGGTCTTGTTTCTGATTTCTATTATTTCCTCAAGCTATGCATCTATCCTTCCGATTCACAGGCCTTTGCCGCTTACCTCTGCTCTCCTCTTGCTGGTTTGAGTGAAAATGCGGTGGAAGAAATTCTTTCGTATCTTGTTGCAGACGGCACATCACCCTTTGCCCCTCTGGATGATTCACATGACGGAAAAATCAAAGAAGACATTTCACAGCTTGATTGGGAGAAATTTGTTGATGCAAGGAATTTCTACAGGGACTACAGAACCACCGTCCTGAAGCAAAAAATCTGCACGACTGTTTCAGAACTGTTTCATTACCGCGCGTACAAATATGAGACATACCTTTCAAGTGAAACCCAACTCTACAGGGAGCAGTTTGACCTCTTGTTTGAACTTGCACGAACCACAGACGAAAGCGGCAAAAGTCTGGGTTGGTTTTTGGACGAAATGACAAGCCTCAAGAAGAACAGCTTCCAGGAAAAGGATGATTTGAATGCGGAGGAAATAACATATCCTCTTGAACGCAGGGACTCTGTAAAAATAATGACCATACACAAGAGCAAGGGTCTGCAAAAGGAACATGTTTTCATCTGGGGCTGTACAAACGTAAGAAACCGCGGAGAAAAAAGCCAGAGTTTCTTTCAGGAAGACACAGGCCTTTCTCTAAAGAACCTTGACATGTCGAGCAACTTTTTCCTTCTTGTACAAAAGAAACTTTTTGAAAAGCAGGAAGTGGCTGAATTCAGAAGGCTGCTTTACGTTGCGATAACTCGAGCAATTTCTTCGGTACACATAGTCGGGCAATGGGACAGTGAAATAAAGGAAGAAAACAGTTTTGCCATATTGGAAAAAATAATCCTCAAGCTGTATCCGGACTGCAAAGGCGAAGATGCTGATTATGAGACCATCTACAAGGACGGCGCTCCATTCGATTATACAAACATTCAACCGGTAAAATACTTCCAGTTGAATGAGTCTGAAAGTCTTGATGAAATCCGCAATGCAACAATCAAAGCCATGCCGGAGTTAAAGGTTCCGAAAGAAGAACACCTCTATGCCGTAAACGCAATTCCACGAAAAAGCCCGAGCCACATTCATGATGAATCCATTTCTGCTGAGCAAAAGATTTCTGCGGAGGATCAGTATCTGGATTTAAACGAGATTCTCTTGCGCTACGGAAACAGTACATCGGATGAAGAAGAAGAAAAAAGCGGACATGAAGAAGAGGAACTTAACGACAATGTTTTCAGGGCATCGGATTTTGGAACCCTGATTCACGATTACCTCTGCAAGATGGGGCTTGGAGTTGTTCCCGGAGAATATGAGCCTGACTTCCGCATGTTCAAGAATTTGAATGACGGTGACAGGGAAAAAATAAAGGCGATATGCGTAAGGATGTGCATGCAGTTTGCCAAAAACGGATTGTACAGGGATTTCCTTGAGTCTAAAAACCAAAAGCTTGCAGCCAAAAATGAATATGCCTTTACAATGTATGACGGACAGGTCCTGTATCACGGTTCAATTGACTTGATTTACCAGAAGCCGGATGGAGAAGTAATCATCGTAGACTACAAAACCGACCGCTCGATAATTCCGGAACGCCACTTGAGCCAGCAGAAGTGCTACAGGGAAGCGGCAAAATCACTGATTCCAGATGCGGCAAAAATATCATGCTACCTGCATTACCTGCGCTTTGACAAAACCGTAAAAATTCTGGAAGATGAAAAATAGGCGGGAAAAAGTCGGGTAACCCGGATTCGAACCGGGGACCTCTACGTCCCGAACNNCGTAGCGCGCTACCAGCTGCGCTATTACCCGATTGAATTGCAGTACGATTATCCGTACAAAAAAATAAGCCACTCTTACGAATGGCTCGTATACGGGAGCTACGGGGCTCGAACCCGTGATCTCCGGCGTGACAGGCCAGCGCGATAACCAGCTTCGCTAAGCCCCCGTGATGTTGTTCAATTTACCATATTCACTCGTTTGTGTCAAGCAGTTTTTTCATTTTTTTATCTTTTTTTCCAAACAAGGCCCATTCCCCGTTGACAGTCATTTTATACAGTGATAAAATCAATTTACTATATTATTATCTATAAAGAAAGGATGTAATCTCCTATGGCAGAACTTGATGTTAAAAAGAAAGGTAAAAATAACGCTAAATTAGGTGCTATCATTGTTCTTATTTTGTCAGCCCTCGTTTTTATTCCGGTTGGAGGCTCAGCGGTAATTGATTCTCTTAAGGCCAAGAGTCAGGAAACAGTTTTTGGAAAATTCAAGGGCAAAAAAATCGAATATAAGGCAGGAACCGAATACGCAACTGCCGTAACAAACCTGGCACAGCAGTATCAGCAGATGGGTTATGACGTAAACAGCCTGTCAAACACCATCCTTGAACAGGCATTTGAAGGATACGTTCAGAACCTCTTCTACCGCGATCAGCTGGACAAAGCGGGTTTTGCCGTTTCAAAGGAAGCCATCAACCGCGAAATGGTTCCATACTTTACCGATGCAAACGGCAATTTCTCAAAGAAGATTTACAATGAAGCAAACCAGTCTTCCAAAGATGAGCTCAGGACAGCCCTGGAAAAACAATTGATGCAGGACAGGTACAGCCAGGATCTTTTTGGAACTGATTACGGTGAAGACAAGAGATATCTTGGACTCAAGGTATCCTCAAAGGAAAATCAGTTTGTATCAAAGATGAACAGCGAAAAGCATTCCTTCCTGGTTACTTCATTTGACACAAACAACTTCCCCAGGGAAGAAGCAAAGGGATTTATCCGCGACAATTCAGAGCTTTTTGAAAAATATGATTTGTCCGCAGTCACCCTTACATCCCAGTCAGAACTCCAGGCTCTTGCAAAGCAGATCCAGGCAAATGAAATCACATTTGAAGACGCCGTTTCCCAGAAATCAGAAAAGCTCTTTACAGGTGATGACGGAAAGCTTTCAAGCCCATACTATTTCCAGCTGAAGGTTACTCTTGCAAACCAGGATGACCTTTCAAAGCTCACTTCACTTTCTACAGGTGATTATTCAGAAGTACTGCAGACTGTCCGCGGATGGACACTGTTCAAATGCAACGGACCAAAAACAGCAGTAAACATGGACGACGAAGCAACTCTTGACGCCGCACTTACATACATCAATACAAATGAGCACGGATATATTGAAAACTATTACATCGGACTTGCAAACAAATTCATAACCGACGCATCATCCATGCCAGACGGTTACCTTGAAAGGACAGATGTCAACGAAGCCGTACCGGTTGATGAGAATTCCCCAGCCATAGCAAGACGCATTGCAGAAGGGGATCCGGCAATCGTAAAAATCTCTGGATTTGAAAATGCATGTCTCAAGCACGGAATCTCATCTGATGAAGCCCTTGCATTCCCAATCAACTACGGCAATAATGGTCTCCTGACTACAATGCCTGATGCAGGTGGAGTTCTTACATCACTTCCAAGCAGCGAAAAGGCATTGCAGACACTGTTCTCCCTCAAGAACAACCAGATAAGTGCTCCATTCGTTTTGGGCGACAAGGTTGTAGTGGCAAAGTGCATTGGAATTCAGACAGACGAAGCAATTGAAATTCCATCATACGCTTCTTCCTCATACTACGATGACCTGCAGAACTCAAGCCAGGCCATCATGAATTCTCCAGACTTGGAAAACAATTTCTATAATGCACTTATAGAGATGAACCTCAGATAGCCTATGCAGCAAATTGAAGGGCCCCGAATCCTTGACACAGGAGCGGGGCTTTCTTATTCCAAAACAGTAGAATACAAAACACGCCTTTTATATTCAAAATACAATCCGGCCAAATCAATACTTTCTTTAATTGAACGAAGCGAGTTTTTACCTGGAACACTAATAATCCTAAAATCACCATGTCTCTTCTACGGTCTTGCCGAGCTGATTCAAAAGCTGCCGGAACACTGTCCGATAATTGCAGTGGAATATGAAGCGGAACTATTTTCCCTTGCAAAAACTTCCCTTTCAGAAATCAATCTGGAAGAGTCCATTCAACTGTTTTCATCAAATGACTTGAACTCCCTTGACTCATACCTTCGTAAGACGGCGGACAGCGGTGACATAAAGCGTGTCATGCCTCTGGATTTTTCCGGCGGAGTACAGTTCAATCCGGAATTCTACAATACAGTTTGTTTTGCGGCACAGGAAATCATCTCTTCGTTTTGGAAGAACCGGATAACAATCGTCAAGATGGGAAGGCTTTTTTCAAAAAACATTTTCTGCAACCTCCAGTCCACATCCCCTTCGCTGACATTAGGTTACGTATCAAGGACAGTATCAAAACCAATCATCGTGTGCGGTGCGGGAGAAAGCCTTGACAGCACTTTTTCGGATGAAAATAAAGAATTCATAAGGAATGTTAAGGCCGGGAAGTTCTTCATACTTGCAGTTGACGCAGCCCTAAGTTCCCTCATGGACCGAGGAATTCCTGTTGACGCAGTGGTTGTCATGGAAAGCCAGAGTGCGATTCAAAACGCCTTTATCGGTACAAAAGACAGCAGGATTCCCCTGTTTGCGGACTTATGTTCACGTCCCCAACTGCCATCCATACTCAACGGACCTGTAATACACTATGCCACAAGATATGCCTCAGCACGTTATCTGGATGACCTTAAGGCCAACAGCATCATAGATTCATTCATTCCACCGCTGGGTTCTGTCGGGCTTACCGCCACACTCATAGCCCTTTACCTGAGGAAAAATACGTCGGTCAGGGTTTATGTCACCGGACTGGATTTTAGCTGGAGCATGGGACTTACCCACGCCAAGGGAACTCCAGCCCACAAGAGAAGGCTTTTCTGCCACACAAAGACAAACATGCTGGGTGCATACGACGCCGCTTTTGGAAACGGAAGCTCTTTTGTTCAGGGTAAAGCGGGTTCTGTTATTTCCAGCAGCATCATGGGAGTTTATGCCGCGACATTCAATTCCATGTTTGCAAGGGAAGAAAACCTGATTGACATAAGGGAAGACGGCCTCCCTCTGGACATTCAAGAAGGCAGTATTGAAGCTGAATGTTCCGGTGACATCAGGGATTTCATTAGCGCACTGAAAGAAAGTGAAGACCGCCGCAAAAATGATGACAAAATCAAAGCATGGATTCAGAACGAGAAAAACGTCCTCATAACGGCAAGGGATTTGCTTATAAACGGTGAAAAATCAGAATTAAGGGATACAAAGATTGATCTGAATGACCAGCTGGAAGGACTTCTTGCCCCCAGGGATTACCTTTACCTGCATTTTCCCGACGGAACTCATTTCAGCATGGAAGCACAGTTTCTGAAACGGGTTCGGGCCGAGATTGATTATTTTCTGAAATGGATCCGCTACTTTTGAAGATCCAGATAATCTGAAGCTTTTACACGTTCAAGATGGACGGTTGCGCCTTCATTCGATTCCATAAACTTGTCCAGACTGATTTCTGTGCCGTTTTGGAATACAGAACAGGCAAATTTCCCCTTGTCGGTGATGTATGGGAAGAACACAGCGTTTCCATCGTAGACAGCCTCATCTACCTTGGTCTTTGAAGTATGCCTTATTGCCCCAAGGAAGAACCAGCCAGGCTCACGGTTTGCAAGCACATAAAGAAGCGCCCTGAGTGATTCAATTTTATAGCCTACATTCGGGGTATAGCTTACAGTTCCCACTACACGCGAATCTGCAGTGGTTTCTGAGACAAAGAAACGTTCGTTTACGTCAACTCCACCAGTAATGTATGTATAATTGTTTTTTACGGAACGGGCTGAAAGTGCCTTTTCCGCAAGATGGCGGTCCCAGTCAAGATTCAGGGTCAAATTCCAGCTCTGGCTCTTTACACCAGCCTTTGAATAGGGTTCAAACTGTACTGTCGGCTGAATCAAATCTGATATGCGGGTTCCTTTTCCGGTATATGCACGAACTATGCCGTCCACAACCCACTTTACAAATCCAGGTGCGCTGACGACAAGAGTTTTTCCGTTGTTGTCTGTTTTTTCATCTTCCGCAATCTTCCAGTAGTTTAGGGCAAGGTCTTCAGGTTCCGGGAGATAGGGGATTCCCTTCATGATGTAATATGGTTCGCCGATTTCATTGTAAGCGACATCTTCCTTGTATTCCATTGTCGGAAGTGCTGCCCTGATGGTTCCAATCATTGCCTTTATGCTTTCATACTGGCCGGGAATTGATGTTGCGGAATTCCAGTCCATGCTTCTTTGGGTCATGTTCAACAGAGACTGAAATGAAGTTGTATAGATTGAATCAAACTGAATGCCGATTGGTACAGAACGTGAAAGATAATAGCCGTAGACCACAAGATCCGCTACAGTTTTGTTTCCTTCTGGACGAACCTGAAGGAAAACTTCCGGATTTTCGGTAAAGAGGATTATGACCTTTTCCGCCTTGCCGCTTGCAATATTACGATAGAGCATCCATGAGCCGCAAGAATACCTGCTGAATGAGGGTCTGGTTTCGGTTTCGATGGAATCTCCGTTTATGACGCTGACTTGAAGGAATGACTGTGGGCACACCGTTACAACAAGAGACTCCTTCTCTTTTTCCGCCCTGACCTGGAATGTATCGCCAGCCTGATCCTGCATTATCACAGACTGTTTGGCCATTACTTCCTTAACGGGAGCCTTTAGCCATGTATTTTGAATTGAACGTCTCAAGGAAGTTGAATCGGGAATACCGGCCCTATTATAATCGGCAAAAGAAATTCCACTAACAAAAAATGCAAGCGATAAGCCCATCAACAGTTTTTTTAACAATGGCGTCCTAATCATATCAGACTTGTCCTCCTATGCCGGCAGCGGGCATCAGATAATCAGCCACCGGTTCCGTGTCTCCAAAGCTCATGGCTCCATCGGCCAGACGAACCTCGCCTTTTACCACTGTTTTGTCGGGATTATGAATCATTCCATCGTCCTCTTCATCAGGATGCCTTCCAACCGGGGCATTGCTCAGCAGAAGCTTGAGACGGTTAAGCTGGTTTACTTCACTTGAACCCGGGTCGTAGTCCACGGCGGCAATATTTGCACCAGGATAACGGCGGCGCAGTTCCTTGATCATGCCCTTTCCAGTAACATGGTTCGGGAGACATGCAAACGGCTGTACGCAGGCAATGCTCGGACAACCGGAATGTATCAACTCAACCATTTCTGCCGTAAGGAACCAGCCTTCTCCAGTGATGTTTCCAAGCTGAACGATGTCATCCACCCCCTTCATCAAATCGTAGATGATTGTCGGGGCTTCAAAACGGTGGCTCTTATTTAGAGCTTTCTTCATATATTTTCGGTAAAGTTCAAGGAACCATACAAATATTTTTGCATTTCTTTCGGTTTTTTTGGGGAAAGCGAGCTCCTTGTGGCGGAAAATGCCCGTACTGAAGGTGTAGAAGAGGAAATCTGCCAGATCCGGCATTACACACTCGGCTCCTTCGCGTTCAATTACGTCAACTATCTGGTTGTTGGCTGTCGGATGGAATTTTACGAGGATTTCTCCAACAACACCCACACGAGGCTTCTTTATGGGTAAAAGCGGCAGATTGTCAAAGTCACGGATAATTCCCTTTATGAGCTTGTGATAGCTGTGGGCACCAATGGATTTCAGTGCAAGCTGAGCCTTCCCATTCCATTTTTCATAGAGGGCATTGGCACTTCCCGGCACTTTTTCATATGGACGCACACGGTACAGTATCCTCATGAAAAGGTCTCCCAGCATGATGGAACGTAGGGCACGGTGCAGGAGCGGGAATGAAATCGTAAATCCCGGGTTTGCCTCAAATCCCTGGGCACTAAGCGAAATGACGGGTACCTGAGACATTCCTGCATCATTCAGGGCACGACGGATGAATCCAATGTAGTTTGTGGCACGACATCCACCGCCTGTCTGGGTAATCATGAGGCTTACATTGTTCAGGTCGTATTTTCCGCTCTGCAATGCGGCAATCAGCTGGCCTGAAACCAGAATTGAAGGATAGCATGCGTCATTGTTGACGTATTTCAATCCGGTTTCAACTGCGGCCGGATCAACTGCATCCAGAATCACAAAATTGTATCCCGAATACTGGAAAGCCTTTTGCAAAAGCCTGAAGTGAATCGGACTCATCTGTGGTGCCAGAATCGTATGCTTTGCCTTCATCTCCTTGGTAAAAATCTGCCTCTGGTATGCGGCGCTCTTTATCTGAACCTTTACGTGATTCCTCTGGCGTGCCTTTACTGCGGCTATGAGTGAACGGATGCGGATTCGGACTGCACCAAGGTTTGAACCTTCGTCAATCTTGATGAGGGTGTACATCCTGCTCTTTGACTTGAGTATTTCGTCCACTTGATCTGCTGTTACGGCATCAAGGCCACATCCGAATGAAGTAAGCTGAACGAGCTCCAGATTGGGCATTTCGGAAACAAATGCTGCGGCCCTGTACAGGCGGTTATGGTAGGTCCACTGGTCGATTATGCGCAATGGCCTTTCGATTGCTCCAAGGTGGGCAACTGAATCCTCGGTAAAGACTGCAAGCCCCAGACCATGAATCATTTCTGGTATGCCGTGGTTGATCTCAGGATCAAGGTGATACGGACGGCCTGCAAGAACAATACCGTTTGCACCCCTGGTAATTATCTGCTCAAGGGCTTCTTCTCCAGCCTGCTGAACATCCTTCTTGAATTTTTCCTGCTCAGCCCAGGCGGCATCAACCGCGTTCTTGATTTTTTCGGCAGTCAGCTTCTTGAAATGGGGCAAAAGCTCCTCTGAAAGACGTTCTGCCAGACGTTTCCTGTCGTAAATCGGGAGGAATGGATTCATGAAAAGGAGGTTTGAATCCTGACGCACGCGGTCAACATTATTCCTCAAAACCTCAGGATAGCTGGTGACAATCGGGCAGTTGTAATGGTTCCCGGCACCCGGATCTTCCTGCCTTTCATACGGAGCGCACGGATAGAATATGAACCTGCAGCCGGAATTCAACAGGCTTTCCAAATGGCCATGACTGATTTTTCCAGGATAACAGACGGATTCTGACGGTATTGTTTCAAGTCCCTTTTCGTAGATGCCCCTGCTTGATCTTGGAGAAAGACGCACACGGAAACCAAGTTGGGTAAAGAAAGTGAACCAGAGCGGATAGTTTTCGTACATGTTCAAAACACGAGGAAGAGCCACATCCCCCATGGTGGCTTCTTCGGCCTTTAGCGGAACGTAATAGTTGAACAGCCTCTTGTATTTCCATTCAAACAGGTTGGGAAGGTTCTTGGGATCCTCACTGTCATCCAGCTGGCTTGCTTCCTTATTGCTTGCGTCAACCACAAGGTCTTCTTTTCCAAGCTCTGCACCACGTTCACAGCGGTTGCCCGTAACGAATTTGCGTGAAATGCCGCCTGTGGTAAAGGTGTTTATCGTAAGGAGGCAGTTGTTGGAACACTTTCCGCATCTCCTTAATTCAAGATCCACATTGAATGATTCAAGCTGATCAAGGGTTGCAATCTTTGACTTTACGAATTTTGGAGTCTGGTCTGGATCATCTGGTTTGGGGCGCCTCAAGTCCTCCCACTGGTCCTTAGCAATCAGGGCAGAACCGTATGCACCCATGAGGCCTGCTACATCGGGACGGAATACGTTTACCCCGGCAATTTTTTCAAATGCACGAAGAACCGCATCGTTAAAGAAAGTTCCACCCTGAACCACAACCTTGCTTCCGATTTCGGATGCCTTGCGGAGTTTTATTACCTTGAACAGGGCGTTTTTGATTACAGAATATGAAAGACCGGCAGAAATGTCGGCAACCGTGGCACCCTCTTTTTGGGCCTGCTTTACACGGCTGTTCATGAATACGGTACAGCGGGTTCCAAGGTCAACAGGTTTCGGAGCCATAAGGGCGATTTTGGAGAACTCCTGAACGCTCATTCCCATGGTTCGGGCAAAATTGTCAAGGAAGCTTCCACATCCGGATGAACATGCCTCGTTCAGCTGAATTGAAGTGATGGCACCGTCCTTCATCCTAAGGCACTTCATGTCCTGACCGCCGATATCCAGAAGGAATTCAACTCCGGGAACAAAGAAGTCGGCAGCACGGTAATGGGTTATGGTCTCAACTTCTCCAGCATCAACACCAAGGGCAGCCTGGAAAAGCGCTTCTCCATATCCTGTTGAAACGGCACGCGCAATATAGCAGTCCTTTGGCAAAATCGAATAGAGCTGCTTTAGGACACGAACCGCAAGATCCACCGGGTTTCCTGCATTTACGTCATAGAAGCTCCACAGGATGGCACCGTTTACGTCGGTAAGAACGGCCTTTGTCGTAGTTGAACCTGCATCCATACCAAGGAAGACAGGTCCGCTTGCAGATTTCAAGTCGGCGGAAAGGGCCTTTTCACTTGAATGGCGTGCATTGAATTCATCCAGTTCCTCCTGATTCTTGAACAGAGGCTCAAGACGCTGGACTTCCTGCATTTCCGCACCCACAAGATTCTTAAGGTTTTCGCGGAATTCCTTTATCGTGGGGAATTTTATCTCGGACTCCCCCTGAGTAATGCATCGTACTTCCCTTTCAGCAGAATATGCGGCTCCAGTGGCAACAAAAAGCTGGCTGTTTTCAGGAATAAGGGTTTCTTCTTCCGTAAGTTTGAGCGTAACGACAAAGCGGTGGCGCAATTGATCCAAAAAGTGAAGAGGACCTCCCAAAAAGGCAACATGACCGCGGATGGGCTTTCCACATGCAAGACCGGAAATAGTCTGGGAAACGACCGCCTGGAAAATTGAAGCGGCAATATCCTCACGCCTTGCACCCTCGTTAATCAGCGGCTGGACGTCGGTTTTGGCAAAAACACCACAGCGCGCCGCAATCGGATAAATCGTAGAGGCACCCTTGGCAAGCTCATTCAATCCTGCCGCATCGGTTTCCAAAAGGGCCGCCATCTGGTCTATGAATGCACCAGTACCGCCTGCACAGGTACCGTTCATCCTCTGCTCCACACCACCCTTGAAATAGGTGATCTTTGCATCCTCACCGCCAAGTTCGATTACAACATCGGTTTGAGGAATGATCTTGCGGACTGAAGTGGTAGCCGCCACAACTTCCTGAATGAACGGAATGTTGAGCCACTGGGAAACTGAAAATCCACCCGAACCAGTGACCTTTACGCTCACAGTCTGGTTTTCGCCCGCCGGAAGAGTCTTTTCCAGCACGTCAAAACACTTTGTTACGACAGTGATGATAGTGTTTCGGATGTCGGCACGGTGACGCTCATAAGCCCCATACAAAAGCTCATTATTGTCGCCCAATGCCACAACCTTTACAGTTGTTGAACCCACATCAATACCGATGCGGATTGGTCTGACAGAAGGATCGGAAGCCTTTGTAAGCTTCATTGAAGAGAATGTATTTTCATTTGAATTATCAGCCATAAAAAACCTTCCTAAAGGAATGATGCGGGCAAAATCAAGTTAAAGAATAAAATCTGCCCATTATGTCAATATGATATACGTTTTTTAATTTTATTTCAACAGAATTATGAATTATGAATTATGAATTATGCATTATGCATTATGAATTATGAATTAAATTCCCCCTGAAAGCATAAAAATTTTCAAAAACCTTCTCAAATTTTTGTATAAAAACATGGGGGCTGATACTAATTATATATTGGGAGGAAACAAAAATTCGAGGTTAAAATGAAGAAACAAAAGTTTTTTAAGAAAGTGGACGAGCTCACATTCTCCGATGACTATATGTTTGGAGAAATCATGAAAGATCCTGATATCTGCGCACATGTCATTGAACTTCTGCTTAAAATCAAGGTCAGAAAAATCGAGTATTCAGAAAGACAAAAGGTCTTCAAGGAATTTTATGATTCAAAGGGTGTCCGATTCGACGTCTATGTAATGGATTCCGACAGGGTGTTTGACATAGAAATCCAGTGCAAGACCGTCAGCGGACTTTCCAAGCGAACGAGGTATTATCAGTCCATGATTGACATGGATAACCTGCTTAAGGGTGAGGCATACGATTCTCTCCCGGAAAGCTTCATCATCTTCATCTGCAAGAAAGATCCCTTCACGCTTAACCGGCCTCAATACACGTTCAAGAATCTGTGCATCGAAGACAACTCCCTTTTCCTTGATGACAAAACGACCAAAGTGTTTTATAATGCAGAAAGATACAATGATACGGACAACAGGGAGCTTAGGGCATTCCTTAAGTTTGTGGCGGAGAATCAGGCGGAAGATGACTTTACCAGAAGGCTGGAAAATCATGTTCTTGAAACCATAAGGAGCGATACATTTCGCAGGGAGTACATGGAGATGACGTTACGGGAACACGACCTTTTGTACTGGGGTAAGCAGGAAGGACTTGAGGAAGGTGCTTTCCAGAAATCAATTGAAGCCACTGAAAACCTTCTTAAAGAAAACATTGCTCCAGAAATTATTTCCAAATGTATTGGACTCCCCCTTGAAAAAGTATTGGAAATCTCTGATCAATTAAGAATGCATAATGCTTAATTATGAATTATGAATTACGCATTATGAATTACGCATTACGCATTAGTAAATCATTCTCCCAGGAATAAGGGACTGCCTATCACTATGCCCTGGCCGGCCTTGATTCTGGAGAAGGAGGCGTCTGAGGAAACGGACATGTCAACGGTGGCCGTGAGCCATTCTGCTACTGCCGCCTGGTTTTCTGACTTGACCGGAACCATGTACCATGAGCCGCTTTCCTTTTTGATTTTTCCGCATGCTATGATTTTTCCGCCGCTTACGACCCCGACTGGAATATCGTTGCTTCCACCGTATTGGCTGGATAAAGTTGAACTCTTTGCCTTACCGACAAAAAGCTGTACTTTACTGGAACTTGCCACCTTTGCTACGAATCCGTGGGTTGATGAATCCTGAGACACAAGGGTTTCAAGAAGCTGGGCGTAGGCATCGTTTTGGGAAGTCAAATCCTTTGTCTTAGAGTCAAGGGTTTTTACCCTGGTGGAAAGAATCTCCTGTTCAGCTGTGGCATTTTTAAGCTGCCCCGTAAGGCTGGATACCTGGCTTGAAAGACTGTCCCGTTCGCTTGTCCAAGTGTTCTTTTCGTTTGCAAGGGCATCACGTTCGGCACTGAGCTTATCACGTTCCGTAGAAAGGGTCCTGTTTGCCTGTGTAAGCTCGCTGTTCTGGGTTTTCAGGCTTTCTGAGCTGGTGACAAGCTGTTCATTTTCTGCAGTGAGCTTTTCCTTTTCCTGAATCAGAGTGTCCTTTTCTCCGGTCAGGTTGCTTACGCTTTGCGTTAGCTCATCATTTTTTCCGGTCAGTTCCTGGTTTTCTCCCTCAAGCGTTTCATTTCTTTCTGCAAGGTATGAATTCTTTTCCAAAAGTGAATTGACTTCGTTTACGGCGGCCTTTGCCATGTCATTACCGGCAGAATTCGCTATGCGTTCCAGGGCTGTGGCAAAAGACGGTATGGCGTTTTTCTGAGGCAGGCGGTTGAACCTTGACCTTAACTTTGCAAGATCGCTGTAATAGTCGTTTTGTGCGATGAGTGCGTCGATGAATTCCTGAGAAGCACCTTCGGCCACTTCTGCACCAGAACCGCTGTAGTTTGCATCATACTGTGACCTTGCCTTTCTTGATATGGAAAGAGCCGTCTGGTCATCGTCAAAAGTCGGGTCATACTGCGCAACGACAAAGTTTACCATTTCTTCCTGACGTGCCAGATCCGACTGCTGGACTTCAGACAGGGAAGACCGCAACTCATTCAATTTGTTTTCGTACTCACTGGCTATCTTGTTCTTTTCGATTTCGTGGAGCTGCTTTTCGCTGTCCAAAAGAGCCTGCTGTTCGCGTGCCTGTTCAACTGCATTGGAATCAAATTCCATCAGCTGCTTCTGGTATTCGTCAATGTTCTTTTGCGCCTGCTGGATTTTTGCCTCTATTTCCGGAATACCCTGAATGTCGCTCTGGTACTTATCTTCGATTTCCTTGATGCGCTGGTTTCTTTCGGAGGCATCCTTTATGTTTAGGGACTGCACTGTTGCAAGGGATGAATCTCTTGCCGCCTGAGCCTGGCTCAAAATCCTTTCCCTTTCAGCTTCCAGCTCCAGTTTCGCATTCGTTTCCTCATCAAGTTTGGTCTGCGTGCTTCCAACAAGGTCCAAAAGGTTCCTCAAGTTCAAGTCGTCAAAGTTTTCTACCTTAACCGCAATCTGGCTGTTCTTTTTGTTTACGATTAAAATGATTACGCTGGAAAGTACTGCCACAAACAGAATCGAAAGCAGCATGAGGAGGACTATCGGCTTGTTGCTCTTCCAGCTGTTTTTGCGTGTAGCCTCATAAGCGCGTTCAAGGTCGTATCTGGTACCGGCATTTTCCGTGGGAAGGCTTCTGGACTCCTGCTCCAAAAAATCCTGAATGCCTGAGTGTATGCGAGATTTTATTTCGAAGTCATTGTCCATATTCCCTTCCATCCTGCCGGGGCGCTCTTTAATCCCATGCGTTCAAGGAAAACCTGAGCCACTTCAAGATTGCTTCGCTTAAAGCCTGCTCTTGCCGTTTTCCAGTCACCCTTATAATATGCCTTGAGGCCTTCCTCAAAGTCCCTGAATTTTTCTTCCGTATATTCTGCGGCGTAGTCTTCGTCGTCCATGTGGCGGTCCAGCGGGAAGTAAATCTTCTTTCCTTCAACCTTGCCTTTTACCTGAACCGTGTCAATCTCAAAGAATTCATAGCGTTCGGCGGCTTCCGGCACAAGCTTGATTTCGTTCATGACGTATTCGCTGACCAAAACCGGCAGCTTGTATACGCGGGTAAGTCCTTCGATTCTGGAAGCTGAGTTTACATTGTCTCCGATTACCGTGTTTGCCATGTACCTGTTGCTTCCGATGTTTCCGTAGAAGACTTCTCCACCATCTATTCCTACACCGATTTCAAGACGTACTGCCTCATAGACTTTCTTTGCCTCAGCAGTGAAGCGGCCCAGACGTTCAAGCTCCTTTTTCTTGTCATCCATTTTCTCGCGGAATTTCTTTGTATGCTTTGTCATTGCCCAGGCACAGTTTACCGCATCAACAGATTTTTCCGGGTTTTCCGCTGATTTTTCACCATTGATTCCAAAAACACCCAAAACCGCATCACCGATAAGAGAGCCGATGAATGCCTTTGAATGGTTCAAGTCCGAAGCCCCACCCGGCTGGATGATTCCGATGATTGAATTGTAGTGTATGTTCAAAAGTCGGATGATGTCGTTTCCCAGGACTTCCGTTCTTGATGTAAAGCTCTTGATGTCCGTAAAGAGGATTGTAAGCTGCCTCTGCTCACCCTTTAGCTCAACCTTGTGGTCATGGTAGGCCGTATCAACAACATTCTTGGAGACGAATTTCTGGAAAATGTTGCGCAGATTGGCCGTGTTGACATACAGGTCGTTGAAGTTGGCGGCAAGGTAGGTTATGTCGTCGTTGGGGGCCGAACTCAAGTCGATTGGAGCCCTTGTTACCTGAGAAGGCTCGGAATTCTCGTTTGCCTGGCTCTGTTGCAGTTCATACACTTCCGATGTGAATTTTCCGATGTTGCTGAGCAGTCTGTTCAATACGGAAATTCCCACAAAAACAAAACCGATAGTCAGGATAAGTATGATGATGGAGATTTTCAGGTATATGCTGAACATTTCCGATTTACGGTCGGATGTATCTTCGGCACGGATAAGGTAGCACTTCCAGTCGGGATGGTATTTGTAAACACCACGGTATTCGGCGCCATATGGGGACGAAAAGGTGACGGAGCCTTCCACTCGGTCGCTGTTGCCGGATTGGTCTGCCTTCTCCTTGCTTTGGTTCATGAAGTCGAGGGCCGCCTTGTCGTTGAAAGTCCCCCAGGTTGTCAAGGTATCCGCACGCGTCAGGAAAAGGAACCTTCCATCAGGGAAGACACCCATCGCAACCGAATGCTTTTTTGTAAAGTCGCGGGCGGCAGTTTCCTTTATCGCCTGAATGGAATCTTCCTGCTTCTGCGAATAGAGGCTAATCTGGAACTGGCTGCTTGCCGTAGAGTACATGTCGGACAGCTGATAGACCAAAATGTCGTCGGTAAGGGCTATGGTCTGCCTTTGCGTAAAAATCAGGGTGATGAAATTGGTAAAAAGCGTTGAAATCAATATCAAAAGGACAAAGACAGTAAGAATTTTTACAGAAAGAGGCACTATCGGAGTTTTACCGACTCTTTGAAATCCAAATATCCTAAAAGCCTTGCTATTCGTTTCGCTCACAATTTCTACCCAAAAGAAAAAAAAATTACTGTTTTATTATATACCGATTGATTTAATTTCGCAACTCTTTTATTCTATACATATTATGAATTCTGAAATTGAGAAAAACAACGAAATTCAAAACAAAACTACAAAAAAGGGCGGAATAAGGGGGCTCGTCAAAAGCGGGGTTTCCCTTTCCATTTTGACATTGTGCTCACGAATCATGGGTCTTTTGCGCCAGATGACTCTTGCAAAGTTTTTGGGTACTTCTTCACTGTCAGACGCATATCAAGTTGCATTCAACATACCGAACCTGTTCAGACGGCTGTTTGCGGAAAATTCAATCTCCGTGGCATTCATCCCCACTTTCAAGGGCTATCTTGAAAAATCAGACACCCCCGAGGGTAAAAAGGAAGCCCAGAATTTTGTAAGCGCAACCTTTACGCTCATGACCTTCATAACAGTGTCCTTTGTGGTCATCTGCATAATCATTACACCGATTTTGATGCGGATTTTCTATAAAAAGGGAGATACGGCATCCATAACGGAAGCAACCCTTTTGACCCGCATAATGTTTCCATATCTGGTCCTGATTTCCATAGCGGCCTTTTTCCAGGGAATTCTGAACGCACTCAAGATTTTCTCTCCATCCGGCTTTACTCCCATCCTGTTCAACGGAATTGTAGTCGCCTCGGCATACATTCTTTCCCCGCACACGGCAAACCCGGCCCGTGCAATGGCAATTGGTGTTGTGGCAGGAGGAGCGGTTCAGACATTCTTCCAGCTTCCATTTGTACTAAAAAACAACTGGAAGGTCACATTCACATCGCTAAAGAAGGCATTTACCAACCCCGGTACAAGAAGGGTACTGGCTCTGATCGGCCCCACAATCATCGGAATGGCGGCTTATCAGGTAAACGACGTGGTATCATCTGCCCTTGCAACCCGCACCGGCGAAGGTGTTTTTTCCAGCCTGTCATATTCACTTAGGATGCAGGAACTGATTTTGGGAATTTGTGCCGTAACCATAGGAACCGTAATTCTTCCTGACCTTACTTCCTTTGCACAGAAAAACCTGTGGAATGAATTCACCTCACTGCTTTCCAACTCGCTTAAGATCATGGCATTCATCGCCATCCCCATCACGTTCTATTCACTCCTGATGGACAAAAACCTCATCGCCCTGCTTTTTGAAACAGGAGAATTCGATTCTGAATCCACAACCATGACGACAAACGTCTTCCGGTGCCACATAATAGGACTTTACTTCATCGCGCTTAACCGAATACTCGCACCGGCCTTTTACGCACAGCAGGATACGGTAAGGCCAACCGTCGCGGGACTCATAAACTTTGGCACAAACATCGTGCTTGCCGCAGTCCTTTCAAAGTTCTGGGGTGGTCCTGGAATTGCCCTTGCACTTACAATAGCTTCTGTGGTCAACACGATAACCCTGTTCATCTTTGTGGCAAAAAACAAGAACATTTCCAGCAGTACCGTGATAAAGTCTTCGCTTCTGTATTCACTCAGGATGGTTTTGTTTTCCGTCATCGCTTCGGTTCCAGTATATTTCCTCAGGGGAAAGATAATCGGAATGTTCCAGGGATACAACAGATTCATCTCACAGGGAATTCCGGTTGTCATTACAGGACTGATTTTTGCAGTTATTGGCGTGGGCCTCATGATTGTAACCCGAGATCCGCTACTTAAATCCTTGGCACGAAAATTCAAGAGGTAAAAAAATGCCGGTTGATTTTGAAGCAATTTATTCAAGCCGAATAAAGAAACTTGTTGAATATCTGAACGAAAAGAATGTTTCCATCGCCGTATTCCATGACAGTGAGGGAAACCGAGACCCCAACCTCCGCTACCTTTGCGGACAGCCGAGTGACGCTGTTCTGTTCGTATGTGCAAGTGGGAAAACCATACTCAGTCCTTGGGACGAAAACCTTGCACGGCAAAAGGCTCATGCATCGGAAATGGTTCCGTTTACACAATTCAAGAGGGACTACATTGAATGTGTAAAATCAATTGCGTCGAAGATTGCACCATCAGAAAAAAATCTTGAGCTTCCACCTTCCACTTCACATATTGAATACGGCAAATTCAGGGATGCTCTGGATTCATGGAAAATTGAATGCCGTGAAGACTCAGTGCATGAATATGTCTGCCAGCTCAGGGCTCAGAAGGATGAATATGAAATTGAATGCACAAAGAAGGCCTGTTCAATAACCAGTTCCATGACGGATAAAATCGAAGGCTTTTTGCGCGACGGAAAATTCAGGACGGAAAGTGACGTTGCCCTTTTCATCGAAAGGGAGCTCAGGGAACAGAAATGCGAAAGGACCAGCTTTGACACTCTGGCGGCTGGACCTTCCAGAAGTTTTGGAATACATGCATTTCCTGGATACACCTCAGGCACATGGGGAACCAGGGGACTTTCAATTCTTGATTACGGAGTTTGCTACGAGGGTTATGCCAGCGACTGTACGATTACTGTTGCACGCGGACCTCTGAGCGATGAACAGGAATTAATCCTGTCTCTTGTACAAAAGGCGGCCGACAAGTGCATAGATTTTTACAGGGCGGGTTCTCCCATACATCTTGCGGTAAAATGTGCGGATGATGTATTTGCTGAATACGGAAAGACAATGCCACACGGACTGGGACACGGCACGGGTCTTGCCATACACGAAAATCCCTTTGTCAGTTCAAGGGCAAAAGAGGATGAAGTCTTTAAGGTTGGGAACATAGTCACTCTGGAACCGGGACTTTATGATCCCGAGTGGGGCGGATGCCGTTTGGAGAACGATGTGCTCATCACCGAGACGGGCAACCTCGTCCTCACAAACTCAAGAATCATTCGCCTGTAAGTTTTTTTATCGCACCGTCCATTTCGTCCTGAAGTGAATGTGCGAGCTTTCTGTCGGGCAGTGATGAAAGGTATTCCTTCATGTCGCTGATTACCCCAGCTGTCTGAGAAAGGCTTACATTATCAAGAGGTTCTTCCTGAAGATGCAGATTGTCCCTTACGTTCTGGGCGGTTTCCAAGAGACCCGGTTCCCCAGAAAGGCGGCGGATTATGTAGTCAAGCTGAAGGCTTTCACGGCTGTCCTGGAATTCCATCTTCTTGTCCACAGGAAGGTATTCGCTCAATGCCCTGAGCTTGATGAACAGGTCAGCGGACAGCTTGCATTCAGGTTCACTCTCCGTAGCAGGAACAGATTCAACAGCTTCTTCAGTCGGCTCTGTCTCTTCAAGAGATTTAATCTCATCAAGAGATTCAGTCTCCTCAAGTGGTTCTGTTTCTTCAAGGGCAGCAGTTTCAGCGGGGATTCCTGAGTCTTCCACAGACTCCACTGCTTCCTCAAGTTCCTGTTCGGCATCTTCCACCACTTCTTCTACGGATGGAACTTCTTCCTCTACTTCTATTTCCTCGTTCTCAAACGAAGGCATGTCATCGTTAAATTCAATTTCAGATTCATCAAAAGAACCGTTTGATTCAACAGGTGTCTCTTCTTCTGCATATTCAATTTGAGCTGCATCGTCATCTGAGTCCGTATCTATTGTTTCGCTTACAAAGTTTACGTCATCTTCCTGGCTTTCGTCTTCATCCAAAAGACCCTCGTCCTGAACCTGGAGGTCATCGAGTTCTGTGCCGGCATTTTCAGAAACTTCATCAGGAACAAAGCCGTAGTCCTGGGAAACATCATCTTCAGCCTTGTTTCCGGCAAAAATGTCTTCGTCATCTTCTGTCAGGCCTTCCATCAGTTCCTGGTCCTGTCCCAAATCAAGATCTCCAAGACCATCGTCAAAACTTGAACCAGTATCTTCAACAGGTTTTTCTTCTGCATCGGATATCGGATTTGCAGGCACTATATCGGCATCACCGAAATCTGATGATGGGGCAAAGTCAGCAGGATCACCTTCAATTTCCGCAGGTCTTGACGCATTGGCCGGAGCTGCATTTTTTGAAGAAGAAGCCGGTTCCTGATTGCTTTGCGGGTAGTCGTTGAATGGAGAAGGCTTTTGTTGGGGCGGAGTTGGAATTGAACCGTCTGTAACCGGAGTTACCGAATCGTTTTTATTCTTCCTTCCTCCATCGATGTCTTCGTCCAGGAAGTTGTCTTCCATCAGATCTTCAACAGGAGCCTTGCGTGGCGTTACTTTTCCAAACGGGTTGCCGTCAAAGAAGTTTTCTTCAAAATCCTCATCTTCTTTTTCAGTGCGTGGAACAAGATTGTCCAGCTCACCGTTCTTGCTGTTGCTTGCAAAAATGTCGTCGTCAAGGTGGCGGTCAAACGGAGAACCACCGGAGCTGTCCTCGCGTGTAAGTTTTTCAAATGTATAACCGCGGTCCGCCCAGTTCATCTTATCCTTTGCATCAGAAATGCGTTCCTGATCCATGGGTTCAAATTCAATGACCGGTTCGATGTTGTCGTCGATGTCAGCTGATTCGGTAACGTTATTGTCAACAAGATTGCGTTCCAAACCAAGCTCTTCCTGCATGGATGTTTCCAGAGCCGCAAAGTCAATGTCTTCCTCGCGCTTGTCCACTCCGTCAAGTTCCATCTGCTTCTGCAGGCGTTCCTGTGCCTTGTCGTAGATGGATTCCATGCCGAAATAGTCTGAAATCCTCTTGTATTCATACAGGGCCTTTTCGTACTGCTTTGTTTCCTCATAGCATTTTGCAAGAAGGTAAAGTGTTTCCGAATCGAATTCCTTTTCCTTGAGGAATACTTCAAGATTGCGTATTGCCCTGTCATATTTCTTTAACTGGCGGTAGCGTTTTGCATAATCACGGAAATAGTCGATGTATTCAGAATCAAGACGGCGGCTCTTCTTTAGACATCCTTCCGCCTTGCCCTCTTCTCCGCGCATGATGTAATACTGAGCCAGAAGGCTGAGCATTTCAACATCATCATTGTCCCTGTCCCAGAGTTCCTTTACTGGACCGGCCGCATCATGAAGCTTGCCACAACCCATCATCACAGAGGCCTTTAACTTTAGCATGTTGGGATCATCGTGCTTGACTTCACTGTAACGTGCCATTATCTTTAGCGCATCCTGATGGTTTCCGTGCAGGTCGTACACACGTGCCAGAGCGGACAGTGCATGGGCGTTTGCAGGATTACACTTCAGGGCTTCGTTGTATTCAATTTCCGCTTTGTCAAAATCCGTAATGAGGGCATAGATGTCACCGATTTTTGCGTGCATCTCCGCATCCTGGGGATTAAGCCTTATCGCCTGATTTACAAGTTCAAGTGCGGCGGTAATGTCGTTTTTGCGGACAAGCAGGTCCACATAGCCGTCAGTCGCATCACGCCAACCCGGTTTTGAACGCAGGGCAGCTTCATATTCATTTACAGCAAGATCAAGGCTTCCGACCTTTTCGTAACACTGGGCAAGGTTCAAGTGGAGGATTGGGTGGTTCGGATCAACCTTGAGTCCCCTCTGATATGATGCGATTGACTTGTCGTATTCACGCTCGGCTGCATAAATTGCACCAAGGTGATTGTATGCAAGAACGTCGTTTGGATTTTCTTCAACAACCGTATTAAAGCACTGTATGGCGCTTTCGTTTTTTCCCATCAGCTTGTATGTGAATCCCAGGTTGTAGAAGGTTTGAACGTTTGATTCGTCCACAATAACGGCCTTTTCAAGAACCGCAATGGATTCGTCATATTTTTTCAGACGGCGGTAAATTGAGCCCAGGTTGTTCAGGGCCACCACGTCATTTGGATTTGCCTGTACAATCTGATTGTAAAGCGGAATGGCCTGAGAGTCGTTTCCTGAACGCTGATACAGATCACCCAAAGCAGAAAGCAGTTCCTTGTTGGAAGGATCCTCTCTAAGCAAGTTTTTGTAAAGTCGTGCTGCTAAAGTAAAATCACGGGACAACACTGCCGACCGTGCCCTGTCCATCATTAAGCGATTTGATGTGCTTGATCCCTCGTTCATATAATCCTCTCTATTTGCGAAGCGGGCGTGCGTAGACTTCCTTTGAAAGGCTTCCTACAATCCGTTCATCCAGATTTGAATACGTTGCCACTGCAAAATAATATATTTTTCCGTTCTTTAATCCGTTAATCGTTACCTTTGCCGTATTTCCGACATTTACGGGAGAAGGTCCCTGCACTGCCTCACGGCCAAGATATTCACCGGGGCGTTCACCGTAATAGACGTAATATCCACCCGCACTGTCATCAACAGAATAACTCCATGTAAGAGTGACCTGACCGTTGCCTGGTTCTGCAATCAGTGTAAACGGAGGTAATGGAGCCGCCGCGCCAGTGTAGTGCAAGTCAAGCTGGGTAACTGACGGTGTCTTGGAGCCGTTGCCGTCCGTGTACAAGTCTACCGCCACCTGGAAGTATTTTCCCTTTACGTTTTCAATCTGCTGGTGGTTTGTAACCGGTACCCATGCAGGTTCTGTATCCGTCCAGTTGAAGTAATTGTCTCCCGCGCGAGCATAAAGCACCACGTCGGTCTGAGCGGGTTCTGTTGTAATTGCGTCTATTTTCTGGAGAACTGAACTGAGTCCGACCAGAATCGGTTCGGTAACAAAGCGTCCCCCGTCCTTTTTGTATGAGTCATAGCGGAGTGCGGAACTTGATGTGCTGTCTGACTTTCTCTGAATGTGGAAGTCATCGATGCGTCCAGTATATGATGGGCAAATCTCTATGTCTGCAGGAACTCCCAGTATTGGTGAATAGATGTAGCCGCCCATTTCCTTTTCATTGGTGGTGATGTACTTCATGTCTTCAAGCTTGCCGTCAATGCGGTATTCAAGAAGCCCTGAGTCCTGGTCATAGCTGATAGAATGATGGGTCCACACGTTTGGAATCATGGTTTTATAGCTTGCAAGCTCTATGAGTCCGCCATTCTGCCTGTAATCCTGGAATACGTTGGTAAAGCGCCACTGAAGGTGATTGTTGTAAAAGCCCGCAGAAATCATCTGGTAGAGCGGGTAGTTGTTTTCTGTTCTGGATGATCTCCATGAGAATACCATCTCGCCGTTTTCAGCAATTGAAGGACAAAGCCAGAATTCAATCAAAAATGAACCAGTGCTTCCGCTTGAACCAAAGAGGGAACCGTTTGCTCCAGAAAGCCTGATTCCACCCTTACCGCGGCTCAATCCGGCACCCTTGCCCATCTTGGATGAAGTAGAGCCCAAAAGCTTGTTTTCTTCCACAGTATAGTTTCCGGCCTGATCGACTACAACCTTTCCCTCAAAATCCAAAAGCAGGTCCGTGACATCGTCCACAGTACGGCTGTTTGTATCAAGCACAATGCTCTGGTAACCGTAACGGCCCGTGCCATACACGACACCGTCCATCTTTTCAATTTTTGACCAGCCTTTTTTTCCGCCTAAGGTAATGACAGATTCCTCTGCAAAAACATTGCCCGCCGTCAGTAGACAAAATGTAGCAAAAAAAAGTATTCTTCTAATATGCATGTATCAGACCACCCGTTCGATTCATCTTCTCATATTTCTCTTTCACAGCCTGATGAGCCCCCACTTAGCCGCAGGGAAATTCTGCATCAGACAGCCCTAAAAGCACCCGGTCAAAGCGGAGTTTACCTCTGGCGCAATGAAGCCGGAACCATAATCTATGTCGGCAAGGCAAAAAACCTTAAAAACCGCCTTACGTCCTATTTTAGCGGTAAGAAGGACATAAAGACAAGGCTTTTGGTCAGCAATGCCCACAGTATTGAATATATTACCACAAACAATGAATACGAAGCTTTCCTTTTGGAAAACAACTTAATCAAAAAGCACACGCCCAAGTACAACATTGACCTGAAGGATGGAAAATCCTACCCTGTCCTGAGGATTACAAACGAAGAATATCCGAGGCTGTTCAAGACAAGACGGATAATTCAGGACGGTTCCAGATATTTCGGTCCTTTTCCAGATGCAAGCGCACTCGACACATTCATAGAAACACTCTATGAGATATATCCCATACGGCACTGCAAGACATTCAGGAAAAAAGCCACACCCTGCATGTACTATCACATAGGAAGATGCCCGGCCCCCTGCTGTAAAGAGGTCGCCCAATCCACCTATACTGAATTTATCGAAGAAATCTCCAGCTTACTTGAGAATAAAGGAGAGGAAACCGTCAAAAAACTGGAATCCGACATGAAGGAAGCCGCCGCCGCCCTGAATTTTGAAAAGGCCGCCAGACTCAGGGACGGACTCAAGGCATTAAGCGTACTGCAGAACCAAAACAGTGTGGAAGGATTTGACGGAGATGACAGGGATTACATCGCAAGCTGGAGCGAAGGTGAGCTGATCAGTTTTACAGTCCTGAAAATACGGGGTGGAAAGCTTTTGGGCCGTGACAATTACCAGGCCGTAACCCTAAACGAAGAGGACGAGGTTCTTGGGGAATTCATGGCTTCATACTACACCGAAAAGGAAGACCTCCCCCCCCACATTTATGTCCAGACGCAGGAAAGCATGGAAATAATGCAGCGATGGCTCAATGAAAGCTACGGTCCGGTCTGTGACATCGTAAGCATAAGCGCTGACATGCCCCGGTATTCACTGCACAACGCCGCAATCACAATGGCAAGACAAAACGCGCACGAGGACATCATACGCCGCACAAGGGAAAGGGGTGACTTTCCGGCAATGGAGGAACTGAAGCAGACACTGGGACTTCCTGCCCTGCCCTCCAGAATCGAAGGCTTTGACATCGCCCACATCGGAGGGAAATTCCCTGTGGCATCCCTAATCAGCTTTTACAACGGCAATCCTGACAAAAAGAACTACCGCTATTTCCGCTTAAAGACCACTGACGGCCTTATAGATGACTTCCAGTCGATGAGGGAAGCTGTTTCCAGACGCTATTCCAGACTGTTGAATGAAGAAAAGCCCCTGCCCGACCTGCTTTTGATAGACGGTGGAATAGGACAGGTAAATGCGGTTGACGCAGTGCTCAAGGCCCTTGGACTTGACATACCGATAGCGGGACTTGCCAAGAGGGACGAGGAAATATGGAGGCCACACGCATCCAAACCGATAAAACTGCCCAAACGGAGCGACGGACTCAGGCTCTTGCAGAGGGTACGTGACGAAACCCACCGCTTTGCAACCAAAAACAACCAGAACCTCAGGACAAAGGAAAATACGGTTTCCCCATTCATCAAACTGCCTGGTGTCGGTAAGGAAAAGGACAGACTCCTGATGAAAAAATACGGAACCCTAAGGACACTGGTTGAAGCCCCGGAAGCTGAAATCGCAGAACTTCTCCACATGAGGGCCGAAAATGCAACATCCCTTCTTCTGGCCGCCAAAACGGAACTGCAAAAACAGGATGAACGGAAGGAAAGGCAGATGGAATCCCTTGTAGAAGCTGGAACCACCTGGCAGAAAGCCGCACAGTCAAAGCACACCGCAAATCTGGCCGCCCTTGCACTGGAAGATGATGATGACGACGGAACCCTGATGGTAGCCGCCCCCGATGATTTTGAATGAAATCCTCAGTACAAAAAAAAACCGGACCTGTGACACAGATCCAGTTTTATAAAAAAAGGAGTTTCTATGAAATTTCACGCAACTATTTGCTTAATCATTCATCTATAAACTAAACTCCCCTGTCCCAAAAAGGTTACAAAAGTTTTACAAAAAAACTATTTTTCCAGCTTGTAGTGGCCGGTACTGATTGTGTGACCGCCGGAATGTACGTCAAACCACACTTCCTTCTTGGAGTTGATGTTTAATGCGGCATAGAATTCTTCCACTGTTGAAACCGGAGTATCGTTTACCGCAGTAATTACGTCGCCGTTCTGAAGCCTTAATGCGGCTGCTGGAGACTTTTCCTGAACATTGGTAACGACAACACCCTTTATCTTGTCAGAAATCTTCTGCTGCTTGCGTATAGTATCGCTCAACGGAACCGCCATGAATCCAGGCCACAGCTTGCTGCCGTCGGAGGCTATTTCATCCGAACGCTCATCCATCTTTATCTTGAGGTCAATTGTGGAAGAACCGCGCTTTACGGTAATTGTAGTTGTCTGACCGGCTGGAATGTTTCCTACGTCGCGGACAAGCTGATTCACATCCTTTACGTCCTTTCCGTCGATGGCAATGATAAAGTCACCGGCCTGGAGTCCACCCTTCATTGCAGGAGATTCAAGGAATACTTCAGAGGCAAGTGCTCCGGTCACTTTACCGACACCAAGGGCATCCTTGTATTCCTGGGTTACGTCAGAAAGGCTTACACCGAGCCATCCGTAAGAAACCTTACCCTTGTTGATGAACTGGTCGATTGCTGTCTTGATGTTGTTGATTGGGATTGAGAAACCAAGTCCCTGGCTACCACCTGACTGAGATGCAATCCAGGTGTTGATTCCGATGACCTCGCCATAGATGTTTACGAGAGGACCACCAGAGTTTCCCTGGTTGATTGCGGCATCTGTCTGGATAAAGTCGCTGATTGAACCGATTTCACCACCGCTTCGGCCTGTAGCGGATACAATTCCCTGGGTAACGGAGGCAAAATATCCAAGCGGGCTACCAAGGGCAAGAACAATGTCACCCTGCTGGACTTCATCACTGTTTCCAAGGGCGGCAACCGTAATTGAAGTGTCATCGCTCTTGAATGAAACAAGCGCAATGTCTATGCGTGAATCGGCGCCAACAAGGGTACCTTCAAATTCACGCTCGTCGTTCAGCTTGATTTTAATGGAAGAAGAATTCTCGGTTACGTGGTTGTTTGTAAGAACGTAAATCGTGTCACCAGTGCGGCGGACAATTACACCACTTCCCAATGCGGATGATTCATATTCGCGGGTATCGTCCTCATCGCCAAAACCAGGCATGTTGAAGAAAAACGGAAGATCCTTGAACGGATTGTAGCTTTGTGTCTTTGTCTTTGTGGTAACGTCTACCTCAACTACTGCAGGAAGAACCTGTGAACTTATGGACCGGAATGACTGCTGAAGGGCCTGGGTGATTTCAAGTCCATCCTCCGGTAAAGATTTGGCAGGATTTGTCTGTGCATAGACGACGTTTGCCGAACCGTTTCCCGCACGGCATGAAAGGGCAAGCACTCCCACGGATACTGCGGCGACCAGTGCCACTGCAATGATTGTTTTACCTATAGTTTTCATAATCAAAACCTCCATAGATACAGTTTATTAGTTTAAGAAAACATTCAAATCGAATTTATGCCAAATGCCAAAGCATTTATATCTAGAATATACTGAATTTTTTCAAAAATGTGAAATCATTTTAGCTTGAAAAATCTGTTATATGCCATAAAAACTTGTTATATAAGAAATAATGGGCTATAAAATGCGGTAATCGGGACCTTCCGGGCTTAAAAAAATCCTGGTACGGCAGCTTTCCATGGTTACGCTGTCACAAAATCGCTGAATTTCAAATGCCGCTGGAGAAAAGACATCATCCGGGCTGTAGGAGCTTTCCACAATGCATTCCCCACCGTCAGAAAGAACCCTGCTCATCGCACCGTTCAACCTGACAATATCAGATACGGCCGCAAACAGTTCCCTCCTGTTCTTTTCCTCAAATTTTTCCTGAAGAAACAAAAGCTGCATTTTTTCTATGTCCTCATGTCCAGCTGCATCCAGATTAAAGGACGAATCAACCGAACAGTTGTTGCACCTCTGCCATTCCGCAAAATCCGCAAAAAAAGCCGACGGTAAAATCCTCAAAGCCTTAATCACCGAGTTGAACCACGGAACCGCCCTTCCCTCAGAATAGAACACTGAACAGGCAAAAGCTATGTCCCTTGAATACTCAATGTCGCGGGAAGAATACAGTGCAGTTGACGGAGGAAGTTTTTCAGAAAGTTCAAGCTGCTCAAAGTCTATGTGGTTGGGATAAAGTGAAATTGCAAAATCCAGCCTGTCCCTGAACGCCTTGAAAGTGTCTGCCGGACAGAGTGCGAAATCCATGTCAAAACCGAACACAAGTTCCGCACGGTTGAGTTTTTCGGCCTTGGAAGAAAAAAGTTTTTTGTCGAATAAAAGTGCGTCACCTTTTGAAGTCGCCTTGAGTGGAATTTCCAGGGAACAGAAGATTTCCCCCATGGCCCCAATCAAACGCTCGTCAATGACTTTTGCTTCAACAGGAATGGAAACAAACACGTCCCCCGCCCGCTCCGCTATGGAAGAACACAAAGACAGCAGTGCTTCCCTGTCACCGGCAATTTTCCTGTCATGGACAACAAGTTCAGTAATACCCCGGGAAGCAAACGAGTCTATCTGACGAACCAATTCTTCGCTTGTAAACTGAATCTCTTTATTCGGCTTCATTACAAAATCGGAACCCCGCGGGATTCACATTCACGGAGCATGTCATCCGGCCATGTGCTTACCTGGATTTCTCCGATGTGGCATTTCCTGAGGAAGTACATGCAGAGCCTTGACTGGCCTATGCCGCCGCCTATGGTCTGAGTCAGTCCGCCGGACAAAAGCTTTTTGTGGAAGCTGAGGTTAGCCCTTTCCGGACAGCCCCTTTCTTCAAGCTGAAGTTTGAGCGTCTCCGGAGAAACACGTATTCCCATGGATGAAAGTTCCATCGCGCTGTCAAGAACATTGTTCCACACCAAAAGGTCTCCGTTGAGTCCACGGTGGCCGCCCTCTTCCGTAATCCAGTCGTCATAGTCGGGAGCCCTTCCGTCATGAATCGTTCCGTCAGGCAGCTTTCCTCCAATACCGATGATGAACACAGCCCCATATTTTTTGCATGCTTCGGATTCCCTTTCCTTTGGGGTCATCTTCGGGAATTCCTTCTGCAAATCGTCTGCAAACAGGAATGTGATTTCTTCCGGCAGTTCCGGCTTTATCTGCTCATAGCGGTCGTACAGGTAGAATTCGGTGCGCTTTAAGGTGCGGTAGAGTTTTTCAACAACACCCTTGAGGAATGCAAGTTTCCTGTCTTCAGGCTTCATCGCCATCTCCCAGTCCCACTGATCCACATAGAGTGAATGCAGGTTGTCAAGCTCTTCATCAGCACGGATTGCATTCATGTCGGTATAGATTCCGAAACCAGGCTTAAGGCTCATCTCAGTAACCTTCTGGCGCTTCCATTTTGCAAGTGAATGAACGATTTCCAGAGAACATTCATTCATGTCCTTTACCGGAAAACGAACCGGACGCTCGACACCGTTCAAATCATCATTCAAGCCCAAACCAGACTTTACGAACAGAGGTGCTGTTACCCTTGTCAAATTCAATTCGGTTGAAAGTGAAAGCTGAAAGAATTTCTTTAGCATTACGATGGCCGCTTCAGTTTCCTTTACGTTAAGCAGCGGCTTATAGTTTTTTGGTATATAAAGTTTAGACATTCTATTCTCCTGTATCCTATGCAAAAGTCTTTATGAATTTCATGAACGCATCTTTTCCCTCGGGTGTGCGCTTGAACACGGCAGAATCTTCCAATATGGCGACAAAAACTTTTCCGACCTCGGTCTTAAGCACGTTGTCAATGTTTTTGGCGGAAATCTTTCCGTACTGTGCGAGTATCTGGTCTGCCCAATCAGCATGCTTTGAAAGGTTCGGGTCATTCCTGTAGTTGCGTCCCTGAATGATTGCGTTGCCCAAATCCGACAGTTCCTTTTTCAGGCGTTTTGGAAGGACTGCAAGCCCAAGAACTTCCACCAGACCGATGTTTTCCTTTTTGATGTGGCGGTGTTCTTCATGCGTGTGGAACAAACCGAACGGATGTTCAGCCGTGGTGATGTTGTTGCGGAGTACAAGGTCAATTTCATAAAAGCCGTCACGCATTCTTGCAATGGGTGTTATCGTGTTGTGTGACTCTCCGTTTGTCTGTGAATAGATGTTTACTGCAGGGTCATTGTAAATCCTCCAGTTGCGGAGAATCTTATCACAAAGGGAAATCAAACTTTCGGTATTGTGAGTCCTGAGCCTGATTACTGAAACCGGCCATTTTACGATTCCGGCACTTACGTCCTCATAACCGTGTACGGTAAAACGTGTTTCTATTGGAGCAAGTGAAAGCGGGAAATTAAAGCGTCCGCCCTGATAGTGGCTGTGATTAAGGATTGAACCGCCCACGATTGGAAGGTCAGCATTGCCGCCGATTGTATAATGCGGAAACAGCCTTATGAACTCAAGAAGGTTTCCGAAAGTCTCGCGTGATATCTTCATCGGAACATGGTCATAAGAGAAGACCACACAATGCTCGTTGTAATATGCAAAGGGAGAATATTGGAAGCCCCAGACTTTTCCAGAGAGCCTGAGTGGAATTATTCTCAGATTCTGTCCAGCCTGAAAATCATCACGTCCCGCATAACCGACGTTCTCCTTGCAAAGCACGCATTCAGGATAATGTGACACACCAGGCCTTGAAGCTACAAGCACATCCTCAGACAGATTGATTCCCGGGGTACCTTTGTCCGGCTTGGACAAGTTTATCGTAACAGCCATATCACCGTATTCAGTTTTTGCAATCCAGCGTATGTCACGGTTCACCCTGTAGCGGCGGATGTAATTTGAATCCTTTGAGAATTTATAGAACCAGTCGCTTGCCTCTTTGGGAGATCTTTTATAAAGCTCCATGAATTTTTCCTGAACATACGACGGTCTGGGCAAAAGGCAGCCCATGATTTTTGTGTCATAGAGGTTACGGCTCTGAATGCCTGTATCCTGAAAAAGATTCTTCTCGGCAGCATAATCAAGCATTTCCTCAAGAATCTGCTCCAAATCCTGCTCCGGTGTCTGCGGAATCCGGGTGGCCATAGTTTTTTCAAATCCATCCAGCCTGAAAAGTTCCAGCAAACGGTTTTGAGTAAAGATTACATCATCTTCTTCTATGAGGCCCTGAGCCAAAGCGTAGCCTGTCAATGCGTTAATGTTTTTATAAATATCCATAGACTATAATATAGAGAGAATTTAAACGACTGTCAATTGTAGAAAGATGAAAGTTGAGAACTGAAAACTGAAAGATAAATTCCGCATTCCGCATTCCTAATTCCGAATTATGAATTATGAATTATCAATTATGCATTATAAATTCTAATTATCCTTAAACGTTGACTTTTCCTTTGAGTCGGCAAACAGAGATTTACCTTTAGCGTTCAGGATTTTCACTTCCTCTACAGTTTTGCTTCCCGGGCACAATTTTCCAGCCTCGTCCAGATGGATTGAACTCTGATCAGGCTGTTTGGTTTCAAACAGAAGCTGTGAATAAAAAAGTTCGGCAAAAAACTTTTCACCATTGTTCCTTGCAGACGCCAAAGCTCTTTCAAAATACTGTCCAGCTTTTTTTTTGCTTCCACCATTGATTACTGGAGCCCAATAATACCATTGTGCCGCATCTGTCAGTCCGTATGAAAAATTAGGATCTTCCTTTATCACGCTATCATAGCAGTCCTTTACCGTAAGTCCGCATTTAAGCACGTCTCCCACGGAAAAAGCCATAAAATTTGCAAGAACATCTCCGTATGTACAGACAAGCCATTTGTTTGCCTGCTTTCTTGGGGATTTCTTAAAATATGCCTCCAGGACTTCCTTCTGGGCTTTCATCATCTCGCGAAGGATTTTGCTTGAAGTTCCCATTTTTGAAAGACAGTTGTATTTTTCTATTAAGATGAAGTTCTCAACAATCAGATTTTCTTCCTGGGTAAAAGATGTCTTTAGTCCTTCAAATTGTTTTTCAAACACCTCTACTTTTGCAAGTGCTTCCTGAGGAGTAGAACACGCGGTATTGTTCATGCGAATCATAAGGATTTCATCAATTTTATTTTGAGCGGCTGTTGAAATATTTGCGGCAAAAAGTCCACCGGTCAAAGACAATACAAAAAACAATGATACTATTTTCTTTAGTTTATTCATGCGCATATAATAATATTTTTCAATAAAAACTGCAACAAGTTTGTGTATAGAATTTTTCCCCGTCAAATGATAGACTCTAATTGAGGAAAAGACATGTTTGGATCTGGCGGTAGCATTGAAAAGGCACAAAAGGAATTTTACGAGGAGTTTGAGCGTAAGTACGGGAAGACGGTTCAAAAACTTGAATTTGCACAGCTCAAGGGAAGCAACAAGGCATTTTCAGACTTGAACCTTATCCCCTACATGGGTGAGCTTACCCTCTCGGGAGTACTTGTTTTCTGCAGCGACTCACTTTATTTCCATTCATTCCCAAAAGAAAGTTACATGGGCATCGTAAAGAGGGATGTTTATGACAATCCAGCCAACGTAAGCCAGTGCATATGTTTATCCGAACTTAAGAACATCAAGGCGGAATTCCCAAAACAAGGAAGGTTTTCATTTTTATTTCCGGACAAAAGCCGCAACATTTCTTTTTCCGCACAGGGTCCTTCATCCACAATATACTTTACACTTGAATTCCTAAAAAAAGC
>DBWR01000033.1:63068-79286 GCA_002309305.1 Treponema sp. UBA1233 | reverse complement strand
ATTGACTAAAACTGCATAAATATACATAATCTATCATAATTGAATTTTTCGAGGACCACCGTGAAAGAAAGGCTTACCCGTTTAAAGACCATACGCAAACTGATAAAGAATTACAGGATAGAAAGTCAGGAAGAACTGCTTAAATATCTGCTTAAAGAAGGATTTGAAGTTACCCAGGCCACTTTGTCCAGAGACTTGAAGCTGCTTAAGGTTGGAAAGATAAGCGACGGACACTCAGGATATGTCTATACAATTCAGGAAGAAGAAGAACGTCAGGAAAGCGAAGAGATTTACAACCAAGATTTTTTGCGCGGTTATGTGAGCATAGATTTCAGCGGCAACATTGTCGTCATAAAAACTTTTGGCGGTCACGCGGATGCTGTTTCAAACGCCCTGGATGCCCTCAATATGGATGAAATTCTGGGAACCGTAGCAGGTGACAACTGCATATTCGCCTGCCTCAAGGAAGGTGTCAGGGGAGAAGATTTCCTCAAGGCACTCAAGAAAAGAATCCCGGACCTTGAGGACAATTATTGATATATAAACCTTACTGGTTGCTTTGAAATAAAACCTTTTTGGAGAACACAGCCGTATCCATGTTTATCTGAATGTCTTCTCCATCCCAGACCATGTTACCCTTATTGTATTCATAACGTATGTCGTGGATTGTCTGCAAAACCGATTTCTCATGTCCCTGCATTGAAATCCTCAAGAGTTCTGCCTTTATTTCAAGGGGATTTTCCTTCATCCACTGGTAAGAACTTGTTTCAGACTCGCAAGCCTTCTCCCTTTTTTCAAGCCAGTTGACAATTGCAGATGCAGATTTTTCCAGTACGACAAGAACAACCGAGCCGTCATCTCCCTGAATGAAGAATCCCGGAAAATATGGAATGCCGTCCACAACTTCCAGAGTCGCCTTTACCGCACCCCCATCATCCTTTTGAACGCACTTGGAAGGAATTCCCGCCGCCGAATAAAATTCAGGATACGAATCAAGCAGGGAAGAATCCACTTGTCCAATGAATGTCTTGGATTTAACTTCGTCTAGCAGCTCATTATATTTTTTTATGCGCAACGAAACCAAGTCATCTATGTTTTCGCACGACCATGTCATGTAGTTCACCATGTCAACCAGAGAAGCCTCAGTTGATTCAAGCAAGTCTCCACCAACGGAAGTAACCTGCTTTATCTTTGGAAAATTGATGTGGTTCAGCATCGTGACTCGTGCAACAAGCTCAAGTATTGAATAACCCCACCTGGAAAGACCTGATGATGACCGGGCCTTTTTTATTTCTTTTTGGGACTGCTTCAATTCCTTGAGGTATGCTTCATTTTCATGAATGATATCTTCGATTTTTGAACTGTCACGCACAGTGTAAATTACATCCTTGCTCAAAGTCAATTCAGGAGAAACAGATTTCCTTAATGTCGGCTGGGTAAGCATGTAAAGGTATTTGAATGTCGTCGGAGAAAAATCGGTTGCTTCACCGGATGATGCAAATATCGTATATTCATTTACATCGCCGATTGGAATTATAAAGGACTGGGATCCACCACCGGCTAATTCAACATGGAAATACGCATCGGTTACCTCTCCTGAAATTGCAAAGAGGGCATGATTCTTTTGAGCAAACATGTCGGAAATCAGGGATGCAAATTCCGGACTGTATTCATCAAGATGAGCCAGATCACATTCCACAGTAATGAAGTAAATGCGTGGAGTTCCGTCATATCCTGGTTTGTCACGCGTGATGTAAGTCCATTTCTCCACAAGGAAAAGGGTGCACCTGTATTTTTCATCTCCGTTGGAAATCTCAAGCTCGCATTCCCCGGTTGAATGGAGGTCAACGTTCTTAATCTCACATTTTATGTCAGAAAGGTTTCCTCCGTTTTTCGCAAGATATCCGCTGTAGTTCACAAGACGGCTTTCCGCAAGTTCAGGTTTGGTTTTATCAAGAAAAGATTCCGGATCAAGACGAATGTCGGCCTTGGTAAAAGACCATTCGCTGTCGTTGAGCATCTTGTGGTAATAGCCAATTTCACCGTTTTCATTGGTACCGCCAACCCTAAGTTCCCTGGCACTGTTTCCCTGACCGTTCTGTGCAATGGAAATCATTTTTGTAAGCCGTGCCTTTCCCTTTAACTGAATGTCCGGCTGTTTTTTCCAATCTTCAGCAGGAAGAGCCCATGGAGAATAATTTGAAAAATAACTTGTTCCAGGGTATTTCTGTTCAAGCTGATCATATGTATATTGAAAGAACATCGGGTCACAACCCATCGTGTCAAAGTCAATAAGGCGTGTGTACATGGAGCCCTGATTACCTATGACAAAAAGAGTGCTTGCCGATGCACTGATATTTTCGCAGATTAAGCGTCCGTCTTCCGGAACTTGAATTGAATGGCTGAAATCCTGTGGAAGGCCGCTGTCACAAAAACGTATGCATCTTCCGTCCTCCTCCAGGAAATAGAATGTCTCTATACCCATCGTACCGTAATGGTGCGGGTTTCCATAAATGTCTTCCTGGTAAAGAACCTCTACACGGCGGGCACCCATAGACCATGCCCTTTTGTGTGACGATTCTTCGCTTTGCTGAAACTGCCTGTCCTTTGGGAATCCGTATCTCCTGCGCCACCTAAATGGTTTTTCTGGAGCAGTTTTTGCAAGATAACAGTAATACAGATACCCTTGGTCATCAAAGGCATAAAGAGAATCTGCATCAGCCGAGATTTCGCGTATAACTGAGGGGCTGTTTTTTCCAACCTTTGGAAGTCCTGTTTTTAAAAAAAGTTCCCACTCCTTGCTTCCCCTTTCCCTTGAATAAATCTTTCCGTTTATCAGCTGAAAGTCAAAATACTGGCAGTATGATTGTGTCATCGTCCTTAATGCGATTGAATCAGGAAACAGGGGACTTACATCCTGCATCTGGTCACATTCAGGAATCCTGACATAGGGGTCACCACTTCTTGTAGAGCAGCTTAAGAATAATAAAATAAGCGGAAGGACCATAAGCCCTATCCGCTGTTTAAACCGGCGCATTGCTCAGCTTACCAATTCTTTCCCATGATGAGGCGTACCACTGCAATAACGATTACAGTACCAAGTATGCCCAGAAGAAGTGTGACGACCCAACCGCCGCCAATCTTCAGGAAGCTTCCGATAGCCGCACCAACCGCTCCACCGATGATTCCAAGCAGACAGTTCATCCAGAAGCCGTGCTTGCTCTTCATCAGGATTCCGGCCAGCCAGCCGATAAGCGCACCCACAAGAATTGCAATGAGAATGCTCCAAAGAGTAGACATAAAAAAACCTCCTTAAAAGTTTGAATATATTATAGCATATTTTCAATAATTCTGATACACTAAATTATAAAAAAATCAGGCAATTCCGCAAAAAGAATGACCTGAACATTCAGATACATAAGAGGCGTTTATGGCTACAATCACATGGAACAACTTGAACAAACTCACCAGTTTCAAGGAACTGAAAGACTTAAAGGATTCAGTTTCACTTGCAAAAGCACTTTCGGGACAGGCAGGTGCAAAGCGTGTGGAAGAATTTTCAATTCCCATGAGCAGTTCACTCACATACAATTATGCGGCAAAAAAAGTCAACAGACAGATAATTGCCGTATTCAAGAAAATTGCAAAGGAAGCACAGCTTTTGGAAAAATTCCAGGCTCTGTACAACGGCGAAGTCATCAACACCGGCGAAAAGCGCATGGTACTCCATCACTTGACCCGTGGCCAGCTTGGAAACGATGTCATTGCAGACGGAAAAAACAAGCGTGATTTCTATGTCGAACAGCAGAAGGCAATTGCGGCATTTGCAGACAAGGTTCATTCAGGAAGAATCACCAACGAGAACGGACAGAAATATACATCAGTATGTCAGATCGGTATCGGAGGCTCAGACCTTGGACCACGCGCAATGTATCTTGCTCTTGAAAACTGGGCAAAGGCAAACGGCAAGTTCAAGATGGACGCACACTTCATCTCAAACGTAGACCCGGATGATGCCGCAAGCGTACTCAATTCAATTGACATTTCAAAGACAATTTTCATCCTTGTTTCAAAAAGCGGAACCACACTGGAAACCCTTACAAATGAATCTTTCGTAAAGGATGCAATTAAAAAGGCAGGCCTTGACGTTTCAAAGCACATGATTGCGGTTACAAGCGAAACTTCACCACTTGCAAAGAACCCGGATTACATGGCGGCATTCTTCATGGATGACTACATCGGAGGACGCTACTCTTCCACATCAGCAGTTGGCGGGGCAATCCTTTCACTTGCATTTGGTCCTGATGTATTCGCCTCATTCCTCAAGGGGGCTGCAGAAGAAGACAAGCTTGCAACACAAAAGGACATCACAAAGAACCCTGCACTCATGGATGCATTGATCGGTGTTTATGAGCGCAACATTCTGGGACTACCTTCAACAGCAGTACTTCCATATTCACAGGCACTCAGCCGTTTCCCCGCACACCTCCAGCAGCTCGACATGGAATCTAACGGAAAGAGCGTAAACCGCTTTGGCAAAAAGATTTCATACGTAACAGGCCCCGTCATCTTTGGTGAACCGGGAACAAACGGACAGCATTCATTCTATCAGCTTTTGCATCAGGGAACAAACATCATTCCGCTTCAGTTCATCGCATTCCAGAAGAACCAGTGCGGAAAGGACATCACGATTCAGGGAAGCACAAGCCAGAAGAAACTTGCCGCAAACGTAACCGCTCAGATCATTGCATTTGCATGCGGAAAGGATGACTCAAATCCAAACAAATTCTTTGCAGGAGAAAGGCCTTCAAGCCTGATTTACGGAAAGGAAGTAAACCCACAGTCCCTCGGTGCACTTCTTGCACATTATGAAAACAAGGTCATGTTCCAGGGATTCCTGTGGAATGTAAACAGCTTTGACCAGGAAGGCGTTCAGCTTGGAAAGGTCCTTGCAAAGACAGTACTTTCAGGAGAGATGAAGGGAGCTCTCGAAGCCTACGCCTCACTTCTGATTAAATAAGTTTGAACAGACGGCGGACGTTTTCATCAACATCCGCTGACAGTTCTTCTACGGAGACCCCGCGGTGCGACGCTATAAACTCGTAAGTATGGCGTATGTTCAGCGGGGTGTTTTTTTGTCCGCGCAATGGTACAGGAGAAAGATATGGGGCATCTGTTTCCAAAAGGAGCCTGTCTTTGGGAATGAAATTCAAAAGCTCGTGCATTTCTTCGATTTTGCTTTTCTTTGTGTAAGTCACTGCCCCTCCAAGAGCAATGTACCATCCACGGTTCAAAAACTCACGGGCCTCATCAATGCCGTATGAATAGCAGTGAATGATTCCGTTATGCCATCCCGCCTCATCAAGGCATGAGAGGGTTTCTTCAAAGGCATCACGAGAATGAATAATGACAGGAAGGTTCAATTCTTCTGCAAGTTCAAGCTGCATCAAAAAAAGTTCACGTTCCCCTTCAATCAAATCATCGGTAAAATCATCCTGACTTCTCTTATCCGGATTATTGATGTTCCAGTGATGGTCAAGCCCGCACTCCCCTATCGCAACCAGATGCGAGCCAAACAGGTCATCTGCGCAAAAGTTTTTGATTTCTTCCCTAAGCCTCTGCATGCACACTTTCCTTTCACGAATCTCATCCGGATCCGGCCATATTCCCGCAGAAAAATAAAAATACGAAAGGACCTTTTTGCGTTCATCCTCAGGCATTTTTCCAAGACATTCCTTTAAAAACTGCAGGCGCTCTTCCATGTCGCCACACTTTGTTCCGATATCCAGGCCGAACACCGTTGACTGTTCGTTCATCTGCAAAAGAATCTGGCTGCCTTTTTGAGCATCATCCTCGCATAAACCTTCAAAATGAAAATGCGTGTCGCTGTACATCATGTCCTCCGCTAAAACAAGCTTACGTATGTCTTTCCTGATCCGCCGTCTTCCGGCCGTGCAAACTCAAAACTCTTTATGCCCGGATAATGGCTCAAATAATCCTGAACCGACTGCTGCAGGATTCCCTGTCCCTTTCCGTGTATGATGCTGAACTGCCTTAGGTTATAGATTGCGCACAAATCAAGCTGTCTTTCCAAAGCCTTTACCGCTTCTTCCTGCCTCATGCCCAAAAGCCTTAACTCAAATACAGGACGGTCGTTTCCGTATTCTCCGCTCGCAGTTTCCACAACAACAGAAGGTTTGTTTTGAACGCTTATCTTATGCACTGGTTCAATCAGCTTTTCATCGACATCCATTTTAAGTGAGCCAAAGAGGACAGTCCATGTGCCGTTTTTATTTTTCTGCACCAGAGTTCCCTGCCTCCTGTTTTTTCCCGCAAAGATTTCAACTCCCGGTTCAAGTACAGTCTTAACAATTTCCGTCTTTTGTTTTTTTTCTTTTGGAAGTTCAAGCTGCTGTACGGATGCATGTTCAAGGGCTTCGGTATTTGACATCCTCTTCTTTGTCTTTTTTCCGCTGGCTTTACCGTGTTCCCTTGCCTTTGAAATCCTCATGCCGTTTTCCGCAAACTTTTCCTTTTCTTTTTCAAGGGATTCTTTTTCCTGTTCTATAAGCTTTTCTTCTTCCTGAATGTGAACGTCTTGTTCTTCGATTTTTTGCCCCAGTTCAGAAATGAATGATTTTACAGCAAGAGTTTTTTCACGGTTGATTTCTCCTTCGCGCAATTCACGCACAAGGTTTTCTAGCTGGCTTCTTGTCTGAATCAAAAACTCTGAGCTTTGCGAATGTTCCCTCTGCAAAAGTTCTATTTCTTTTTCCTTGTTTTTGATTTCCTTTTGATGAATCCTGATTTCCTTTTCTTCCAGCTCGCGTAACTTTGACCTTTCCTGTTTTTGAATCTCATCGAGTTCAATATGCTTTTGGTTCAATCCCTTTATCAGGACCGATACATCCGCCTGTTCACCGTCAATGTAATTTCTTGCCGCCTGCACTACAGATTCAGGAAGACCAGAACGGCTTGCTATGTCCAGAGCATGAGACTGTCCCGGAACTCCCATCAAAAGATGATAGGTTGGGCTCATCGTTTCAGAATCGAATTCAACGGAAGCATTTACACAGCTTGGGTTTGTGTATCCGTAATTCTTGAGGATGCCGTGATGTGTTGTAACGACGACAAAAGATTTTTTTTCTATCAGGGTATCCAGAGCCGCCATTGCTATTGCACCACCTTCCTGAGGATCGGTTCCGCTTGCAAGCTCATCAAGAAGTACAAGAGATTTTTCATTTGCATTTTCAAGCATCTGTGCCATGCGCTTCATGTGGCCGGAGAATGTACTGAGCGAATCGTCAATCGACTGTTCATCACCTATATCCGCAAAAACCGAAGAAAAATACGGGAGCCTTGTCCCCTCAAGTGCTGGAACAGGGAAGCCCGCCTGATTCAACAGTGCAAAGAGTGAGATTGTCTTTAGCGTAACGGTCTTTCCACCTGTGTTTGGGCCTGTTATGACCATTACCCTTTTTCCGTCCATAAAACGTATGTCAACAGGAACGGCCTTTTCTCCAAGCAATGGATGTCTTGCACCAAGAATCACGGGAGGTTCTTTTTCCAAATCACATGTCTCACAGTAAATGCCACGAACAGTCTGCTGCCATTTGGAAGAAGCCATGGTCATGTCAAGCTCGATCATGATGTCACATGCCAGTTCAAAAGACTCTCGATTTTCACCAAGATTAAAAGTGAGTTCACAGAACAAACGCCTCAGTTCAGCATTCAATTCAAACTCAGCCTGAACCAAATCATTGTTGGCACGAACTATTTCATCCGGCTCAATGTAAATCGTCTGACCGGAAGAAGAAACCTCATGTACAATTCCCTTTATCTCGCTCCTGTGGTCTGCACGAACTGCAAGAAGCTCCCTGTCCTGCCTGTATGCCGGAACCGTTGACTGTAATGCCGATGACAAAGTTGAATCCGATGTGTAGCGGCGTATTGCATTTTCAATTTCCCTGTGCAATGCCTGAATCTTCTCACGATATGCCCTGAGCGAGGGTATGTCCTTTACCTGACCCGAATCATCAAGCAGATAGAAAATTTGTTTTTCAGCGGACGACAAATCAGGAAGCTTTTCGGCACATTCAAGCAAAAGTGGAATTTCCATCTCATTGGATGCAGTGCATAACGATGTTTTGATTTTTGAAACTGAACGGCAGAAAATACCCAAGGCAAATATCTGGTCCTGTTCAAGCTGGGCACCTTCAACTCCAAGAAAACGGAAGAGCGGTTTTATCTCCGGCCATCCGTTAAGGCTTGCGGCATATGATGAATGCAAAAACACATTCCATTCACGTCCAAGTTTTTTCTGTCGTTCTACGAAAATTTCATCAGAGGAACTTTCACGTTTTAACAAAAGTGCATGACCTTCCTCACTGACACAAAAGCCTGCAATCTTATCCCTTATGCGGTAAAAGTCAAGCTCCCGGGCAACGTCTCCCCTTAAGTATTCGTCCTTCATCACTTCACTTTGCTCAATCATTTCCTTCATCTTCAACCCATCACAATGGCGGCCACTTCATCCGGACTGTCGGCGATGTAGACCGCACCCTTTTCAATTAAAAAGTCCCGGGACCTGAATCCCCATGTAACCGAAATGCATTCAAGGCCTGCGTTTTTCGCGGTGGCAATGTCAACGTCAGAATCCCCGACATAGACCACCCTATCCTTTTGAATCTTCCACTCGCCAAGAATCGCAAGGACAGAATCCGGCGCAGGTTTCCTTCTTATTCCAGCAGATTCCTTTTCCCCTACAGAAACTTCCTGGTTTATGTATTCAGAAAAAAATATCTTTGAAAGTTCCTTTACCTGTTCGTCAGGTTTGTTTGAAACTATGGCGCATTTTATTCCAGATGACGATATCTTTTTCAGCATGGAAAGAACGCCGTCGTAAGGGCTTGTTTTTACAAGGCAGTTTTCCGCATAGATTTTATGCATGGCATCTAGGGCAGCCTCATAATCAGGATTCTGCCTTCCCCCCGGAACCGCCTTTTCCATCAGGACGCCAAGGCCGTTTCCCACAAAGTTCCTCACTTCTTCCAGAGTCCTCTTAGGCATTCCGTATTTTTCAAGGGCCATGTTGCAGCTGTCCGCTATGTCATCAAGAGTGTTCAACAGAGTTCCATCCAAATCAAAAACAACGCCTTCAATTCTATTCAAAACATTCCATCCTTATTTTTTTGTCAGAGGGTACATGTCATTCATCTTTAACCGAAAACAATATCCCTTAAGGCCGGATGAATTACATCGTATGACGTTCCATAATTCCTTACGTGCATTGTGTACACGAAGCTGGTTTTGCTCACAGTATCCATCTGAATGCAGCTTCCCGCCGCACCGTCCCATCCAAAGACTCCCGCAGGAGAAGGAGAGCCGATGAATTCAGGATTCATAAGCACCTGCATTCCGCAGCCATATCCGTATCCCTTTCTTCCCATGCTGTCTTGGAGGTCCTTCATTGAATCTGAAGTCAGGAGGTTTTGTTTTATCCTTTCGACAGTTTCCGGTTTAAGTATGCGTGTTCCATCAGCGGTAATTCCTCCGCACGCAAGAGTGTCTGCAAGAATGGCATAATCTTCCGTACAGCTTACAAGTCCCGCTCCTCCACTCTGGTAGCTTTCGGTAAACTGATAGTTGCATGTCTGCTCCATTGGGACTATACCTTTTTCACTTGCAATATACTGCTGTGCAAGCCTTTCCAATCCGTCATTTACCGGCTTTGCAAAAAAAGTATCCTTAAAGCCCAGGGGTTCCCAGATATTCTTCCTGAGGTAGTCTCCATAACTCATGCCAGAGACTGTTTCTATAACAGCCGCCACCACGTCATGACTCAAGCTGTAGCAGAAATGTGTTCCGGGCTGAAAATTCAACGGAGATTCCGCAAATGAATTTACGATTTCTAGAGTGGATGCCTTTTCTCCCTTTTCCTTTAGTACCCTAACAATTCCAGGACGAGCCAGATCATAATCCAAACCTGACTGCATGGAAACAAGATGTCTGAGCCTGATGGGCCACTTGAGCTTTTCTTCTCCAGAATCGGTCTTGACCTTTATGTTTCTGTATGCCGGAAGATAATCTGCAATGTCATCTTCCAGAGAAAGCTTTCCCTGTTCCACAAGCAGCATTACGGCCGTCATTGTCTGAACCTTTGTCATTGAAAACATCAGGTATCTCTGATCCGCTGAAACCTTTTGTGTTTTTTCTATATTTACAGTCCCGTTCATGTGGCGGTAAATCTGCTTATGATTCTGATACACAATGCAGTCAACTGAAGGAATTCCCGTATCAAGCAGGGAATCCAGATATCTTGTCATCTTTTCCTGATTAAATCCAGCCATTTTTTAACGCCTCCTTAAAGCATGAAGAAATTGTCCTCATCTGCCATACTATACTCTGACACCTTGTATTAAATCAATACATCTAGTAAACTTTATTGTATGGATATAGAAAATTACCGATGGCTCAAAGCTCAGCTTCCTGAGTTTGCCGCAAAAAAAATAATCGACCCTCAGTCTGCGGACAACCTCCGTTCCTATTGCGAGCGGATGATTTCTGCCCCGGCTGAAGCACCAGCTGTTGGAACAATTCCAGCCCAAACTGTTCCTAATGTACCTCAGAAAACCGAACAACCCAAACCGGCTAAAAACATCAACTGGGTTCCCGTTATTCTGATGATTGTTTCTTTCGTTCTTGTGGTAGGAGGATTGATTTCACTCATCGCATACAACTGGGCTTTCATCAGCAGGACGACAAAAACCATAGTGGCTGTTGCTGCCATGGTCGGAATGCAGGCGGCGGTTTTAATATGCAAGCTCAAGGGCAAGATGGAAAAAACTTCCGTCCGAGAAAGCATGGGTATAGCATGGGCCCTTCTCTTTGGCGGAGTGATTGCCTTTATTTCCCAAATCCTGCGGCTACCGTCAAACACCAGTGCCTTTATCGCCGTGTGGGCCATATCTTCTGTATTTGTTTTATATTCAACCAAGTCGGACATAGTTTTCTTTTTCACACTAATCCTCGGGATGTCATATGTCTATGCAACAAAGTTTTACGGAGACAGTTCATCACTGATTTACATTATGTTTGCCGCTTTGGTTCCATACGCGCTTACTCACAAAAGCAGCCTGTTCAAATGGGCCTTACTCATCTATGCGGTTTCGATGATGGGATTCTGTCTTGACAAAACCGTACCGGGACTGTGGATTGTGGCATACACTTCACTGCTTGCTATTTTTGCAATGTCCAAAAACAAATACCTTAGCATTGCATTTTCTTCTGCATTGGGATTCATGCTCATACTCCTGTGCCTCAATTATTTCTGGGAAGACATAGGCTGGCAGTTTATCCGCACAAGTCCTTCACACCACTTGGACGGTTACATCCTTGACTTGATCTTGAGCTGCGGTCTTTTTGTTTTCTGCATTGGTCTTGCCATCTTCAAGTTTTTCATCAAAAAAGAAAAGGATCTGCGCTGTTCTATTGCACTCATTCCGTTCGTGATTTTTGTACTCTATGCACTCTATTCATTTTTCCCGGATGCAATGGAAGAATCTGCTTTGGCTTCATGCGTCCTGATTTTCATGGGAGCTGTCATCACAGTTGTCCTGTCACTGAGGTTTAGCAGGGCATGGTTCCTGATTCCTTATTTTGGACTCATGTTCCAATTCAGTCTATCACCATTCTACAATCCTCTTGTACGCTCATTCTTCTGTCTGCTGTTTATACTTGCACTCATTGCAATGCGCTCAAAATACCTTAAAATCCGATGCAAGCCCGTGGTGTTCCTGATTTGCCGAATTTCACTTGTAATCCTCTTCCTATCACTTACCTTTTGGGTACTGGATCTTAAATACACCATATATCAAACTCTTGAATCAAAAGACATTTCAAACATCATTCTTTATTCTCTTGGTACCATTGGTTCATTTGTCTTATTCTTTATCTCGCTCAACAGGCAGAAACTCATAAGCATATTTGACATGATTGTTTTTCCGACCTTGGGATTCATAATTTCCATACTGATAAATCATTGCTCAAAAAACATACTTGCAGGCGCAACAGAAATTTGTCTGATTGCACTTTCAATCCTTGGACTCTACTCGCTGATGATAGGGAAAAAAGGCAGGATGTCCCTCTATGTATTTTTCATCGCTTTCCTGCTCATACCAGCCTCAATATCTGCCTTAGAAACATTGATACCGATTATGGCTGTTGCCGCCTGGTGCATGAGCCTCTATTCAGTTCAAGGAAACAGGGTCATGAGTATTCTTTCCATAATTCTTGGAGCAATGGCGCTTTTATTTACCGCATATTCTTTCCCGGACTTTGGAAACCTGTTCAGGATAAGACTTTCAACAATGGACATCGTTTCTTTCTTTGCATCCCTGACTTTGTTTGCCGCATCAGGAGTTCTTGCATTAAGGGAAGTCGCAAGGAACAAGAAGTGGGTCAATCCGGTTCTGTTCATTCATCCGCTTTTGCTCTACATCATCGTCTGCATTCCAAACACAAGTCAAAGTGATGTACGTCATGTTCTTTCGTCAGTCTGCTTTGTACTCCTGGCACTTTTCTGCATCTACTATCTGATAAAGGCGTCTTGCACTTCTTCACTGTCGATGGCAAACTGTGCCACCGTTTTTCTAGGAATTGCAGTACTCATCAAATTCTTTGTTGAAGATTACAGTCTGATTGCAAAGGGTCTTGTCTTTATTGGTCTGGGCATTGCTGTTTTCCTGATCAACATTTTCCTTTCCAGGAGGAACAAAAATGAAAAATAATGTCTTAAAGAAAATATTTCCTTTTTTCATAATTGCCGTAATCGTTCAGCTTGGTGTCATTGCATTCATACTGTGCCGTTCAAGCTCCATCAAGAGAGAAGCCGAAAAATCAAACCGCATCGCTTCGTTCAAATGCGAGATGAGGGATCCGTACAATCCGTTTAAGGGAAGGTATGTTGAACTGACACTTTCTGAAACGGACAAGGAGTTTTCTGAACTTGACATTCAGAGCCGTGAGGTAAAGGAAATCACGAGACCTACACCTATCGTCTTTTGCCTTTTGAAAAAAGATGTAAGCGGTAATTTCCGTATCAGTGGACTAAGGGCTAATGAACCTGATGAGGACACTCTTTTTGTACGTGCAAGAATGAAGTGGTTCTACGGTGACAGCGTAACTTTATCATTCCCGTTCAATGAATACTACATGCAGGAAAATTATGCCCGTGAAGTTGACTCCCTTGGTTCCTCATTTTATGACCTTGAACCGCGCATAGAGGTATACATCGACAACCACGGCAACTGCATTCAAAAGGCCCTGTACGTCAACGGAAGCGAAACCATTGAGGATTACATAAAATCCTTACTGTCACAAAGGCAGCTTTAGACAACAAAATTACGCATTACGAATTGATTTACCCCTATTGAATTTTCTAGAGACTGACTGTAGAATGTTTCTTATTATTAGTAACATAATCGAGGTTTGTTTATGGAAAAGAGAAGCAACAATGCTACAAAGGGAATGGCACGGGCACCACACCGCTCGCTTTTTTATGCAATGGGATACACGGACGAAGAACTTGAACGTCCATTGGTCGGAGTCTGCTGCGCAAAGAATGAGATAATCCCGGGTCACATCGAACTTGACAGGATTGCACAGGCCGTAAAGGATGGCGTACGCATGGCAGGAGGTACCCCAATCGAATTTCCAGCCATTGGTGTATGCGACGGTATAGCCATGGGTCACGAGGGAATGAAGTACTCTCTTGTAACACGTGAGCTTATTGCAGACAGTGTTGAATGTGTCGTTACCGCACATCAGTTTGATGCCCTTGTTTTGATTCCGAACTGCGACAAGATTGTTCCCGGTATGCTTATGGCAGCCGCACGCCTTGATTTGCCCACAGTTGTTGTTTCCGGTGGAGCCATGATGCCTGGTCATCTTCCAAGCCGCGAAGAAGGTAATCCATATTCAGACAAAAACCTTTCGCTCACAGACATGTTTGAGGGTGTTGGAGCCGTTGCCTCTGGAAAAATCACGGAAGCACAGCTCAAGGAAATGGAACACTGCGCATGTCCTGGATGCGGTTCATGCTCTGGTATGTTCACAGCAAACTCAATGAACTGCCTTACGGAAGTTTTGGGTCTTGGCCTTCCAGGAAACGGAACGATTCCTGCCACAACAGGAGACCGCATTGCACTTGCAAAACACGCAGGTATGGCCGTAATGAACCTCTACAACAAGGGAATTACCGCACGCCAGATGATGACAAAAGATTCTTTCCGCAACGCACTTACTGCAGACATGGCACTTGGATGCTCATCAAACACAATGCTCCACGTTCCCGCCATTGCACACGAGGCCGGACTTACAATCGACCTGCACGAGGTAAACGAGATTTCAGAGCGCACACCGAACCTCTGCCACCTTGCCCCAGCAGGACACACCTTTATCTGCGAATTGAATGATGCCGGTGGAGTTCAGGCCGTTCTTGCAGAGCTTGCAAAAAAGAACCTCATCAAAACCGACTTGATAACAGCAACAGGAAAAACGATTGCGGAAAACATCAAGGGTGTAAGAAACCGCAACCCGGAAATCCTGCGTCCAATAGAAAATCCGTTCAGCGACAACGGTGGTATTGCCATCCTGTTCGGAAACCTTGCACCAAACGGAACTGTCGTAAAGAGATCTGCATGTGCAAAGGAACTCATGAAGCATTCAGGACCTGCACGCGTATTTAATGACGAAAGCGAGGCTATGGAAGCCGTTCAGAAAAAGAACATCCATCCGGGCGATGTTGTGGTCATCCGCTACGAAGGACCAAAGGGTGGACCAGGAATGCGTGAGATGCTTGCAGTAACAGCGGCTCTTGCAGGACAGGGCTTGGACAAGGAAGTTGCCTTGATTACCGACGGACGTTTCAGCGGTGCAACAAGGGGTGCTTCTCTTGGACACTGTTCACCGGAAGCGGCAGACGGAGGCCCAATTGCACTCGTACAGGAAGGAGACACAATCACTCTGGACATCAACAACTACAAGATTCACCTTGAAGTAAGCGATGAAGAGCTTGCAAAACGCAAGGCCGCATGGAAATGTCCTGAACCAAAGGTAAAGCACGGCTATTTGGCACGCTATGCTAAGCTGGTATCAAGCGCGGATAAGGGTGCCATCCTTGACTAACGCGAGTTTTTGTAAGATATAGTGCTGAGATTCCGGATCAGGTCCGGAATGACACTGCCTTACAAACTTAAGGTACAGCAGGCTAACACTTGTTTTTATTTACAAAATAGAGTACTATTGGTACGGTGTTTTCTTCCATATTATTTTATTGGAAAAAGACACCGTATTATTTTTTTCTAGGAGTTCAAAATTGAAGATTTCAGGCTCTCGTGTGGTTATTGAATGTCTTGTTGAGCAGGGCGTTGACACCGTATTTGGTTATCCGGGCGGTGCAATTTTAAATGTTTATGATGAATTATATAAGAACAGCGACAGAATCCGCCATATTCTTACAGCCCATGAACAGGGTGCTTCCCATGCCGCAGACGGTTATGCCCGTTCAACCGGTAAAGTAGGTGTTGTATTTGCAACAAGTGGTCCTGGAGCAACAAATCTTGTAACAGGAATTGCAACAGCATACATGGATTCATCTCCAATCGTCGCAATTACATGTAATGTTCCCACTACACTTTTGGGCAAAGACTCTTTCCAGGAAATCGACATCACCGGTGTAACAATGCCGATTACAAAGCACAACTACATCGTCCGCAATGTAGAGGAACTTGCAGATGTCATCCGCGAGGCATTCATCATTGCAAAAAGCGGCCGACCGGGCCCAGTTCTGATTGACATTCCAAAGGAAGTCACCGCAAACGAAGTTGAATTTGAACCGCTTAAAAACCTGGATGAAATTGAAAAGAGAATTCAGGACAGGAACATTCACCTTAAAAGGTCACTTAATCCTCCGTCTCCAAGCGATGAAGAAATCAAGAGGGCGGCAGACATCATCAACAACGCAAAAAGGCCTGTGATTTATGCAGGTGGTGGAATCATCATCGGCAACGCAAGCGAGGAACTTCTTGCCCTTGCACAGACCGCAGACATTCCTGTATCAGAAAGCATGATGGCACGTTCAGCATTTCCTTCAAGCAACAGCCTGAACCTTGGCATGGTTGGAATGCACGGAACAAAGGCAAGCAACATGGCAGTTAC